>NZ_JAUSTK010000004.1 GCF_030812855.1 Paenibacillus wynnii
AAACCCGGTGAAACATCAGGCGAAGTTAAATCGAAATCGTTCCCGGCACAGTGACGTAAACGGAAAATCAAGCACTGATTTCGAGAAAGAGCCATAATAAAATAACAAAGTTTAAAAATCGGAAGATGAGGAAGCACCCTTTTTCTGGAACCTTACAGCCCGCATAGGGCTCAATCCCAGAGAAGAGGTGTTTTTTTGTTATGTATGGAAAAATGCACAGTGCATGTTTATATGGTATAGAGGGCGTAATGATCGGGGTCGAAATAGATTTGGCGAACGGATTGCCTCAGACGAATATTATCGGTTTGCCCGACTCCGCCATTCGTGAGGCGGTAGAACGGGTTCGGGCTGCTGTAAAAAACTGCGGGTACCGCTATCCTCAGCAGCGTATCACTATCAACCTTGCGCCGGCGGACCTGCGCAAGGAAGGCTCGGCCTTCGATCTAGCCATCGCCCTGGGCATCCTCACGACAAGCAGCCAGCTTGTCATGCCTGCTGCCGGGGAGATGCTGCTGATCGGAGAGCTTGCTCTAGACGGCAGCCTGCGGTCAGTGACCGGTGTGCTGCCGATGGTGGAAGCCGCCCGTCGGGCAGGCTTTCGGGCCGTACTCCTTCCGCGCGGGAACGCAGCGGAAGCTTCACTCATCAGCGGCATGACTGTGTATGCCGCCGATCATCTGAGAGAGTTGCCTGACCCGGGCCAAGTTACTCCGCCGCCCGATACGGATAGGAATTCTGTAGGTGAACATGGATCATATAAGCAACATACAGGGGCTATAAGTATAGAGCAAGAACATCAGACAACAGCAACCTCTTCTATGGGATTCCCTGTTACCACCAGCCTTGGTTCAGCTACCAAAGAACAGCCGCCTGTCTTAGCTCTTTCATTGGAACATTTGAAATATATACCCCAAATATCCCTCCCCTCCGCCAGCTCCTCTCCCGAATCCGAGATGGATGACGATTACAGTGATGTAATTGGACAATATCATGTCAAAAGAGCCTTAACCATTGCTGCAGCCGGAATGCATAACATTCTACTCATTGGCCCTCCCGGAACAGGAAAAACGATGCTGATTAAACGCCTGCCCGGCATTCTGCCTCCTCTCTCTGACAGCGAAGCACTGGAGGTCACCAAAATATTCAGCGCTGCCGGTAAGCTGAAGGATGCTCACAGCGGACTGCTGCGCAGCCGCCCCTTTCGTTCACCTCACCATACGATATCGGCCGCTGGACTCATTGGAGGTGGCGGAATCCCCAAACCGGGAGAGGTCAGCCTTGCTCATCGAGGGCTTCTGTTTCTGGACGAGCTCCCGGAGTTCTCTCGCAACGTTCTGGAGGTATTGCGCCAGCCTCTTGAGGATGGCTTGGTCACAATTAGCCGGGCAAGGGCGGCTTTTACTTTTCCCTCCCAGTTCATGCTGGCTTGTTCGATGAATCCGTGTCATTGCGGATTTCTGGGAAGCGGAAATCCGCAACAGCGGTGTACCTGCAGTCCTGCTCGTATAGCTCTGTATCGGTCCAAAATATCAGGGCCGCTGCTTGATCGTATCGACCTGCAGGTTGATGTACCCCGACCTAAAGAATTGGACCGCCAAGGGCCTGTTCTCTCTTCTATGGAAATGCGGGCTCATGTAGCTGCAGCACAGATCATCCAAATGCAGCGGTACAAGAATCTATCCATATCCTGGAATAGTGAATTATCCGGTACAGCCCTTCGCCGTTTTGCCGGACTTGGAGCGGAAGAAGCAGAAATGCTTCATCATATCTTGGAAACGCTAGGGCTTAGCATGCGCGCGCATGATCGCATTATCAAGCTGTCACGTACCATCGCCGATCTGGACGGCGCCTCTGAAATTACCTCCGCGCATCTGGCGGAAGCTGTTCAATACCGCAATTTGGATCGGCAAGTGTCGGTTGAGGAGTAACCTCATCAAGAATGGTAAATCAATTACCCCTCTTCACTTGGAACCACCGCTGCTCTGATTTCTTCAAAGGTCAGCGGCTTATAGTCCCAGTGCTCCACACAAATATTGAAATAACTGTTGCCCTCATATTTCTGACCATGAATATGACCGTGCACATTTACGAAAGGCATATGCTTGTTCATGTACATAGGTTCATGGGAGAGAATGAAGAAATCCTTATAAATCAGCGGATATGCAGACACTTCACCAAAACCTGCATCAAGCCACCAATCCCGACCCCTGCCACGATCGTGGTTACCCATGATCAGTATTTTGTAGCCGTTTAGTCTTGCGAGAATTGCCTTTGTAGCTTCCTTGTTCAGAAATGAAAAATCACCCAGATGAAAAACCTGATCCTCTTTTCCTACAACAGAATTCCAGCTTTCTATCATGAATTCATTCATCTGCTCCACATCTGAAAACGGACGGGATTCAAAATCAATAATATGCTTATGCCCAAAATGGTGATCTGATGTAAAGAGTACATTACCCATTGTTAACAAATCCCCTTTCGATCCCTTCAGTCTTCTTAGCCATTGTACTATGAGGCGCTAATGTAAAAAAGCTCCGGCTCTCCAATATCTGGGGAAGCTCGGAGCTTTATACAGGGTGTTCACTTCATTACCTATCATTTGCGGAATCGACGTCGTTTATCAGCAATCTGGATAAATTCTGCAATGGGTGATACCGATTCATTCTCAATGAGCCATTCACGCATAGCTCTAATGGCCTCAACCTGTCCATCGCCTTTATCTCGCCAGGTTAAGAGTTCCACCACTTGTATAACCAGTGCCATTAAACTGCTATTATTGGACTGCGTCTTATCCGCACGAATTTTTTGGAACATGGCTTCATTTTCCCAATCAATCAATATTTCTTCGGCCACAGTTGGCCGCATGACGGTAAATGTTTTACGGCAATCCGGGCAGCATACAACGGACACAGGCTCCCCGCTGAATACCACTTCAATTTTCCGTTCACAATGCTGACATGCAAAACTCACTTGGATTTCAAAGGGTTTTTCGTTCACTCGGACAGCCCACCTTTACTTGGCTTTGAAAAAGTACACTAACTGTTTACCCATTTCTTTTTGGAAATGACCCATTTGAAGCGGGCCTGATTGATCTTTTACAAAATAATTGTCGATATTTCACCAAATCCATACAGATCTCAGCCTAAAAGGCTTCCCTGATATGGTTCAATGAGGCCACGCTCAAATCGCTATTCAATATCACACTGATTACATCGAAAGAAAGAGGACCCTCCGGTTGGCGTTTTATATACAAATAAAATTCCGCTACGCTGCGTACTTGTTGTATTTTGCGAACGTTTACTGACTCTTCCGGACTTCCCTGTAAAGTTCTATTACTACGGCTGCGTACCTCCACAAAAATAAGACGACCCCGTTCCCAGGCAATAATGTCAATCTCACCGCTACGGCATCGCCAATTCCGTTCAATGATTTCATAGCCTAAGGAAGATAAATATTGAGCAGCAGCTTCTTCAGCGGCATTTCCCTTCTGTTTGCGGTTATATTTCGCTCCAGGAGTCAGATTGTTCATTTCAACTTCCGCGCCCCCGCTGCCCGGTCGCTTTGATAAACATAGCTCAGTACCTCGGCCACCAGCTGATAAAGTTCAGCCGGTATTTGCTGGTCAAGATCCAACTTCGACAGCACCTCTACCAATGCGGCATCCTCCTGTACAGCAACACCATTCTCCTTAGCTTTCTGCAATATAATATCCGCCACAGCTCCTTGACCCTTGGCTACTACTATCGGAGCTTCACTTTGGCCGGGAGTGTATTTGAGAGCGACTGCTTTTTTGAGTCTTTGTGAAACCTGATCGGGCTGCTCATTCATATCCGATAATCCACCCCTTTATAGGAATCGGGAACAAAATCAGTAAGCTTCCCAAGATTTTTATCAGAATCGGTTGCTTTAAGAACGGGGAGCGGCTCTGTTTTGAGTCCTGACAGCTGGTATCCAATTGATTCTACCGCTGCTTTGATCTCATCACGCCGGTTCTCCAGCAGTTCCAGGACCCAAGGTTCATTATTATGAAGCTTCAAGCTTACGATATGATCCACCACCTGAACGTCAACAAGTGTCTGACCCAGCCGCTTCATGTCCAGATCGAACCATAGTCGGCAATTTGCCGCATCGAGTTCGCCCTTCCGTCCCCGTCTAGATTGAATATGGACGGATGCTGTCTCTTCCCCATTCGGCCCTTGAAGGGGCAAAAACAGGGTCACCTGAGCAAAAGGTGCCGTACGGTCCGTGTTCAGCAGCAACTGCTGACCGGTCATATGCTGCACCAGTTGACTGGCGGCTTCCTTGAGAGCCGGCGGAACCTCGCTGCTGCCCAGTACTTGCAGCAGCACGCCCTTTAGCGTGTCGGCGTTCTCTCCCTCGCCGACAGAAGCGTTCAGCGCCGATGACATCGGCGCTGAACGCCCATCCGTGGCGGTGCCTGCCGCCACGGGACGCGCCTCTGCGGCGATGGCTGCCCCGCCGCGTACGGCCTGCTGCTCGTGCTCCGCACCGAGCAGCTTCAGCACCCGCCCCACCCACGACTCCGTGTCGTGGGCGGGAGCGGGTGCGCCCTGCAGCGGCTGCGCAGCGGCTGCAGGGCTGTCCCCCACGCGCGGTGTCCCCGCAGCGGGGGCCGGTTCTTGTCCCGCCGCGGCAGCGAGCGGGACAGCGGCGAGCTGCGGCAGGGTGCCGCGCAGCTCCGTAAGCACGCCCTGCAGCTTCGCGAGCAGGGCAGGAGCGGATGGAGCTGTACGATTGCCAGCACCCTCCATAACCGCTGTAAGGTTGCCAGCGGCCCCTGTAGTGACTCCAGCAGTCGGATCTTTCACTGCTGCGGAAGAACCACCTCCATCTCCAGCAACTTTAACTGCTGTAGTTGCAATCCCAGCACCCTCGGCACTTTTACCTACAGGGAGATTACTAGCTGAATTCACATTGCCTTTTTCCGCACCGGATATACCGTTCATATCCTGCAATTGACTCGCTGGACTACTCCCTGCTAAGGTTCCTGGAGCTCCCACCGCTGCAGAACCATTCGGGACTTGAGTAAACCCATTGCCAATAGTAACTGCGGATTCCCCCGCTCCAGTACGAACCCCGCTAGGTAGATTACGCCCTCCGTCCGAGGCCTCATCCGTTAGGTTTACCGCTTGACTCACATCACCGTTTCCGGTAGGGACAGCTCCCGTTCCTTTGGATGATGTAATACCTTTCTCCAAGCTGTTCAGGGGTAACTTCCCTGTGCTTGAGTCTGAGACTCCATCGTCCGCTGCCGTTAGTAATGCTGTTTCCCCTGTGCTTGAAGCTTTCGGCATACTATTTGTAATCTCGGCCTCAGAAGAAGGAAGGATAGGAACACCTGTTAATGTCGCTCCTTCTCCGCCTCCATTCTTTTGCCCTACCCATACATTTAACTGCTCCTCCAAATTGGCTAACAGCTGATGAAGCTGCGGTCCAAAGACAGCTTGCTGCAATCCCTTTACACTCTCAGCTGTAACTGGCAGCCCTCTTTTAACGGAGATAACTGCGGCTTCCAGCCACTGCTCTGTCGGAACTCCCGCAGGCTTGGCATTCATGACTGCTTTCAGCATCTCCGCAGTTTCCTTGGTAAGAGGAACTCCCCCGGCCTGCATCGCCTGTACAATTTCACGACCTGCTTTAGCATCTGATAGACCCAAAGTTTCCAACGCTTCGCCCATACTTTGCGGAGAGACCAAAGCAGCTTCACCCATGGATACGGCCTTTAATACGGGAAGACCTCCCTCGCCGGGAGGAGACACCTGAAGATTCATCGTTTGCCCTACCTGCAACGGTGTTTCCAGTTCCGCACGAACCGGGGTGCCTTGGATCTGGACAACCGCTTCTTTACCCGATTCCGATACACTAAGAACGACACCACGCACAATCTGCCCTTCTTTTAGTTCTAACGATTTCGGTTCTCCCACCTTGCTATCTCCGAGAAGTCCACGAATCATGGATCCAATGTTCATTCTGCACCCTCCCTTCTATTCAACATTCTTTCTATCTACTAACTTTTATCTTTTATCCTATTATCTTTAGTATTTATATCGGCATATGACTCTCATTTTGTTTCACTCTAAAAAAGGGTCTGCTGTTCTGCCATTATTCTCCCTAGAAAACTGCGCCGATGCATCGGTGTCGCCCCTAGAGTCGTAATTTGTTCCCTATGCAATTTGGTCGCATACCCCTTATGTATCGCAATTCCATAATCCGGATACCACTCATGCCACAAACCTTCACATAGTCTGTCTCTCGTTACTTTGGCCACAATAGATGCAGCAGCAATCGACTGGCTGTTCGCATCCCCTTTAATAATAGCCCGCTGAGGGAGAGGCAAATCTACCTTTTCGGCGTCAACCAGCATATAATCCGGGACCTGATTTAAGCCCTCAATCGCTTTTTTCATAGCTAATCTTGAAGCCTGTTTTATATTAATCTCATCGATCACACGGGAATCCACATGCCCCACGCCGACTGCCAGAGCTTGCTCCATAATAACTTCAAATAAGGCATCTCTTTTCTTGGCAGACAGCTTTTTGGAATCATCCACACCCTCAATAATAAGTCCCTCCGGTAAAATAACGGCCGCCGCCACAACATCTCCGAATAAACAACCCCGACCCACTTCATCTACACCAGCAATGTGGCGAAAAGACTGCTCCCAGCACTCTTTTTCATATAACAGCATATCAATAGTACTCACTTTACCTTCACCGCCAATTATAAATTCTCCAAAACGCTTACACATCAGCTTACCATAGGAACGCTTATGGGGTCATCCCTCTATAGTCTTGTTAAATTGTTCAAAAAGTGACTTTTAGACAAGAAAAATAAAAAAAGAGCCAACCGACAATCGGCTGGCTCTTCCATCCATTTACAACTTTATTTCCCGTTCTATGTAGCGCTGGTTTATGGAGTCTCCAGCGTAAAACGGCCAAGCTTACCTTCACGCAGCTCATGCAAAAGTGTTCGGGAGGCCTTTTCAAGATCTACCCGTCCGCCGCTGATCAGACAACCACGCTTACGTCCTATAGCTTCTAAAACAGCCACGATCTCATCCGGATTCTCCAAATCTTCAGGAAGCTTCTCAATTCCGAAGCGCTCTTTAAATCTGGATCCGTAATCCTTAACCAGATACTTCACTGCATAAAAAGCAATTTCCTCAATATTGAGGATTTCCTCTTTGATGGCACCCGTTACCGCCAGACGGTAACCCACCTCTTGATCCTCGAACTTCGGCCACAGAATACCCGGGGTATCCAGCAGCTCCAAATTTCCACCAGTCTTGATCCATTGTTGACCTTTGGTTACACCGGGACGGTCACCGACCGCAGCAATGTGCCTCCCGGCCATTTTGTTGATCAATGTAGACTTCCCTACGTTAGGGATACCGACGATAAGAGCACGGGAAGGCCTCGGGTTCATACCTTTAGCAATTTGCCGATCAATCTTTTCCTTTAGGAGCAGTTTGACCTGCTCCGGAATTTCTTTAATACCTGTTCCAGTAGAAGCATCTACAGGATGTGCGACATGTCCTTCTGCCTTAAAGTATGCCAACCACTTCCGTGTTGCTTCCGGATCCGCTAAATCGGCTTTATTCAATATAATAAGCCTTGGCTTGTCCCGCAAAATATCATCAATCATCGGATTGCGACTGGAAAGAGGAAGACGGGAATCGAGTAGTTCTATTGCAACGTCAATCAGTTTCAGCTTAGCCTCGATTTGCCGTCTAGCCTTCGTCATATGACCAGGAAACCATTGTATGGCCATTGCCGTCACCTCCTTTGACTTCTATACATTAATGGTTAATCAATTCAATATCTTTCACAGGCCAGAATATTAAATCTGCCCGTCCCACTATATCCCTCAAAGGTACAAAGCCGATCATCCGGCTGTCTGTACTATCTGAGCGGTTATCGCCCATTACGAATATATGCCCTTCCGGCACAGTGCCGTCCGTGAATTTTTCGTTAGGGAAGTTCTTATCATTATACAAAGCGTTATTTTTATGCGAATCATCGATCGCACCTTGAATATAAGTTTCGTTCACCGGTTCACCGTTAACTGTAACGACATCCCCTTCTACTTTCACCTTATCACCAGCCACACCAATTACCCGCTTAATGAAATCTCTGCCCTCTGACGGCACATGGAATACGATGACCTCACCCCTCTTAGGAGATCTAATATCGTATAAAATCTCGTTAACAATTACCCGTTCTCCGGTATGGAAATTGGGCTTCATGGAAGGCCCGTCTACAATAAACGGTTTGAACAAAAGCCAGCGAATCAGAACAACCAGTACTAAAGCAATCGCAATAGCCTTCAACCATTCCAACACTTCATTTTTCTGCTTGGGAGGAAGCTGCTGGCTAGACTCTCCAGTCTCCCCTGGTCCCTGCGGCAAATCCTGCTGCATAGTTCACCATCCTCTCCTTATACTGACATTACTATTCAACACAAAAAAAACTCCCGCCAAAAACCCCTCCACAGATACTCCTTCAGGAGGCCTTTTTGGAGAAGCCATTCCCCAGCGCTCTATTATGAATAGTAATTCTTTGTATTTTGATAAAACGAAAGGGACTTGAAATCAAGCCCCTTCCTTTTGTCACTATACTAGCGACGGATTTCTTTAATTCTTGCTGCTTTACCGCGTAGTTCACGAAGATAGTAAAGTTTCGCACGACGAACCTTACCACGACGGGATACTTCGATTTTTTCGATTTTAGGCGAGTTGAATGGGAAAGTTCTTTCCACACCAACACCGTAAGAGATTTTACGAACTGTAAAAGTCTCACCGATTCCACCGCCGCGACGTTTGATTACAACGCCTTCGAACAACTGGATACGCTCACGAGTTCCCTCGATAACTTTTACATGCACTTTCAAAGTGTCACCCGGACGAAAATTAGGGAGATCTTTGCGAAGTTGCTCTTGCGTAATAGCTTGTAGGATATTCATTTATGACTTCCTCCTTCCGTACAGGTGTTCATGCCTCTTCCAGAGAGAACTTAGCTCTCCATCATTATCCGCAGAGGACCACCGTATTCCACACAACAGAAATAATAATACCATAATGGAATATTTATTTCAACTTATATTATTATATTTATCTATTAAATGGGTAACATATCTTGCTTCTTCGCCTTTGTACGGCAGTCCTTGCATAATCCGACCACTGTACCGTTGTCCTGGGCGTAGAATATTAGCTTTCCATTTTTCTTTTTACAGGAGGAGCAGGGCTGTTCCCCGCTTTTTCTCTTGGTATTGCGGTGCCTGTCCATGGAGATAACATTATTTTTGGAGACACGCTGATCCGCTTTCTGGTCTCTTCTTCGGCGGTTAAAAAAATAAATGAATGCCAATAATACTAGTAGTAGGAACATAATAACGGCGTATCGCATTTTGCCATACCTTCTCTCTTACGGCATTTGAAATATATTCTCTATTATAAGATAACCTTTTTTAGAGGGACAAGCGAATTTGCTACAGATTAACTTCCTCCGTTAAACTTTGGTGCTGTATCGAAGTATCCTGGTCTAAAGTCCAGTATGTAATTCCTCCCTCAGCCCCTTTTCCAATAAATTCCCATCTCATATACTGATATAAGTACAGAATCATAGTACATAACATTCAACACTAAGAATGACCATATAATAAGGAGGATTTACTAAATGAGACAAAATTATAAGCCGATACTTGCAGCAGTTGTGTTATCTATGGTACTGCTGGCGGGTTGTACACAGCTCCCTGGCAAAGCGGACAACAATTGGGAACTCATTGGAGAAAACGAAGTTCGACAGGATCTTGGGACTGCACTTCAGCAGGATCTAGGCGAAGCGGCAGCCGGCCTGGAGCAGACGGTAGAGGATTCTGCAATTAAATTATCTGAGCACATCATAACCAAGGGAATCAGCAAAAAGTTATCTGCAGCTAAGGAAGTAGGCAGCTCAACAGTTCTGAGCATCAATAATCCTGTGGGAACGATTGAAGTAAAACCTGCATCAGGTAATCAGATCATTGTGAATACTACGATCTGGTTCGACAACAATTCCAATCATGAGGCTGACCGTCAGGAAATCATGGACAATGCAGAAGTATCGATCCAGTTGAATGGTGACAAAATAACCGCATCGACACATGTAAAGAACAATCCGAAAAAGGATCTGTGGACTTGGGCTCAAGACAAATTCGACTACTCCAATTTCAGTATAGATTATAGTATAGAAGTCCCCGAGAGCGTAGATATGTACCAAATCACTAATAATGTGGGCGAGGTACAACTTCATGATCTGCAAGGAACCTACCGTATTGTCAGCAATGTAGGAGCTGTAAAAATATCAGGAGCAGCGTTTACAGGAAAATCTACAGTAGAATCTAATACCGGCAGTATTCATCTGGACATTGCCGATATGAAGGCTAAGAGCAGTCTTAAGGTCAAAACAGATATTGGAAGCATATCCGCATCGCTAGCAAAATCACTTCAATGCAGCCTTGAAATTGAGAGTGAACTTGGTGTTATAAACGGGGCGGAGGATGGTAAAAGTGAGATCAATGGCGGCGGACCCTTAATCTCATTATCCTCCTCCATCGGTGCGATTACGATTGATAATTGATACTATGAATCTATTATTTTTAAATACTTAATTTTCTTTAAAATTTTATGGATATTTCTACTGGGCTGTGCTATACTCTCCCTACAAGGAAAGGAGGTGCGTTCACATCAAGCATGACATGTTGAACGTATCCCTTACCCGAACCAACAATCAATAATATTTACGTTGGTGGCGCGGGATACGGATCAAGGCCTTACAAGCTTTAAATAGCGCCCCGGGTAGAGAGACCGTCTTCGGACGGTCTTTTTCATGGCCTTTTTACATTTGATTTCGTGATATCCCCACACACGAGCCCATTCAAGTGCACTTTTACATTTGGTTTCGCGATTTCCTCTCATACCTGCCGATTCAAGTGCACTTTTACATTTGATTTCGCGATTTCCTCTCATACCAGCCGATCCAAGTGCACTTTTACATTTGATTTCGCGATTTCCTCTCATACCAGCCGATCCAAGTGCACTTTTACCTTTGATTTCATGTTTTCCCCTCATACCTGCCAGTTCAAGTGCACTTTTACATTTGGTTTCGCGATTTCCTCTCATACCTGCCAGTTCAAGTGCACTTTTACATTTGGTTTCGCGATTTCCCCTTATACTAGCCCTTTCAAGTACACTTTTACCTTTGATTTCGTAATATCCCCCCTCACATTAGCCGAATCGAGTCACTTTACAGATTAAATCTTAATACCCTACAACAAAATAAACCATTAAAGCCGCGAACATGCAGTTCACCTGACCTTAATGGTTTATTTCTCATCCTATGTGGTTATTCCAATGAAAAATTATTTCTCAATGGAATTTTTAAGATTTACGATTTTTATAAAAATCGATAATATCACTCACAGTACGGAGCTGCTCCGCTTCTTTTTGGACAGCGTCCACGTTCTGCTTGAATTCTTCGCGCGTTTTCGTAGTCACTCCGGTTCATTCCTTTCGTTAATAAAATGCAACATAGCTGCATGTGTTAATCTGCTACACTACTTATTACCCAAAAATCAGCTTGCTAACACACTTTATCAGTATATGCACCGATATTTCTTTTGATGACAAATCTCAAAAACTTTTTTTACGTTTCTGCGGATATAAAAAAAAACACTTTACTAACGTGAGATCACGTCAATAAAGTGCTTAAGTTTTAAACTATAAAAATTGTATTAAGATCTACGTATTAGGAACTACTGCCTTTTAACCGCTCCAGAATCTGTTTATCCTTCGGGGTCAGTTCTGCTGTCTCTAACAGATCAGGCCGGCGTTCTAAGGTACGCTGCAGCGCCTGCTCACGCCGCCACACATCGATATTGGCATGATGTCCACTTAGCAGCATATCCGGTACCTTCCAGCCGCGAAACTCCGCTGGGCGCGTATAGTGTGGATACTCGAGCAGTCCCGTGCTGAACGAATCAGATACTGCAGATGTCTCATTGCCTAACGCTCCAGGCTGAAGGCGGACAATGGAATCAATAACGGTCATAGCCGGGAGTTCGCCGCCGGTAAGTACATAATCGCCAATGGAAAGTTCATCCGTTACCAGATGCTCGCGGATTCGCTCGTCATACCCCTCATAATGCCCGCAAATAAAGATAAGGTGCTGCTCTTGAGCCAGCTCCTCAGCTATTTTCTGGGTATAGGTCTTGCCTTGAGGACACATAAGGATAATACGCGGTTTAACAGCTTCTTCAGCGGGTAAAGGGGACAACAGGTGTTCAACCGCCGCAAAGATCGGATCGGGCTTCAGAACCATCCCTCCGCCTCCGCCATAGGGAGTGTCATCTACCGTATTATGTTTATTGCCGGAAAAATCACGAAAATTGACAGCATTCAACGATACAATGCCTTTATCACGGGCTTTGCCAAGAATACTTGTGCCAAAAACGCCTTCACACATTTCAGGAAACAGCGTCAGCACATCAATTCTTATCATGACAGCAGCCCTTCCATAAGATGAATCGTTACACGGCGAGCTTGTACATCCACATCAAGCACGACCTCGTCAATAACCGGAATAAGGATATCAGCCCCTTTAGAAGGTTTGACAACCCATACATGATTAGCTCCCGGGGTCAAAATCTCAGTGATCATACCCAGCGGCTCTGTACCTGGCTCGTCTGTATAAACCGCACATCCAATAATCTGATGGAAGTAATATTCGTTATCCGGCAGTTCCACCAAATCAGTGCTTGGCACCTTTAACAGGCTGCCTTTATATTTCTCCACTTGGTTGATATTGGTATAACCTTTAAGCTTTGTAATATACATCCCTTTATGTTCGCGTGTGGATTCCACGATTACATCAAAAGCACTCCCATTCTCCGGCACCACGAGTAGCTTTTTGCCGGGTGCAAAACGCACTTCGGGGAAATCAGAATAAGACAATATTTTTACTTCTCCGCGAATCCCGTGTGTATTTGCCAGTCTGCCTACGGTTAATAAATCTTCCGTCATGTGAACCTCTCCTTTAGCAACGTTCATTAATCCTTCTTACTCTATATAATAGAACAAAAAGGGGCTGGGATATACTATCCCGAGCCCCTCATTGTGCGATCTACTTAAGATAAAATATCTACAGTTACACGTTTATCGCTTTTGACTGCTGCAGATGTGACTACCGTACGTAGCGCCTTCGCGATCCGTCCCTGTTTGCCGATGACTTTCCCTACATCATCAGGATGTACGGACAGTTCATATACAATCAGGTGATCCTTCTCAACGGTCCGTACAGTCACATCATCTGGATGATCCACTAAAGCCTTAGCAATAACTCCAACTAATTCTTCCATAGAGGACACCCTCACATTCAGTCATTATTTCTGTTGTTTAAGCTCATGGAACTTCTTCATCACGCCTGCTTTGGAAAGCAAGTTGCGAACGGTATCAGATGCTTGTGCACCTGTTTGAAGCCATTTAAGAGCTTTCTCTTCATCGATCTTAACTACTGCCGGTTGTTCAATCGGATTATAATAACCAATTTCCTCGATAAAACGACCGTCACGAGGGGACCGGGAATCAGAAACCACTACACGATAAAATGGCGCTTTATGTGCACCCATGCGTTTCAAACGAATACGTACTGCCACGAAATTCACCTCCTTAAAAGAATATCGATCCCGCCCAAACCCTCCCTTCCAAGGGAGGGCCCCAAGGGTTGCACCCTCTGGACACCCGCACCAAAAACGTATTGGTGATGGTGTTCAGTATGGCGCTACCTAGGACGTTTGGGTGTTATGATCGCTTACGTCCCTGACGGGACACGCTTTATGCTTGCGGTATCTAGAAAACATAAGGATAATCCTATGTTGTACTATGGACCATCGGGAAGACCAATCAACTGATTAAGATCAAGTTCAAAAGATCAACGGAAAGGGAACTTCATACCTTTGCCGCCCATGCCTTTGAGCTGCTTCATGGCGTTCTTAGCGCCTTTGCCGCCTCCGCCGCCCATCATGCCGGAGAACTGCTTCATCATCTTACGCATCTCATCAAACTGCTTGATGAGTCGGTTAACCTCAGCAACTGAAGTCCCGCTGCCTGTTGCAATACGCTTACGGCGATTATGGTTAATGATCTCTGGCTGATGTTTCTCGGCCTTTGTCATTGAGTGTACGATAGCCTCAACGCGCCCCATCTGCTTGTCGTCAACCTTCAAATCCTTCATGCCCTTAGCTTTGTTCATGCCAGGCAGCATCTCCAGAATCTGATCGATAGGTCCAAGCTTCTTCACTTGATCCATCTGCTCCAAGAAATCATCGAACGTAAATTCCGCATTACGCATCTTACGTTCCATTTCCTTGGCTTTGTCAGCATCTATGTTGAACTGGGCTTTCTCGATCAGCGACAGCATGTCGCCCATACCCAGTATTCGCGAAGCCATACGTTCCGGATGGAAAGGCTCCAAGGCGTCGATCTTCTCACCAAGAGCAGCGAATTTGATCGGACAGCCGGTAACAGCTTTGACAGATAATGCAGCACCGCCTCGAGTGTCACCATCGAGCTTGGTTAATACTACACCCGTAAGGGCAAGTTGTTTGTTGAAGCTGTCAGCAACATTTACAGCATCTTGTCCGGTCATGGCATCCACAACCAGCAAGACTTCATCAGGGTTCACTACAGCGTGAATCTGCTTAAGTTCATCCATGAGATCTTCATCTATATGCAGTCGACCTGCGGTATCGATAATCACATAATCTAAGTTATTATCCTTCGCATACTGTAAACCTTGTTTGGCGATATCCACCGGACTAGTCTTGTCGCCCAGTGAGAATACCGGAACCTTAATCTGCTCTCCCAGGACCTCCAGCTGCTTGATCGCAGCAGGACGATAAATGTCTCCTGCCACAAGCAATGGCCGATGATTACCCTTCTGTAAGAGTTTCGCCAACTTGGCAGAGGTTGTCGTCTTACCCGCACCCTGCAGACCCGCCATCATAATAACAGTCGGCGGCTTGTTTGACTTCGCCAGCTTTGCTTGGCTGCCACCCATCAATTCCGTTAATTCTTTATTAACGATATCGATAATGACCATGCCGGGAGTAAAGCTATCCATCACTTCCTTGCCGATGGATTTCTCCTTCACCTTGGATACGAAATCCTTCACTACCTTGAAGTTAACGTCTGCTTCCAGCAAGGCCAGCCTAACTTCGCGCATAGCTTCGTTTACATCATCCTCGGAAACTTTTCCTTTGCCGCGCAGTTTACTGAACACACTCTGTAGTCTTCCGCTTAAACCTTCAAACGCCATATTCTGCCGCCTCCCTTCTTCATTAATCCAAGCTCTGTAAACGGTCCATAATTTCTGCGAAACGTAAATTATATTCTTCTGACAGCAGTCCGATTTCCGGCAGTCTGCGCAGTTCATCTATATAGTGACTACGACTCTCATGTTTACCGAGTAATCCGAGCTTGTCCTCGTAGTTCTCCAACACTTGCTCCGCCCGTTTGATATGCTCATATACAGCTTGACGGCTAATTTCGAATTCAGCGGCAATTTCTCCCAAGGAGAAGTCATCATGAAAATAATATTTAAGAAACGTCTGCTGCTTATCCGTTAACAGCCGTTCGTAGAAAGCGAAAAGCAAATTAATTCGGTTTGTTTTCTCTAGCTTGTTATCCTGACTCATTAAGGGCACTCCCTTCGTCAAGGCAAAACACTTTACAGCTCTACAACGTCCCTTATAATACCGAAAACAAAGAAAGATGTCAAGCCTTTTTGCTTGTCATCTTTTTCTTTGTCTAAATTCCATGATTTCCATCAGAAATTAAGCCTAAATCAATGGATGGGCAGCAGGTAAATGAATACGGCCAAGAAGTGTATAGTGCTTCCGCCAAGCACAAACAGATGCCAGATCGCATGATGGTAAGGGAAGCCTCTCCATACATAAAAAATCGTACCCAGCGTGTAAAGAATCCCGCCTGCCATCAGCAGCATCATGCCTCCGGGTGACACTACAGCAGAAAGTGGATTCCAGGCGATAACGATTAGCCAGCCCATGGCTATATAAAAAATAGTAGACATAAATAGAAATCTTTTAACGAAATAGGCTTTGAATAGAACCCCAAAGATGGCAATACCCCAGATAACGCCAAACAAGCTCCAGCCCAATGTTCCACGAAGTGCAACAAGCAAAAAGGGTGTGTACGTACCAGCAATGTATAAATAGATTGAAGAATGATCTAGAAATTCAAAAAAATCCTTTGCCTTACCTTCCTTTAAGCTGTGCACCAAGGTGGAATTAAAATAGAGAAGCATCATCGTCGTGCCGTAAACCGAAAAGCTGACCACATGCCAGACATTCCCCTTCAAACTGGCAAAAACAATTAAAATTACAAGTGCAGCGACGCTTAATACGGCTCCGATACCATGGGTTACCGCGTTCGCCACTTCTTCCTTGCGGGTATAAGTATGAGTATTCGCCATGCCAAATCCTTCCGTGAATCATTTTATACTATTATAGACGTTCCTCGGGTGCCCTTCCACTGCACCGAAAGACCACCCGGGAAACTTTAATTACAACTTATAAAGCTCGGTGTATTTCTTTTCCAGATAATCAGCCAAATAATCCGGGTTCAGCGGCTCTCCGGTCACTTGTTCAATGATTTGCGAAGGAGTCAGGCTTTTTCCATACCGATAGATCTTGTCTGTGAGCCATTCTTTGATCGGAAGCAGGTTCCCCGCTGCAATAAGCTCGTCAAACTCAGGAAGCTCCTTGCGGAGAGTATTTAGCATTTGTGCGGCATACATATTGCCGAGTGAATAAGACGCAAAGTATCCGAAATCCCCACCTGACCAATGCACATCCTGAAGTACTCCTAAGCTATCTGTAGGGGGTGTAATACCCAAGTATTCTTGATACTTCGCATTCCACACTGCAGGCAGATCTTTTACCGCAAGCCCCTCATTAAAAATAAGTTTCTCAATCTCGTATCGGATAATAATGTGTAAATTGTAGGTCAGCTCATCCGCTTCAATACGTATTAAAGAATTCGATACGTTGTTAATAGCGCAGTAGAAATCTTCAACTTCAACATTTACAAGCTGTTCAGGGAAATGCTGCTGCAGATCGTTGAAATACCGTTGCCAGAAGGGACGGCTGCGACCAATCATATTTTCCCACAGCCTGGACTGTGATTCGTGGATTCCCATGGATGCTCCTTGAGCCAGAGGAGTTCCAACGAGCTCTTTGTTGATATTTTGCTCATACAGCGCATGTCCGCCTTCGTGAAGGGAGCTAAATACCGCGCTTGTCACATTATCCAGTAAATAATTCGTAGTGATGCGGACATCTCCAGGATTGAGTCCAGTCGCGAACGGATGTACACTCTCATCCAGCCGCCCTGCATCGAAGTCATAGCCCATTTGCTCTAGAATAAAGAGGCCGAACTTCTCCTGCTGATCTTTCTCAAATATGCGATTTAAAAACTCTGTATCGGGTTTATTAGGTGACTCCGCGATCGCTTCCACTAAAGGAACAAGGCGGCTGCGCAGACGGCTGAACACTTCATCTACCTTTTTCACCGTAAGATCAGGCTCGTACATATCCAGCAGCGTATCGTAGCGTGTTTCTTTTACACCCCAATAATCAATAAACTCCTTCTTGAATTCAACAATCTTGCTTAAGAAAGGCTCAAAGGAGGCAAAATCATTATTTTCTTTCGCCTCTTCCCACTTCGTCTCCGTATGAGCGGCCAGCACAGCGTATTCCTCGTATCTTTCAGGAGGGATGCTTTTGCTGCGTTCGTACTCCTTACGACAATCCTTTACGATTTTATTCTGGATTTCTGTCAGTTGATTCATAATAGCCGGGCGGCTGAAAAACTCTGTAAAACGTCCCATTTCCGCCGAGGTTTCCAACCTGAAGGATTCCCCGCTCAGCATCCCCACAGTTCTGGAACGAATTTCGGCTCCCTTACGCGGCGCACCTGTGCGCAAATCCCAATGCAGCAGACCAATCGCTTCATTATATCCACTGATTTTGGATAATAGTGCGCTAAATTTCTCCCACTCTTCCGTTACGTGTTGTTCCATTTCGGGACACCCACTTTCTCTGTTTTACTTATCTCCTCTTGATGATACTTTTTTAAATACGTATAATCAACTTCAAGGTATTCAATTCTAATTTGAAATACTTTGTATTCACAAAACTTTAAAGGAGTGATGATAACCCATGATAATTCAAGTGACACCGCTCGCTGAGAAGAAACTAAGAGATAGACTTGGGGATCAACCCGGTATCTTCAAACTCTTTTATGATACGGTGGACTGCGGATGTGACGGAATTAATGTCCTGCTCATTATGAACGAAGCAACTAACGAAGATACCCGTATTGAAGCTGGTTCTCTCAGCTTTGTAGTCAGCCGCCAACAAGAGATATTTTATGAGGACAAAATGAGGTTGGATGCAGAAGAACGGTTCTCTTCGTTTAAGCTGGATAGTGATTCACAGATATATGGTAATAATATTCTCGTAAGAGATATGCGCACTAATGAAAATACATCCTTAAATCAAGCTCCTGTATGTAAGATGAGCACTGTCGGGTAAATATGGAGGGGGAAATTACTGTATGAGTCAATTGTCAAAAATCATGGAATTTAATCAGGACTTTGTAGAGAAAAAAGAATATGAATCCTACCTTACTAGCCGTTATCCGGATAAAAAAATTCTCATTATCACATGCATGGATACCCGCTTGGTAGAACTCCTGCCAAAGGCTATGAACTTCAAGAATGGTGACGTCAAAATCATTAAAAATGCCGGTGCTGTTATTTCCCAACCTTTCGGGAGCGTTATGCGCAGTGTCATGGTTGCATTGTATGAGCTGGATGCAGATGAAGTTATCGTCGTGGGTCATTATGAATGCGGCATGGCCTCCTTGAACGCTGATAAGATGATTAACTCCATCAAGGAACGCGGGATTTCGGAACAAGTATTGTCTACCTTGGAAAACTCAGGAATTAAACTGACGAAATGGCTGCGCGGGTTTGACAATGTTGAGGATGGGGTAATTCAAACTGTGGAGCTAATAAGACAACATCCATTACTTCCACCGGGCATACCCGTTCACGGCATGATTATCGATCCGGCTACCGGAGCGCTTGACCTTGTCTCTGAAGGGTACTAGTCTCGTAACGCTTATTGACAACTCTCTGAACTGCTGTTTGCGTGGAGCTTTTCCACGCTCTTTTTTTTGCATAGCGAGAAAACAGGTTATACATATCTGAACGCCGCATCATCAATGGCATCGTATATGGTATCTGCATTGTTTGTTTTCAATTTCAAAGCACTCCTGCTTATTTTGCAGTTGTTGTCCTTATCGCTCCATGAAAAAGCCTCCTTGCCACTTGCATGTGGAGGAGGCTTTGCTTAATGGATTAGCAATACTTTAAATCAAAGCAATGGCAAGCAGATCGAACAGAGCAAGTGGTAAAATAACATTATTATAACCGTAGCCAGGGTACGGATAGCCGGGATAATAACCTGGGTAATACCCTGGATAATGACCTGGATACGGTTTATAGTAAGGGTTATAGTACCCGCGAGTCGTTTCCTGCGTGACGGTGACGGTCACACTCAAGTATAAGTGCTTATTATCAAGCCCGCTGATGACCCCTTCATGCATTTGACCGTCTAGCGTCTGCACCTTCACATTGTGGTTCATGTAAGGTTTGCAGGATTGATGCAAGGATTCCTTTACACCTTGCAGGTGTTGGATTACAGCAGGATCCGCCTGATAGATAACGGACTGTTGTCCGGTGTTTAATGTCGACATATATATTGAGACCTCCGTAAATGGATTTGCTCCATTCTATGCAGAAGCCCATGCCGGGGTGAAAACCAATCCACCTTGTCGTAATCTTTTCTAACCTTTAACGGCCCCTCCTACAATTCCTTTAACAATTTGTTTCTGCATGACCACAAAGAAGATAAAGATAGGGATAAGGACAATTACGGTCAAGGTCATGAACATCGGCTATGCTTATTCACTATAATTGTCCGTTTATCATCTATCATGAAAATATCTTCATTGTCCTGGTAAGAGCTTAATTCGAACAATCCGTTTGTCTTAAAACCTTTGTCAGCATTCTCGGTTACCGCTGTCATGAACCAAGTCTGCTCCGTAAACGGGTAGTCCCAACGCAGTAAATTACGGCCGGCAACGTTATTCACGTAACCGTTTCTCCCCAATATAAGAACGTCGCTTATTAAGCTTTGATAGGCAGTGATCCCGTAAGCTAAATCGGCAATGTTGCGCTCATGTTGAATAAGCTCGTCGGCATCCGGTGTCCAACCGGGTTTGGGTTTCATTAGTGCTATAACAGAGTAATGTCCAGCTAGAGGTACTAATGGCCGCTTAGCCTCTTCGAGATTAAAGTTAAATAATTGTGCAGCCTGGTCTGTAATGGTGGCGGTAGAATCTCGGATGGAGAAATAACCCAGCAGAAAAACAAGGAGAATGTTTATAAAAAGGTAGGAAAGAAAGATGGTTCGGGTAATCGTACGGCGGAATAAGGTTTGTATAAGGATCGTGATTATTTTGATCATAGCCATCATCCTTTCTTACCAAAACAGGCTGCCCAATCATAGACAGGGCAGCCTGGAATATATTTACTCACTCTCTGTATAGGGACGCCACAAAGGATTACCCGGAAGCGGACAATATTTCTCTTTCAGCTTGGCGGTAATTCGCACGATACATCCACAGAGAGAGCATGTATATCCGCCGACCAGCTTCGGGCATTCCTTACAATGAAGTAAACGTTCCTCATAGATCGAGTCCGGAACGGAATGCTCCGCGTTATTGAACATAGGTGAAGATAGAACTCGGTTGATTTGCACTTCTGTTACTTGATAATCATCCCGACATCCTTTGCAAGACCGATCATTGTTCATACCTTTGACCTTCTATTCCGCAGTCAATTCGAGAACCGTAACAGACATTGCTGAAAGATCCAATGTCAGCAAAGTACCCTCCAAAGAAAATGATGTGAATTCAGAAGGTGCCACGCGGTCAGGATTGTCGAAGGTGTTATGTCCGTCAGTAGTATCGGAAGTTAGTGTTGTTCCCTTCACTGTCACCTGACTACCCATAAGGCCTCGTAAATCCAACTCCACATTTGTACCCGCCAGATGATCCAAATTACAAATACTGATATGGATTTGGCCTGCATCATTCTTGGATGCGGATACGGAAAGCTGTGGATAATCTTCCTTGCCGCTGCCCAGTTCTACGCTTGATAGATGAATGTCCAGTAACTGCGCATCTTGATGCACCTTGAACATGTTGAATACATGATAAGTAGGCGTTAAGATCATTTTCTCGCCTTCGGTCAGAATAACCGATTGCAGCACGTTAACGAGCTGAGCAATATTAGCCATCTGTACACGGTCACAGTGCTGATTGAAAATATTCAACGAGATTCCGGCAATCAATGCATCCCGGATGGTGTTCTGTTGAAACAAGAAACCCGGGTTGGTTCCCGGCTCAACATCGTACCAGGTTCCCCACTCATCCACCAGCAGGCCCACCCGTTTCTCCGGATCGTATTGATCCATGATCGCTGTATGCTTGGTAATCAATTCTTCCATGTAAAATGCCTTTTTCAGAGTTCCAGTGAACTCCACATCCGGGAAGCCTGTAGCCGCCCCTTTTCCGGTCCAGAATTCTCCTGGAATCGTGTAATAATGCAGCGTAATGGAGTCCATGAATTGGTGAGCATTTTTCATTACCGTTTCCATCCAATTGTAATCATCCATATTAGGGCCGCAAGCAACTTTATGGATCTTGTTGTCACCATAGTTTCGTACATAGGTCTGGAACTGACGGTACAAATCAGCATAAAATTCAGGACGCATATTTCCTCCACAACCCCAGTTCTCATTGCCAACGCCAAAATATTTAACTTTCCAAGGCTCTTCCCGCCCGTTTTCTTTACGCAGCTCAGCCATTGGGGATACACC
Organism: Paenibacillus wynnii; assembly: GCF_030812855.1. Lineage (GTDB taxonomy): Bacteria > Bacillota > Bacilli > Paenibacillales > Paenibacillaceae > Paenibacillus_AQ > Paenibacillus_AQ wynnii_A. Next base: position 22,087 of record NZ_JAUSTK010000004.1, read on the forward strand.
TTCAAACGTGAGATATTCCACCCACTCCGACATTTCCTGTACGGTACCACTACCTACGTTTCCGTTAATGTACGGTTCGCATTCCAGCATTGCACACAACATCATAAACTCATGTGTACCGAAGTGGTTATTTTCTACAACACCGCCCCAATGGGTATTTATCATCCGCTTGCGGGTTTCCTTAGGACCGATTCCATCCTTCCAATGATATTCATCGGCGAAACATCCACCCGGCCATCTAAGTACAGGGATTTTCATTTCCTTGAGTGCAGCTACAACGTCATTACGGATTCCGTTCGTATTGGGGATCGGTGAATCTTCACCCACCCACAGACCTTCATAAATACAACGCCCTAAATGCTCGGAAAAATGCCCATAAATATTACGGTTAATGATCCCTTTTGTAATATCTGTATTGACAGTTAAACGGTTAGCCATGTGTAAGTACCTTCTTTCAGAGATTAGTAAAATCCATACAAAATCTACACCTTCAGACGAATGACATTCCAAGATGCTTTTGCAAGTGAGGCTGTCACTTTAGCTCCGTCAACAACTGCGCCGCCGTTATTATGCGGTTTAACACGATCAGGCTGTTGTTCTGTATTTGCAGCTTTGAGATCATCGCTTTCCATTACTGTATGTCCAATCAGCGTGCAAGCTCCGAAGCTGCGAAGATCAATCTCGAACAGCAACTCGGATTCCAAATGACGGTTAACGGCAAAGATCGTCACTTCGCCCAACTCTTCATTGTGAACGGCAACGGATTCCAGGTAAGGCACGTCCGTAATCTCTTTGGAATCGTATTTTGGAGAGTTAATTAAAGGAACCAGTGCTTTCCCACGGCCATATACGGAGGTATGCATATAAGGATAAAAGATCGTTTGTCTCCACGTACCTCCCAGCTTAGAGGTCATGATCGGTGCAATAACATTGACCAACTGAGCGATACACGCCATTTTGACGCGATCCGCGTGCTTCAAAAGACTAATCAGCATGCAGCCTACAAGTAAAGCATCCTCATGGTTATAAACATCTTCGAGCTGTGGCGGAGCGATACTCCAAGGATCCATTTTGCTATCCGCATCATTAGAGTGATACCAAACGTTCCATTCATCAAACGATAACAACATTTTCTTCTTGCTTCTTTTTTTGGCTTTTACATAATCACAGGTAGCAATAAGGGTACGGATAAAATCATCCATCTCAAGGGACCGTGCCAAAAAGGTTGGCGTATCATCTTTTCGGTTACCATAATATTGATGCATGGACAGATACTCTACATGATCATAGGTGTGGTCAAGCACTGTAGCTTCCCATTCCGGGAAGGTTGGCATTTCGATACTTGAACTGCCGCAGGCTACCAGCTCTATGGTAGGATCAACCCATTTCATAACCTTAGCTGACTCTAGGGCAAGGCGACCGTATTCATGTGCTGTTTTATGCCCGATTTGCCAAGGACCATCCATTTCGTTACCTAGACACCAGGTTTTAATCCCATGGGGTTGTTCATATCCATGCTCGCGGCGAAGGTCACTCCAGTAGGTTCCAGAAGGATGATTACTGTATTCTAAAATGTTTCTGGCAGCATCAATGCCCCGGGTTCCCAGGTTAATGGCCATCATCACTTCCGTATTGGCTTTCTTCGCCCAATCTACAAATTCATTGAAACCGAACTCATTCGTCTCAATCGTACGCCAAGCAAGTTCCAGTCTATGTTTACGTTCGCTCTTAGGACCGACACTGTCCTCCCAGTTATAACCGGAGACAAAGTTGCCACCCGGGTAACGGACAATCGGCACCTTAAGCTCATTGATTAATTCCAGCACATCTTCCCTGAAACCGTTCTCATCAGATTGCGGATGACCAGGTTCATAAATGCCTCCGTATACGGCTCTTCCTAAATGTTCAATGAATGAACCATAAATTCTTGCATCAATATCACCGATAACAAAATCCTTGTCCACGATCATGGTTGCTTTGTTAGCCATTGGTTTAATCGCTCCTTGAATTAATGTTCTAATTAACCGTGTTGCGTAAATGTTAATTTAAATACTATAATAGGAGTATATCCTGACTTCTGCAACTATTTTTTTGGCAATGCATTTGTACATTCATTGATTCTGTCTTAGAATAACTATAGATTTGAGAATCCTGGAGGGCTGACATTGATAAAAGCTTCCGCAGACACGAACTGGCTCCCTTTATTTGAAGCCTTAGCCAGTGAAGTGAGGCTGAATATAATAAGACTGCTCGCTGAGCAGCCTATGAACAACAAAGATTTAGCATCCCATCTGAAATTAAGCGGTGCGATCGTATCCATGCATGTGCGCAAGCTTCAAGAAACCGGAATCGTCAGATCAGAAATGATCAGGCTGGACGGCGGTACCCATAAGATGAATACCCTCGCAGTGGAAGCGATTGAGATCCTGTTTCCTTTTATTAAAAATGCTCCGCGATTGTTTCATGAAATCTCCATCCCTATCGGTCACTATAACGATTTCGAGATCGCTCCAACCTGCGGACTGGCTACCACCAGTAAATTAATCGGTCAATTCGATGATCCCCGTTTCTTCTTGGATCCGGAGCGTGTGAACGCAGGTATTCTTTGGTTCGGGAAAGGGTATGTGGAATTCAAACTGCCCAACTACCTCCTATCCTCGCAAAAAATCGAGGAGATTGAGATTTCTCTGGAACTGGGCTCCGAGGCACCGGGTGTCAACCGGAACTGGCCTTCCGACATCAGCTTTATTCTGAATGGGACAGAGCTTGGCTACTGGACGAGTCCCGGCGATTCGGGAGAGGGTCGGGGAACCTATACACCTGCATGGTGGAGGGACGATGTGAATCAATACGGATTCCTGAAGCAGATTCAGATCAATGCCAACGGTACGTATCTGGATGGCCAAAAAATGTCTGACATTGGTTTGCCAGAACTGGCCATTGAGCGTAACCAGTGGACACTTCGCTTGGAAGTCAAAGAAGATGCCGCCCATGTCGGCGGATTAACCTTATACGGCGCAGGGTTCGGTAACTATAATCAGGATATCGTGTTTCGCACCTACTATAAGGGGAGTGCGGGAGGTTGATTTATTGATTTATTGTAAATGAAAGAGAGGTGCGGCTCGGGCTGCACCTCTCTTTCTGATGAGTATGGGTGGGTGTGGTGGATTTGGTGGATTTGGTGGCGTATGCGGACACAGAAGACCCAATTTAGCTAATTACTCCATATTCCATAATCAAGCGGACTCAGAGGACGCTATAGGATTCAAAATCATCATTTTACGTGCCCAATCCATCAAATAGTGGAACCTCTGTCCGCATAGTTTGTCAAAAGACAATTTTCAGCAAAATAAGGTCTTTACAGTCCATATCTACTGTCGATGTCGTTCTGTAGTTCTGCGTTCAGTTCATATGTCTTACTTACTTTCTGTCTGTCTTCCTCTGCCTATACTCCGACTCCACTCTCCCGCACCATCTTCCCATCATTGCGACTCTTCCATTAGTAACATTGGTCTTGCTACTCCTTGGCTCATGTCGTTCCCAGCCATTCACTATTTTCATAATACAATCTAAGTTCAGCCAAAGATCATGAACGGCTATTCTTTTCCCCTAGTAAAAGCAAGCTGCTACCGTACAGCTTCCATATTCGTAATCGGTTCTCGGCAGGCAAAGTTCCTGCATGCATAAGCGGTTGCTTCTCCATGGACGGATGGCTTGTCTGTGAGGTGCGTCAACAACTTTACTATAATATCTGGCCGCTCCTCGCGGTCTACTTTTATAGCAACATAGTGTTTGTTAAGAAGTTCTGCTACTTCTTCGTCCTTGAAGCACTGGCGTTCCATGACGTGGCACCAATGAAAACAGCTATATCCGATGGATAGGAATATTGGCTTATTCTCTGCTTTCGCTTTTGCAAAAGCTTCCTCGCCCCAAGGGTACCAGTCAACAGGGTTATAGGCATGCTGTAATAAATATGGGGACTTCTCATTTATTAGTTGATTAGGCTGTTGGCCTTCTTTGATTGGCATGCTGAACCTCCTCCTTCTGTTCCCATTGTTAGTAATACCCATTAGAGGGCAAAAAGACACTAACGAGGGGGTTAGTGTCTTTTCACGAGTTGACAGTATCATCAGAGGTTAAACAAAACTTAGACAGCATGCTTATTTGGTCATTTAGCTCCAAATTATATCGAGGGAGCTCAATTTATAATTGGCACTTATTCTTTTCCTTTACCGATAACATTAAAACCACTCACTGTGTATCTGCCTATATTAACTTTGAAAGTAATTTGAACTATATCTGAGGTAGAACCTTGTGTCGTAACTCTTCCTTCAAGTATGAACTCTTGTAGAGGATACGAATCTGATTCCTTTATTGGCAATATATGAGCGTTGGAGATTAGATAGTTATTATTATACTCCTTACGAAGTACGCTCATGATCTTAGGACGAAGTTCAAAAATAAGGATCTCTTCCAAGCACTTACGTTGAAGATCTGCATTATACTTAATGGGTGACTCTTCGCTGTAAGCTTCAGCACAATCCATTACTGTAAAGTAGGTTACCCCTATTGCACAAATCAAAATAATTTTATGCACTCTACCTCTCCACCACATGGGAATTAGCCTCCATTTTTTGTTATTATACCCATGAGGCTATCGAACTATCCTGTCCGTTAGCTGAGCAGTTAATCCTTAGGCAAGCAAGTTTTTCTCAATCGTCCGTTCATATGTCGCTTTTCTTAGATTCTTTTCATAATATAACCAAAATGATGTTGTGACTTTGCTATAGAATTTGTCCGCTAGCTATCTTCATTGAAATCGTCTGTTGTATATTGTTTGCGTAGGTAAGAAAATCAGTACACTTAATCCAAATTTTATTTCCAAATCAACAATAAAAAGTGATCCTAAGTTAATTCATTGATATCGCTACTTCAATCATTTCCGTCTTAGACAATTGATTGCTATCGATCTCTATATATGTCCCATCTTGTACCCATCGTAAAAATCCGCCTGGAATATGATTTGCCCAAGGCACGAACCGTGCTTCAATTCCTTTAAATATAACTGTTTCACCATGCGTATCGAATTTGAACTCTTCTTCACCAATGACTGTTGTGCTTGTTTTATTACGAACATCCAAAACTGTTTTTTCTGTTTTAATTTTGTAACCGAATGCTTTATGCTGCTCAATCCCAAACATATATGTTTGGCCCGACTTATCAAAATAATGCAGCCTGACTCTTGTTATGGGTGATGTTGCATCAACAGGATAAGGTTCCTTGATTTCCAACTTCCACTTTTGTGTATAATCCCTCGGTAAAAGCAGTTTAAAGTCAGTAGATTTTTTTACTTGTTCGAATTTGGTTTGACTTACAGAGTCTAAAGCGATTGGACTAGCTGTTGCCACCAACAAACTGAAGATGAAAATTACTTTTAACATTTTTTTCCCGCACATCCTTCATTGATTCCTAATGGCTATAATTCCTTACTTAGTGAAAAATATGTGGCAATATAAACACCTAAGGTCTAGGCTTTATCTCTGTGGATCTGATTCCCATGAGTATAATCGTTATTGTTTTCTCTGCATTTTTTCTGTACGGTAGGAGAACGTAAACAGAAACAATTATTGGGGTGCTATCTTTGAAAAACAAACTTAAGATTATCCTTATCCTCTTCTCACTGATGCTAATCATATCACCCTTAGAAACAGAAGCTCATTCAGATATACCTAAACCTCAACAAGATTCTACAGAGCTTCAACTGCAAGACATGCTTATGCTCTTTCTAAGGCCAACTATTCAAGATGCAGTGAACAATTATTATTCAAAAAATTTTAAGGAACCACCTCTTGTTTTTCCTTATGACATCGATGTAGTTCAGATCAAAAGAAAAAATGGATTTCGTGGGTTTGCTTTTTTAATAACCGTGAATGTGATGCCATTTGTAGGGCCTCATAATTACGTGGGAATGGATCGAATGACCTTAGAAGTATCTGCGGGACCAACCGCCAAGTTAATAAAATATAACCACTTAAAGGATTTTGAACTGCCGCCCAATTGGAAGCATATCCTTCGTGGAACTCCTAATTCTCTATAGGGTTTGATCGTTTGTTTGCCCGCTCACACAAAAAGGCGAAGGATCTAGTCCTTCGCTTTTAGCATTCTATAGTATTTACATCGCATCATTTGCCCCACTATACAATGACATATTACCGATCCGTTTCAGTAAAACGAATGGATTGGATAACGTCCGTTGATACGTTAATTCTTATGGATACGTACACCCCAAATTCTTTACCATCGTGCCTTCTAAGCCACATCTTAAACTTCTCTTCGACCGTTTCTGGAGTCAATTTCGTGCGGCCAAGATGCTTGTAATCAATGATGTCTGCGTTATATCGCATTTGTGTTTCCTTTACTGCAATGGCACCCCATTTAGCGTATTCGGGTACAGCTTCTACTGGCATTGGTGATATCATAAGCAACCCTATTAGACACAGGACCATTTTCTTTATCACTAATCACCGCCTATCGCAATTTTTCATATTTTCCCCATCAATACTTGAGATATGCATTGGAAATATTCACGAAGTGCTTCTGAATAATAATCATTTCAAACTGTCATATTAAGATGAAAAGGAGGCTATTCTGTGTGAACTTAATCATTCTATTCCTAAATTTGTTCCTTATTTTTGGTGGACTAGCATCACGTAATGATGATCGCTTGAGTTCCGCCAGTGATCATGGCGAACCCTTTAGGTAATTTGAATCAACGTGAAGCTGTAATAATGTTCAAAAAAAAGTTTCATAAAAAAGTTATGCTTCCAACATATATTCCGTTTGTAACAACTGACACAGGGGCTTCATTAGATGAAATCCCGAAAACATTAACTATCAGTTATCACAATAAAAATTCCAAATCAACTCTGATCGTAACGATAATGATTAACATCCAACCCAAAAATGTTCTTCCACCATTGCCAATGTCGAATGTAAAAGATTTCATCGTATTGGCCCATGTGATGGGAAATTAATAAGACTGAATGCCAGTAAAGCAAGAAATTAGCGAAATAGTGATACGGAGAAGATTCGGAAAATTAATGGGGAATAGAATGAAAAATTTAGATCGATCGAGTGGAATTTACCGACGTGCCATCAGTGACAAGTTGAATAACCAATACTTAGAAATATTGGCTTATTTTGTTCGGCGGCTTTGGCAAAAGCATCGTCTCCCCATGAGTACCAATCCACGGGGTTATAGGCGTGTTGTAGTAGATATGGGGACTTCTCATTTATTAGTCGATTAGGCTTTGGCCTTCTTTAATCTCCATTTATGTAACCTCCTTAGGCGGTTTGGGTCATTGTTAGTATTACCCGTTAGAAGGAGAAAAGACACTAACGGGGGGGTTAGTGTCTTGTTTAGAATTATTTCTATAGCATTCGCCAAAAATATCTCTTTTAATAAATAAATTTCTTTGGTATCATTTGTCGCATGTCAATATTAGCGGTTTATTTGGTTAATTCGATTCCTTTAGGAAGCTTTTCTGGACTTACTGACCTTATAATATTCACATCTATTTCAAAATCTATAAGCCTTTCAAATTTAATGCTTTTTACCTTTTCTTCAACTAATAACTTCTTTACTCGCTCGCTACAATATTGAAACCCACCTGCGCCACCAGTATCTTCCATAAAAATATCTGAACCATCCCAATAATCATCCTCAAAAAATCTACCTTTAAGATAAGGGAAACTTCCACCAGGAAAATCACGATTAACAATCAGACTACGAGAAAAGTCTACAGGTGAACATCTACCTTTTATTGATAGCCCAAAATAACCCGTAAAAAGTTCATCGTCTTTACCTAATACATCCACTTCAAACACATCCCACCCACTAATACCCTCACTAACGAATTTTTCAATAATTTTCTCGTGATATAAACGTGGAGAAGCGGGCTGAGTACATATGATTTGAGAAGGTATCTTTGTACCACTATAGTGCTTAACAAAAACCCAGTCATCCTGATTAACAAACATTCCCCTAAATGGTCTATTGGAAGGAGCATCTCTTAAGACATAAAGATTGGAGTAATTAGGACTGTAAGCCATATATCTCTCCCTTATTTTTTAGAAGCTATAAACTAACTAAATCAAATAAAAAATACAAAGCACCTGATTAGATTGTTCCAAACCAACCCAAGTAATTTAAAATTGGAAACTGGTTTATTCAAAAGACTTGGCAAAGGATGCATCTATCAATGTGCATTCAAAAGCACCCTCCATCTTTATTTTGAGCAAGTTTGTAAGCAGCCCATTTTCTTCAATTTCTATTTCTAATGATTAATTCCATCTTCAAATATATATAATCTCCTCACCATACTTCTCCACTTTGAGTTTTCCAAATCCTTTAACCTTTAGTAATTCCTCTTTTGTTCGTGGATACTTAGCAATCATTTCTTCCATTTCGTTATTGTTATAAATAAAATAAGCCTTAACATTCTCTTCTCTTGATTTCTTAAGTCTGTACGCAGTAAGTTCTTCGCGAAGTACTGATTCATCTCTTCTCGATTCAATCTGAGTCGTTTCTGCGACAATCTGGTCCTCAGCTTCAATCTGAGACGCTTCAACAACAATCTGATACTTCGCCTCAAAATTCATATCGATTGGTTTGTTCAGCTTAATTAATAATTCAGCGATGCTATACATGTCCTTCTCAGCTAGATCATATTGGTTTGCTTTGTCATTCTGATATTTTTCTAATGTAGTTTTAAGTTGATCGTACTTAATAAGTGTCTTTTCAATCTCTGCTGGACACTTAATTTTCTTAATGATGGTTTTGGGATTAGCCATTACAACCAGAGATAGAATGGGCATATTATTGATCTTCAATTCTTTGGAAAGTACATGTTTCAGAATGTCTACATGTCTTGTGTTTTGTGTAACAGGACTGTAAATGCCCTCTTTGTAATCTCTACCGTTTTTGTTTTTCATCGTTCTTACAAAATTACCATCCTGGTCAATGCTGATATTTCCGCTTAATTTCTTAGTTTCTAAAATGCATGTGAATTTGTTGGAAATCACTACAAAGTCTAGCTGAGCCACATAATCTCCGTACTCAATCCTCACATCATGTAGACATAGGACTGGTAAGAAAGAATTCTTTAACTCAAAATAAACATTATTTTCACCATCTATACCATATTTCAAAAGCATTATATCTTTCTCAATAGATTCTTTCTTCACTTCATTGGTAACTTGATTAAGAAGTTCGTTAAGAGCGATAAGTTGGTAATTCTCTTTTGTAAAGTCTTTGGCAAACGTTGGGCTTTGAATAGTACGTTTTTGACCGAATAATTTATTGAATAATGACATAACTTGTCTCCTAACATGATGAGTTAAGTTTGATAAGCAAAAAAGATACCTACCTTTATAGTCAGATTATACCATAAACATTCATCAAAGCTCCTGAGGAATTAGGAGATTATACCTATCTTATTCATTTGAAATATATAACGTTTTGTATCCGCACCTATTCTCATAGAAGAGAATGACCCTATAACAAACTCTTTTACATGCTCAATAACTAAAACCATTGAGTGAGCAAATACTATTAATCACACAACTAGATGGAATGGAGATAAATATCTTTTAATGAGATAGTGGAGTGGATAAGAATTTAATGGCGGAAAGTCTTAAGAGGAAATGTAGCTAGAAGTGAATCGTAATTGGATAAAATACTGCGGTTAATAAGTGGAATTCACCGACGTGCCATCAATGACAAGCTGACTTAGGCCCCACTACGAATACCCAACAGATAAGAAAATAGCTTTATTCTCTCGTCTCGCGGTATTAAACGCTTCTTCACTCCACGCATACCAGTTGGGATGAGTGCTGGCGGTAGAATAAATTAGATGTGGCTGTGTTTACAGTTAGAGTCATATATTCATTTATCCGATCCCGTTATACATGATAAAACAAAAGGAAGGAGCGAATAAACTCGTCCCCTTCCTTTTTCTCTTGCCTGCATTATAGTTCTATACTTTTACTGGTCATCTTATAGTTTACGTTTGCGTCATACAACTGAAAACATATTTACATAGTCTTCTTTTAAAATACTGTATATTTCTAAATCGACGATTCCTTTACCTGCCCATAGTGTTGCTTGTCTCAATGTTCCTTCTTTGATGAAGCCATTCTTCAACAATACCTTTTTTGAAGTCTCATTTAGAGGCATAACTTCAGCCTGAATTCTGTTGACGTTGACATCCGCAAACAAAAAATCGAGTAATATTTTTACCGCTTCGGTAGCGTTACCTTTTCCCCAATGTGATTCCGACAAATAGTAGCCAATCGTCACTACGTTTACCTTTTGATTAAAGTCGACAGCTTCAATAATCCCAAGCAATTGATCGGGTTTAGGATTGGCGAATATCCCCCACTTAACCCTTGACCTTTTATTATAATCTCTCTCGAAATGCCCTATCATGTTTTTTACAGTATCTTTATTGTGTTTGGGTATTATGCCGCAGTATTCAAACACTTTGTCATTATTATAGATTTCAAAAACTTCGTCAAGATGTTGATCTTCAATTTTCTTCAATACGAAATCATCTGACTTTAGGATAGGAAACTGTTCAAAAACTGCTTCAAGGTTCATTCCGTCACCGCTCCATATTTTCTTTTTTTTATCGGAATATCTCTAAACTCCATCTCTTTTAAGAATGAATTATTTGTTATTAAACCTTTTACCCTCTCTATTGTATTAGGTCGTTTGGGTACACCACCGTTTCTATTAAGCAAAATCCACCTAAGACAAGCCAACGCTTCAAAAACTTCAAGTTCTTTTTGCTCAATATCATTTTCCAATAGATAAGCGGAACGAAACACATGTGCATATCGCTCCGAAATGTATATACTTTGTAGAGTAAGTGCCCACGCAAAATCATATCTGGAATCCCCTAATTGTCCGTTCGTCCAATCTATTACGGTATATCGGTCATTTTCCTCTAAAATGTTTCCCACATGGAAATCACCATGAATTATACGATCTTGCTGTATTGGAATGATTGGAACAAGAGAAAATAATACACTACTTAAGTCATCGTGTTCCCTTACTCCAGGAAAAAAGTAATCAATGAAGTCGTTCTTGGGAAAATGTATATCTCCAATCTCATCTACAGGGATTTGATGTATTCTTGATAATATCTTTGCAATATCAATCATTTTCTTTTCATTCACTTTAAGAACAGGCATTCCGTCAAAGGTTGTTAGCAACACCTCATCTGCGTTTGGATTTATCCCCCAACCCACTGGCTTAGAGACAGATAACCCTCGTTCAGAAAGGACATTCAATAAATGAAATTGAAAACTAATGTCAGGCCTGGAACCCTTATTCCATACTTTCAATACAAAGCTCTCTTTATCTGAGCTTATTTTCATAACTTCAGCTTCAAATCCATGATCCATTGAATGTGTAGTTAAGGTGTTCACTTGATTTAATAATTCATCCAATTTTTCGTTTTTTTCTACCCAATCCACAATACCTATAGAGTGTCCCAATAATCATCATCCTTCCCAGCGATTATTTATATTCTCTTCTTGATCGGTATATATAAATCGACTTTACATTTCCCTTCCTTATCGCTAGCAGGATCATTCATACAAAATTCGAGGCATGGTCTATCGTCGGCATCATAATCACTATTGGGTAGCCATAGACTGAATACGTTTTGATAGGCGAGAACAAATTTTTCTATAGTGTCGTAGTAGGGATATACAGCATACATTCCACCAGAAAGTGTTTTGAATTTCACATGCTTCATATGTTCATATCTCTCGAATCCACTGGGTAATGTAACACAAGCATCGTATCGACAAGCATATTCTTCTACAAGATTTCCATCATCCAACGATATTCCTATAAACTGATAGTTTTTTGGAGTAAGTCCTTGTTGGCTTGCCCAAAGTACCAACTTGTCCCAAGCTACACGAGTATCCAAATAACTCCCGACATGTCTAACGTACGCCACTTCATGTTCTGGAAGTTCCTTAATTGTTATCATGTTTTTCCAAGCCCTTTTTAAGAGTTCATTTTTCCCATCTCTATTGTAATCTTCAAGTGGAGACACATCTTCTAGCTTATTGCTAAAGTATGATGAAATATTGCTATTTTTCTGTACCCTATTTCTAACGGCACTTGGGGTCTTATTATAGTGTTTCTTAAAGAGAGCATTGAAGGTTGACACTGTTTCAAAACCGCATTGATTCGAAATTTCCAAAATAGTCATATTGGTTTCAGCCAAATAATAAACAGCCTTTTGTAAACGCTCTTGATTTACAAATGCAACTGGAGTCACACCGACTATAGAAGTAAATATTCTTGTAAAATGATATTTCGAAAAGTTTGAAACACCAGCCAATAGATCAAGATTGAGTTTTTGATTACTATTGTCCTCTATGTATTTAATTACTTTATCAATTCTATCTTTATAGTCATTCTTCATTTATCGAATTCTCCAATTACTTTTGTATTAGACTACCAAAATTATACACCGCAAATGGAAAACATGGATAGCTTGAATGAATATACAAACGTATTGATCGTGATGAAGTATTTATTATTATCCTACAACTTCTTGCCTCCTCGATGCCCCCCTGTTATACCAAATAATTATTTTTTGGCATATCAAGGGTGAGCAGAAAATATGGCGTATATCGCCGAGGTATCCGTATCATCAGTCTCGCAAAAGCGACAAACTCAGCGGAGCCAAGGTCTGGTATCAAACGCTATGTAATCACCACGATTATTGTTTGTCCCTCTATTCCTTTCATGAACCAGGATTGGGGTGTTGCAGGAGATGTTTATATTAGTGCAATCCTTAAAACGAGTACGGAGTATTTCAGATATACATGGCCGAGGTTCGAAAAAGAATGAATTCAGGCTCATTGAGAGATTAGTGGAATAAAGATAAGAGAATGAAACGGAAATTGAATTGGGAATGGGATGAAAACACTAAGATTAAACGAGTGGAATTCACCGACGTGCCATCAGTAACAAGTTGAATAACAAATACTTAGGGAAATTGGTTTATTCTGTTCGGCGGCTTTAACGAAAGCATCATCTCCCCACGAATACCAATCCACGGGATTATATGCGTGTTGTAGTAGATAGGGGGACTTCTCATTTATCAGTTGATTAGGCTTTTTAGCCTTCTTTAATCTCCATTTATGTAACCTCCTTGGCAGTATGGTCCATTGTTAGTATTACCCAATGGAGGGCCAAAAGACACTAACAGGGGTTAGTGTCTCTTTTAGATTAACTTGATAATGTGCTCTAATATTATTCCGAGGGAGTTTTTCTATTGGGTAACCCTAATCATTATGGATTTTTTATTTTATTAAAATCTTCATCAGCTTATTATAAATAGGATTAACGATATAACCCGTTGGGTTGATCGAATACCTTTTACCTGTATTCAGCTGGTCGATCTTTTCTATATCATCGCCGGTCAGCTCAAAATCAAATATCTGGCTGTTTTCTTCTATTCGTTTTGGATTTGATGATTTTGGAATAATGATTACTCCCCGTTCCAAGTGCCAACGCAAGATGACTTGAGCCACCGTTTTATGATATTGATCAGCGGTTTTTTTTAATTCCGGATGCTTCAGCAATGTTTTGTTCCCTTGACCTAGTGGACCCCAGGCCTCGTGCAAAATCTGATGTTCCTTGAGATAGTCATGCAGGTCATTTTGCGGAAATTCTGGATGAGTCTCAATCTGATTGATCATCGGGGAAATCTTGGAGTGTTTCATTAGTTTTTCAAGGTGCTGAATCTCAAAATTCGCAACTCCAATTACCTTGATTTTGCCTTCAAAATATAATTCCTCCATGGCTTTCCACGTTTCTATATAGTTAGATGAGGCGAAATGGATTAAGTACATATCAAGGTAATCTACATTCAGCTTTTTAGTAGTTCGTTCAAAGGCCTTCTTAGTGGCTTCATAACCATGATCCGTGTTCCAGACTTTAGACGTGATAAAAAATTGTTCACGAGGTATTTGACTATTCCGAATTTCTCTTCCTAAAGCTTCTTCATTCCCATATATTTTAGCGGTATCAAAATGCCGGTAACCTATTCTAATAGCCTCACTTATCGCTGTTTTAAACTCTACCTCTTTCGTAATTTTGTACACCCCAAAACCTAATTGGGGGATTTTGACCCCATTAATGGCTTCTACTACTTTAGAATCCAAATTCATTTGACTGCTCCTTTTTATAAAAATTATAAAACATACGGTATATTCTAAATATATATTATATATAGTTATATCAAAAAATAAAGTTAACCTTTTTCTTAATCCAATAAGTCGGTTAACTTTATTTCTTTTAAATGACTCTGCATGGCCATCTCGGCTGCTTGTAGACTATCGGCGATCTTTTGTTTGACTTCATCAACTTCTTTTCCCTGAAGTGTTACATCTGTATGGAGTTTGAACAAAGCCTTTCCAGGTTCAACGGCCAGAAAAACATCCAATATTGTAATCTCTGATAAAGGCCTTGCCAGCAGTATGCCGCCCTTAGCCCCTTCTTTGGCAATAGTCAGTCTAGCATTGTTCAAGTTTCGGATGACTTTAACCGTTGTTGGAACAGGTATATTTAACTGCTCTGAAATTACCTTGGTAGATAAAAAGTTAAAACAGTGCTCCTCTGTAATACCGTGAATATAGAGTAATATGGAAATTCCCTGTGATAAGGCTGTAGAGTATGCCATTTTTAATTCATCCTATTCTAGACTATTAGCTTTTCTGGATCGCTTCGATACGCTTTAAATGGTTTCTTTTTTCTCCATAGCCAGCATTTCAGTGATTTTTGATATCAGATCTTTGTTGACCTTACATAATAGAAATTTCCCTTTCTTCTCGGTTACAACAAGCTCCGCGTTTGCCAGTTCCTTGATATGATGTGAAATGGTCGGTGCACCGATATTCAGACAAGAGGCGATATCAGCGACACAAAGTCCGCCACTAGCTTCTATACTGGTCTCATGGGACTCGGCAATCTTGAGAAAGAGCTCCAATCGATTTTCATTAGAAAGGGCCTTGAAAATTTTAGCCATTTGTTTGATTTCCAATACAAGCCCCCCTAGTCAACTGTGTATCCATTCGATATCTATCGAATTATTCTAGCTTACAAAAGAGGGCATGTCAATTCGAACAGTCCCCCTCTGCGGTTAAGTATAGGCAGTTGGGGGAACCTTTGTTAGCTGATCCCAATTAGGTGTCGGAATCTCCGCTTGTTGCTTCAATTCATTAAAAGCGACTAACAGCGCCGACATCTCGTCAGCACCCACCGCTTTATCACTCAAGAGAATTCTACCGACTGAGGTTAACAGTAGAATTTTCAATTCGGCGTAGAGCACTTTCCGTTTGTTACGGACCCATTGAACTTGACTTGCAGGCGTAACCGTAAACCCGAGGGTTTCAAGCACCTGAAAACCTTCATCTAACGCATCAATGACTTGATACAGCAGCTTGCTGTCTTTAGCGGCCTTGCGCAGGTCGCCGTCATAGGAAGAACCTATGGAATTCATCGGCAGGATCATGACCATGTGACTTTTCAGCCAAAGATCCATACTATCATTATAAGTAAGCTTATACTTCGCTTTAGCAAAAGCTTGATCAATTACCGGCCGCCAAGACAGCTTTTCCCCCAAACCGCCTATCACCATCTGCACTTTTGGACCGCGCACACTCACCATCCGACCATTCTCTCTCCATCCCGCATTCATTTGAAAAGCGAACGCTACTTTTTTCTCCACAGGACTGTTTGCCTGTAGATAATCTCTCATCTCACCAGGACTGGCGTTATTCCCCACAATCACAATATGCCTGCTCTGATTCGCTGCTAAAACAGGTAATACCGCCTGGAAATCCGGATATTTCATCACGACAAAGATAAGATCATAGACATCCTCCGGCCGCAAAATATTAACGACATTCACTCTATCCACCGTAGTATGCAATTGAAAATAATGGCGGATCACATTCCCATCATTCCGAAGTTCTTCCAACCGCTTCCCTCTAGCAAGCATGGTCACCTCATTACCTCCACTTGCAAGTACATGGGCCAGATAACTTCCCAACACCCCAGCACCGTAAATTAATACTTTCATACAATCAACTCCTGCTTTCATTGTTATGAGATTATAATGATATTACACTTCGATAACTTTCGAATTGATTATATGTTAGTGACCCGATAATGTCAATTTATAACGATTCTCCAATATACTTTCCGGGGAACTCACAATCAGCAGGAGCGCAAACACGAAAAGACACTAACGGTTATTGGTTAGTGTCTCTTTTCGGTATAGTGTTATTTAAATATTTTTTTCTTAAATAGGATGAAGAAGTTCGCATTGACTTTATCTTTCCATGTTGACTATCAAGTTCCTTGAGTGCTCCGCAACCCATTAATACGTTCACCATAGTTTCGCACAGCTAGTCCATCTCTAACTTATGGAAATTATAGAAGTTCGATACCTTAGAAAAAAAGACCGAACCTAAGATACTACTGTTTATTCCTTGAATATCCTTCATAAAATTAATTGTTTTAATTCTTATCTCATAATTCAACTCGCTTAATACTAAGATATCATTATCAACTTGTATTTCTAACCAAGTCCAAGAGTTTTCAACATATTTTAAGGCTATGTAATCATGTGAATTTATAGAATTATAAACATCAATAAGTAAATCAAAGTGTGTTAGTAGCAGTTCAGAAAATATCCTCTTAGCTGATAAAGGCATATCCATAGATCTGATGCCATTCATTATCAATGCGATTACGAATACATTCATCCACAAGTACCATATCACTTCCCCAAAAATACTTACCATGTAAGCACTCGCCAGTTTGTTGATTCTTTTCAACGAGTTTCTGAATCTTCAAACGTTACTATTGCATCGATATTCCCATCATGTATATTCCATTCCCATTACCCCACTGTTCAGCTTCAATCCAAATTGAGTACTTCAATAATAATTTAGTTACTACCTCGGGTTCGCCCAAATAAGATGAACCATGTTAAGCCAGTAGCTTTCCACCTTATTGATTTTGAGACCTGACTCTCTGATCAGTCCTACAATGTTCCTGGTATGGTGACATCCATAGGCACGATATAAAAGCGGATTAAGTGCTTTTTGGACAGCGGAAACCGCAAGGTTAGAGCTGATCCCATGCTCCATGAAAAGGATTTGCCCATTCGGTCTACACCACCGATTGATTTTATCTAACACCATTTTTGGATTATCATAACTGCAAAATGATAACGTAGATACAATAGTATCGAACGATTGATCGGAAAAGTTCATTTCTTCAATATCAGAACAAATAAAATCAACTTCAATATGATGATGTTTTGCCGCACTTTTTGCTTTCTCAAGCATCGCCTCACTAAAGTCAGCCGCTGTAACCTTTATCCCGGAAGGATAAAATGGGAAATTCGCACCTGCCCCCACTGCCAATTCAAGCACATCGCCCTTCGCATGACTTAAAAGATTTTGACGCCAACGTTTTTGTTTTGGGCCTTCTCTTTTTTTCTCATATAAGGTTGCTTGCTTATCAAAGATACGTATTAACTCCTTCTTCTTCACCTATCTCCCACCTTACAATGTAGTAAATATCGAACTAATCTTCTATAACTATTATAAGTTCCAATTCCAATTTCACTACTATTTTTTACAATTTAAACCTTTTCTCTATCCTACCTATCGACTAGACGCTTTCACAGAAGGAGATGGTTGCATTAGTGCAATCGTTACAAAAAAGTACAGAGTATTTCATATATACTTGGCCGAGGTTCGAAAAAGAATGATTTCAGGTTCATCGAGAGATTAATGGAATAAAGATAAGAGAATGAAACGGAAATTGAATTGGGAATGTAACGAGAACACTAAGATTAAACGAGTGGAATTTACCGACGTGCCACCAATGGCAGGTTGACTATTCCACCACTACAAATACCCAACAGATAAGAAAATAGGTTTATTTTCTCTTCTCGCGGTATCAAACGCTTCTTCACTCCACGCATACCAGTTAGTTAGTTTACCCAAATGGTTGGGGAAAATCGCAGGGAGATAGCACAGCTTTAAACGTGAAAATTAAGGTTTATTCTTCCCGCTGTTTATTGAGTGTCCGTATGCACATACTAAAAAGGGGATTAGGAAGTAAGCCGTATCTGGAAGTACTCTTGCATCTCTAACGGCTATCTCAGGCAACCAGATACATCAAAGCAAGCACTGCAATTCCAGCCAGAAAAATTCATTCATTTAAAACACCTCACTCATTTAATGACAACATGATTTAATCATATGATATATTGTTTTACAATAAATTAGTAATGTTTTTTATTATATTATTATTGTTATTATTATATCCTTTTTATTTACTTACACTAAAATGTTAAATTTACAACTTATTTAGATAACAAACTACGTTCTATTTCCTTTGTCCAATATAATAGGGCTTCATCATTCCCATGACTATCAATACATTGGAAACCTAAAGGCATGCCATCAATTTTAGCTACGGGTATACTTATCGTTGGAAGTCCTGCGTAAGACCAGACTGCTGTCATCCCTGCCCAACCTGTCTTTTCAAAACCTTTTGGTGCTACTCCTCCTTGAGCGGGTGAAACCCATAAGTCAATGCCATTTTTTATTTTGGTATTTTCCAAATCAATTCTTAAATTCAATTGTCCAGCACGGTATTGTTCTAATTCCTCAGAAGGCACAGATTGACCGTTTTTAATGGCCTCCCTTACTGAAGAGCCATACAGATGCTCATACTTTCGGAACCAGATTTCGTGAACCTGCGCCATCTCGGCTTGTACCATTTTAATCATTGCATCACCAGCTATGAAGGAATCATCCCAGGGCATATCTACATTGCGAATGGTATACCCAGCTTGCTCCAATAATTTAAGCTGATTTTCGAAAGCACCTCTAACCTCATCGCACATAAAATTCATATACATACCACTTGGAACACCAAGAATAGGTTTTTTATCTGAATGGAAGGATCGCCAATTAGGAATTAAATGAGAACTTGCATATTGCATACTTTCTATGTCCTGTGTGAAAAATCCGATTGTGTCAAAGGATGGCGACAGTAAAATAACCCCATCTAATGCAACACGAGCATAACTTGGTTTAAAGCCAACCACTCCACAAAATGAGGCAGGAGCAATGACAGAACGAAGTGTCTGAGTGCCCACTGCTATGGGACATATTCCAGCGGCCACAGAAGCAGCTGAACCAGCGCTTGAGCCGCCAGATGTATGATCAATATTATGTGGATTGCGGGTAGGTATTACGCTATGATAAGCAAATTCTTCTGTAACAGTTTTCCCTACAAATACTGCCCCCATTGATCGAAGATTTGAAATAAAGGATCCTTCGCTCATTGTCAAAACATCAGAGGGCAGTTTGGAACCTGCCCGAGTTAGAAAACCATTAACGTGCATCAAATCCTTAATTGCAAAAGGTATGCCAAAAAAAGCGGGTCTATTATCTTGATGGGGGAACTTCTCCAATAAACAGTTCGCATCATTAAAAAAGCGTGCTTCCAAATTTTCCTCTGGAATAAAAGCGTTTATGTATGGTTCAACTTTAGAGTAACGTTTATACAAATGGGTCAAATTTTCAGTTAATGAACCTTTATTTATGTCCACTAAAGATGCATGCTGAAGATACAATGATAACCCCTCCTAAAATGTGGTTTTCAGGGTTATTTTACCATATTTAAGATGGAAATCGTAGCTTTTTAAAAAGGGTATTTTATTTACCGATTGATACGATGTGGCTATAGCAATAATTAATAGTGTCTAGTTAGGGTAAGATCTAAAAGGATGAATTAAGGTGGAGGACAGGAGTTGAGGGATGGAGATTAAGAAAGAAACTACATTTTTGGTACTCCTTTTAAATGAGTGGAATTCACCGACGTGCCATCTTTCTGGAAGAAAAAAAGACACTACCTAGGGGTAGTATCTGAGCGTATGTTGCACGTAGGTAATGCAGACTGGAGCTTTTTTGAGCGAGAAATTCAATTTCCGACATCTACTCGTTTACTGAATGTTCGGCAGGATCCAAAGCCAGTTTTAATGGCAGGGTTGCAACAAAAGATAGGACTAATCCCGTCGCGCAGGCGATAAGGAAGCCGCTGAATCCGTCCCCCAAATAAGCCGGCAAGGTTGCCAATCCAGGGAAGGCGAAAGAAATCGCAGCCGAGTGAAAGATTCCAGCGATTCCACCGCCAACGGCTCCGGCACAGCAAACGACAACCATCGGCTTACGCAAGGGGAGATTCACACCAAACATCGCGGGCTCTGTGACACCGAATAATGCTGAAATCGATGCGGATAATGACAGAGTTTTAAACTTTTTATCCTTGGCTTTAAAGAAAACCGCCAATGACGCTCCTGCCTGGGCGAAAGCAGCCGGACCCATCAAGGCTAAAATCGTATCCGAACCATTGATTGTAATATTGTTTATAGCAAGCGGCACCAAACTCCAGTGTAGTCCAAATATGACCATCACCTGGATGGCCCCCCCTAGAGCTATTCCCGCACCGACCGGACTGAGATTATACACAAAGCTATATCCTTTTGCGAGCGCATCCCCCACGACCATACCCATTGGACCAAAGACCAATAGTGTAATGGATGAGACTATAATTATTGAAAATAAGGGGGTGAAGAAGCCTCGGATAACTTCGGGTAAAACTTTAAAACAGAATCTTTCGATATATAGCAGCAAGCCCGTCGCCAGAAGAATAGGAATCGCGCTGGCTGGATATGTAACAGGGGTAATACTTAGCCCAAAGAAGTTAATCGTTTGATCGTCTCCAAAGAGAGTGCTAAGACTGGGGTGCAACAGCACTCCGGCAATGACTACGGCGCTAAATGGGTTTGCCCCGAATTTTTTAGCCGATGTAAATGCCAGAAGAACGGGAAGATAATAAAACAGACTGTCAGCCATCGCATTCAGCACCAAATAGGTACCTTCCTTATTGTTTAACAGATCTAATGCTACTGCGGCAGCCAACAAACCCTTCATAATTCCCGCCGCGCTCAAAATATTCACCAGTGGAAGAAAGATACCGGAAATCCCATCTATAATGATATTAACGATTTTCTTCCGGGGCTGCTTGACTGAAAAAACTTGATTTTCAACTTCCATAAGTACCTCCTACATTCCCAACAAATTAGCGGGCAAGGCACCCGCCCCGACCATACAATCAAAGACTACTATATCATAGAAAATATCTTTGTAGCGGATAAGACATTGTGTAAGTAGGGTATGCGATAATCTAATGCTATTCTTTAGAATGCTTCCATAAGATTGAAACTCACTTGGTGTATGGTGTATAAACGTTTGTAAGTGGTAGGCATTGAAATTTATAAGCATGAAATCATGAATGATGTGAGATAAAGCTTTTTATAAATTTCTGACGACAAGATAATCCGCCTGCTATAAAATTCGCCTTATAACAACGGTGTTTGAATCCTCGCCGTCATCCAATGAGAACACCTTCAACAGCGGAGGTGTATTATTTTCAGACTGATTCAACAAGAGAAAAGTTAAATTAGCCTTGATAAATAACCGCGACCTTGTAGTTCAATCTCCAACAAAATGTTCGGGTCCACATTGATGATACGCTCATATAAAGCATTAAAAAACTCATCGTCCAACACCTTGCCCTTCTGCTCACATTTGCTCCCATCCTTATAATGCTGATAACATAATGCGCTCCAGTATTGACCTTGTTTCTTGCTTTGGCCCACTCTGAACTGTATTCTACAGCCGCATTTCTCACAGTAGAGTAGTCCCGACAGGGGAAAAAGATTTCTCCGGCTATTGGGATTCATCATCAGCCTATTCTTCACTAAACGCTCTACGATGGCATCATGTTCTTCCTGTGTCTTCAATTTCTCATGTTCCCATGACCTTAATTCGTTCATCTTCAGGAACAATCTCCACTTGACCACGCTTTGTTCGTGTTTTCCCGTAAGTGATGTAGCCGAGATGAATTTCGCTCAATAGCAGCCTTTGTATAGTTACATTGGACCATCCTTTGTCCCTTCCATCCCGCTTAATGTTGTATGGCGTAGGTAGCTTGTTATCCGATAACCAAATAGCGATATGCCCGAGGTTGATTCCACTCAGATATTTTTCAACAATCGCCCTATAAATTGGCCGCTTTATATCATCCACCAATACCGATTTTGTGTTCTTATCATAATAGTAGGGAAATGGCGGCTTACCATTAGTCCACATGCCTTTCTTGGCTCCTGACTCTTTTCCTTGCTTCATTCTGCGCTTAATCGTTCCATTAACTCTTTTTAATCATCAATAAGTTCGACTTCGCCGTATACTTGGACAGTTACATAATTCCATGTTGGAACTGCTTTATTTGTTTCATACCATGAAGGAGAGATATAACAATGCGGACCATAAAAAATGGCTAAGACAATTTGATTGCTAATATCCTTCCACTGAGGATTAGGGCGTGCAAAATGTCCATATAAGTATTTGTTCTCCTTATCCAAAATTAAAGGTAATTGCGCTTTCGTTTTTTCCCCAAACCCCTAGCCAGATCGTTTCTTTTTTCCGTTCTATCGCTATTTCTATAGCTTTATTTATTAGATATTTACCAAGCCCCTGTTTAAGAAATTTATTCTTTATATAAATCCTCTCGATTTCAAGCGAATCATTATCCATTATTTCAGTTTGAATTTCATTAGCGTTTATCTTTAAAACCCAGCAATTTCCGAATATGAATAAATAAAATAGAATTCCGAAGAGGTATTTGATAATTCTTTATAGTCATTTTATTTGTCCTCCTTTTAATGAATCAATAATTTCTTTTGTTTCCCTTTTTTACAAACTCCCAGTCTTT
Organism: Paenibacillus wynnii; assembly: GCF_030812855.1. Taxonomy (GTDB): domain Bacteria; phylum Bacillota; class Bacilli; order Paenibacillales; family Paenibacillaceae; genus Paenibacillus_AQ; species Paenibacillus_AQ wynnii_A. The sequence continues at coordinate 45,050 of NZ_JAUSTK010000004.1, forward strand.
TTCAACATTTTTCCTGACTCTTTCCAGCAGGTTAAAAATGGTATCTACTTCATTTTCGGAGAATCCAGATAGTGCGACCCTAGCTTATACTCTCCTGTAATGGTAAGGAATGTCCTTAGTCAATAAAATCCTCAACTGCGGTGCAAAGTTAATTTTCTTACATACTATAAGGTAAAACCTGCGATGAAAGGAATTTAATACATGGAATATTTCGACATGCTGGCCAAATTAGGTATTGGTAACGCTCATCCTGGAGGATTTGCTGCCACTTTAAAGCAATTTGAACAATATCCCCTACCCACTAGCTCTCGAATTCTTGAAGTGGGTTGTGGCACAGGCCGAACATCTTGTTATTTATCTGCTCAGGGTCATGATGTAGTAGGTATAGATATTCGCCCAGATATGATCGCAAAAGCAAATAAGCGGGCTGAAAAAGAGAATGCAACGGTAAATTTCTTGGAAGGAGACGCCCTTTCACTGCCATTTCCTGACGAATCATTTGATGTGATTCTTGTCGAGTCTGTATCTATATTCACCGATACGGGGAAGGCATTATCGGAATATTACAGGGTTTTGCGGCCTGGAGGCCAACTTTTTGACAGAGAAATGATCCAACGAAAACCCATGTCTACAGAAATCAATCAAGAAATCACAAAATTTTATCACGTTGAGAAGCTATGGGACATTAAGGATTGGTCCGCTTTAGTAAAAACCATTGGGTTTATTCGTTCACAGATTGAGGGTCCCTTCATGTTTCCTAAATCAAGTGAGGATCTTTTTGAGCATCCAGACTATTATCAACAAATTGATGTGGGTTCCTTTCTTGACCTCTCCATTTGGGAAGTAATAAGTAAGTACAATAATATAATGGACAGTTATGAAGAATACATCGGATATATTCTTGTGATTGGAACTAAATAAATAAGTCACCATACTAAAAAAACAAAAGCCTAGCAGTATAGGCTCTTGTTCTTGCTTAATACGCTTTATATGGTCTTGTTATTAAACAAAGAAACCAGCAGATAAAATGATTACCAACAAAATATAAAGAACCAAAATTGTAGTCGTAGAAGTAAATCCGTGACAAACTTCAGGATATCCCATTGATTTCCCCTCCTTTTTGATTTCTATGACATGATATGCGCCGTCCGTTCTGAATGTATGGATTATAACCCAATTTTCATGGAGGAATATATATGTCTGATATTACTGCTGAATTTCGTTTTAACCTATTCAAAAAAGAAATGAACGCAGCTATAAAAGGAATTGTTTATGGAAACCAATACTTTTACGCTAATTATCCTGTATTGTTTGATGCCCCTATCTATATATATTATGAATCCAATAATCCGCAATATAGACAAAAGATTTACTTTGGAACTCCACGCCAATATTTAAACCAAATATACCGAGACCGTGGGTATGGTAACTTGACTCATTCCAGAAACATTACTTTACTGGATATGAAGCAAGCAGATGTAACTGGAGACGGCACAATAGATAACTTATATTTATACGGAAATAAACCAGAAGGAACTGGAGACTTTGCTGATCAGATTACACTTGTTATCCAAGATGGACATTCTAACAAAACTACAACGGTAAATCTTCAATACAATGCGGGATATAATGCTAGACTATTTCTGGGGGATTTTTCTAAGGATAGCGTAGCGGATATTTTAATAAGTATTGATTCTGGAGGAAGCGGCGGATATGGCATATTCTATGTGTATTCCTTTAAGGATAACAATCTACAAGAAATGTTTAATGTTGAAAAATACAACACTGAATATAAATTCAAGGTAAACTATGAGGATTTTTACAAGGTAAGCATCGGGAATCCCCAATTTAACGTGCTATTCACTATTGACATTAGCTACAAGGGCGAAGAATATTTATCACAATACTACAACGAAGATGGCAAACTAAAACAACCCGTAAAAGGAGAGGTTCTTGCTTTAGGTGCGTTATATCCCATTGTTACAAACGAAAAAAGTAATAGTTATGATTTACTTGCTATTCAACGAATTATCGGCACTACTAATTCGGATACATTAGGGTACGTAGAAAACCTTTTGACATGGGATGGTACTGAATTTATTTCATCTAGATTGTCAGTAGCCATACTAAGTACTAATTTAATTTCCCTTTACTGATCAATTTTTTGATGAGGTAGTTCTTCAGTAACGACCTCATCTTTTTGGTATGGTGATCTGCTTATTCGTGTACTCATCGTAAAAAAAAAATCAAAATCATGGAGAATAAAGTATTCAATTTGATCAAGGTTGGACTCATTTGTAAGGAAGGTTAATGAGTATTTTATATTCTTCCAATACCTGTTATCTAGTTGTTTGAACATACTCATCGCTTGTAACCGATCACCTACAGCTTCGAAGTTGTAGGTTAAGCTGTCTTGGTCGTTGAATGCAGGTTCTCCATAGATACGAATCACTTCTTTTCGGCTCGCCGGCATTCGAAGCCCTTTATTGGTTTGCACTTCAGGTGAAGGATCAACAAGAATCGCAGCTACGATATCTCCGCGATAATATACGGATACCGTTCCGTCGTATCCATGTCAACCATATAGGAAAGTTGTCCATCAGGCTTACCGTTTGTTGCTTCTACTGTTTCACGATGCATACCCAGCGAAATCGGCTTTTCTTTTCCATTACTAATGCCAATGATTTCTTCCTCTGTAAAGGTTGGTTTGGTTGGATCAGGCTGCCTGAACGACAGATATCCCTCGGACATTACCTGACTCACTGATGTAGAATCTTAACGTGTAAACGTCCGTTTTACCCTTTCCTTCTTGAATAGCCGTACCATAAATCCGTCTGAGTTTTCCGTTTATCAATTGAAAGACATAATCATATGTATTCTCTTTGACTTGAGAAGGCGGTCCGAGCTTCGTCAAGACGTTCTTCCAAGGGGTTCCAAACTTAAATTGGCCATTTAAAGATATTTCGTAACCCGAAGTATAAATAGAGGCTACTTTACCGTTAAGATAGCCAACAGTGACATGTATCGTTGAGGTGCTGTTACCGTAGGCGTAGCCTCTGAAGCCCGGGTATTCGATTTCAATAGGCTTACCTAGTAATTGATCTACCTTCTGCTTGGTCATGCCTGGTCGAATGTATATCGGCTTTTTCTCCTTAAGGACCTGGATGGTTAAGTAAGGATGCTGAATGATACTTCCGTTAACCGCATTCACGTTTGATGCAGCTGCGTTTACGTGAAATGAATCAGAAACTGTCACCGACCACCATAGCTTTTCTTTCTTTCTACCTTTGAGTTTATCCCCATTAACTTCTTCCCTTTCAGTTACATTTCTTAAATTTGCTATCTATAACTATTCAATGCAGCCGTTGAATTAACCTGCCGTTCGTGTAGTGAAGACTTTCGTTTCCCGTCGTTCAAGCGTGGGACATTCTGTGTTCCTCTTGTTCGTTTGAAAATCCCCCATCATATTTGGCGATATAGGAATAGTCCATCCTGTGTATTATGTAGAAATTTCTAGTAATCTTTTATAGTTGATTATGAAACCTTCTATGTAATAGAATGTATTAGTTAAAGTAGAATGACTAATTTCAAAGCAAAGGATGCGCATAAGCAATGCGGTTGAAGGTACCTCGCACTCTCAGCAAAAGATCCATACTGTTTTTCTCTTTGATAATGCTTGCGAAAAGTTATTTTGCCTGGTATTACTTGTTCGAAGACGGGCCAACCTGGAGTACATGGTTCAAGGAGATTCCTTTTATACTCATCATCTTCTGCTTGATTGAATGGTTCGCCACGAAACGGAAGATTCATATCTACATGTTCGTCAATTTATTGATTACTATTTTGTTCTTCTCCTTGATTGTCTACCATAATCACTTTGGTTTTATAGCTACTTCACAGGTGATCGGCCAGGCCAAGCAAGTGGGAGCCGTCAAGAAGAGTATTTTTGCAGTCATTCATCCTCAATATATGCTTATTTTTCTGGATATTATTATTATCAGCCTGGTTATGCTCAGCCGGAAGAAAGCACTGGCCTGGAAAAAATCCATGTCACGCCCTAGCAACCGGAGAGTAGTCGCTGCCTTGTTCTGTATATCCTTGGCTATATGTATGATGAATATCTTCCCGAATCAGGCCAGTATGAATGAAAATGTCCAAGCCGAGCAAATGGGCATTCTGAATTACGAAGCTTACGCCCTTCTTGCAGATGAAGAGGAAGAGCAGATCGAGTTCTCCCAAATTACTCAATCTGTCATTGATCAGACCAAAGGCATTCAAACTCAGTCCAAACCGCTCTTATATGGAGCCGCCAAAGGTAAGAATTTGATCATCATTCAAATGGAGTCTTTTCAAAACTTCTTAATCCATTTGTCGATTGATGGACATGAAATCACTCCGAATATGAATAAGCTTGCGGACAGCAGTATCTATTTCCCACGATTCTTCCAGCAAGTCGGGCAAGGCAACACCTCCGATGCTGAATTTATCGTGAACACTTCCTTTTATGTTCCGCCGAATGGTCCCGCTACGGAGTTATACGCTCCCAAGGAACTTCCAAGCTTACCTAAACTTCTTGAGGAGCAAGGTTACGACACCGCAACCTTTCATACGAATGAAGTTGATTTCTGGAATCGTGGTGAGCTATACAGGGCGCTGGGATTTAATCAGTACTATGACAAGGCCTTTTTCGGCGAAGACGATACTGTATTTTATGGAGCGTCCGACGAAGTACTATATTCGAAGACAGCTGCTGAACTGGCCCGAATGAATGACAGTAACGAACCTTTCTATTCGCAGGTCATTTCGATGTCATCGCATAATCCGTTCTCCATTCCGGAAAGCAAATACCAAATGCTGTTGCCCGAACGATACGAGGGAACCTTCATTGGTGATTACATTCGAGCCCAGAATTATGCAGATTATGCGCTTGGCCAGTTTATCGCAGAACTTAAGCAAAACGGTGTATGGGATGATAGCCTAGTCGTATTGTACGGCGATCATCGCGGACTCCCCATTTTCTCGATGAAAGATGAAGATAAAGTCTTGATGGAGGAAATACTGGGACATGTGTATACAGAGCGCGATCTGATTAATATTCCACTTATCATGGCTTCTGGTGGGGTTGCGACTCCAAGCGTAAATAATCAACTGGGCGGACAGGTTGATATTCTACCGACGGTATCGAATTTATTAGGCGTTTCTCTGGAGAACCATATTCATTTTGGACAGGATTTGATGAATCAGACCGCCTATAATTTGCTGCCACAGCGCTATTATTTACCGACCGGATCCTTCGTCAATAACGAAGAGCTTTTCTTATCCGGCAGCGGGTTCGAGGACGGCCAGCATTATACCTTATCTGGCGACGGCAACCAATCGCTTAAATCTACAGAAGATGAATTCAACCGTGCTTTGGAACTCCTGCATCTGTCCGACAGTTATGTAACACAATTACCGGACAGAGAATTTTAAAGAATAAGGCCGGAGAGATTATCCTCACGGCAATGACAGCAGTATATGGACACAGCCATCTCCACCTCGCAACGATGAGGCAGAGGTGGCTGTTCAGCATTTTGCCCATATCAGATGAAGCCATGTTAAGCAAGTAGGATCCCACCTTATTGATTCTTCTAATGAAACGGTTACTTCTCGCTAGTAAGAATCGTACCCAGTATTACCATTGAAGGACAAAAAGACACTAACGGATAGGTTAGTATCTTTTGAGTTTGCTAACACATACAAGTGTAATAACTTATTTTTTAGTGTTTACAACATTTCAACTATTTTTATTGTGGTACTGATGGATAAATCAATGAACCCTGATTCAGTCGAGACTATTGGTTTGGTTATTTCTTGAGGTGGTACATAGACAATTTGTCCTATTTTACCATTACTTAACAAAACATTTGCACTCACAAGATATTTTGGTATTTGATTTAGAAAAGTATTCAAAACTGATATATCAAATTCAGAAAACCCCACCCTTAGAAACATTTCAAAAGCATCGAACGGTGTTTTTCTTTTTTTGTAGACTCTATTTGAAGTCATAGCATCAAACACATCAGCTACAGCTATAATACGGGGATATAACCCTATATCTTCAGGGGAGGACTTAAAAGGATACCCTGTACGGTTCATTCTTTCGTGGTGGTAGAGGACCGCATGCTTAATATCTGAATCAATACCCTCTATTTTATTGAGCATTTCGAATCCATACATTGGATGTTTTTTGATGATTTCGTACTCTTCTATTGTTAATCTTTCTGGTTTATTCAAAATATTATATGGTACGTTAACCTTCCCTATATCATGTAGCAAACCAGCTTGAACGATTTTTTGTATCTCATTCCTTGGTTGACCTAACCACATTCCAATCAACATCGAATAGAATGCAACATTTATGGAATGGTAAAACGTATATTCGTCAGCACTTCGTAATTCTTGCATAAATTTCACAATCATATCGCTTTCTTTGAAATGATCCATTAAAATATTAGAAATGGCTTCAACTTCTTCAAGTTCCAAATTCTTACCAGAATTTAAATCAGCAATTAAATTTTTAATTAGCACTACACTTTCTCCATATTTTTCTAAGAACTTTTGCTTAGTCTCACCATTTTTCTTCTGCTCAGGTATTTGTCTCAATACTTGAATACTATCAATACTAAGTTCATATAACTTTGAAATTATAAATTCACTTAGGGTTGTTCCTGCCCCAACTAATAGGTATCCTGTATCAGAAAACACATCTTTTGCAAGAATATCTCCCTTAATACATTGCTCAATATTTAATTTTTCTGATATCATAGCACTCTCCCTACTGGAATTGTAAAGTGTACGTGAGAGATTTTTGTCAATATAGTATATTCCTCGACAGCACCTATCTCAGAAGCAACTATGCTTTGTTTCCTCTTTAATTTCTTAGACTATTATTTCTCTCTCAACAATTTGTTTAATTGTCTTAAGTACAGGTTCTTCATTATAAGGTTTCACTATAAAGGATTGAGCACCCGCGATAATTGAATCTCTTACTAATCTTTCTTGACCCATAGCAGAAATCATAATTACGTTTGCTTTTGGATCTATTTTCAGGATCTCTTTTAGTGCTTCAATTCCTGTGCAACCAGGCATGGTGATGTCCATTGTAACAATATCAGGCTTATACTCGATATATCTTCGAATAGCCATTGTTCCGTTTTCTGCTTCCCCAACCACCTGGTAACCATTTGTTTCTAATAGTGTTCGCAGACTCAAACGCATAAAAGCTGCGTCATCGACAATCAGCACTTTTTCCATCTCAAATCCTCCTGGTAATACTACAAAATTATGTCTATTTTTGTTAACCAATATTTAATGAAGAATCCCAAGAACTTGAGTGAAGTAGTTTAAAAGACCTGGTTCTATAATACTATACATGTAATGTTTTTCAAATGTGTATAATTAATAATTTCATGTTAAGGCTAGGCATTTCGAAAAATTCAATACATGGAATATTTTGATATGGCACTAGCAGAACATCTTGTTATTTAGCTGCTCAGGGTCATGATGTAGTAGGTATAGATATTCGCCCAGATATGATCGCAAAAGCAAAAAAGCGGGCTGAACTAAAAAAAGAACAAAAGCCTAGGAGTGTAGGCTCTTGTTCTTACTTTATACGATCTTGCTATTAAACAAAGAAACCAGCAGATAAAATAATTACCAACAAAATATAAAGAACCAAAATTGCAGCCGTAGAAGTAAATCCGTGTCCAACTTCAGCACATCCCATTGATTTCCCCTCCTTTTTGATTTCCTAATACATGATATGCGCCGTCCGTTCTGAATGTATGGACTATAACCCAAATTAACATAGAGGAATATTTGATTGTAATTCTTCTCGAAATCCAATCTTTAAACCATACCATCCACCTTCCAAGGGTTCACCTTGGACAAATTCAACTACTACTGTATCAATATTCTTTGCTTTCTCAAACCAAGTGTCAAAAAAAACGAGGGGTTGCATGGTTATACCCCTGCAAGCTCCTCGACTCTTGGTTGCTCAGCCACGCATTTACGATATCTCTGCATTTTTTAATGCATGGTCCCAACTCGGAAAATAAAACAATGCATTGCGCATTAACTCAGGATCATTCTGCTTCACTTGTTTTTTACTAATTGTTTCTCCATTTAATTGTAATTGCTTAATTCGACTAATTACCTCATCTGCTCCTAGTGTGATTTCCAAATACTCACTCCTATTCTGTTTATATCTCTCCCATATTTTTCTCAATTGAGGTTAGTTCTATACTTGAGGCCTGTTTAGAGTTTTTTCTTTTTCAAGAACTGTCTGTGCGTATCTTGCAATTTTATCATCCATACGTTCTAACACTTTCTTCATCTCTTCCATTCTTGTTACGAGCTGTATACGCTGCTCGATCAGGAGTTCTTTTCTAGCATCCATCGTTTCATCACCCTGTTGAAACAAGCCTACATACTCAATTAATATCTCAACTGGAAGACCTACGCCCCGCATACATTTAATAAATTCAACCCACCTGCAGTCTTCTTCCGTATAATCCCTTACTCCGCTTTTATTGCGTGTAACCCGTGGGATAAGTCCGATGCGTTCATAATAGCGGAGAGTATCCTGTGATAAATCATATTTTCGACTTACTTCTGCTATCAACATGCACATTTCACTTCCCTCTTTCAGATTGTATCAGAATAGGACCAACTATCGGATGAGGAACATACGGCTCTTCCAGCTCCGCAATTTCTACAGGTGTTAACGTAATTGAAAGAGCAGCTACAGCATCTTCGATATGAGATATTTTCGTTGCACCGATAATGGGAGCTGTTACTGGTTCTTTCTGCAACAACCAGGCAAGTGCAATTTGAGCGCGGGGAACGCCACGTTTTTCTGCGATTGCTGCAACCCGCTCTACAATCAATAGGTCAGTATTTGCAGTCGCATCGTATTTAGATTTCTGCACTTGGTCGGTCTCGGAACGATATGTTGTTTCTGACCAATCACGCGTCAATCTTCCAGAAGCGAGCGGGCTATATGGAATAACTCCGATTTTTTCTTCCTTACAAAGCGGCAGCATCTCCCTCTCCTCTTCACGGTACACGAGGTTTAAATGATTCTGCATGGATACAAATCGGGTCCACCCATTTCTCTCAGCTACATGTAATGCCTTTAGAAACTGCCACGCATACATGGCAGAAGCCCCAATGTATCTTGCCTTCCCAGCCTTAACCACATCATGCAACGCTTCCATCGTCTCTTCGATAGGAGTATTGTAATCCCAGCGGTGAATTTGATACAGATCCACATAATCTGTTCCTAGTCTCTTAAGACTCTTATCAATTTCACTCATGATTGCCTTTCGGGAAAGTCCTGAACCATTTGGACCTTGATGCATGCGGAAATGAACTTTCGTCGCTAGGACAATTTCATCTCGATTAGCATAATCCTTTAAAGTTCGTCCAACAATTTCCTCACTTGTTCCATCTGAATATACATTCGCCGTATCAAAAAAATTGATGCCCATCTCAAGAGCTTGTTTAATAATTGGACGACTGCGCTCTTCATCAAGTACCCATTGATGAACCCATCGTCCCTCTTCACCAAAGCTCATACAGCCAAGACAAAGCCTAGAGACATCTAAGCCGGAATTCCCAAGTTTTACATACTCCATTTGATAGTTCCCCACTCTCCAAAAGATATTGTTCCTTCCAATATAGTTTACTCCTTGGAGTTAACTCCAAGGCAAGCGATTTTGCTATATAGAGCAAAATACCATGGGAGCATTGAAAACATTAAAAAACCGACCTCGATTTACGAAGGTCGGATTTCAATTTTCTTATGATGTTTAAGATATATCGTTAATGATTTGAATCAGAGCCTCGTTGATTGGCGTAACTGGACGACCGAGCAGTTTTTCCAAATCGTTACTTTCAATCTCCAATGTACCTTCCCGAATGCCTTTCTGAATACCTACGAGAATTGGGATAACGAATTCGGGTACACCAGCGCTTGTCATGATTTCAGCAAACTTGGCATCATCGACCTGGTGCACAAGTATTTCTTTACCTAATACCGATCCAATTGCAGTGACTAGTTCTTCTTGTGTCATCAGTTTACCCGCAAGCTCGTAGATCTTATTTTCGTGTCCAATCCCCGCCAATACTGTTGCAGCTGCCTCCGCGTATTCTTCTCGCAGTGCCCAACCTACCTTACCAGTGCCAGCAGAGGTTACCCATGGATTACCTGCAATAGCGCCTTGAATATTCCCAATCTCATTCTCCAAGTACCAATTGTTACGTAAGAAGGTATATGGAATTCCCGTTTTGAGAATGGCTTCTTCGGTGACACGGTGTACAAGAGCAAGGAATAGTGCGCTCTCACTTGCATTCGTTGCACTGGTATATGCAATAAATCCAACTTGCGCTCGTTGAGCTGCAGCTACCGCATTCGTGTGCTGCCGAATTCTTGTTTCGTTGTCCCCATCTGCCGAGATGAGTAATAACCGATCGATTCCTGCAAATGCAGTATCCAATGTTTCGGGGCGGTCAAAATCTCCATACCGAACCTCTACTCCTCGAGCTTGCAGTCCTTCGGCTTTTTCTGGATTTCGTACACTAACAGCCAGTTGACTCGCTGGTACAGTTTTCAATAAAGATTCTACAACTTTTGTTCCCAATTTCCCTGTTGCACCTGTTATTAACATTTTCATTTTTCTTACCTCCAAGAAATTAGTTTGTTGAATTCATTTTTAGATATAACCACTTAAGTTACAACGAATTTATAAAATAAAAGCTCTTAACGAGCTCTCATTTATTTGAACCTAGCTGTGATCTGGCTCAAAGTCGTCTGAGCCAACCTGAGTTCCATAGCGGATTGAGCTTCTTTCAATTCGGATTGAAGAACCTTCTCAATGTTACGTCCGACTTGGCATCGCACATTAGATTCTTCGTGAACACCAAATAATTGGTTATCTTCAATCAAATTTACGGATCGATAAATATCGAGCAACGTAATCACCTCAGGTGCTCTGAGTAAAAAAGCTCCTCCTATCCCAGGACGTACATCCACTAACCCCGCCCTTTTTAACATACTGATAATTCTACGAATTACTACTGGATTTGTATTTACGCTACCCGCAATATAGTCCCCAGTCACTTCGTTCGAACTAATCGCAATCAGGGAAAGGATATGAACTGCCATCGAAAAGCGAGTACTTATTTGCTTCAAGATTATCACCACCGTTGTAACCATTATAGTTACTACATAATCGTAAGTCAATTATCGTTTCTATTCCAATAAATATAATACGTCCCTAAGAAGGAACTCAATTGTTCAAGAATAGGATATGATGTGAGGGAATGAACGGATCCCAGTCCTTTAGAAATCAAAGGTTCCGATAAATAAAGTTTATTAAGAACAAAGACATATTCAGTTGAAGCACTAACTCTTTCGCTGCGAGTTACCCTTATTTCATGTGGACGGTAAAATAAACGATCCGTTTCCACTGATGTCTGCTTACAGTCTATTAATAATGATTCTAGTCTTGAATCCGTCATCTTACTTATAGACTCGACAGTTACTGCTTTTTGATCGATTAAAGTAGTTACTAAATGCTTTAGAATTACATTCGGTCCAATATTAGCTTCTGAACAATGAAACTTTGCTTCGGAAATAATGAATTGCAATATTAACTCGGCAGTTTCAAAATCCATTGAAATATAATCGCCTTCTACTTTTATTTTAGATAACAACAGAGTAGGAGACGTTAGAAGTCCTGTTATTTGAGCACTCCTTACCCATGAATCTAGATGGTCCAAATGGACTTTATTATCCTTATTTCGTAAGGGACTTGTTATGTTTCCCTCTATTAAATCTAATATCAGACCAGGGTCAAAGTTGTATTTAGATAGAATTGAGCTAATCTCAGAGGAATGTAGTATTTCATGGGTTCTTCTATGATGATCAATCCCTTCAATCTGTTCTAGAACATGGCTAAAGGGACTATGACCAATGTCATGTAACAAAGCTGCAATCCGAAGTTCATACCAATAAGGACAATAATAGGCTACTAAGGAAAACACTCCCAGGGTATGCTGCAGCCGTGTTGCGACATGTTGTGTGTTAATGTAGCTACAACCGTTATGATGTATGAAATGCAACCTGCGGACAGGAGAGGATTGGAGTAACTCGGATTCAGTTTCAGTTAATCTTGTTTTTAGTCCCCACAAGGGTTCCCATATTTCATTACCGCCTATTAACTGTGCAATATATCCAGTATTATTGATCTCTCTCAATCGTTTCCCCCCAAGTTAAAGTAAGCTATTCGAATTATTCACACTAAACTTTGTCTGCGATTATCTTCTTTTCCAAGAAAACTTCTTAAGTCTTTTCCAACTAATGGTTCATCCTTATATCTTGGAATGATGTGCAAATGTGAGTGAATTGAACACTCCCGCCACCTGTAGAGGTGGAGGATTCTTGGGTAGTTGCTTCTAATGAAGCAGAGTTGTGATAATTCTATTTCCCAACATGGAAAATCGAATCCCAAGCGATCCCTGTGGTTCCCACAGTTGAATGTATCCTGCTATTTTGACATTTGTATGATGTTGTGTGCAGCATTCTCATCCCGATCATGAAGTGCATCACAACATGGACAGGTCCACTGCCTCACCGAAAGGTTTTTCACTTCTTGGTTGATGAAGCCGCACACATGACACGTTTGGCTGGTGGGTGCGAAGGTGTCAGCGATCTTAACCGTCCGTCCGTACCAACTCGCCTTGTATGTAATTTGGCGTTCGAACTCGCTCCAGGACGCATCGGCAATCGATTTCGCCAGCTTATGATTTTTGAGCATATTGGCTACACGAAGATTTTCTATGCTGATCGTTTGGTTTTCACGGATCAGCCTGGTGGTGAGTTGGTGCAAAAAATCATGGCGACCGTTCGCAATCTTCTCGTGGATTTGGGCAACCTTCTGCTTGGCTTTCAACCAATTGGAGCCGCCTTTCGTGCGACGAGCCATGCGGCGTTGCCAGAAGGCTAACTTCTTCTCGTAGTGGCGAAACCACTTTGGGTTGGCCACACGTAATCCATCGGAGCAGACCGCAAACTCCTTGAGTCCAAGGTCTATGCCAATCGCCTTCTTGTTCTGCGGCAGGGGATGTATGTCAACTTCACAGACAATGGATGCAAAATACTTACCAGCCGCATTTCGTCGCACGGTGGCAGAAAGGATACGTCCCTCTAAGGCTCTGGAGTTGGCAAACCGAACCCAACCGAGCTTCGGGAGCTTAAGTTTGTTTTCTTTAATGGCAATGTTGCCGTTGGTCTGTTTCGTAGTATAGCTTTGCACGGGATGCTTACGGCTTTTAAACCGTGGAGCCTGATTCTGTTTTTTAAAGAACCGGCCGAAGCTATCTGCCATGTGTCGAACGGCGGATTGCAAGGCGATACTATCCACCGTTTTGAGCCAATCAAACTGCCCTTTGAGAGCTGGAAGTTGTGTGGCACAGGTGTTGTAGGATAAGCCCTTTCCTGTTGTCGCATAGGTATTGTTCCATAGTCCCAAGAAATGATTGAACACAAAACGGCAACAGCCAAACATCTGATGGATGAGTTGTTGTTGTTCCTTTGTCGGATAGATTCGGTACTTATAGGCTTTATGGACACGTTTTTGTGTACCAAAATCTGGATCCGATGCCAGCATGCCACACATCTCCTTTCAAAAGGGTTCTAGGGATATATTAGCACATATGTTCGGTTTCTAAAACCGCCGATTCATCCCCAACCTATAGAGGTAGGGGTGTTCTAGGCTTTTATTGATAAAGTACAGAATCCCGGTATTTACTTGAACAAATGAAAACCACCACAGACACGCAATACTATATAGAAGAACAGCCAATCCAATTGACTGAAACAAAGACTTGGTAAAGGTTCTCTTTCTTCTTCCTAATACTATAGTTAAAATAACTACCAAACCAAATACTAAGCCCATCACACCACAGTACAGTAAACCTTCGATATCCACTTTTCTCAATGAAAATACACCCTCTTTTTGATTAGACTTGTTAATTACTTAATTCCAAAATTCATTCCAATTAATCCAGCAACGAAGTGAGATATTCCCCCCCTACATTTCCGTCCACTTTCCTTTATTGTTACCGATAAGAGTCATGTGTTGGATGAAAATATTCTGGATAAGCCTTCTTGAGAATATCCATCCCCCCCCGCCAACCTACTACAGAGTTCTTTGGTAATAACTAAGTGTATTTCTTGAAGACGTTTAAGCATTTTATCATGAATAATAGTAGTAGGATCGAACATCAGTCCTTTACTTTTGGCATCGTTGAAATCTTCACCAGCGAACGGATTCGATCGTCTTATAACCTACAAAAAATTTAATATTATCCTTCAACAGTACAATAATAAAGACCAATCGTATAACTTCTACGTTTGGTCTCTATGGTCTAGTTCACACACAAGGTAATGGCAATAAGCTCTCCTTGTTCTTTAGTAGTATTATTGTCTGATAATAAGGACATCTTGAGGAGGTCTACTGGTATTTTGGATTTGAGAAATTTCAGCATTTGTAAGGTTGCGACCTACCAAAACAAACGAAGATGTGACATTGTTAAAGTTGGAATTGCCCAAGTTTGCCACACTTTGGCTTCCACGATACACACGGAATGATCCCTGAAAGTTAATTCGCGAAAAAAGTACAAGTGTTACTTCAGAGCTCTGCACAACATTTCTAAGTCTGAAACTTGAGAGTACGTTGTTAAATCGAAAAGCTCCAAGATCACGAACTGCAACCCCTCCACGTCTGAATAAAATTCTACGAACGGAAAAATTGGTGCCAGACCAAAGCGCAAGACGTACATCACTGTTTGCCATTTATACCACTCCTTTTCTTAGGGTTGATATATTCTATGCCAACTTAAAAGAATGGTATAAGACAAGTAGAGCAGTGCATTAGTTTGTTTATTTTATAAGTTTTGAAGAGTACTCTGCAATACATGAACCATACACAAAGAAAAAAACGCCTTTGAAGGCGCTTAGGTATACATTACCTATACGAGTCATGTGTTGGAAGAAACAAGTTTTCCTCAGAAATTCTAACCATTGAAAAGTGTTCAACATTGTAGTGTCCATGTAATGTTTTATTATGATGCTTGATGATTTGTTCTGCACTTAAAACATCATTATCAGTAGTTGAATGTCCATCACCGACTAGTGTTACATCCAAGTTACTAACAGTAGCTGTTCTTACTGCAGTATCGATACAGTACTGTGTTTTACAGCCCATAATGACCACAT
This sequence comes from Paenibacillus wynnii, assembly GCF_030812855.1. GTDB lineage: Bacteria > Bacillota > Bacilli > Paenibacillales > Paenibacillaceae > Paenibacillus_AQ > Paenibacillus_AQ wynnii_A. Next base: position 60,375 of record NZ_JAUSTK010000004.1, read on the forward strand.
GTTCAACTTGTTGATCGTTCAGATATTGTAGAAGCCCCGTCCCATGAAAAGAATTTGTTGCTGACTTATCAAATATTTTGGCATCCGAAGGCATATTGATTTCATTATGCACTTGAAAACCTGCACCTTTTCCATCAGCTACATCGAGATCCCTTACAAACACAATTCTTACATCGGCATCTTTTGCTTTTTTAATTACTATATTAATATTCTGAATTAGTTGCTCTTTATTAAATACTGCACTTTCTTCTTGATTCCCATCTATTAATTCTTGTTGAGCATCAATGATTAATAAGGCTTGATTCAATTTATTATTTCCCCCTTCAAAATTAAAATTATGATTTATTGAGGCTCTTTCTAAAAATCAGTGCTAGACTTTCCGTTTGCTTCACTGTACCGGGGACGATTTCGATCTAACTTCGCCTGATGCTCACCGGGTTTGGGGAATTACACCTTACAGTAGCCGATTTGGGGTTGCGGACCAGTCCTTCGGCGAATTAGAGGGGAAAATGCCCGCTAATACCGACCGAAACGACTTTATTTTGAGATGAAAGGGAAAATATCCCACTAATCTTAGCCATGCCGCCCCAACGAGGTAAATCCTCAAAATTAGCGGGCGAAATCCCTTCTAATTACCCAAACGGGGTGCCGGGCACAGAAATAGAGGGGGAAAATCCCTCTATTAGGATATAACGGCTTTCTGTCCTTCCCGTCACCTGTCAAGCACTGATTTTGGTGTTGAGCCTTTATTGAAAGACAAAATAAAGTTTGTCTCCTGTTCATTTGACTGAAACTCTATTTTACCGTTATTTTTAGTCATAATCTCTCTACATATTGCCAAACCCAATCCAGTGCCACTTTCTTTGTTAGTTATAAAAGGAAGAAATAGCGAATCTTCTATTTCTTTTGGAATTTGTGGCCCATTGTTCTTTATATGTATTTGAACACACTCTTCATCTTCCATGCAAACTATATTTATGACTCTATCCATCTTCACTGAAATTAACGCATCAATGGCATTGCTGATAATATTCGATAAAACTTGTTGTATTGAAATTTTCTGAATAAAAAAATATAAATCTTCTCCGCCTTTTAAAAGCAGATTTATATTTTCATTACTTAATCGTGGATTTAGTAAATAAACTGTTGAATGAATTAGCTGTGTAACTGAGATCTTTACTTTTTCTTCTTCAAAAGCGTTATTTCTTGAAAAACTCAAAAACCCAGTTATATGCATATTTATTGCTTTAAATTCATCATCTATAACATCCAGATATCTCTGTATTTGTGTTTGTCTGCCGCTATTTATATCATGCCTTATCAATTTTAAAAATCCTGCGATAGAGGTTAATGGGTTTCGTATTTCGTGTGCCATACTTGAAGCCATTTTACCAATTAAATTTAACCGATCATCATGTAATTTATCTAAATTTTCTCTCATTCTTTCAAAGGACTGAGAAAGTTTTCCGATTTCATTGTTAGATTGTGAAAGAATAGGTTTGCTCAAATCTCCTTTGGAAATAGTCTCAGCAATCCTAATTAGTTTTAGGGTCGGATTCGTTATTGAACGATAGAGAAGGTATGCAATAACTATTCCGAGCAATATTACTGAAATTCCAAAAACAAAAGTATTATGGATCATTGTTCTGTTGGACTGTATTATTCCAGCCATATTATTATTAATCAATGCCAATTGTCTCTTTTGAATTTGATCAATTTTACTATTGATAGCATCAGAATAAACGTCAAAAGCAGGCATGGATAAGTTTCCCTTTGCAGGTCCACCATCAATAAAATCCAGTGCCATCTTTTCTCCTGTGAGGTAATAAATCTTAAATAAAGCTTTAATTTCATTTATTTCTATCTTCATCTCTGGGTTTAATATAAGAAATTCCGCAATATCCTTATAAAATAGATCAGCAAATTCATGTGCTAGCTTAAATCCTCCATCTAAACTATTTAGACTTCTTGTTGCACTAATATCCGTTAAATGTTGCTGCACTTGAACGACAGAAAGTTTGATATCATCCGCTAATAATGCAGAGGTCAACGCTTTATTTTGAAAGGTTAGAATACTACTGTTCTGTTTAGTTGCTATAGTATTATGATAAATAAAAACAATTGAAACAAGTACGAAAATTAAGGTGAATGCGATCAAACTTTTAATTCGAATAGTCACATAAATCCCCCTAATAAAAATGTAAGAAACGGATTAATATCTATGAATTGTGGGGTAGCGTTATATTCTTTTCCAAGACACGCGCAATTTCATATGTATCTAACAGACTAGTAAACGTATGTAGACTACTTCTAATTTCCTCATTCCCCCACTCTTCTTCACTAGGAAGAAATAAAATAGGGCATTGTACTTTCTTGTAATATTGCTCAAACTTTACATCCCAGTATTTTTGAATATATTCTGTTCTAACGCGGTTTAAATAACAATAAGTAAAGCTACCGCCTTCCAACTGTTGTAGATTATTCTCAAAGAAGGTTAAGAAATAGTCATTCCATAAGCCTTGTTGCATTAATTTTGCTTTCTCTTCCTCAATATATTCTTTTTTAGATTTAAATACACGTTCAATTCTTTCAGCTAATTGAGCCTGTAAGCCTTCTTTTCTATGTTCAATTTCTTCCTCTGTACCATTAAATAACCCATTTTCTCCAAACTCATTATAAAAGGCGCCCTCACAAATTAGGGATAGGACAAGCTCTGGATGTGATGCCGCTAAACTAAGACCAACCTCAGCCCCCATCGAACTACCTATGATATGACAGTGATCTATATTTAAACGCTGCAACAATAAATTGATATCATTAGCCATATCATCAATGTGATATCCTGTTTCGGGCTTATCTGATTTGCCATGTCCTCGAAAATCAGGAGCAACGATACTATAATTCTTTTCAAATTGCGGTATGATTCCCTCCCACATGTTCGAATTCCCGCCACTAATGAATATTTTACATTAACCCTTACATCATCTAGCTTAATCATTTCCTCTACCAATTTCATACCCCCGATGGCTCTGTACATTCCCTGTTCGTTTAATTTGGAATTAATATACTAACTATAACATTTTTGCATATGTAAGCATTCCCTTTTTTGTTTTATTACATCAACAAGCACCAATCTCGTGTTCTTATCATAAATAGGTAGGAAAGAAGGGCGGGATGCAGGTGCCTAACAATACTGTTAATGAAGAGTGGGCAATCTTCCTGGCTGCCATCTGCGGACAGACCTATGCTCAATTTACAAATATAGACGGTTCGTTTGTCGTTCCGCAGAATTATTCGGTCAATTATACGATTCAAGCGAAATCCATTAACAATGAATGGGAACGCTTCGGGTTTATTATTGAATCTCCGCAAGAGATTATTGTTGCTTTTCGCGGAACGAGTTCGACAACCGATTGGATCTCTGATATCATCGCCTCACAAAAAAGCTTCAAATATATTAAGGAAGATTGTCTAACACATCGAGGCTTCACAGACATCTATTCTACAGCCCGCAACGGAATTCTCTCCGCACTCACCAAGCTGTCAACCGATAAGACCTTATACATTACAGGGCACAGTCTCGGTGCAGCACTCGCGACATTGTGTGCTGTTGACATTGCAGCCAACACTGCATACAGCTCTCCCAACCTGTTCACATTTGGTTCTCCCCGTGTAGGCGATCCAGCTTTTGCGAAGGCTTTTACAAAGTATGTCCGAAATAGCTACCGTATTGCCAATCCTTTTGACGTCGTAACACATGCTCCGCCATCCATCTACAAACTTCCCAAGCGGGAGAAAAAGTATTATTACAGTCATGTCCAAACCCTCTCATCGCTAACTTTCCAGAATGGAGCTATAGGCCTCAATCACATTATAAGAAGCTATTTTACAAAGCTCTCACAACTTAAGCCGATATTCACCCAAAGGTTATGCCGGACGAACCCCGGCTTCTGCCCAGTCATTGAAGAGAACCCGCAAAAGTCAAAAAAGACACTAACGAGGAGTTAGTGCCTTTTCAAAGCATGCCTATCTAGGATTTATATTATTTCGCTAAAATTTCTACTATAAATTCAGATAACTCTTGCGCTGTTTTTTTATGTGCTAGTACACCTGGGTGGCTTCTTGACCCTACTGTTTCATCGGTGGTGTTCGGAATTTGAAAAACATAAATCTTTTTGTCACCTGTTTTCTTCATATAAGTATCTGCTGCACGGTAGATAGCAGGCATTAACGGTATACCTAACATTCCGTACGCCCATACGATATGTGCATTTTTATTATTTTTTCTAAGCTTGATCAGAAAATTCTGAACGGCCTCTTCAAAAGCTCCCAAATCCTCTTCATTATAGGAACCATCTTCACATAGTCGTTGTTTATGAGTCTGCCCAGTTACTTCATCTTTCCATTCTGGTGATTGAAAAGCTCCACTATCATTGGTTCCAAGATTAACGACCACAACATCTGGCTGCCAAGAAGTAAATGAGTGCTCTTTTAAGGCCCCTAAAGCTTCATTTTTTTCACCCTTTAGAAGACCACAAACTTGCTCATAATATTCAGGAATATTAGCATGTGGATTATTATCCCAGCTTGTAAATACTCCCCATCCACTTTGAGAAATAATTCTATAGTCCGCATTCAAATATTCTGCTGTCAGAGTACTATAATTGTTAATTGCACTAAACCACATGGGAATCCAGTCTACTTCAGCTTTAGCCCCAATTATACCTTCACCTGATGTAATACTGTCACCTATGAACTCAATTTTATATGGTTTTTCTTCAACAGGTAAAAATTTTCCATCCGTCTTAACTGCATGTATCTGCAAGGAGTTGCCAGGATCTTCATTCATAGCCTGTAAATCTTTCACAATACGCACATTTTTTATAGCATTTTCATTCATACCTCTAAATACACAAACCCAATATCTACCTGCTGTTAACATTTGTCTGCTTACAGGAGTAGAGTTAATAACTATACTAATCCAAGGTTCATAAATATCATAATCTACCTCAAATTCAATCCAGAGCTCCGAACCCTTTACATTTAATTCAATAGCACTACCAGTCCAAAACAGAGTTAATGGAGAAAGACAGCCGGTTGTTCTGCCATGAACTTTTAAATTTTCGATTTCAGATAATGTATGTAGCTTTAACTTTTCATTTTGCTTCATGCTATGGCCCCCTAATTTCAATACATTCCTTGGTTAAATCGTAATTAGCTCTGAAATAAACATGGGTGTGGACCCGTCCTCTGTATTAAAGCCGATTTTTTTATAGAAATCTACTGCATGAGGATAAGAAATTAAAACTTTTGTTCTACATCCTTTGTACCGATCAAGCATCATGTTCATCATTTCCCTACCTATACCTTTACTTTTATAACTCGGATTGACAAGCAAATAATGAAAATATACCGTTAAGGCTCCATCTGACAAAGCATTTATTAACCCGATAAGCTTATCTCCATCCCATGCTGCAACAATGGAATGAGACCCTCTTATTGCTTGTAGAAGCTCGATAGGGTACTTCCCAGACTCCCATTCTACCGAAAGAAATAACTCTTGAAGAGCCTCCTTAGTGATATCTTCTTGGTTAGACGCATAATAAACACTCATTCTAAACCCTCCATACATACAAAGAATCATTGTTCTTTTTCTCAATATACCGTTACAAACAGTTATAGAAAATGGATTGACTGAAGAAGAATTTGTATTTATTTCGCTATATTTAGGAATAGAAAAAGGTAACTCCAGAGAAATGGGTTACCTACGATTTTAAATTTAAGTTTTATAAATGAATTATCGACGACGGTGAATGTGGTTAATTCAGATATTTTTCCTTAATAACGTTCATATGATGAATCTCATGACCACTAATAATGTACGCCCACGCCTTTGCTGATGACTCACTATCATTTACAATACCTCTCCTAGACCAGGCTTCTTCCGAAAGACCACGAAGCAAAGTGAGCGTGGCACGTCGTACGGCGGTATAATCTTCCAATAAATTTGCCATGGGGCATTTATCCAAAGAAGTTCCGCTATTCAATACGTCCTGATCATAACCCGCTAATGGGGTTTTGTCCCCTCTAGCAATTCGTAGAAGCCTATAGGTCATGATTCGCTCATTATCAGTAATATGTCCCAGCACTTCTTTCAAGCTCCACTTTCCTTCGGCATATCGATAATTTGCCCGCTCTTCTACAACATTTGATAAAACAGTTATTGTACTCTTAAGTGATTGAGTAAGAATATCATGGATATCCCCGTTAGGAACTAATTTTACATAACTTTCATAATAGGCGTTATATTCTTCCTTTGATGGCCGAATAAACATGATAAAGCCCTCCTTTAGACTGCTATTATTTTATTTAGTCAAATCGGGTTTAAGATCAAAGTCGGGATTCACTATTCTCTCCGCTACCTTCTTTTTGATAATTATACTTGAAATCCCCAATCTGTCATCCTGATTTTACCTTTTTCTATCTCATATCTATGTGCGGCGCATATAAGCCCGAACCGTGATCGGTGCAAAGATGGCCACAATGACAGCAGCACCAATAAGGGAGTAGACAAGATCAACGCCCATGGTTCCATTGTTGACCAGATTTCGGACGGCAGTGACAAGATGTGAAATCGGATTGATCTTTACGAACCACTGGAGCCAACCAGGCATAGTATCTACCGGTACGAATGCGTTAGAGAGGAAGGTGAGCGGAAACAACACAATCATCGATATCCCTTGCACACTTGAAGCCGTACGCGCAATCACGCCGAAGAAGGCGAAGATCCAGCTGATTGCCCAAGAACACACAATCACGAGAAGTCCAGCAATAACAACATTTCCTAGGCCACCCTCAGGCCGTAAGCCCATGATATATCCCATAACGAAGGTTAACACAGTTGCTATTGTATATCGGATGGTATCTGCGAGCAGAGCCCCTGCAAGCGGAGCAATTCGCGAGATAGGCAGTGATTTGAATCGGTCAAACACACCCTTTTCCATATCCTCACGCAGCTGGACACCAGTGACTATCGAAGTCGTAATTACAGTCTGGACAAGGATACCGGGAATAATCACCGGCAAGTAACTTACCACATCTCCAGAGATGGCCCCGCCAAAGATATAAGTAAACATCAAGGTGAAAATGATGGGCTGAAGCGTGACGTCAAACAATTGCTCGGGTGTACGCTTTATTTTCAGCAGACCTCGATAGGCCATCGTCAACGAATTTCGTACCGATTGGCCGAAGCTCGTATGGTTTTTTAATTGGCGATCGGCACCCGGTTTTATTAAAGTACTCATAGAATTACCCCCTCTACATTATTCAATTTATCGGACGCCATTGAATCGTTATCCTTCACACCGTGACCCGTGAGTGTCAAAAACACTTCGTCGAGTGTTGGTTTCTGCACACTCATCTCGGACAAGGGGATACCTGCCTCGCGAAGAGCGATAAGCAGATCTGTAACCCGGTCAACGTCCCCCATCGGCGCAGTGATCCTTCCTGCTTCCGCTGAAATATTGGACTTTACATTCAGCACCTGCTCCACAGTTTGACGCGCATTCTCCATGTCCTGCCGATTTTGAACCCTTAAATGCAACGATGAAGTACCCACAGATGCTTTCAGGTCATCTACAGTACCCTCAGCGACAACCCGGCCGTGATCGATAACTGCAATCCGGTCAGCCAGTTGATCAGCCTCTTCAAGGTACTGTGTGGTTAACAATACGGTTGACCCCGTCTTTACCAACCGCCGGATCGTATCCCACATTTGATTACGCGTCCGCGGATCCAATCCGGTAGTAGGTTCATCCAAGAAAATCAGCGGTGGCTGTGCGATTAGACTCGCCGCCAAATCCAGACGGCGGCGCATACCGCCGGAGAAGTTTTTCAATGGACGTTTTGCAGCTTCTGTCAAACCAAATTCTTCAAGCAGCTCCGCGGCCTTAAGACGCGACTCAGCACGCCCGAGGCCAAGCAATCGAGAGAAGATGACCAAATTCTCTGTCGCACTTAGTGACTCATCGACTGACGCATACTGCCCAGTCACTCCAATCAATTGACGCACGATCTGCGGCTCCTTCACCACATCATGACCAAAGATACGTGCCGAACCTGCATCGGGTCGCAATAAGGTCGCCAACATTCTAATTACGGTGGTCTTCCCCGCACCGTTTGGACCCAGTACGCCATAGATCATCCCGGTCCCCACATTGAGATTTACACCATTAACCGCACGATTGTCTCCATAAGTTTTAACGAGTCCCTGCGCCTCAATGGCCAAGCCTCCCTTAACTGGCGCCGTATTCGTTCTTTGTACATGTTTCATTCACTATTCCTCCTAGAAACTGAATATATAAGGATGATAGCTCACCTTTTTAAACTGAATATAAACTTTGCAAATTTCAATCCGGTGACTTCAAATGCCGGTTGCGTTGTTCCAAACAAAAAAGCCAATCCAACGGATCAGCTCTGGTAACATCAATATCTATGTATTACTTTGCTATCCTTAACATTTATAATTAGACACCCGATAATTACAGATACGGTATCCATTAAAGTTCTTATAATCATATCTTGAATATCTACCTTTAGAACCAGGGGCAGGAAAAAGTTAAAGAACACTAAATTAATCCCAAAAATTGCTCCTCCAAATACTAAAGACTTTGTAAAAACCTTATTACTATAAATCGTATAATTTAAATACTCAAACATCAAACCTATAATAATTCCTGTACAGATGACCCATATAAGGGTCCTTACTTGCGCTTGTTCAAACATTGAATAAATATGAAAACCCTTATACAGAATAATTCTGCCCATTGTAAAAACCAAAGTCATAATTGCGATATTCACTATGGATTTACTCGTAAATTCATGCTTTTTCTTTGTTGAATTCTCTGATAAAAATCGCCCTGACATGAATCCCAAGAATAAAAGAACTATACTGTCAGCCAAGGGATATGAAAATAAATCAATTGTAGAGCCATGCGGTAAGGGTTCCACTAAGAACACAGTCCAAACCACCGAGAATATGATTCCGGTTTTCAAACCTTTTGATACACTGCCTCCACCCATTCCCCTTTGAATAAGTACAAAAATAATAGTAATTGCAGTAAATGCTAAGGTACCATAAATCATAAAAACAATAGGTAACGTTCCATTCTTAACAAATATACTCTGTTGCAACACCGTTTGATTGGCTGAAGGTATTAATAATTGCAGCATTGAACGAATGATGATGGCTGTAAAACTAATTAGCACTATTTTAAGTAGTTGCTTACCAGTCATTGCTCCCAATCCCTTTCATTTTACCTTTATGAAGAAATGTAAATTGACATTGTAATTGTCCACACAATTATTGCGAACAGCGATCCATCTTATAATATACTAAGAAGGCTGCCGGTTCATCAGCAGCCTTCTTTCTTAGATTCTAGAAACTTTTATCCGCAAAGCGTTTCAGCAGAGTTATCGTATTAAAATGCAATCCCTCGTGATAAAACGTATAGTTTAGAGATTCGCCTAATGTATTTAAAGTTAATCCACTGCTAATGGTAAATGGCTCAGTCACTGGTTCACCTAAGCGATTCTGTAAAGATTCTTGTATACGTCCGGGCTGCTCGGCAAGCATCTTTAGTAATACCTCAAGTGTTGGAGGTTCCTCGTTCCATTCGGCTGGTTTGGATCCTTTTCCAAATAATCGACCAAAGCTTTCAGGTAATTGCATGGGCAAATCAGCTAGTTGAAATGCAAGTTTCTCTTGAACTAAATAAATATGTCCTAAATTCCATCTTAGATTGTTATTAAACCCTTCGGGAATGATATCCAGTGTTTGTTCTGAGATTCCCTCTACAGCTTTGATTGTCAGAAGACGTACAAATTCAAGTTGTTTGAAAAGTAATTGATCCATATGATCCCTCGGCCCCTTAGTAGTAAATTGATATTATTGTTATCTATGCACCCTTTTAATATCTTTATTAAACCATTGAACATAGCCACAGCGGTGACAGGTTAATATATTGGCTGAACGATTAGCAAAATCCAGATTCAAAAAGCTCAATAATGCAGTATTTAATTGTGCATATCCATGTTCAAATTTATCATACTGACAATGAGTATATGTAACATTTATTCCGTATGCTTGATAATAATCCCTCCCCAATTCGATCTTTATGTGTGACCGATTATAATTCAATGGAGTCCCCTCCCTGTCTGAGTGTTGATTCTTGCACCGTTAACGGCATGGAAAAACTGATGACCCACTACGGACATCTAATGTGAGATCATTCAAAGTAACTAAGTTGCGTTCTGGTCCGAGCATGATAATGACATAGTAGGCTTCCCCGTGGGGATTTTTGAGTACCAACTGGTAACCGCTGCCTCCAAATAATGGCTTGCATGTCGCTGCGGCCTTCAACGTATCACCTTCCGCATATTCCTTACGGACATATTTCATTCCTAGGGTTCTTACCGCTTGCTTGTTCTGATGCTCCGTAATCACGTATTTTAGCGACGCCCCAGTAAGTATGATCATAAGGATTAGAAGACCTGCACGAGTTCTTTTCATATATCCTCCTTAACATTTCTTTCCTTAGGCTTTGCCCATCTGCAATAATATACTATAATCATTCAAGTTATACGGTGTATATTCATGAGACTACTTTTGCAGGAGGTCATAATGAATATAATATCCTTTATTATCTATTGTGTTGTTGTTACATTTACACCCGGACCTACCAATATTGTTATTTTATCATCTGTGCACCATTTTGGTGTAAAAAAAGCCATGGAATATGTATGCGGAGCCACAATCGCTTTTGGCCTGTTACTTGCCGCTTCCTCCATGCTAAACCGTATTCTTGCCGGGGTCATTCCAAATATCCTGAGCATCATGCAGATCATAGGCAGCTTATATATGCTCTACCTTGCTTATCAAATCTATAAGATGGGTTCAACAGAATCCAAACCTACGTCAACAGCCAATTTTGTCTCAGGCTTACTTATGCAATTTGTTAATCCTAAAGTTCTTCTATTTACACTAACCGTTATACCCAGCTATGTAATGCCCTACTATACTTCATCTGCGTCATCGTTCCTGTTCGTTATGATCATAACTGTCATTGGTTTCTTGGCATTCACAACATGGGTTGTCTTTGGCGCAGTATTCAGAAGATTTCTACAAAACCACCAAAAAGTGATAAATACCCTGATGGCGCTTTTTTTAGTGTATTCTGCAATAATGGTATCAGGAATTCTATAAAGAGTTGGAGGTGGAGAGCGTGGAGAAATTCAATTATAAAAAATCAGCAGATATTCTGGCATTGTCGGCAAGCTTTACAGATTTCACTTATAAAAAACATTGCCACGAGGAATATGCGATCGGTGTAACTCTACGCGGCATCCAACAATATAACTTGGAAGGCAGTTTCCAATCTTCCCATAAAAATGGCGTAATGCTGTTTAATCCCGAGCAATCTCATGATGGCAGCTCATATGATAAGGCTGGTATTGATTATGTCATGCTCTATATCAAGCCGGACTTGTTTTTAGAGAGTTCTGGTAAGAAGGAATTGGTGCGTTTCTCCTCGCCTATCGTCTACGATGCCAAATTAGCAAACTGTGTATTATCCTTAAGCCATTCCATCTTGAGCGGCAAAGAAGAATCTCTAAGCAGTGAGCTGCTCTTAACCTTAGTCGACCTTGTTTCTAATACGGAAATAGATACAGCCACTAGAAAGAATAATGAACTTATTAACAAAGCAAAAGAAATGATGTTCTATAATTTAGAGAATGTGCTAAAGCTTGACGACCTCAGCAAAGAGTTTAAGATGTCAAAATATCAGTTTATCCGGGAGTTTAAGTCCCACACCGGAATATCGCCCTATCAATTTTTCTTGAATTGTAAAGTCGAGCATGCCAAGCAATCTATTGAGAAAAATAAGGATATCTATTCCGCCGTTGCAGAATGTGGATTTGTGGATCTAACTCACCTGAATAGGCATTTCAAGAGTGTATTCGGAATCACAGCATATGAATACATGTCACAACTCAATTAAGCGCGCTTTATAAAGAGAAGCTATATTATAAGTTCTGTCTTGATGTGTACAGACATTTCCGCACCACTGCCTTGGCTGAATAAAACGATATAATCTCCTTCTGGAAAAAGAGTGGATACTTATTTAGAAGGAGTTTTTCCTACTAATTCAAGGATTAACCACCTTTCGAGTTATTTAGTGGTAAAATTTCCCTCTAAATTCAGATTTTAGCCTCAAAACTCCTCAATATGGATAATTCGGTTGCATTTAGTGGTAATTTTCCCCTCTAATTATTGATTACAAGGCTTTATTTGTGATTTACAGGGGAATTTTCCCTCTAAACTTTATTTATCACGGGTTCATAGACTAAATAGCAAACCGGGATCTATAACAAACTAATAATTATCGGTTTCGTATGTTTTTTTCTAATTCCACACTCGGTCATTCAACACTAAATGCTTGTATCTCTGAAAGCCATTTATCAATTGCCTTTACAGGAAAATAGGTGGTGTCTCCAATTCTCACGTAAGGAATTTCACTACTAGCATGAGCTGTTCCATCAAGTGGCGGATTCAATTGGTCTACTTCAGCTTCACTTATCCCTAAATACTCGGCTACCTCAGAATGGGTTAAGAGTTGATGATGAGGCTCCCCATAAAAACACAACAAACAAAGCATTAACATACTTCTGCATATTGATATGATTCCAAAAATTCCCTTATTGAATCATACCTTCAATTTATTCATGTCGCAATCCTACTGGAGAATATTGTATAATTGATTATTCTCTCGTAATAACACCCCAATCTTTTCTAAAGTCATGTGTTCTATATCCCTCTTCGTGGGATAGGTTCTCAGAAAGTCAAAATTGATTTCACTTTTATCTATGCCTGCAATTCGATAGACTGCTATTTCTTTGCCTTCATTTTTTAGTATCAAATCATCCATTCTGAATCCAGCATTTTCCGGTCGATCTAGAACTTTATGCTCGGTAAAATCCTTTAAATCTAACCATGAAATTACAGACCGATGTATACCAGAACCAAATGAATAGGCATATACTACATCCAAAGTTCCATCCTTATTTACATCAAAGGGTACAACACTTGTTACCCCATATCCGCCAAATCCAATACCTATATGGACAACTTTTTGTTTGGACACGATGAATGTTTCCCAGCTTGAATTCCCAACAATTTTAAAAAGCTGAAGATTGGTTTGATCCCAAATATCAGGAGAGGTGATTTCAATCAGATCCATATTCTCCGTTAGAGTAATATCTTGAGTTGCTAAAATTAATTTATTTGCTTCCTCAATGGTTACCTTAATCGAAGGCATAGATGTGGAATCAACCGCCAACATTGCTAATATCAATACCAGTAATACTGAGATCCCATAGACAATGAGCTTACTTTTCTTATTAAAACTTTTCATTATCAAATTCATTCTCCTCTGGGGGTGCCTTCTGAAAAAAATATCCTATTTCGCTGTTATGCCCTTACATATTATTCTACTCGTTCTATTAAGCTACTTCAGCAATGATTGGATTAATACTTACATTGTAGCGCCGTATATTGTCCCATACACATCCATGAATACATATATTTCTTCTTATCTTTTTAACGGTATCATGGGTGCACTGTTCGCTTCTTTGCTCTTAATCGTCTGTTCAAGAGGTCTAGGTCTTAGACGTACATGTCAAGAACTGGATTTCCGCTTCAATACATTAAGAAAAAGCTATAGACCCATCCTGATCTTTGTTATCGTGTTCATGATCATTTATATTTTTTTCGGCTCTCTTGCGGCAAATCAACATTTATTTGACTACTCGTTTCAGTTCCCTCTGACAATCATCAATATATTACAATGGTTTATATTTCAATTATTGATTTCCGGTTTAGAGGAGATCTTCTTCAGATGTTTTGTGATCCTGCTTCTTTTTAAGTTATGGGACAATATGTTCACCAAACTTAACTATCTTCAGATTGCAGTGTTTATCGCTTCTACTCTAATATTTGCTGCCCGACATATCGGATTCCTTTTGTATCCGTTCCAAATCACATATTTTGTTCCGCTTCATCTTGTAGTTGTCAGTGTATTAGGAATATTCTTAGGGATTTTATTTATTAAAACCAGAAGTTTTTGGGCTGTTTATGCTGCACATGGGTTCATTAACGGATGTATATTTACATTTCTATTTGTACTGAATAAAACATTATCTTGATACTAGAAGTATTCCCTCTATTCTATCAACAACAAAAGAGATGCTATGATTAGGCATCTCTTTTGTTCTGTTTCCGGCTAACCTGTTTTTCTCTTACAGCTTTTTCGCAACAGGTATCCAGATCTCGCTTTTAAAATTAGGGGAAGTGGTATCCTTACTTTCATTCCATAATATTTCCGGGCCTTCCACTTGTTCGTAATCTGAGGAGGGAAACCATTCGGAATAGATCCGTCCCCAAATTTGTTGAAGAGTTGCGGGAAAAGGTCCGACTGCCTCAAATACAGCCCAAGACGTTGCAGGAATATCTAGCTTCGAGAGACTTTCCGGACATTCCTCAGTTGTAGCCACACCTATATAATGGTCCAATTCTCCCTGCTCCTCCATTCGGCCCTCGGAAAAATTAGCAGATGCACTAATCAATCCTAAAGGGACGACATTCGACAGCTGTTTCAATTGAGTAATTAATTCCTCATTTAGGCTTGCCCACATCGCAGCTATTTCCGGATTTACTCCATGGAATATAATAGGGACTCTCTTTTTGAGACCCACGATTCGAAATGAGTCTTTTTCTTCAATACGGTAGATCATTTCACTACCTCCTTTAATCGTTAACTGAAAACTCATGCGGGGATAGGACTTTAAAGATTGGCCCTTAATTCTGGATTCTGAGGGGGTAACCCCATGAAAGATTTGGAAAGCCTTCGCAAATGCATCCGGTGAACTGTATCCAAAATTCAAGGCTATGTCGATTATCCTTAACTGATTTCTTTGAAGCTCATACGCTGCTAAAGTAAGACGTCTTAGGCGGATATACTCTGACAGGGATATACCGGCTAGGAATGAAAACATCCTTTTAAAATGATATTCCGAGCATAAGGCCCTCTTTGCCGCTTCTTTGAAGTCAATCTCTTGAGTGAGATTTTCTTCAATATAGGACAATGCTTTGTTCATGTTCTCAAGTGAATTCATCCTCACCTCTCCTCCTTCTACTGTAGCGTATCAAAAACCAGGGTGAACCATCCGACAATTCATGTACAACATTAAAGGGGTAGGATTCAAAAGTAAGCCAGCCCGTAATAGGGTATGTTTGTTGTTGGTGTAAAACCCAGTCGCAAAGCCAATTTATAAGAACCTTCATTCTCAACCCGGCATGCCCAGACAGGCTCTAATTCATTCTTCAGACAATAATCTATCAGTGCGGAACAAACGGAATATGCATATCCCTTCCCGCGGTACGCCTCAGAGGTTTCAATGCCAATCTCCAACTGATGCCCATTTCGAAATGCGGAAAATGCCGTTGATGCAACTTCTTCGTTATCCAGCAAGCTATAGGCTATACCCTCCGCTAAGAACTGGTCAGCATTCCTCCAGAAATACCTCGGACTCACACTGCCGGTAAGGGATAGAAACTGTTCTTTCGTTGTCTGCATTATGTATGTGCCTTGACTATGATAATGTTCTTTCGATTGATGATAGGTCTCCTTATTAAAAATGAAATTAACTCTTCGTTGTTTAATAATCGGGTTCTGATGATTAGCGCAATTATGGGTATTCACCATAGACTCAATTTTGCTTATCCAAGCTCCCTCTGGTGCAATCTGCAGCCATTCCGGCTTGTTCCTGATCTGCTTGCTATTGGTTATGTATTCTAGGAGTGCGTGATGAAAATATTCATTGTCAGTGTCCCCGAATAACAGTGACATTCCGTAGGGATGTACGACATAAAACGTACTTGGGTCTTTCTCACAATCCACAAAAATCGTACCTGAAATACGCTGTAGGATCACCGCTTCGGCAAATAACGTGTTGATATTCACATGACTTAAAGGCAAAATTGCTTTGTGGTAATCTTTAGTCTCAAGTGTTATCATACCTGTCCTTTCCGATTGCCATTAGTATGAGCATCTCTCTTTAATTATGGGTTTAATACTTAATTATAGCACTTTATGTATAGGCGAACATTCCCTTTTTCGGCTGAAATCGGTAGGCATTCACATGAGAAAAAAGCAGCCGCAAGAGGCTGCTATCTACAATATCTCTGGCAGATCTATGATGTATTCTCCTTTTTATCTAAGATCATTAATCAAGCTTGTGTCTACTGAGGTTTTCATCTTTTTCCTATGCAGCAATACATAGATCAGGTAGCCTCCGTACAGCAAATAGAAAATATTTAATATGGATACTACCAGTATCTCTTTGTCTTCGATATTAGTGTTCGTCATTTGAGCGAGAGCATCAAACATGAAATGAAAAACGATCAAGGGTAGAATGTTGGGTGTCGTCTCTATGAGTAGAGCAAGAATGAGCCCGATAAGAAATGCATTTATGACTTGTAGAACGATATGTATGGGATCACTGCCGTTAAGCGCATTGGCCATATGTAAAATACCGAAAAATATAGAAGAAAAAACGATATAAAAAACAGGTCCTTTGGACTGCAGTTTCTCTCTAATGATCCCTCTAAAAATGGATTCCTCTGTATAACCGACAAGTAATGAGAAAACAACAATAAGGATTATTTGAGCAGTTGTAAGCTCCAAGTTGAAACCGCCCATCATTGGTTGAACGGCAGCGATCACAAGCAAGGGAATATAGTAGAGCGTTACACTTTCTTTACGGATATCGAGCTTTTTAAAGCCAAAACTCCCAAAGGAAGGGTCCTTTTTTCTCATGTACAATGAAACAATTACTGCCATAACGAAGAATGCACAAGCCTGAGCAGCCATCATCCCCGTATCTTCCAACTCCATGATTGTCGCTGCGGCAGATGCTACTGAAATCATTAAAGTCAGCACTACCCCCAGCATGATTGAAAATAGAATCGGATGTCCTTTGGCTTCTTTTTTTCTCATTGTTCTCTCTCCTTTAAGATCAAATCTGTAGTGAAAATAGCTAAGGATAATAATGGAATAAATGTCACTCCGGTTTTAACTATACCATAAGATTAGATAAAGAGAATTGAGATTTTTCCCGTCATTTAGAGCGGCTTTTATTAATTAAGCTTCGCAAACAAAGTAGAGTGCAAGATAGACAAAGAATTAACAATTCATATTCTCCTGAGGATATGGAGTTGATTAGGGCTGCAATCGTTGCTACCCCGGAAATGAGTGTACATGTAACCATAAGCCTCCGAGGAAACCAGTTAGATTTCATCTCTTTTTCCTTATCCATGTTATCCCTCCGCTGGTTCTGTTTAATTTCATCATCAGCCTGCACATTTTTGGATTTATGGAAGAATTAAGCAGGATATTGTCATTCTACGAAGAATATCAACAATGTACAAGTATCAATTGAACAACAATAGATTTTTCAAAACAGGAGGCAAAATAATGGTTAACTTGTTCGGCGGATTGTTGGGTAACTATTCTGAAGTAAGTATTCCTGAGTTAAAAAGTCAATACGGGGTTTATCTTACGCCCCAAGAAGAGATTCGGATGGGGTTCAAGCTGGTCCGCGATGCTTTTATTATTACGGATGACCGTTTGATTCTAATTGATCATCAGGGAGTAACAGGGAAAAAGACCCGCGTTGCCTCCATACATCTTAATTCCATCTATGAGGTTACTATGGAAACGGGCGGTACGGGCTTCGAGGATTGCGAAGTTACGCTTCATTACATTACCTCACCTTATCACAAGTCCAACAATCTGCAGACATCCTTGTATAAGTTCGAGTTCGGCAAGAAATTCAATGTACAGCCCTTATATACAGCATTGGTCAGTATTGCCAGCGAGAATTGTAAACGTCTGAATTCCTAATCTATATCTTTACATCATATTTAGAGTACGAATATGTCCTCTGCCAGTGTGTTGGTGGGGGACATCATTATGTTAATCGTTATGTTAAGAAAACAGAAAAGAGGCAAGAACATTGGGGACAACCATTTCAATAAGAGAGAAGTTATTTTTCTCGGGTGGCTTGCTGGGCCAGAATATTTTATATAGCTTTATGTCCACGTATATCTTGTTTTTTTACACGGATTTATTACGGATACCAGCAACCACGGCAAGCGCTATATTAGTAGTCGCAAGTATATTTGATGCCTGTCTGGATCCTCTAATGGGCATGATCACAGATAAAACCCGAACGAGATGGGGAAAATTCAGACCTTATCTGCTGTTTGCCCCTGGCTTAATTGCTGCTGCTACCGTACTATGTTTTTGGGATATTGGCGGTTCATCCACGACGACGCTTGTTTTTGCCACTGTCTCTTATTTACTTTGGGGGATGCTTTACACCGTCTGTGATACGCCGCTTTGGGCACTGTCTTCTGTAATCTCTAAAGATCCCAATGAACGAACGCTCATCGTAACCTTGGGAAAAATCGGAGGAATGATAGGTGCGGTCGCCATAACTGTCGGGGGGATTCAATTGCTGTTAGCCTTCGGTGGAGAACGAGATACAAATGCCTATTTGTACTCGGCAATGATTATAGCCGTATTCGCAGCCATCTCCATATTCCTGGCAGGCTTCTACACCAAAGAGAGGGTAGCCCCTCCTGCTGAACAAATTCCCTTCCGTAGAAATCTGCAAACTATATACAAAAATAAACCTTTGTTAACTTTGTTGTCAGCCCTTTTGATCATCAATTTGATTATCGGAGTAAGACAGAGCATTCAATTATATTATGTGGTTTATGTTTGGGGCGACTCGAGCTATGTTAGTCAGCTGGGGATGAGTCTGGTTGCAGGAATGCTGCTGGGGATGATCGTGACACCAAAGCTACTCCGTGTATTTTCGCATAAGAAAGTATTTATTATATCCTGTATATTAGGCAGCCTATCCTGTTTGACTCCTTACATTAAAGGAGACGGTAATATAACGTTCACACTTGTGTTGTTCGCCGTAAGCTTCTTTTTTTCAGGTGTGATCACGATTGTAAGTACCTCCATGCTATTAGACACTATTGATTATTCCGAATGGAAGCTGGGCTTCCGCGGCGAGGGAATTGTATTCTCAACGCATACCTTTGTCACTAAATTTAGCGGGGCTGTTTCGAAGTTGATCATTGGTGCGAGCCTGGGATTGTTGAACTATATTGAGAACCAGCCTGCTACCGCCAGTCTTCAACACGGCTTAAGCTTTGTGATGTTTGTTTTGCCGGCATTGTGTTTTGTGATTGCTATCATTCCAATACTTTTTTATACCTTAAGCAATAGTAAGAGAAATCAGATGTTGATTGAACTAGAGACTCATAGAAGGAGTGTATAGAAATGGACTTATCTAGCTTGAATACCCTGATGGTACCTCCTGACATTCATAACTGTAAAAGAATATTGTGCGTACAGCCTCACCCGGATGATAACGAAATCGGAATGGGTGGAATTATTTCTACTTATGCTGACAAAGGCTGCGAAATTCATTACTTGACGGTGACCAATGGTGATCTAGGCACCATGGATGAGCGTTTATCCCATGAGGAAGTCGCCGAGATCCGCTCTAAAGAACTGGAGGAAGCCGGGCGTTTCCTTGGAGCCTCGGTCTTTCATTCTTTACATTACGGGGACGGTACGTTAGAGAATATTCCTCGATTAGCTGGAGAAATTGCGGAGATCATTCGAACGGTGAAACCGGAAGCCGTATTCTGCCCGGACCCTTGGCTGACTTATGAAGCACATTATGATCATATTATTACGGGAAAAGCGGTAGCTCATGCCTTCCTCTCGTCAGGTCTTGCCCGTTATCCTAAAGGCACCCATACCCACCCTTGGCAAGTATCGGCTATCGGTTTTTATTTCACAGCCAGCCCAAATCTAGTAATAGACACGACAGATGTCTTTGAAAAGAAATTCAAAGCTATAGAGCTGCACCGCAGTCAATTTAACGACGATATCCTAGCCTTATATCGAGTCTATTTCAAAGAGAAAGGCAGGCAGCTTGCTCAAGGGAAGGATTTTGAACTCGGTGAAGGACTTAAGGTACTCGCTCCCGTCCATTTACATTGCTTCGTAGATGCAGTTCATATCTAAGAGAATTGAATCAGTGTCAATAGCTAAACAAAAACAACCATTTCAGCAATTTGTTGAAGTGTCTTAACTACACGTTCTTCATTATACGGTTTTAATAAAAAAGATTTTGCACCTGCTATCATGGCTTCCCGAACCATTTTCTCTTGACCCATACTTGAAATCATAACCACTTTTGCGTTTGGGTCAAATTTCATTATTTTTCTAAGGGCATCTATACCTGAGCATTCCGGCATGGTGATATCCATCGTTACAATATCCGGCTGACATTCGACATATTTTTTAATAGCCATGTTTCCATCCTCTGCTTCACCAACTACCTGAAAACCATTTTTTCTTAATAATACTTGTAGACTCATTCGTACAAAAGCTGAATCATCAACAATCAGAACCTTTTTCATCTCAATATCCTCCCAATCTTAAAAAAATCCTGTTAAAAATAAAAAACCCTTCAGCAGTTGAAGGGTTCAATGACCATAAAAGATCAAATCAAAAAAAATTCTCAACCTGCAACCTGGCTTTCGTAGTTCCTAGGAACCTTAGACCCATGGCTTTGCGTCCCTACCTTTCAATAGGTTTGCCCGTGATATATAGTTAAAAAGACCTAATTATATAATATCTATTTATAGTATTTCTTTCAAGTAAAATTATACAAGAGTGTCATTTATTCAACAGCGTAACACAATTTCTTCCACTAGCCTTGGATTGATATAGGGCATCGTCTCCGAGCTTGTAGATATCCTCTTCTCGGAGATCCTCCAATCTGACAACCGCTACACCTATAGAAACGGTTATGATACCGTATTTGGAGCTCATCGCGTGCTCTAATCGTAAATCCTCGATACTCCTTCTAATCCCCTCGGCAAATTGCCCAGACTGCTGGGGAGTAAAACCGGTGACAATGATACCGAATTCTTCCCCTCCCAATCTAAATACGTAACCTTTAGCCCTTCCGGCGAACTCTTTAATGTTCTCCCCAAGCTTGCGCAGGATATTATCGCCTTCATAATGCCCATACGTATCATTATATTTTTTGAAATAGTCGATATCGAGCATGATATAGGTTAAATAATCTTTACTTCTGGCGGCTTTATCTACTTCCTCTTGAAAGATTTTATTGAAATATCTTCTGTTGTACAGACCTGTTAATTCATCCGTTATAGAGATTTTCTCAATTAATTGAATATATTTATTTAGCTCATCATTGTTCAGCTCCAGCTCTTGGGTCCGCTCCACCACCAGTTCTTCCAGATGCTCTTTATGTCGTCTAAGCTCTTCTTCCGCCTTCTTACGCTCAGTTATATCCTTAACCGTCCCTTGAACGGCTGGCTTGTCCATATAGTTGATTATCGTTACTTTGTGAATCACATATACCTCACGGGTACTGTCCTTATGCCTGAGACTTGTTTCATATTCTTGGGGAGCATTTTTCCCATCAAACCTTCTCGAGTAAAAGTGCATCACTTTTTCCCTTTCCCGCTCACTTATGAACTTCTCGAAGGGCTGGTCAATCATTTCTTCCATCTCATAACCCAGCATATCGGCTAAGGCCGCATTTACATATTTGCATTTTTTGTCCTGAGTAATAAATATACCGTCCTGCAAGTTGTTGACAAGCTCCCGATATTTCTCTTCGGACCGCTCCAGATCGGAGTATAAACTGGCATTCTCAAGTGAAAACACCATTTCCCTAGATAACAGATTGATCACTTTCATCCGTTCCTTTGTAAATACACCTGATACCAGATTATTTTCCAGATAAATGATCGCTATCGTCTTGTTTTGATTAATCAACGGCATGCACACCATTGACTTAGGTCGATGCTTAACAATATACGGATCATTGACAAACTGTGTTTCCGAAAAAGCATCGTTGTAGATCAGACTTTCCCTCTTCTCCTCCACATCATTCAGAATGGACTCCGGTAAATTCCGATATAGCGAATAGTCGTGGACCACAACGTTTATCTTGTTATGTTCTGGGCTATATTCCCCCTCTACAAGCAGGTTGGAGTTGGATCTCATCACAATGCAGCCTCTTTGGGCTCCAGCATTTTTAATCACAATGTCCATTAGTGCTTCCAGCAGTTTGTTCAGATCAATTTCCTTGGAAATCGCCTGCGAAGCCATAATCATAGAATTCAAATCAATACTTTCAGTGAAATCAGTGATCGTCTTTCCATGCAAGAAATCCTTGGTGTTGATTTTGGACATCGTATTCGGATGCTGTTCGCTCAAATGCTTGGTCTTCCCCTTGGCACCCCAGACGGTATAGTAATATAGAGCTTGTCTTAGCAGGTACGCTGCAAACTCTCTATACTCTCTGCTGTAATAAAATTTGGCGGCCAGTTCATTCGTCAGCGCCTTATACCTCACGAAATCCCCTTTTTCACTGACTTCGATTGCCAGGTCGTAGTATTTACCGGCCAACTCATCCTTTCCGGAAATTCTGGCCCATTCCGCCTTCATTAGATATTCATGCTGCCGGAAATTTGTTGGGGAATGCTTCGCCCATTTTTTTACCCTGCTGTATTCTTTTCGCATTCTTGCTTTTGCCTTAACTTTTTCAAAGGTATTTAAGTCCTGATAACAGTAAGCTAAATTCAAGAACGTGTACAAAGCGAACTCTTCCATGAAAGCAGACCCTGCAAGTGTATCTATAATCTGATACGCCTTGTCTATATACTCCAACGAACCTTTGTAGCTTTCATAGGTGAAATGCAGCTTCATTTTATAAATATAATAGATAGCAATCCCTGAATAATACTTCGCTTCTTCAAGCTGCTTAACATAGGCCTTTTCGCTGAAGGTCCCGTCATTTAGAGAAAGGTTGTTGTCTAATTCACCCGCAAGGCTAAGAAGCTGCTGTCTGAACAGCTTAGCAGTCGCTAGGGCTTCCTTATACTTCGTATTCTCAATCATGGCGATGGATTTGCTGTTCTCCAGCAGATTTGTAGGAATATCCATGCTTGGATTCCAAAGATTCAGATAAAAGCAGGCGTGTGCAAGATACAGCATATCCCCTGATCGTAAACTGGATTCAATCGAGGTTGTATACCAATCCTCCAGAGTCTCCCAAGGTTCGGTCCATGTATGGCAGAAAAGCGTGTATAAAACATGTGCCGCCCCTTTCCATTGCAGATCATTAAATTTATCGTTGATCCTTATACCCAGTCTGCCGTAATCAAAAGCCCCCTTATGATCGCCAAATCCGGACAATAAAATGGAGTATCCAATAAAAGCAAGGGCAGATTCAGGTGAATTCCCGTACTTCAGCGTCATACTTACTTTCTTCAATACGACAAAGCCAAAAAGTGCGGTTTCTCCAGAGATAAAGCTCGGTGGAATAAAGTTGATCAACAGTCTCATAATGAGCTTAATTCTCGAATCATTCATTTCCGGTTTTTCGTAAATTTCTTCAATTGTTCTTCCTCTGAGACTGGCTTTCACTTTCAAGAATTCCTTTAATACCGATGCCATTCCGATTTTTTCAGGAATTTTAATGCCCATTGCTTGGAGTCCTAACTTGCCGGAGGCTATGGATTCCTTCATCATCCCCAGATACGTATAATGATTGGCCTGCATCTCGTAGATTTGGGCTATGGCAAAGTTGTCCCGGGTATGTCTAAGGAGAATCAAGCAAGCTTCGTTAGCAGCTTCAAGCCGATGGGTGAGGTATCCACATTCAGTAAATAATTGGTATATCTCCGAGGTTTGCTGCTCATTATCGAGCCAAGAGTCCTCCGTTAATAGGCTTCTAGCGGCCTCTAATAGTGTAAACGCAGAATCGTAACCAAAAGCAGCTTTGGCTTTTCTAGCGGCCTTCAGGGTCAAATGGATAACTTGGTCGATTTCTTCCCCTTCGTGGATATATTCGACTCCTTTATTCAAATGTGTTGCTATATCCATGATCTTCTCTTCAATTTCTTCAGGAGGCAGATGTTTAAGCAGCAGTCTTCCTATGGTCAGGTGCAGCCGATGACTTGTTTCAACATCAAGCATTTGGTAGAACGCCTGCTGAATTCGGTCGTGCTGAAATCTGAACTGTATATGAATCTGCTGGACGACATCTTCTTCCTCCTCCAGATAATCAGAAAATATCGAATAATTTGAATTCACAGGCAGGATGATATCCTCATCAACAGCTTTCATTAGAGCGCGGGCAATTTCCACTCTATCCACTTCACCAATTAAAGTCAGCATGTTAAAATCGAACAAACTTCCTATAGAGGCGCTTAACATCAACATCCGGCGTACATCCTCGGGCAAGTTCTTCAGATTCATGATTAAGAAATCAACGACATTGTCATTGAAAGGCAGATTCAAAATTTGATTAAGATCCCAGTTCCATGCACCCTTCAAGTCATCAAAATAGAGATATCCTTTTTTATATAAATCCTTCAAGATTTCATTTACAAAAAAAGTGTTCCCCTTGGTTCTCTTGTAGATAACATCAGTAAGCTCTTTAACACTGCCTGAATCGGTGCAAAGCGTGTCAGCGATTAAGCTTTCTACAGCTTCTACAGACAGGGAATCGAGAACAATTCGCCCAACTTCTCTGCTTTTTTCTATTTTAACAATAGAAGAGAAAATAAGATGTCCTTGAGAAATATCATTGTGCCTATAGGAACATATAACGAAAAATTTACGTAAACGGGTATTCAAAATCAATTTCTCAACTAGCTGTAGGCTTGATAAATCCGCCCACTGAACATCATCCAGAAACAATACGAGGGGTCTGTCATTGTTAGTAATACCTTCAATAAATTTGGCAAAGGTCATGAAGAACCGATTGGTTTCCTCCTCTGGATTCAAACGATCGATCTCAGGTTGAACACCTATCCAAGACTCTAACTCCGGTATAAGTCCGGTCATCAGAGCGCCGTTTCCGTCTAGAGCTTTGAGCAAAGAGTTCTCCATAGTTTCTTTGTAGTCCACATTCGGACTGCTCTGCAGTTGGCTAATTAATCTCCGGAATGCCTGGATCATTGCACTGTATGGGGTATTTCTGTTGTACTGGTCAAACTTCCCTTCAGCAAAAAGCCCCTTTTCTTGGCTTATGTATTTATGAAGTTCATGTACCAGTGCGGTCTTGCCCACTCCTGCATCTCCTGATACGAGCATCATTTGCGGATTGCCCCTGACACTTCTCCGGAAAGCGTCAACCAAACGTGCTATATCTTCTTCTCTGCCGTATATCTTTTGCGGAATCTGGAAGATATTCAGCCGATCCTCTTTGGCTATCTCAAAATACTCAGTTTCTTCTAAGCATTTTTTCAAATCCGCTTTTAGTCCATAAGCGCTTCGATACCGATCCTCGGATGATTTCTCCAAAAGCTTCATGATAATATCGGACAAAGCCTTGGAAACCTTCCCTTCAGTTATTGTATAAGGGGACAAGGTTTCTTTAGCAATAATTGAATAAATTTGATCCAGCATTTCTACTGATTCATGCGGCTTGATCCCGGTCACCATCTCATACACACACACGCCCAGAGAATAATAATCCGTTCGATAATCAATATCCCGATTCATTCTGCCAGTCTGTTCAGGAGAGATATACAGCAGACTTCCTTCGAGCACACCGCTGTTCTGGAACTCCTTCTTTTCCTTTGACAGTTTCACTGCCAGATCAAAATCAATGACCTGCACCACATCTTTTTCTTGATTCCAAATAATATTTGAAGGTTTGATGTCCTTATGAATGATGTTTTGTTCATGAATGGCCCCAATAATATCTACGATCTTGATGGTCAGCTTTAACAGAGTATCAAGATCCAATTTCTCTTTCTCTAGGATCCTTTTCAAGGACCGTCCGCGAATATCTTCCAGTTTCATGATGTAGTATCCGTTTTGTTCCTCCAGCTTAAGCGGCTTGGTTACTCCGGGCGTTCGTTCGCTTAACTCCTTTAACAGCCTGTACTCCTGCTTAAATCGCATCACTTCTTCATGTCCGGTAAACTCCGTTTTCAACACTTTTAAGATAAAGGTATCTTCGGTTGCCGCATCTCTGCATCTGTAAACGGCTTTTCTATAATTATCGGAAAGGGTCTCCAGTATTTGATAGTTATCCATTGCAAACATACCTATTCCACCTTTAGCTGTTATCTTCCGTCACTTCAAAATCGGCATCAAAGTTAAAAATATACGCAGCAATAAGCCAGATAATCCAACAGTTCAGCCCGAAGAATAAATACCCGAAATAGCCCAGGATAGGCATCTCGGAGAAAATATGTATTTTATCAAGAAAAGGAACAGAATACTTCCAGTAATTCGGGTTGGTGGGCATGGAATCATGAAACCACTCGCTACCAAAATTCCAGAATTCCCAAAAGAATCCGTTGAATAAAGTTGCCAGTCCGATCAGGATCACCTTAGACCAATCCCCGTTCTTAATTGGAGTAAAGGGAGTCCAGTAGCCGGTAAGTGCCATGGCAGCAGATAACATGGGGACAAGGGCAACCCATAACACCCAGAACAACAAATAAGGATAGTAGCCCATCCCGAAAGCCAATATCAATCCAAGCACATAGTAGATTATAAGAAAGATTTTGGACACCTTAAATTGGGGGCCGAATCGGTATCGATCTCTGAACAAACGGATGGTCTTAAGGAGCATATACCATTCAACGATTGCAGGCAAAACAGTCGTATAGGACAGTGAAAACCAAAAAACATTTCCGAAATTTGAAAACACTTGATTATTGGGATAATACCAATTCTCCAAGACAAAGAAGTTCAGATATTCAAAAGCAAACCAGCTGAAGCAGGAAACAACGGCCAGCAACTGCATGACATGAGGCCTCTTGGAAATAATAGACAACCCATTATTGCGTTTATAAACGATCCCGTCCAGGATAA
This sequence comes from Paenibacillus wynnii, assembly GCF_030812855.1. GTDB lineage: Bacteria > Bacillota > Bacilli > Paenibacillales > Paenibacillaceae > Paenibacillus_AQ > Paenibacillus_AQ wynnii_A. The sequence continues at coordinate 87,464 of NZ_JAUSTK010000004.1, forward strand.
GTATGAACGACCACCATAATGGAACAAACGTGTAGTATTCGATAGATATGAATAGTTTAATCCGCGCCCACATGAAGAACCAGCTTAGAGCAAGTACGGGTAAGCTCCACCAGAACCAAACAGGAAAACCCGTTTTCGCATCTGATTGTCTTCGTTCCACCGGCATTTTTTTAAAACCAAAGAGCCCAGGAAACACCAAAAATAAGGTAATAAACAAAGCTACAAGGACAGCTAATGAAAAGTAAATAACATTAAAGCCCGGGTCCGCACCTACCTTTTGAGCGGGAAAATCGCCGTAGCCTGCCGGAAAGCCTTCCCATTTAGTTAAACTTCCTATCAGTGGCAGAATGAAAATCAAACCAAAAGTAATGATTAGAAAAAACTTATTATTCCAATTTTTCATTATGAAATTTACCATCCAATCACTTTGTATTAAAAAGTCGAAATTTGTTGTTTATTTATTATGTATCATTCGATAAGTGTCCAGATTATTCCTGCTACTCGCTCTATTATGTTTATTAATAAAGAAAAAACCCATGCCATGGGCACAGGTTTATTAAAATACACGTTATTCGTAGCGTAAAGATTCCATAGGGTCGAGCTTAGCCGCTTTGGATGAAGGCAATAGACCCGCGACAACACTGATTAATGTACTGACACAAAGGCCGAATATCAAGTAAGTAGCAGACAGTCTGACTAATTCTACACCAAAGACATTAGATAGAACACTATTCAGTCCGAGGCTAATGATCCAAGCTGCTATTACGGCAATCAATCCGCTAAACAACCCCAATAATGCGGATTCTGAGAAGAAGATACGGCGAATATCCTTCTTACGCGCGCCGATCGCCCGCAAAATACCAATCTCTCTCGTTCTTTCCACAACACTAATATTCAAGACTACCAAAATCATGATGCCTGAGACTAGTAATGATATACCAGCTATGGCAGACAGCACCCATGATGCCATTTTCAAATACGTTGTAACTCTCTCCATAATACTAGCTAGAGGAGAACTTTGGAATCCATCCGTTTTGATCACTTCTTTAATTCCCGCTACATCATTAATATTTTCCGCATAAGCATTAAGTTGAGTGGGCTGAAGGGTTAAACCTTGTTCGCTGTAGGCATTCTCAAGCGTTGTGAACGAAGTGTAGGCGTTAGCTCCACTCATTGGACCTCTATCTTCCTGCTTATATATCCCTGAGACCACCCAATCCGCTTCAACAGTAACCGGCCGGTTCTGATCATTCATTTCGTTCATATACAAGTGGACCTTTTTACCTACCAGGGATTGATAGGTCTCTTCACTGCTAAGACCTTTTGCAAAACTTGCCGTTAGGAGGATTTCGTTCTCCAAAGGCAATGCACCTTTTTCTATATCTTCAGCTTTGATTGAATCTGTGATTGTCCCAACTGAAGAGAGTACTTTATTCGTATCATTGAACACCATATTGTTTTTGCCACTGATCGTTATAACTTTTTCGACTCGGTCCACATTTTTAATACCACTTACGGTTATGATATCCTGCTCCGTGAAGGGCTCATTTGATAGTTGCTGCATGGGACCGCCATTTTGCTGCTCTCCTACTGTTTCTGCTGACTTTGCAGGCTTTACCACATCAACTAAAAGGGGGTTCAAACTCGAATTAATCTGGTCATTCATATAACCTGTTATCCCATTTCCAAGAGAGAGCATTAGAATAACACTTAAAATTCCGATAGCCCCGCCGACAGCAACGAGAGTATTCCGCTTTGAATTCAAAATCATATTTTTGATGGCCAGTTTGAAGGAGGCTGTGAAGCTAAGGTTCTTTCCTTTTTTCTCTTCCGTCTCTTTAACGGACAAATAGCGTTCTTTCAAAAACTGATCTTCCTTAATGCACCCATCCTCTACGGAAACAATTCGACTCCCAAAGCTTGCTACACGCTGTGAATGGGTTACTGTAATGATGAGGACACCTTTTTTCGCAATGGAATCCAACAGCTCCAGTATTTGCTCACTGGTTTCCTGATCGAGCGAACCTGTAGGCTCATCTGCAAGTATAATATCCGGATCATTGGAAAGCGCCCGGGCAATCGCTACACGCTGCTTTTGACCCCCGGACAGCTGATTTGGACGTTTAGCCAAGTGATCCTTTAAGCCGATTTCCGTAAGAATTTCCTTAGCACGCTGAGTACGTTCTTGAGTACTATGGTCTGTCATTTGCATAGCAATCATTACATTTTCAAGGACGGACAAATGAGGAATTAAGTTAAAGCTCTGAAAAATAAAGCCAATCTTATCTTTACGGTAAGCATCAATTTCGACTTCCTTCATCGTGCGCAGGGTCTTCCCCTGAATGAGAACGTCACCTTCGTAATCAGAGTCCATTCCTCCGATTATATTCATAAGTGTAGACTTGCCTGATCCGGATTCGCCCAAGATCGATACAAATTCACCACTTTCAAATTTTACATTTACATCCTTAAGTACAGGCACCCTCTCTTTACCGGCCAGCAAGTAAGATTTATTCAAGTGTTTGATTTCTAATAATGACATTTTTATTCCTCCATATCCTATTATTCATCTCTATCTCTACCTTCCACTAAATTCTAACACTTCTTTGTGAACTGAATATGTACTGGACTTATATTATCTAAGATGAACTTAAGATATTAACTTAAGGCTCAGGTGTCACTACCGTGAAGATTTGGACTTCCGGCCGCTGTTGTAGTAAGACTTTCTTTGATTTAACCCGCTTTAGCGGTTGAAATCCGGATACAGCTTATCTTTCGAAACGAGCTTCCTGCGGAAAGCTTTCAGGCGGTCGCTATCGCTCCTACAGTTCCAAATTCCCCTTTCGTTCCTTCTCGCTTTTTGTTATTTTCTTTAGTTCAACTTATATAATTTTAGAATAAAGGGGCTGTCCCATAAGCCATGAAAAGGCTACTTGGGACGGCCCCGCTGTTTTTGAGTTGGATTGACTTGTGCACTTGGTGTGGACGCTCCACGAACGGACCGTTGCTCCAACGCTGTTGTGTCCAGATTTTTTTAATTCCCCTTAGCGGTGAAAATCCGGACACAAAGGCGACCGCTACCGCTTTTCCGCAATCATTCCGTCCTCTCCGCTGGTTTCAGCGGAAAAATCATACTCAAAATCTGGCTCTTTCTCGAAATCAGTGCTTGATTTTCTGTTTACGTCACTGTGCCGGGAACGATTTCGATTTAACTTCGCCTGATGTTTCACCGGGTTTGGGGCAACTACGTCTTACAGGTAGCGAATCCGGGTTGCGGACCAGTCCTTCGGTGAATTAGAGGGGAAAATGCCTGCTAATACCGACCGAAACGCCATGAATATGAGATTAAAGGGAAAATATCCCTATAATCTTACCCATTCCGTCCCAAAGAGGTATATCCTCAAAATTAGCGGGTGAAATTCCCTCTAATTGCCCAAACGGGGTAGCGGGAGCAGAAATAGAGGGAGAAAATTCCTCTATTGGGCGTAACGGATTTCTGTCTTTCTCGTCACCTGTCAAGAACTGATTTTAGTGTTGAGCCCAAAATCTTCATTGAAATCACAAAAAGAAATCGCCCTTTGGTAAAATGGAAGTACCAGCAACCATTTCAAAGGAGCGATTTCTTTGTACATTCAATATACCATGGCCCAACTTTACCTGCCAATGGATTTAGAAGAAGAAATCCCGAGCCATCACCTCGTTCGTGTCGTCAATACCGCCGTCAACCGGCTAGACGACGCTTTCTTTGCCGCAGCGTATCCGGGAGGTGGCCGCGACAGCTATCACAAAGAGAAAAGTAAAGCCTGGAAAAGCCAGGACGGAAAGATTGAAAACTGGAATTACGACGAGGAGCAAGATACGTGGACCTGTAAGGCTGGACGAACTCTTCATTTTCGCTACGAGAGCAAAGAAAGAACGGAAAGTGGATACGAAATTCGTAAACGTCATTATCGAAGCGCAAGTTGCGAAGACTGTCCATTAAAATCTAGCTGTACAAAAGTTACAGGGAACCGAGAAGTCACGGTCAGTATGGAAGCCCTACGTTACCGAAATTAGGCAAGGGAACTATTGCGAAGTGAGGAAGGATATGGCCTGGCGGTTCGAAGAATGATTGAACCGGAACGTGTGTTTGGACAACTGAAGAACAACCGGGGATTCCGGCGTTTCCTGCTTCGAGGGTTGCCAAAAGTGACGCTCGAAGTCGGATGGCTTTCACTTGCCCATAACCTGCTAAAGCAGGCCACTACGGACCGAAAACGAAAACGAGCCAGTGTCCAATAACCCGGAGTCTGGCTCGTCTTTTAGCTTTTAAGGCTTTGAACTACGAAAAGCTATCTTATTCATCAAAAATATCTACTTTTTGAGACAGCCCCTTGCTAATTAGACTCTACAGGTCCCTGGTGTTTACTTCTTCATCCTCTATATTTCCTCATCCCTTATCGCATCAATAATACTTTCTCTCTTTATTTTGGTACCCGTTATCCAGTAAGCCAAACCTACGCAGCTAACGATAAAAGGGAGGAAGAGAACGACGTAACCCCATGGCGCATTTGATATAAAGGTCTCCCATGTCACACTGCTCGCGTTCCTCAGCATGATGCTGCATCCACCTATGAGCAAAGGTATTGACAGCAGCAAAGGGATACATCCAAAAAATACACCTTCAAGCAACAGCATCCTGTTCATTCCTTTAGGAGACAGCCCGGAACTGCGGAGCACTGCAAATTGTCTTCTTCGTGCCATAAGATTTCCGGACACAGCGGTGAAGGCTCCGGTGATTCCGACGATTCCGAGGAATATTGAGAAACCGATAATAAGTATCGCAACGGATCGCATCAGTTTGTTATAATACGATTCTTGATCAATCAAGGATCGTGTATTCCAATCCTCCTTCGGAAGATATTGGCTTAGTATCGTATTGGCCTGATCTTGAGCTTCGGCTAGATTTTCACGCGGAATATACATCTTATAGGTAATTCTCTGATAATCCAGCCCCCGTTCTGGATTGAGGTTCAGCACTATATTCTCGTAAGTTTCCATAGGCACCATAACAATAAGACCAAAGGGATAATAATATTGATCCAGTTCAGGATATTGTTGGGTAAGTGCTCCTACCTTTAGCGTATAACCTTTTAAATTATGAATATCAATCTGGGCTCTTTCTTCAACAGCAAGCGAATCTCCTACAGCAATATCGAGATATTCAGTTAGGGGAGCTTGGAGCTTGTCTATAATTGTATTAATATTACCACTAGTGTAATTAACGACAATTCCTTTATGCTCGGCCGGAATCTTAAACTGCGCGGGATCAGCACCCGCCTTCTTAGCATATTCTGCAAAGGAAGCGGCATCTAGGCCCTTCAATTCCACAAATATACGCGGGCGCACTCCTTCCCGCTCCAGATTGTACCTCCCAAAGTAGTGGTTCTTATACCCTCCGACTGCACGAAAATCAGGACTTAATCTCTCCTCATCCAATAACAAGCTATGGTACGAATCACGGTACAATACCTGTTTTTGGATACCCGGAATACCGGAAAGTTCCTTCAGCATGAGTGGAGCGGGATCTTTCAAGATGTCCGCTGATACCGTCAGAGTATATGTTCTTCCGGCAAGCATCTGCTTTTGGTCCATGATCCAGATCGCTGCAAAACTCTGAAATCCTAGAAACAGCGTGATACATAATGTCAAGGAGATCATAGTCGTTCGGTATGCCTTTTTATTAGCATGCAGGGCGTTAATTGCAAGCTCTCCTTCAAACCCGAACCATCTACGTATCCATCGGTGATCTCTAGTCTTCTTAAGATTAATAGATCCCGGTGAATTACGGACAGCCTCAATGGGCAGTAGCTTTCCAAGCTTGATTGCGGGACCCCACGCGGATAATAGAACAGTGAACACGCTCGCAAGGATAGATATCAGTATAATCTCCCAGGAGAAAACAACCTGAAGGTGCATATCCATATTATCTTTTAACAGGGACATCACAAATTTAATAAGTATTAGCATACTTGTGTAGCCAAGGGTAATACCCAGAGGAATCGCCAAACTGGCAAGAATAAAAGCTTCCATTAAGACACAATATCGGATTTGCTTCGGTGTAGCTCCCACGCTTTTGAGGATACCAAGTTGTTTGATTTGGCTTTCAGATGTAACTGTAAAGGCATTATAGATAAGAATAATGAACAGAAGCATGACCAGACCCATCGACAGAAAAGCTGAGAGTAAATAGCCGGATAAGCCGGTATTTCTACCATAACCATTAGGGTCTCTAACTCCATACAATTCCAAGAGAGGGGTGTTGTATGTTATTACAGATTGACCTTCATCATTAAGCTTCACTCCGCTATTGGCAGCCAGCAGAGGGAACACTTCGTAGGCTTTACGGATGTTTTTCAAACTAGCCGATACCGTGTATTGCCCTTCTGGTAAGGGTGATTGCGTATCCATGAATCCATAAGAGTCATAACAGGGGTAAGAGGAGACCCCTTTCACATTCAGCGAACCTGTAATCGTAACCGTTAGTTCCCCAGTAGCTAGAAAGGTTTCTCCCTCTAAACGGGGAGAGTCCACGGCTATCGTGTTCCCTTCAAGTACACGCTCTCCCATAGGAAGAATTAGTGTATCACCGATCTTATATTGGGGATTCTCGGAGAAGAATAGTTTGGAGACCACAATTTCTCCGCTTTTCGCGGGGAGCCTCCCTTCTAGCAACAATTTCAAGTTGATGGTTGTTCCCCACGAATTGGGACTCAGTGGGGTGATACTTATATAGGAGCGCGATGCATCTGATAGCTTCAGAGTTTGAGCATGCGACTGTAAGTATACCTCTTTTACTTGGGGATTCTTCTGTATGTACTTCAAACGTTCCTGTGGAATGGGTTCCTCGAATCGTCCCTGCCAGCTACCTCTGGAGGCAATCGTCATGTCAATTTTATTGAGCCAATCAGTATGGCTGTACACGCCCAAAGCACAGATTAAGGAAGATGCAACTAGGATAGCTATGAATATAAAAACACTGTTACGCCGGTTTTCTATCAGATGGGAGAGCACATATTCACGGATGATTTTCATTTCCGAACCGCCTCGTCAGAAGCTATACTACCATCCTCAATCTGAATAATGCGATCTGCTTCCAACGCTATTTTCTCATTATGGGTAATGAGCAGGACGGTCTGATTGAATTTCTGATTAGAGAGCTTAAGAAGCTCAATCGTCTCCTCCGTATTCTTTTTATCTAGATTTCCGGTAGGCTCGTCTGCCAGAATAATAGCAGGTCGGTAAATCAATGAACGGGCAATAGCTACCCGCTGCTGTTGTCCTCCTGAAAGCTGATTGGGTAAATGCTTGAGCCGATTCTCAAGACCCAGTGTACGGATAATCTCTTTGAACTGTTCTTCGTCCGGATCTCTGCCATCCAGCAGAAGTGGGAGCCTAATATTCTTATTCACATCTAGAGTGGGAATCAGATTATAAAACTGATAAATCAGACCCACCTTTCTCCTCCTAAATATAGCAAGCTGCTCTTCATTAAGTTTAGATATATCCTGGTTTTCAATGGATATTGTTCCATGTGTGGGTCGGTCAACGCCCCCCAGCATATGCAAAAGTGTAGATTTCCCTGAGCCTGACGGGCCCATAATGGCTACGAATTCCCCCCTTTGCACCGAAAGATTCACTTCGTGAAGTGCGGTTACTATCGTCTCACCAGATCCATAGGTTTTGGTTAAATGTTCACAGCGCAATATCTCCATCTGTACGAACCTCCTTTATGCAGCCATTATACTCGCCCAAAATGACATTCCGGTGACAAACCAGAATTCAGCGCGTATACATTTTTACGATAAATCGTGCTCCACCCTCCGGCCGATTCTCTGCCCGAATGGTGCCCTTCTGCTTCTCAAAGATTGATTTGGCCATCGCAAGCCCGATACCCACGCTATTCTTATGGGCATTTCTCCCTTTGTAAAACCGCTCGAACAAACGTGGAATATCCTCCTTCACGAACCCTAGACCGCTATCCTCCACCACGATTTTCGTAAAAATAGGGTTTTGCTCGTAGCTGAGCAAAATAGTCCCACCCTCAGGGGTATGTTCGGAGCAATTCTTGATTAGATTGATCAGCGCTTCCACACTCCAATACCAATCTCCACAATAGAATACGGTTGGCGCGGACTGAAGGATTAGGGTCTGTCTCTTCTGGCTGATGACCTTTTCCAACGGTTCCGAAGCACTTGTGAGCATCTCAAACACATTAATCGGTTCCTGCCGCATTTCCAGAGTTCCGGCATCCAGTCTGGATAATGTCAGCAGTCTTGAAACCAGATGTTCCAGCCGAGTCATTTGACCATGAATCTTTTCTATATATAGAAGTTCCTCCCTATCCCTATTGCTGTCCAAGAGCAGCTCCGTCATCAAAAATACGGAGGTAATCGGAGTTTTAAGCTGGTGAGCGATGTCCGCCAGATTGTCCGCCAAGGATTGCCGTTCCTTCAAAGCTGTTTCACGAGTCTGGCGAAGTTCCACAACTGTCTTATACATTTCATCCTCTAGTAAAGAAAATTCATCTTCCTGAACCCGGTGAAAAACACCTTCCTGCCTTCGGTTAATGGAACTTAGATAGCTAGTTAGTTCATTGATTCGCACTCTTTTTTTCCTCGAAAAACCACATAGGGTCACGGTGAACAGCAGAAATAAAAGTCCCCAAACCCAAAGGCTATGTGTAATGGTGGCCCAGAGGTTTTCTCCGAAAAACAACCGTTGGGTGTAACCATATTTGTTCATGATTTTGAAACCAAGTTGTGATCCTTCAGTTTTCGGGTGGTTGAGTCCTTGTATCAAGGATTCTTCGAGATCCGGGTGTTGGCTATATACAGCTCCTATTAAGTAGGCAGTATGGTTATACGTTGTATTTGATATTGTCCTGGACGCCAGAATACCCATCAATAGTCCAATACATGTAGCGATTACAAAACCTATAACTAGAGCCAGGGCTAACTGTTTTCTACTCATCAGCATCTTCCGCTCTGTAGCCGATTCCGCGAATCGTTTTAATGCAGGATGGATTTCCAAGCTTCTCTCGGAGTCTCTTCATGGTTACGGTCAATGTGTTGTCATTTACAAAAGCGCCGTCCATATCCCATAAGCTTTCAAGTAGAATTCTACGGGTTAAGGTTTTATTTTTGTTCTCCAAAAGAATTAGAAGCAGCCGGTATTCGCTGGCGGTCAGCATCACCTCTTTATCATCACAAAACACCTGAGTCTTGTTCTTATCCAGCAAAATTCCTTCACAGGAAGGGTTGTTTGTTGTGGGTACTACTCTGCCCCGGCGAAGCACGGCGTTAATACGGGAGAACAAAATACTTAACTGAAACGGCTTTATAATATAGTCGTCTGCACCCATGTCAAGTCCCCTTACAACATCCTTCGCATCGTCCCGAACCGTTAGAAAAATAACAGGTGTACTTGAGTTTTTTTTCATATAAGCGCACAGCTCGTACCCATTTCCATCAGGAAGATTCCAATCCAACAGTATTAGATCAAACGGTTGGGTTTGCAAAATTGTTTTTGCCTTATGAACACTTTCTGCGCAGGTTACCATAAAGTTCCTCTTTTGCATAAATACCTGAATTCCATAGGCAATAGTCTCATCATCTTCAACGATTAGTAATTGTTGTCTTCCCATATTCGCACTCCTTGAACGTCATTTGCTTTATATGTATAGATACTTCTATAAGGTTAGTATAACTGCTGAGACATCAATCGTTATATTATTCCATCAAAAAAAGCCGCCAAAGCGACGGCTTTATCTCTTACTCAATCGTCCGTGTTATAAACTCATCATAAACTCATTTCCGGGGTTCATCACCCTTCTTCAATTCGGTGCCTTTAGCCAGCCCTTCAGGGAGTCCTTCAGTCAGTTCTTCGGACATCTCCGTCTGGGCTAAACCGGAAAAAGGCGAGGTTATGGATGGGAATCGTACTAATGGCTTGGGAGCAACTACTACAGGTTTACGAATACGTCCCCATGCGTACAAGCCTGCGAATATGATTACAAACATAGCACCGGCAGCCAATCCGCCCCCCTGCCCAGGGATTAGTGGCATGCTTACTATAATTGCAATAAGGCTTCCAATCGTGAGCCAGGAGGTGTAAGGAAAACCCTTCAATCCATGCTGCTCCGAAAATGGGCCTCCATGCCTCTTGCGTAGCCGGTAGTGGCTGGCCATAATGATGGCATACGTGAACAGTACCGAGAAACCGCCTGAGCTAACCAGGAACAAATAGACGCCTTGCGGTAAAAGCATTCCTAGACCAAGTCCTGCTAACATGGATCCTCCAGATATAAGGATTCCGCGATAGGGAATGTCCTTGCGGTCTTTCATCCAAGCCGGCGTGTGTCCTTCATCTGCTAAAGAACGAAGCATTTGTCCAAGTCCGAATACAGATGCGAGCATGGTGGATAAGACGGCTGATATCAGTACAATATTCATAGCCATTCCCGTCCATCCCAAACCATGCAGGCTGAGTGCGGATACAAACGGACTAACTTCTTCTGACACCAGAGATGAAGGAATCAGCATGAACAACGCAGCCATAGCAGCTAAATAAAGGCCAATCAATAATACGGTAGTATTACGAATAGCCTTTGGTATTGTTTTTGCTGGATCAGCTGTTTCAGTGGATGTTTGTCCGAGGACTTCGAAACCGGAATATGAGAACATTACGATCAGCATGCTTCCAGCGATCCCACGGATCCCCCCCGGTATCCAATTCTCAGAACGAAGGACATTGACGCCTACCGCTCTCGAGGCACCCGTAGTAAATCCAACTACAAAGAAAATCGCTATGAATACAAAGGCAACAATTGCGAGCAGCTTAAATACGGCTAGTCCGCTCTCCAGCTTGCTTAAACGCTCAGCTCCCAACAAATTCAACAGGGTCACACCCACAATAATAATACTACCGAGGAGCTGCAGCGATATGCCAGGGAACCAGCCCCTAATAAGAATCGACACAGCTGTTGCCTCACTAGACATAGCCAGTACAAGTCCAATCCAATAGACCCAACCAACCGTGTAACCTGCTCCCCTTCCAAAAGCTTGCTCGGTATAAGAGCGGAATGATCCTGACTGCGGATTCGCCACCGTCATTTCAGCCATCGCAGTCAAAATGAAATACACCAATATACCGCCAATTACAAAAGCGATTAGCGCAGAAGGGCCTGCCGCACGAACAACAATCGAGCTACCCAGAAAAAAAGAGCCTCCAACTACAGTACCAAGTGCAAGCATTGTAAGCTGCCACACGGATAAACCTTTTTTATCGTGCTCCTGCTCCATTTGTTCCTCCCCATACTGTTTTTTACAAGTATCTGCAAAAACTAGGGAAGTTACCCGTTAATTTTATTTCATAAGTTTGGCAAATCCAGTTTATCTGCCTTTTTAAATGACAGCATAAAATTCGTTTCACTCTCATTCGATTCAAAGTCGATATTTCCGTTGTTTTTAATCATAAGTTCTTTACATATTGCCAAGCCTAATCCTGTGCCGTTTTCTTTGTTTGTTATAAAAGGAAGGAATAATGAATGTTTAATTTCTTCTGATATATTGGGGCCATTATTTACTATATGTATATTTATATTTTCTTCATCCTGAAAACACTCTATTCTTATAGCTCTATCCGTTTTAATGTCGATCAAAGAATCTATCGCATTGCTAACAATATTAGATATTACCTGTTGAATTGATATTTTCTGAATATATATAAAATAATCATTTTCAAAGTTAATCGTTAACATAATATTCTCATTATTTAATCGAGGATTAAGTAAATATAGTGTGGAATGAATTACTTCCGTAACGGAGACTTCTGTTTTCTTTTCTTGAAAGGCGTTATTTCTTGAGAAACTTAAAAACCCGGTGATATGCATATTAATGGATGTAAATTCTTCATCAATAACATCTATGTACTTGTCTAAATTGCTTTGTTTGCGGTTACTGATATCATGACGAATTAATTTTAAGAATCCTGCAATCGAGGTCAATGGATTTCGAATTTCATGTGCCATACTGGAAGCCATTTTACCTATCAAATTTAAGCGATCATCATGAAGTTTATCAATTTTGGAATCCTTCTCATTTAATACTTCTGCATAAATTCTCATATGGGTTTCACAATATTCTCTGAAGAATATATTCTGGCGGTCAATTAATACTCCCAAAAATCTCAACGCATTCTCCTGATTAGGATAACGATTGATAATATCCATGATCACACTTCTTAATTTATCATTAACATCGAGAATCGAAGAGATCGATTTATAATTACTAAAATTCTTCTCACTCCACTCTCTGGCGATATCAAGAAAAGGATGGGCTTCAGCAGCAATATGGATGTCCGTTATGAAGTCGATAAATAAGGAGGCTACGATCTCTCGTTTAGTTATATCTATCTGCCCTGCATAAATACGATCATCCCTATCTAAAAGAATACTCCAATTTGAGATAATCGTATCTTTTTGTTCTCTTAAGTACTTTATTTCTTTATCGTAATCCATACCCGAACCTCCCAGTATACCAATTCATTTTGAATGATCAGGTACACACCAGCCTATTAATTCTTAATATATACAATAGAAACAGCATTTATCAATTAGTATTTATACTTTTTACCGTTCTTTTTCTGTAAAATCTATCTTTAAGATAGGCAACCCTATAAAAGCCGCATAACGATCAGCCTCCTGGATCACAGCTTCTTGTCTGCCTTTTAAAGATTCAAAAGGATTTATCCTCAGTTCCATTCCTTTTTTCTTAAAATTCCGCTTCCAAGTCCCTACTACCCGGCCTCCGGCCACCACTGTTGCTAGGAATACCCCGTTATTACCCGGCACAATTAAGGGAGCAATCTCAGGCTTAAGCACAGCGCTGCGATCTTTATACCCGAGTATATATTCATCAAACCCCGGTAGAAGGTACACTTCAGAATCATTGGGATTTTGGGAGTCACGGTCTATAGAGACCCAATATTCTGTGCCGTCTATTAGTTCAGACTTTAGATTCCCCTTAATGGCTTCGTGCGCTCGTCTAGAATCTGTGAGAGTCATTCCTGTCCACCAAGTTCAATTAAACCTTCCTGGAAAGACAGCTCACGGGAAAAGGGTACCCACTCCTCCAACAAGACAAAGGTCTGCTGTTTGCCGGACATGGGTCCAAAACAAATCAAGCCGTGATACGCACTATTCCACAAAATATGGTAGCCTCTTTGGTTAGCCGTGCTGATGCCCGCAGATTCCAGATGTGCAAGAAGATCTGAACGTGTTACCTGGCGCTCACCTTTTAAAGCATTATATATAACTCTTCGGCAGAGCTCCAAAGTGTCTTCATCCAGACCTAACTGAGCAAATCTTCCTTTGGCCTGCCCCAGGACGCGTGAAGCTGAAAGCTTAAGCATCCATTTCACATCTTCCGAAGGCACAAAATGAATCGTACCCCGCAGAGTCCATGTTATAACTATTTTTCGATCTGCTATAGCCTCTTGTATACTCAATAACGTTGCAGCTTGTGTGCGTAATCCGATTGCCCAGACTGCCTGCATATAATCTTGTGCCTGCAGAGCACCCAGCTCTTTAACCACCTGTTCAGGAGTCTGAGGTTTAGAACTAGATATTCGCTGATTATATAAACGGGCATCAGAAATGATTGGGTTCGTCACAGTGTTAACCTCCGTAAATCTAAGTCGAATATCATTCAGTATATCACCGTATAGTAATTTTAATATTGAGAACCCTAACATTTTATACACTCGGTTCTAATTTTTTATTAAAATTTTTGTAAGTTTTGAATGCGCTTTCCTAGAAAAGTATGCTTTAATAAAGTATCGTAAAAGAAAATTCCAGAGTAAAGGAGCTTATAAGATGGAAATATCCTCATTTTTATTACCCAAAGACAAGGTTGCCTATATAACCTCCTCACTCTCCATGCGGGAAGCCATGGATCAGCTTGAACAGCACCATTACACGGCGATCCCCATTGTGGATGAAGTTGGGAAATATGTAGGCACTCTATCGGAAGGCGATCTTTTATGGAAACTGAAAAACACACCGGATCTTACCTTTGACAACATGGAGAAAATTCCAGTAAGCGATATTCAAAAGCATGTTCATAATGAAAGCGTCTTAATTAATGCTCAAATGGAGGATATGCTGACGCTTGCGGCCGATCAAAATTTTGTTCCCGTCATCGAAACGGGTGGGGTATTCTTAGGTATTATCCGCCGAAAAGATATTATTGAGTACTACACTAGAAATATAACAGATTAAAAAGAATTCCAATCTTTTGATATAATAGAACCAAAGAGTTAAAAGGGCGGGGTTCTAGTAATGATCTACCTAATCAAACTTATCTACAGCTTCATTCTTCCACCTGGTATATTTATACTTCTTCTGGCAGGAATATCTCTGTGGCTATGGAAACGTGAACGGAAGCCGGCCTTGCTGCTTCTTGGAGTAACGTTGGTCATATACCTATCTGCAACGAGTTGGGTCGGGAGCATGTTAATAGGGAATCTGGAACGAAAATACCCCCAGCCGAGTGTGCTAAAGGGCGATATTATCGTAGTACTTGGAGGTGGAGCTACTTCGGGAACTCCTGATTTCGACGGCGAAGGGAATTTGTCTGGATCAGCTGCCAACCGTCTATTAACAGCCGTCAGGCTTTACCGCTCCAGTGGACTTCCAATCCTCATATCCGGTGGAAAAGTATTCTCCGATACGGGGAATGAAGCAGAAATTTCCCGGAGGCAGCTGCAAGCACTGGGTATTCCCAAGAAGGACATATTTATCGAGAACCAATCTCTGAATACCGAACAAAATGCTAGATTGTCAGCAGAACAATTGAAGAATCAAGGTTTTTCTGAACCTATATTGGTTACTTCTGGCTTTCATCTACCGCGAGCCATTATTGAGTTCAAGCATGCTGGACTGATTGTACAGCCTTATCCTACTGATTATTGGACCAGCAAACCAGAGAAGCTCTATGTGTCAAAGTTCATACCGTCCTCCTCAGGCCTCTCCTTAACCGCAACAGCACTGAAAGAATACCTCGGAATATTAGCTGCAAAATTTTAATGTGCAAACAAAAACCGTCCCAAGATCAGCAGGTTCTGAGATCATGGGACGGTTTCTTATATGTGCAAGTTAATATTATGATTATGCAGTAGTAGCTACGGTAGCAGTTGGCTCTTCAACTTCATCATGCATGATTTTAATCTGGATCATTACTGTACTTGGATCCGTAAGTACTTCTATTCCATCCTGGAAAATCAGGTCGGACACCAGGAGTTGATCACCGGCATCAAGGCCGCTAATATCAACTTCCATGGAGGTTGGCAAAACATCTGGCATACAACGAACTTCTACTTCGTATAAATCGACCTGCAGTACTCCACCGGATTTAAGGCCGATAGCTTCTCCAGCAAAATGAATCGTAACTTTGCTATCCATGCTTATAGTCATATTTACATGTTGGAAGTCGATATGCATAATTTTACCTGATAATGAGTCCTTTTGGATGTTTTGAACAACAATTGGCATTACCTTCTCATCGGCTGTTTTGCCTTGGAGAATTGCGCGTGGATTCTTTTTCAGAATATCCAGCATTTCTTTCTCATTCACTTCTACATTCAAAGTATCTTTACCAATGCCGTACAACACAGCGGGGAGGCGTCCTAATTTTCTAGCTTGACTCTTTTGGGACTTTGTTTCACCAGTGCGTTTGTCTAATTGAATAAATTTACTCATTTTTTGGTTCCTGCTCTCTTTTGACCATAAATTCTTGTCAAACCGATTATAACATGACCATAGAATCTAGTCAAATCACCACTTGCGTTTATTCATATTCATCAAAAGGGTCTGGAATATCAATATGATAAGCCTCTGCATCACTAACTCCCACAGATAGAATGGCTCGACCAGTCCCAAAGCGTATAAGTCCGCCACTGAAAATAACATCCTTTAGGTCGGGACGTTTGCCGGGACCAATGGGAAAGTCACTTCTAGCCGCGATAATTTTTATAGGTGAGGTCTCCTTTGTTTCAGGGTTTAGGGAGAACACTATAGAATAGTAATGCTTGTTATCTATGGTATCAAAGCAGGCAATATGTCCCAACACACCCACATGGCCATTTTTCAATAGATGCGCTTCGTTGGCGCCTCCCCACTCTGAAGGAACAAATTGGTCTTGGAAAACCTCTGCATCTATAAAGGTTTGCTCATTGAGCTCATCTAGCGAAGGTATAATCGTGAATCCTATTTTTCCTCTTCCACCTCTAATACCCTGCGGTCTTGTAAATACCCCCACCCTGCCATCTGTCAGCTCAATCAGGCGAATATCCTTCATAGTACCAGGTCCGGAAGAGAAGTGGCATAAGGAATCGATATTGAATCCACGATAAAATTGAGTGACCCATGACATGATTTTCTCCGGCTCATCTGGATCTGTTATGACTTCAACTCCACCGACGATTAATTCACCATTGATTATGGAATAGAACGGATCCTGCAAATTATAGGTGTGTGTATGAGCCCGAGGACTCCAGACTTCATTCTCGCATGTAAAAAAGAAGACTTGAGAGAACTCACTATCTCGTTCCTCAACTCTTCCCATGATGACCTCCTCGCCATTATATCTGAAAGGGGCCGTTATATTATATACGTCTCGATTGCCAACCCCGGAGAAGGCTAGTTTCTCCACCCGGGTTGTACGGAGATTCGCATAAAATGTGTCTAGAAGCTGGGTACAGGTTCTTGTCTTAGTCTGTTTCCTTTTCATAACCATGCTCCTTAGGGTGATTCTATTCAATTAGCGTGTCAACATCTTCTGTAGTTTCTTCTATCCGAATGAGCTCACCCGGCTGAACATTGAAGTATAGACAAAGCTTTAGCAAAAGATCCCGAGGGTATTGAACCATTTCATCCTTATACATCCTGCGAACGGAATCGAAATGGTAATTGACATCTTTTGCAAGCTTGCGAATAGATAATTTAGGGTCGTGTTTTATCATGACCTCACTCAGTTTGCTGCGTATGACCGGCATACATACACCTCCTACAACAATATATATTGGGAATGACAGAGAGTCAATAAAATTGACAAGAAAAAATGGTCATGTTATAGTGAAGACAGGAAAAAATTTGTAATTCTTGTATTTTCAGAAAATTTTATACCCACTTCCTCAAGGAAATAAAGACCTCTTTATTTTCTTTTTTTGTTCCCAAAAATCCCAAACCCAAACGGAGGCTCTTAATGAAAAGTACACTCAGCAATCGAAATATCGTTTTTATGAGCACCAGTCTCCCGAGAGAATGCGGTATTGCTACATTCACACAAGATTTATTAGACCAGTTTGAACATATGCGTGGTTTTAATAAACCTCGTATTATCGCCATTAACAACAACGAAACCTACCACTACGGAGATCAGGTATGGAGAGAAATAGACCAGCACAAGCTGTCCGATTATATAGATACAGCCGATTTACTAAATAAATCGAATATGGATCTTCTCGTTATCCAACATGAATTCGGTATTTATGGAGGAGAAAGCGGAGAATATTTGATTCCGTTCGTCGAAAAACTCAATATACCATTCATCGTTATTTTTCATACCGTATTAACAAAACCTTCACTAAAACAGCAGCAAATTATTACACGACTAGCTGAACTAAGCGTTAAAGTCGTCACGATGGCCCAGTCCACGGTCAATGATCTAATTTCTATCTATGGAATAGAGTCCAAAAAGATCTCATTTATCCACCATGGAGTACCCTATGTCAAAACAGAATCCAGGTCCAAACTAAAAGAACAATACGGCTTTGCCAACCGAAAAATATTATCCACCTTTGGTTTTTTAAGCCCGGGTAAAGGAATCGAATATAGCATAGAAGCCATGCAAGGAGTGGTTGAGCAGCATCCGGATTGCCTCTATATCATTTGGGGTAAAACACATCCTGTGGTCAAACAAGAAACAGGCGAGGTATACAGACAGAAGCTGATGGATCTTGTAAAAGAATTCAATTTAGAGCATAACGTAATATTCGTCGACAAGCTATTAACGCAGGAAGAAGTAATTCAATCCCTTGTAATGTCAGACATCTATATGACTCCTTATTTAGGTAAGGATCAAGCTGTAAGTGGTACATTGGCCTATGGAGTAGGTTATGGCCGAGTCATTGTTTCCACACCTTATCGCTATGCAGAAGAAATGCTAGCTGAAGGCAGAGGTTTGCTTGCTAATTTCCGCGATTCTGCCTCTTTGGAAGCTTGTATCCTTCAATTGTTGGATAGCCCTGATTTAGTAATAGAAATGGAACACCGAACACTAGAGCTTGGGAAAACGATGTTATGGAGCGAAATCGCCAAAACCTATGCTGCAATGTTCCAAGAGAAAATTGCGAGCTCGGAATTAGCAAACAGGAGTGTGGTTTGATGGTAGTACCAACGATAGTAAAGTTCAAAAATGATTACATGCGCAGAATTACGGATGATACAGGGATCTTCCAGCACACCAAATTTGGCGTGCCCGATCGCTCGAAGGGTTATACGACAGATGATAACGCACGCGCATTAATAGCTGCTGTGCTGATGTACAGCAGCTATAAGGATTCAGACACACTGGATCTGATTCACACCTATATATCCTTTATTCACCATGCTCAGAATTCTGATGGAAACTTTAGAAATTTCATGGATTACAACCGTTCCTTTATGGAGGATAGCGGCTCCGAGGATTGTCAAGGACGCACGCTGTGGGCGCTTGGTTTTGCCCTTTCCCATTCCTCATCTTTACCCGATAATCTATTGAACACTTGCCGTTACATGATCAATCAAGCCTTACCGCATATCGAAGCTTTGGGTTCACCCCGTGCAGGAGCTTATGCACTGATCGGTCTAAGTTACCTGATCGAAACACCTAATGCATTGACCTATGCCTTTCCCTATCCCCACACACCAAGCACCGCGGAAGAAGAGGCGTTTCTGCCAAGAGAATTCATCATGGATCTGATTGAAACTGTAGCGGTTCGTCTGCATAATCAATATACCCTCAATAAAGGGAGCGGTTGGAATTGGTTCGAGGACAGCCTTACTTACGGGAACTCGATGCTTCCTTGGGCCCTTCTAAAAGCATTTCGCATTTCCGGCAACGTCAATTTGAAGGATACTGCTAAAGAAAGTCTGGATTTCCTGAGCTCTAAGACATTCTCCGATGAAGGCTACTATAAGCCGATTGGCAGCCATGGGTGGCTGCTTCGGGGTGGAAAAGCTGCTCCCTACGATGAACAGCCTATTGAGGCTTGTGAAATGCTTCTCGCATGCAAAGAAGCAGCACTTATCCTTCAAGACATGACATATCTTAAGAAAGCAGCCCTATGCTATGATTGGTATTTAGGTCATAACTCATTAAATACGTCTCTCATTGATCCGCAAACCGGAGCTTGTTATGACGGCATCCACAGTACAGGATTGAACCTGAACCAAGGCTCGGAGAGTATCATTTCTTACTCCATTGCCCATCTGGTGATGCACCATGAATAAATTCGCGACGATCCTGGCAGGAGGTGGAGGTACCCGCTTCTGGCCACTCTCTAGACAAGAGGTTCCTAAGCAACTCCTGAATATTAGCGGTAACGATATAATGTTGAATGATACCATAGAGCGTTTCAAAGGGATTATCCCTCAAGAAAATACAGTAATTGTTACGAATCGTACTCAAGCCGTGCTGCTGGAAAGTATTATGCATAGCAGTGTATCGAAGAACAACATTCTCATTGAACCCGTTGCACGAAATACGGCTGCAAGTATTCTTTTTGCTGCCTTAAGCATAGAGAAAACCCACGGCGATTCTTTAATGGTTGTGTTGCCTTCAGATCATCATATAACCGATGAGGAACAATTCCGTCTTACACTAGATGAAGCATGCACAGTAGCGATGGAAAGAGATAAAATAGTGACCATAGGAATTAGGCCTGTGTTCCCTTCAACTGGCTACGGTTATATTGCCTATGATAAAGATCCTATTTCTATAAACCCTGTAGCGATATACGATGTAGCTGAATTTGTAGAAAAACCAAACTTTAAGAAAGCACAAGGTTATCTGGCATCCGGTAATTATTTATGGAATAGCGGCATCTTCATTTGGAAAACATCGGTTATTATTGATAATTTCAAAAGATATCTTCCCCGGCTGTATAAGTCGATGCTTCCCATCAGTGATGGTCTGGGTACAGATCAGGAAGATGCTGTTATAAATCAGATATATCCGACGCTTCAAAGCATATCGATTGATTACGGCATCCTTGAGCGCTCTGATGAAGTTGTTGTTCTCTCCGGCCAATTCGGCTGGAATGATATCGGAAGCTGGGATGCTCTTGGTGCCATATTCCCTCCAGATGAGTCAGGCAATATTATTAAAGCCAATCATATCGGCATTGATACCCGCAATTCTATTATTTATGGCAACGGCAGACTTATTACAACCATAGGTGTTGACGGCTTTATCATTGCAGATACCGGGGATGCGCTTCTAATCTGCCCTAAGGACAATGCGCAGGCCGTCAAAGACATCGTCGATATATTGAAGGAAAAAGGAATGACAGAGTATATTTAAGAAAGTACTGTTTTGCACAAAAAAGGGGCTGTCTCAAAAGTAGATATTTTTGACGAATGAGATAGCTTTTTGTACTTCAAAGCCTTAAAAGCTAAAAACGAGCCAGTCTCCAATAACCCGGAGACTGGCTCGTTTTCGTTTTTGATCCGTAGTGGCTTGCTTTAGCAGGTTATGGGCAAGCGAAAGCCACCCGACTTCGAGCGTCACTTTTGACAACCCTCGAAGCAGGAAACGCCGGAATCCCCGGTTGTTCTTCAGTTGGCCAAACACACTTTCTGGCTCAGTCATCCGTTGAATCGCAAGCGCATATCCTTCTTCGCTCCGCAGTAGCTCCCTTGCCCGATTTCCGCTTTCTTCAGAGGTTTATCTTTCGGTTTCTCCTGGAGCCGGGCTTCCAGCTTTTGAATGGCGGTTTCTAACTTCTCGCCGGTCAGTTCTGTTCTTTCGCCGAGTTCGGCAAGGTCTCTGCCTTGTTGAATCTGCTCTTCCCGCTGCTCGTCAGTTTCAATAGTAGCAAAAAGGGTATGCACTTTCTCCTGCAATTTAGCTTTGTGCTTAACAACGGCTTTTCCCCAAACAAAGGTGTAGCGATTGGAATTCGCTTCAATCTTGGTTCCGTCTACAAAATAATGATCTAGGGAGACGTACTTTTCCTCGGCCAAGAACTGTAACACGGCGGTAAACACGGTTTCAAGGACATCGTTCATCCGCTGGGAACGGAAGCGATTGAGGGTGCGAAAGTCCGGGCGCTGCCTTCCGGCTAGCCACATGAAGGGAATATATTCTCGCACAGCCTCGGAGATTTGACGAGAGGAATAGATGCGCTGGGTGTAGGCGTAGATAATGACTTTGGTGAGCATTTTGGGATGGTAACTGTCGCGACCACCGCCGGGATAGGCAGCGTCAAAGATGGCGTCGTCAAGCCGATTTACGGCTGCGTTAACGACACGAACGAGGTGATGTTCTGGAATGTCGTCCTCTAAATCCATTGGCAGGCAAAGTTGGTCCATGGTATATTGAATGTACAAAAGAAACCTCTCCTTTGAAATGGTTGTGTGGTAACTCCATTTTACCAAAGAGAGGTTTCTTTTTGCTGTATTAGAGAAGATTTTGGAACGGTTTCCGCTGAAAGTAGCGGAGAGGACGGAACGATTGCGGAAAAGCGGTAGCGGTCGCCTTGCACTCCGGATTTTTACCGCTAAGGAAAATAAATAAAATCTGGAGAGCACAGCGATTGGAGCAACGGTCCGTTCGCGGAGCGTCCTCACAAGCACAACCGTCTATCCGACTCCAAAAACAAGGGGTGTCCCAAGCAGCCATTTCATGACTTATGGGACAGCCCCTTTAATATGATGCTTATATAATATGATTTATATTACTCGCGTTACTCTTTAATTTTAAAATTTTCTACCAAATTCTCTAATTCACTTGCCATAGCACTTACTTCTTCTGCAGATGCTGCTAAGTTATTAACCGTAGCCGCCTGTTCTCCAACAGCACTAGATACACTTTCGCTATTGGCAGCTGCTGTTTCGGATGTATTACCCAAAGAGTCAATCAGCTGGACGATCTGTTCCGAGGTTGCTACCTCAGCCTTGGCTATGTCAACTATCTCTTTAACATTTCCAGTTATCGATTCCATAGATTCTATAATGTGAATGAAAG
The DNA here is from genome assembly GCF_030812855.1 of Paenibacillus wynnii. Classification (GTDB taxonomy): domain Bacteria; phylum Bacillota; class Bacilli; order Paenibacillales; family Paenibacillaceae; genus Paenibacillus_AQ; species Paenibacillus_AQ wynnii_A. Next base: position 109,792 of record NZ_JAUSTK010000004.1, read on the forward strand.
AGCGATCGGTTTCGTGGACAATTTTCACACCTTCTGTAACTGCTTCGAAAGCGCCTTTCATAGATACTACGGCCATTTGGATTTTGGCAATCATACTCTCAACCAACTCTGAAATTTCATTTGCCCGCAGATGTGATTCGTCTGACAGCTTTCTAACCTCACCTGCTACTACGCTGAACCCTCGGCCCTGTTCCCCAGCTCTTGCAGCTTCAATAGCAGCATTTAAAGCAAGTAAATTCGTTTGCCCTGCAAGGGCATTAATAGTTCCAATAATGGTAGAGACCTGATCCGTCATCTCATTGATGGATTCAAGAATGCTGCTGGTTTCAGACGTACTGATGCTAATTGTATCCATGGCTTCTACGGTATTAATGACTTTTGTTCTTCCGGCTTGGGCAGCCTCATTTGTAGCATTTGCATTCAAGAAGGTTGCATCCGCCTTATTTTGAGCTAAGTGAATAAGACTGGATAATTGTAATAATACCTGCGAAGCATTTACGATGGACAGATTACTATTCTCCGCACCCGCAGCAATCTCCTCAGTACTGGAGCTAATTTCCTGAATGGAGGCACTGATTTGCTCCGAAGATGCTGCCATCTCTTGTGACATGGAGGTTAACAAGCCAGAGTTGGATCTTATTTTCTCAATAACAGCTTCCTGCTTGTCGATCATGGTATTGAACGAATCACTTAACTCCTGTAGTTCATCTCTTGATCTAATGGAGGTATGCACGGTCAAGTCACCATTGCCAGCCATAGCCATCGCCTTCTTCAGTTTTTGAATCGGATTGGTTATCCCTACTAAGGTTAAAAAATATCCTATTAGAACTGATCCAAGGATACACACGATTGTAAGCAGCAAGGTCCGGCTACGAATTTCCATGGCAGGTGCCATATACTCTTTGTAATTAGCTGTAGTCACAACAACCCAATTTCCAGCTGGTTGAAAAGACATATATTTATAGATGCCTTCATAAGTATAAAACCCATTTGAAGTTTTTCCCGCTTTCATTTCTTGGACAAAGCTGTTCAATTCCTTATTGCTGTTGCCATCAAGACTCTCTTTAAGAATCTTATCTTTAACAGGATGGGAGACGATAAGCCCTTGACGATCAATCATATAAGCATAACCGGTTTCTCCTACCTTAATTTTCACAGCAGCTTCGGAAATAGTATCAAAAATAATAGTACCTATCAGCACTCCAGTAGTATTACCGTTATTAACCAGCGGATATGCAATAGCTATAACATGCTTATTCGTCACTTTCGACAGAATCACTTCACTAATTGCTTCTTTGCCTTGGAGTGCAGTTTGAAAATACTCTCTGTCCTTCACATTGATATCTGGTGTATCGGATTCGTTCGTAACCATTGCACTCCCTTCTTTATCAGCTATGATCAGTGATTCGAATTGGGCTGCATTATCTTTTTGAAAACTGGATATGTATTGATAGGCGCTTGTCCTAATACTCTCATCTGCAGGATTTACGGTAAGTTTTGCCAAGGTGTCATTCTTGCTTGCAATTTGCAAGTAGCGGGTAGCATCCTCTAGAGCAACGTCGATCGAATTAGCAGCTGCACCCGTAGTATTTTTAAGTTGTGTTTCTATTTCCTGTTGTAAAGATTGGGAAGCCATATTGTAGGACATCATACCCGAAATGGATAGGGGAAGACTTATAATTATGATCATGATTATGCTGATTTTCAACTTTAGGCTCAACTTCATTATGTATGTTCCTTTCTATATCTCTCCGTTTGTTTATTAGTGTAGGAGAAATCTCTGTCGTTTTATTCTCGAACTCCTTCCATGTGATGATAAAAATAATAATAATAATAATATCACTTATATAGTTACAACAGCTGTGAGTTTCGACATAATTTTCAAATAAAAAAAACCTCCAAACCATAACATGTATGGTTTGGAGGTTTGTGATTCCTCAGTCATGAAAATTCAGACCGTTGGTAACTGCCTTCACATAACCAGCACGAATGACGAAGTCGCCGAAATGCTCGCCGGTATTACGTTCAGATGCGTATCGATGAATGATAGGCTCAAGGGTCTCCAAAATTTCGGTCTCATCAATATTTTCTTTATAGATCTTGTTCAATCTGTCACCGGCAAACCCTGCGCCCAGGTACATATTGTATCTGCCCAGAGATTTACCAATAAATGAAATTTCACCAAGCGCTGGTCTGGCACAACTATTCGGGCAACCAGTCATACGGATATTAATTTCCTCATCCCGAAGACCAACCTTATCTAGAACTACCTCCAGCTTATCCAGCAACGAAGGCAAGTAACGCTCTGCTTCAGCCATGGCCAATCCGCAGGTAGGGAAGGCCACACAGGACAAGGCACTTCTCCGCAGTGCGGAATGATGTGCACCGTCCGTGAGTCCATATTGCTTAGCCAATTCAGTGATTTTACCTTTTTTAGCACTGGTTACGTTAGCAATAATCAAATTCTGATTCGGTGTAAGGCGGAAATCACCTGTATGAATCTTGGCGATTTCCCGTAATCCGGTCATCAACGGATTGTTGTCCTGATCATGAATTCGTCCACTTTGGATATAGAGCGACAGATTCCATTTGCCGTTGGTACCCTTCACCCAGCCATAGCGTTCACCGTTATGATCAAAATGGTATGAACGCGCTGCTTCAAGCTGCCAGCCCAATCTTTCATGCAGTTCACTTACAAACCATTCAATGCCATGACGGTCAATGGTGTACTTGAACCGCGCATTTTTACGGACAGAACGATTGCCGTAATCCCGTTGAATAGTAACCGTCTTTTCGGACACATCGAGTAGCTGCTCAGGACGACAGAATCCGATCACACGTCCCAATTGCGGGTAAGTGCTTGTATCTCCATGGGTCATCCCCATACCGCCGCCAACCGAAACATTAAAACCAATAAGTTTTCCCTCTTCAACAATAGCGATAAAACCTAGATCTTGGGAGAAAACATCTACATCATTCGAAGGAGGTACCGCCATACCTATTTTGAATTTACGCGGCAAATATACGGGACCGTAGATAGGCTCCACCTCTGCTCCGTCTGCCAAGCTGTCCACTACCTTTTCTCCATCCAGCCAAATCTCATGGTAAGCAGGTGTTCGCGGTGATAAGTGATCGCTAACTTTACGCGCCCATTCATTTACCTCGGCATGAACCTCTGATTGATATGGGTTAGGGTTACTCATGACGTTACGGTTAACATCGCCGCAAGCGGCTAGTGTTGTCATCAGAGTATCGTTAATGGATCGGATCGTCTTTTTCAAGTTCCACTTCAGCACACCATGCATTTGAAAAGCTTGTCTGGTGGTAATCCGAAGCGTACCGTTTCCATACTTATGAGCCAAATCGTCCATTACGAGCCACTGTGCCGATGTCATTACACCGCCCGGTATTACCACACGGAGCATGAACTGATAAGCAGGCTCCAGCTTTTGCCGATCCCGTTCGGTACGCAAATCTCTGTCATCCTGCATATAGCTCCCGTGAAATTTTAACAACCGGTTATCATCTTCCGGCAAGCCCCCGGTAATAGGGTTTCTCAAGGTCTCAACTAACGCACCCCGCAAGTAATTGCTCTCTATCTTAATATGCTCAACATCACTTGGCGGCCCGCCAATCGGCTTAACCACTTCATTGTTTGCCATTGTTGCTATCTCCTCCCGATATCATTCACTTACTCTATTGGTGATTAGTAAACATCGCGCTGGTAACGCCCCTGCTGCTGCATATCTTCAAGATAGGCTGCCGCTTCTTCCAGGCTTATACCGCCTTCCACTTGAATGACTGTGATGAGGGCGGAATGAACATCATGCGCCATATGCTTTTCGTCACCGCAGATATAGATATGGGCACCTTCTTTAAGCCATTCATAAATTTCACGGCTTTTTTCCATGATGCGGTGCTGTACATATACCTTCTCTTCTGTATCTCTGGAAAACGCGACATCAAGCTTCGTGAGTACGCCGTCATTAAGCATTCTCTGCCAGTCGGTTTGATATAGAAAATCCGTTACAAAATGCCGATCCCCGTAGATTAGCCAGGATTTGCCTTGCGCGCCCAGTTCTTCTCTCTCTTCCAGAAAAGATCTGAACGGAGCTACACCGGTTCCAGGACCTATCATAATAATTGGAACATCCGAATTCGCAGGAAGCTTGAAATTGGGATTGTGCTGGATATAGATCGGTAAAGTCCCGCCCGGTTGTACACGTTCTGCACAATGAACTGAGCAAACGCCGTAACGATCACGACCATGGGCCTGGTAACGCACAGCTCTTACTGTGAAATGCACTTCATCCGGATTAGCCTTCCAGCTGCTTGCAATTGAGTATAGACGGGCCGGCAGCTTACGCAAAATGGTTACAAAGTTGCGGGCTGGAGCTTGCCAAGGTCCAAAATCCTGTACTAAATCCAAGAGGTCACGCCCTTGGATATATTCTTTAAGGTCCTGCTGTCGGCCCGGTGCCAGCAGCTCACTTAACCCGCTAGCGGAGGAAAACTGGATCGCTTGCTCCAAAAGAGGTTTGGTTAAAACAGTGATTTCGTAGTGATAGAGTAACGCCTCGCGCAGTGTACCCTCTTCACCTTTTTTGTTAAAAGGAACGGTCTCCGCAGAATTCCAGCCCATCGCCTCTATAATTGCATCTACCAGTTCTGGATGATTCTCCGGATACACTCCCAGTGAATCGCCGGGTTCGAATTGCAGATTAGAGCCCTCAAGAGAAAGCTCAAGGTGACGGGTCTCACGGTCTGAACCACGGCCATTCAGATTCAGATTCTCAAGAACCTCAGCTCTAAAGGGATTATTACGTGAATAATCCGACTCCTCAGACTCCGCAGCTTGGACTACCTCGACGGCAAGAGTATGAGCATTTGACTGTCCATTTAGAGAACTTAATACACTCTTAAACCATTCTGTTACTTGATCGTCATAATCCAAGTCACAGTCTACACGTGGAGTAAGCCGTTGACCTCCAAGCTCTTCCAGGCGCTGATCAAAATCTTTTCCCGTTTGGCAGAAGAACTCATAAGAGGTATCTCCCAAAGCCAGTACAGAAAACCGCAGGTTGTCTAATTGAGGCGCTCTTTTGCTATAGAGAAATTCGTAGAAAGAACGGGCATTATCCGGCGGCTCTCCTTCTCCGTGGGTACTGACCAATAGAAGCAGATTCTCGACCTTTTTCAGTCCATTGGGTCTAAATGTATTCATGGAAGCCAGAGTAACCTGATAACCCTGCTCTTCCAACTTACGGGACAAGCTCCCGGCAAGTCTCTGAGAATTACCGGTTTGAGAACCAAAAAGCACGGTAACTTCACGCGAAACCGCGGACTGACCTGCTGTGGAAATAACATCAGTGGTTGCCGCTGTTGAAATAGTCAGTGGTTCTGTACCACTCGGTGTCTCTGCAGCAGAGTGAAGAGCGGAAATATACCCGCTAAGCCATATCTTCTGTGTTTCCGTTAAGGATGGCAAAAGCCGATTAAGAAGTTCGACTTGGCTCTCATTAAAGGGACTGTTCGTTACTTGAAGTTGCAACAAAATCCACCTCTCCTAATCCTGAAATCTATATCCATATTAATACCTACTCTTGTAAACCTACTAAACTGCCATGGATTCAGGCTAACATAATTAAGGAAAACGATCAACGAAGATATACTTCCTATTAATTGGATACTTAGGTAATAATATGTGCAAAATAAGAAAAAGCAGTCTAAATCAGAGTAAATCACCCTGATTTAAGCCGCTTCATTATAAATAATGATGACTTTGATTAGATAACGTGATAATCAAATGATGTCAATTGTTAGAATAAAAGATCCCGTGGTAATAAATCAATTCATTCACCCTTACTCTAAAGGAGGCACATCATGGAATTCGGATCCATTTTAATCAAGATAATTACTGGATTCTTTGGATTATGGAGTATGGCAAGACTGCTTGGCAAGAAAGAGATTTCTGCATTGACACCCTTTGACTTTATATCCGCTGTGGTGTTGGGTGATCTGGTAGGAAATACGATTTATGAAACAGAGCATTCCGTGCTTAAGCTGATTTTCACTCTTGTCATCTGGACCTTACTCTCTGTTCTTTTTGAAAAAATCACGCAGTTTATACCCAAGCTTCGCAAACCCTTGGAAGGCCAAGCTGAAATCCTAATTCATGATGGAAAAATTGATTTGAATAAACTCCATAAAAATAACTTAGACTTTGATCAGTTGCGGATGATGCTTCGAGCAAAGGACACCTTTTCTCTGGAAGAAGTTGCTTTTGCCATTTATGAAACAAACGGGTCTTTGAGCATTCTTAAAAAACATCTGTATCAAGGTGTACTCCGAAAGGATTTGAATATGCCAGATCAGGAAGTCCCATTGACGCTTTGTATCGTGGAAAACGGTGTTTTACACGAGGAAAATCTCCACAGTTTAGGTAAAGATCAAGCTTGGTTTAAGAGTCAGATTGAAAAAAAGAGATGCCCGAACATTAAGAGCATAGCGTATGCCGAATTCAACGGGGAAGGTGATTTGACTATCATCCCTAGTTACCAATAAGCAAATTATCCCGGAAACAGAACCTCACCCATTCCTTGCTTGATCTTCACAATTTCTTCAAGTGTATTGGACAGCTCACCTGGAGGATAGGGTTTGGTTAAATACTTTTGGACAACGTTGTTCATTAAATCTTTATCCGATTTATCCAAAGCCGAAGAGATTACGATCGGAATGTTCTCCGTTCTTGGATCTGTTTTCAACATTCGGATCAGATCCCAACCATCCAATTCTTCTCCAAGCATTAAATCAACTACTATCGCAACAAATGAAGTTTTTAGAGCCTGATCATATGCTTTTTGCGGATGGTAATGATGGGTGACCCTAAAGCCTTTTGCTTTTAGCTCCTCTGACAAGAGCAGGGACAGACTGTAGTCATCTTCTACAATCATAACATTAGGTTTGGTTTCTTTGTCGCCGCCCCATTTGTTGGAGTCTTCCTCTTGCCCGTTTGCTTCAGCATGAAGAATGGGGATTCTGAACCAGACTGTGGTACCCTCACCCTCCACTGAATCTATACCGATGGTACCCTGCTGTTTATCAATAATTTCTTTGCAGATCGCAAGTCCCAGACCTGTTCCACCGATTCTTTTGGATGCACTATTATCAATTCTTCTGAATTTTTGGAAAAGCTGGCTAATTTGATCTTGTGCAATACCCATCCCGGTGTCCTGTACTTGAACAACAATATGCCCCGGTTCATTATGCAGAAGCACTTTGACTTCGCTGCTGTTAGGCGAAAATTTGATTGCGTTACTAAGAAGGTTCGTCAGAACCTGAACGATTTTATCCTTATCGACATCCACTTCAGCATTTTGAGCTTCATCGACCAGGAGAACCTGATGAGTATCGCTCAGTTTATATTGATCAATAACACCCAATACGATTTCACTAAGATTGGCATGCTCTGTCAAATATTGCTGTTTACCCGACTCCATCCTCTGCAGATCCAGAAAATCATTGATTAGATCGGTTAGTCTCTTCGCTTCCTTATGGATCGTCTCCAGATACTTCAATTGCTTCTCCGGCTTCATCGTTTTGGACAGCAGCAGTTCCGTAAAGCCTAACACACTCGATAACGGTGTCCGAAGCTCATGGCTAACTGTACTTACCAGCTCTGATTTCATCAAATCAAGCTCATACTCTCTGGTTATGTCCCGATGTACGAATAATGTACCAATACGGGTTGCACGGCGGAACACAGGAATAGCATACACATCAATATGCTTCACTGGTTTCGATCCAATAGAGTACTTCATGCTGCTAGATTCGACCGAATACTCGGAGATTGCTGTAAGGTAAAACAACTGAATATCCTTGGATTCCGTAGACTTTGAAGTAAAATGCTCCATCCATTGTTCCTTAGGAATCTGCGTTCCCTCGCTTGATAATCGGAAATCAAATATTTGGCGCAGGGTTTTATTGATATGAAGTATAGAACCCTCGGAGTCAACAAATTGAATTCCCTCGTTCACATTATTCACGATATCCTGATTCAATTTTCTTCCGTGTTCAATTTCTTCATACATAAATAACCGTTCTATTGCTAGAGCTACTCTATTCATCATCCCTTGAACCTCGTTGATCTCTTCCTTGGTGAAGGAATGTCCAACTCTACTTCCGCAGAAAACAGCCAAAATCTCATCCTTGGCATTCACAACAGTTGTATAGTAATCGTAACTGTACATTTCATCAGGTGAGATCCCCTGTTCGGAGGGGGTCGTTAGGCGCTTAATAATATATGATTTCTCTGATTGCAGACGAAATAACATTTCATTATTTTCATTTTCGATATAACGTTCAACACTTTCCTGAGGTATCCCTCTGACAGCTGCGATTTTATCTCTGACTAGTAGAAAGAAACTGGAATCAAAGGAATAAAGCCTGTTCATGAACTGTATGAACTTATCCACAAACTCATGCTTGTCCAATGTGTAAGTAATTTCATGGTTCAATTGATTGTTAAGCTCCAGCATCTTTTGAGTTCGTTGGGTATTCTTCAACGTATTGGCCAACTCTTGCTGAGCGCTCTTCATGGAGGTGATATCATTAGCAATCAGGATGTATTGATACACGTTGCCATTCTCATCTAAGTAGGGCACTGCAGTCAGATGCAGCCATAGGAAAGATTCATCTTTGGTTAGGATTTGAACTTCATCGCTCCACACTCCGCCATTTCTTAATTTACGGAAGATCCGTTGCAATTGTACAGAAGAAATATTATTTACTTCAAATAATCTATACGTATAACCGATAATTTCCGATTTCTTATACTGGGTATATTCGCTAAGATTATCATTGGCATGGGTAAATACCCCTTTATGTGTAAGTATCCCTACCGCAGACGATTGATCCAGAGCCTTCATCATACTATTTATCTCGCTTAAGGAGTTTTGTAGTTTGGATTGCTGAGCTTGAAGCTCATCCTGCTGGGCATGAAGTTCTTCATTCTGCATCATGAGCTCTTCTTCTTTATCCTGAATACTTCTAGCCATATCAAGAAAGGCATTATAGAGGCGACCGATCTCATCCTGACTATGAAGTTGACTTAACAATATTTCTTCACCTGCTGCCAGAGAGTGGGTTGCTCCTTCCAGTAACAGAATGGGATTGATCAGATCCTTAATAATTCGCCAAGTGATCCAGGTGAAGAACAGCAGAACAAATGTGCTAAATAAGTACCCTATCCAAGTAAAATTGTTCGCCTTCTTCATGGAGTCCATAGCCATAGCATCTAGAGTGTGATCTGACTTCTGCTTGAATTCTTTGGTATAGAGGATAAAATTATTTACAACTTGAGAACTGCCGTCTTGAGAGAAGGCTCTCAAGCCTGTATAGTCATCAGCATCGACCAAACGAATCACTTCTGGAAGGATATCTGTTTTATATTGGATATAGAATGCCTCAATATCATCTCTAAATTGCGCTTCCTCCGTTGACAAATCAAGCATTGAATAGGTGTTCATTAGTCCATTAAGCTTTTGAAGCTCTGCATTTAACAACTCTAATTCATTGTCACTCTTAAAAGCCGCATAACTTCTAGCACGGAAAATCACTTCTTTCAGTGTTTCAGCTAATACATCTATCGTATTCGTTTTGTTCTGTAAAACTTCCCTAGCCTCTTGTAACCGAGTCTGTTCTTTATTTAAATAAATGAAGGAACTCGATCCCAACAATATAATGATGGAGAATAAACTAATTATAATTCGAAGATATCTTGTTTTGATACTTGTGTTCATGCGTTTAGTCTTGTCTTTCATCACTTAGGATCCCCTCCACAATCTGCAAGAGTTCCATAGGACTGAATGGTTTGGGCATAAAATAACGGGCGCCCGCCAAAATTGCTCTATTGCGATCCATTTCCTGTGCTTTGGCAGTCAGCATCAATATGGGAGTAGCACTCTTCGTAGCCTCATCCAACTGACCCAGCACTTCAATTCCCGTCAAGACCGGCATCATATAATCCAGGAGCACCAGACTGTAAGACTCCGTAGAAAGCTTTGCCAGCGCCTCTACACCATTTTCTGCGGTATGAATTTCTACACCCTCTAGCTCCTCCAGTGTATCCTCTATTAACATCCGCAGCACTTCTTCATCTTCAACAACAAGAACTTTCTGCATTAAATACCTCCGCTGTAAAATCAAGTTACCTAAGTAAGATATCTAAAATAAAAATCTAAAGGCCAGACGCTCAATTCGAAGCAGCAGTTCCTTCATGTGGAATGGCTTGATGACATAGTCATCCGCTCCTGTTTGCAGTGCATGTATAATATCAGATTGATTCGTTCTGCCTGTCAGCATAATTACTAATATATTTACTGCAGGATAATCATTCCGTATTCGTTCCAACACTTCAACACCGTCAAGATCCGGCATCACTCCGTCCAACAGGATGATATACTTCTCGTTTGCCGAATACCAATTCGAATTCAAAAAATCCAGACCGTTCGCATAACTGCTTATATTGACCTTGGCAATATTAGACGGTGTCCAGGTTGAGAATTGAGTGGTTACGATCCTGCGGATCAGTGCATCATCATCTACAATAATCAAGTTTAGGACGGAATTTAATCGAAGCGCAGACAAATGATCAGTATACAGGATCGTCTGATTTCTTCCGACATATTTGCCGACATATAGAGCCTGATCAGCTTCCTCTACTAATTTATCGGCATCCACATCAGGATTTATGATCTCTGTTATTCCGCTCGAGAAGGTCACTTGGAAAAATTCATTTTTGGCTTGGAATTCCCTAGCAGAGAAGCGTTCCTGAATACGCTCAACAACCAGCTTTGCAGAGGATGCATCCGTATTAGGCAGAAATAAGGCAAACTCCTCTCCACCAAATCGACAAAAAGTATCTTCTATACGTATGGAACTCTGAACGATTTCTGCAAACTTCTGCAGTACCTCATCACCAACAAGATGTCCATATGTATCATTTACTTTTTTGAAATAATCAAGATCAAGCAGCGCTAAAGAAAACTTCCGCTCTGTACGCTTGAAATCAGCGATCAGCTGTTTTAAGGTCTGATTGAAATGCTTGCGGTTAAAGGCACCCGTCAGCTCATCCACGATGATAGATTTCTGCCATTCCGTTTTAAGCTTAAAACGGTTTTTGATTAAGGTCAGGAATAGATCCATATCCACCGGCTTTTTCACAAAATCCATTACACCCAGAGAATAAGCTTGCATTTGAAGCTTTTTGGAGAATTCACTGCTTATGATAATGATCGGAATATGCTCTTTGGTAGCCTTACCTACAATTTGATGCAAGACCTCAATCCCACTTTTATCGGGCAACAGAATATCAAGCAGGATCAGATCCGGCTTGCTCTCATAAAAAACCTTCAATCCCCGTTCCGCAGATAAAGCAATGGTGACATAATAGGACTGCTTCTCCAATGACTCTTTGAAAAAAGCAACCAATTCCACATCATCATCTATCATAAGTATTTCATATTTTGAATGGTCTGCATTGTTATCGGTTACTTGTTGCTGATTAACATGAAACAATATATCAGATGAGATATCCTCATTAAAAACAGGCAGGAATGGATACAAATATTCTCCCCACTCCTCTACGGACCAGCTTTTATCACTGCTTTCCGAGAAGAACAAGATGGTGCTCTCCGCTAATTTCTCCACGTATTTCAACCCGACTGTTCCTGCAGTTCCTTTTAAATTATGTAAGAAACGGTATATATCCTTTTCCTCAATACCCGACTGTTCTGACCACTCCTGCAGAGTTTGTCTCGTCCGCTGCTCTATCAGATCCTTATATTTCCGCGTTGTCATAGCAATCCCTCCGGTCATGTTGTCAACATTTTAGGTAACCACGTTTTTTATATATTGTCAATTATTAAGTTTTGTCAATTCCTTACTTCTTCACACCTGTACATACAAAAAAACGCGGACAGGTCACAAGGGAAACTGCCGCGCTTGCAAAAAATACAAGTATTTATTAAAGCTCTGTTAGTATAATCGTGCCCTCAGGAGTAATAGCTAAGGTGTGCTCATATTGGGCTGACAAACCACCGTCGATGGTACGGGCTGTCCAGCCGTCTGCGTCAATGCGCGTCCGGAAGCTGCCTGTATTCAGCATGGGTTCAATGGTAAATACCATCCCTTCTTTGAGCCGCGGTCCTTTACCTGCCGGTCCGTAATGAGGAACCTGCGGTGCTTCATGCATTTCAGAGCCTATCCCGTGACCGATAAAATCACGAACCACCGAGTAGCCGTTAGACTCAGCATACACTTGGATCGCATGCGCGACATCGCCAATCCGGTTCCCGGCTACCGCTTGTTCGATTCCCTTAAATAAGGATTCCTTTGTCGTTTGAAGCAGCTTGGCAGCCGTATCGCTAATCGTTCCAATTCCATAGGACCAGGCGGAATCTGCCAACCAGCCATTCAGATTCACCACCATGTCGATAGTGACTATATCCCCTTCCTGAAGGGGTTCGTGTTTCGGAAATCCATGGCATATGACATCATTTACTGATGCACAAGTTGCATAAGGGTAGCCGTGATATCCCTTCTGCTCCTGAGTAGCTCCTTTAGAGAGTATAAAATTCTCTGCAAACTGGTCAATTTCCCAAGTTGAAATACCGGGTCTAAGCATCTTTTCTATTTGCCGGTGACATTCCGCAAGGATTTTACCAGCCGCCCGCATTTTTTCGATTTCCTCCATAGTTTTGATAATGATCATAAATTCGCCTCTTTTGCAGAACACATTATTTTTGATAATGGCTCATGATTATGGTGTTAAACCCTTCACTACTCTTTATATTATGAAAGAAAACTAAGAAAAATCCAACTCAACAAAAACCATCCGTCACAAAACCTTTTGTTGAACCTTCTTATACCTTTTGCCATAATAGTTGAAATGGTCAATGCCATTGTAGGAAGTTGAAGAAAGAATATAGAAATAGGGAGGTTTACGGAGTGAAGGGGATCATTACTGTTTTAGGAAAAGACAAGGTGGGTATTATCGCCAAGGTATGTACGTATCTGGCCGAGCATCAGGTGAACATATTGGATATTTCTCAAACGATTGTTCAGGACTATTTTAATATGATGATGATTGTGGATATTTCCGGTGCAACCCAGCCATTTGAGAACATTGTCGAAGAGTTGCAGCAGGTAGGCGAAGCCATTGGTGTAGAGATTAAGCTCCAGCACGAAGATATTTTTAATATTATGCACCGAATTTAGAGTCGCGGCTATCGTTCATCAGCTAAAACTTGCCCAACTAGAGGAGGATTTCGATGATTTCACTCGTGGAAGTACAGGAAACGAATAAAATGATCCGTGAAATGAATCTGGATGTACGTACCATCACCATGGGAATCAGCCTCATGGACTGTGCTCATACGGATATGCGCATCTTCAATCAAAATGTATACGACAAAATCACTAAATCAGCAGAGAAGCTGGTAAAAACCGGTGAGGATCTGGAACGGCAATTCGGTGTTCCCATTGTTAATAAACGGATTTCAGTAACGCCCATCGGTATTGCCGCAGGTGCAATTAAGACCGACACCTATGTTCCTGTAGCTGAAATATTGGACAAGGCTGCGAAAGAAGTCGGCGTCAATTTTATTGGCGGATTCTCCGCACTTGTGCAAAAAGGCTGCACCAAAGGTGATCGAATTCTGATTGACAGTATCCCTGAAGCGTTAGCCGTTACCGAAAGAGTCTGTTCTTCCGTTAATGTTGGCTCCTCCCGCAGTGGAATCAATATGGATGCTGTGAAGCTAATGGGGGATATCATTCTCCAGACAGCAATACGTACCAAAGACAGAAATTCAATCGGCTGCGCTAAGCTGGTAGTCTTTTGCAATGCGGTCGAGGACAATCCCTTTATGGCAGGTGCATTCCATGGTGTGGGCGAGCGGGAATGTGTAATTAATGTCGGAGTCAGCGGTCCCGGTGTAATTAAGCGGGCATTGGAGGAAGTAAAAGGGCAGGATTTCGAAACCTTGTGCGAGACGATCAAACGTACCGCCTTCAAGGTGACCCGCGTAGGACAACTTGTGGCTCAGGAAGCCTCCAAACGATTGGGCGTTCCCTTCGGAATCATTGATTTATCTCTAGCTCCTACACCGGAAATCGGGGATTCCATTGCCGAAATCTTCCAGGTCATGGGCCTTGAAGAAGCAGGTGCTCCAGGAACCACAGCCGCTCTGGCTATCTTGAATGATAATGTGAAAAAAGGTGGCGTTATGGCTTCTTCCTATGTTGGAGGACTCAGCGGTGCATTCATTCCGGTCAGTGAAGATCATGGCATGATTCAGGCTGTTCAACGCGGTGCACTCACACTGGAGAAGCTCGAAGCGATGACTTGTGTATGCTCGGTAGGCTTGGATATGATCCCGATTCCAGGCAGTACTTCTAAAGAAACGATCTCCGGAATCATTGCCGATGAAGCAGCGATCGGAATGGTTAACAACAAAACAACTGCCGTACGCGTAATCCCGGTCATTGGTAAGGATGTAGGCGAAATGGTTGAGTTCGGCGGACTTCTGGGTTATGCTCCGGTGATGGCGGTTAACGGCTTCAACTGCGCGAATTTCATTAACAGAGGCGGACGTATCCCTGCTCCGATTCACAGCTTCAAGAATTAATTTAAGTGTTACACAAGAAGAGCCACCTCAGCCTGTTATCAGGAGAGGCAGCTCTTCTTTTTAATTCAAAAAGTTCTATACTTCAGCTTCGACTTTTTTGGTTCTTCTCGCACCCACTAACCGCCAGCCTGTCAGCAACGCAGCCGCTAAGCATATCGTCGCCGAGGTTACAAATACAACATGCATTCCCTCTAGAAAAAGTTCCGGCCGATCCGGTATTAGTCCTGTTACACGGTAGCCCGCATTGCTGCTCATAACACTAAATAGGATGGTGGTAGCAATCGTGATGCCGACAACCATACCTATATTACGAACCAAGGAATTGACACTTCCCGCAGAGCCCAGCTGTGTTCGAGGGACCGTGGACATGATGAGTGAATTATTCGGAGATTGAAATAAACCACTGCCTATCCCAAGCATCGTGATCCATAATCCGACAAGAATCACAGAACTACCGGCATGAAGCTGGGCTAAACCAAATTGTGCGGTGACCATAACGGCCAATCCAGCAAACGTGAGGAGCTCCGAACCCACTTTATCAGATAAAGCACCACTGATTGGCGCTACAATAACCATCGATATCGGCAGCAGCATAAGCAGAAAGCCCGCATAAAAAGGGGATAAATTCAGCATGTTCTGCGCATAAAAAGGTGCAATAATGTTAAAACAAAAATTCGCGGCGAAGACAAGAAAACCACAAAGAATGCTTAAAGAAAACAGCGGATTTCTGAATAAAGACAGCTGCAGCAACGGCTGCGGTCTGTGCAGTTCCACCCATATAAAAGTGATGAATGCTACACCTGCTATACTCAGTGCGGTTATAATACGATTGTCCCCGTAGCCCAGCTGTTGTCCCAGTAAAAGACCGGCAAACAAAGTTACAATAAATACAGCGAAAAGCATACTGCCAGGAATGTCGATTTTGGCTTTAACCTTGACTAGATCCTTCGGTAAGACCTTCCATCCCAGAACAATAGCAATCAGCCCTATCGGGAGGTTCACCCAAAAAATATACTCCCAGCCCAAAGTAGAAACAATAATACCGCCTAAGCTAGGACCTGCAATACTTCCCAATGAGACAAAGGCTCCGATAAAACCCAGCGCTTTACCGCGCTCAGTGGTTGGGAAAATATCCGTCACTATCCCATGGCTATTCGCCATCGTCATTGATGCTCCCATGGCTTGAATAATCCGGGAAGCAATTAATACCGGTAAGCTTGAACTAAGTCCACACAGCAGAGAACCGATGATAAAAATAATCGTGCCTATTTTAAAAATCCGAATCTTGCCTATGATATCCCCTAGCCTTCCGAAGAACAGTACCGCCGCACAAATCGCCATTAGATAGCCAGTTGTGACCCACTCGATTTGCGCCATTGGCAGGTTTAGCTCCTTCGAAAGTACAGGCAAGGCAATATTAACGATGCTCCCATCAAGTGTTGCCATGAAGGTAAATAAATTTAAGACAATTAAAATTATCCAGCGTTTCTTCTGAATTCCCGCATCCTCTTGGTAGGTTGCGCCGATTGAGCTCATAATTGCCACCTCTTTTTATCATATAGTTGCGCACGCAACAAACTAGTAATTCACAGTCTACAGCATATTAGTTGCGTATGCAACAACTATGTTGTAGAATTTTGTTCACAGTTGCTTATATCGATTGAATTGCTAAAGAGGTGTCCTAATGAAAACAGAACCTATCGGAAAGCTGATCTCCCATCTCCATCGCCAAAACCAAAAAACACTGGTCAAAGAATTAATGCCTTACGGGATTGGCAGCGGCGGACAGCATAGTTTTCTCAAATTGATATTGAATCACCCCGGGATCACGCAGGATCTACTAACACATGAGCTAAAATTCGATAAAGCCACAACAGCCCGCTCCGTGAAGCAACTTGAGGAATCTGGTTATATTGAACGGAAAAGAGACCCTAAGGACCGCCGTTCCTACCTTCTCCATCCCACGGACAAAGCCCTAGATTTCGTCCCCATACTTCAATCCATCTTGAATGAATTAAATCGCAACCTTACCCGTAATCTAACAGTCGACGAAGAGGCACAGCTCGTTGCTTTGCTTCAAAAGATCAGCGAGAATCCTACGGATTAGTTGCACCATGTGGGCGAATTCAATTGTACTTTTACACTTCATTCAGCCGAATCGCTCCATTTGGGCGGATTCAATTGCATTTTTACAGTTCATTCAGCCGGATCGCTCCCTTTGGGCGAATTCAATTGTATTTTTACACTTCATTCAGCCGGATCGTACCATTTGGGCGGATTCAATTGTACTTTTACATTTCATTTAGCCTAATCGCTCCATTTGGGTGGATTCAATTGTACTTTTACACTTCATTTAGTCGGATTGCTCCCTTTGGGCGAATTCAATTGTATTTTTACACTTCATTCAGCTGGAATGCACCATTTGAGCGGATTCAATTGTACTTTTACACTTCATTCAGCCGAATCGCTCCATTTGGGCGGATTCAATTGTACTTTTACACTTCATTCAGCCGGATCGCTCCCTTTGGGCGAATTCAATTGTATTTTTACACTTCATTCAGCCGGATCGCTCCCTTTGGGCGAATTCAATTGTACTTTTACATTTCATTCAGCCGAATCGCTCCATTTGGGCGGATTCAATTGTATTTTTACATTTCATTTAGCCGGATCGCACCAGTTGGGCGGATTTAATTGTATTTTTACATTTCATTTAGCCAAATAGCTCCATTTGGGTGGATTCAATTGTATTTTTACATTTCATTCAGCCGGATCGCACCAGTTGGGCGGATTCAATTGTACTTTTACATTTCATTTAGCCGAATCGCTCCATTTGGGCGGATTCAATTGTACTTTTACATTTCATTCAGCCGGATCGCCATTCGGAGGTTGACCTCAGTTCCTCCCACATCGACAAATCCATTTCCTTGAGTTGTTGTTCGAGCGTATTGACAGTAGTCGGTTTGAGGAAGAAACAAGTGTTAGAAAAACAAAAACCCGCAGATTAGTTCTGCGGGCAGGCATTATTTGTTGGCATGGGCAGCGAGGAAAGTAAGTTACAGCCCACAGATCATTTCCTGCCTACAATCTCCGTTACCTCTTTAGTAATTTCGTCCCCGCCAAGCTTTTTCCATTGGGCAACAAAATGGTCGAAGTCACTGATCGGGGCATCGCCGACAATAATATTCAGAAAGGTTTCGCTCTCAAGCTTCATAAGATTATCCCACTTGCTTTTCATAATCGGGGTATTCCCGTAAAAAACGCTGCGGATTCCTTCAATTGGGGTGGAGGATAATATAGCTGCTCCATATTTATAGGCATTTACAGCCTTCCAGCCTTCCATATTTTTCTTCGGCTGTTCCTCCTCTGCAATCCATTGCTCATATAACTTTCGTGTCTCCGTATCAAGCATATCGGGGTCAATCTTGCCGTGCAACGTCTGTTGAATATCCGCATAATGCTTTTCAATAGCATCCGAGAAATCTATCAGGAGATCGAAAGGATAGTAGGCGCGGGGCTGAATACCCGTTTGCGCAGAAAAGTCATCCAGTTCTCTAACTCCCTCTTTGTTGGGATCCTGTCTACGTTCTAGCCTGGTAAAAACATTCAACAGCTTCACAGCTGCTTCTGGATGCTCATAACCTTTGCGTACAACCAAATATCGGTCCGTGACAGGAGCCATGTGTGTTATGAATTTCCCATCCACATCAAGTGGAGCCGCATAGGCCCTCCATTCTGCTTTCATATCTAGGGCCACCGCTTCAGACAAGGGATAAAAAGGCATCCACCAAGGACCAAAAAACATGCCAGATCTTCCGTTAATGATGGGCTCCTGGGTCTCCTTATACAGTGCAAACTGAGGGTCAATTAACCCTCTCTTGTACCAGTTGGCTAGCTTGGCAAGCGCTTCTTTGGTCTCAGGTGTTATGGAACCATAGATAATATTGCCGTTGCTGTCGTTAATCCAATTGGTTGGAAAGGAATGATAGCTGCTAAATAGAGAATCCAGGCCGTTCGCATGCGGCTTCGTGCCATACACGATATTTTTGTAGCCGCTGAGGCCGACCGTATCCCTTTTCCCGTTACCGTCAGGGTCCTTGTCTATAAAAGCCTTGGCGATGGCTTCAATATCATCGAGATTCTTCGGCGGTTGTAGATTCAATTTCTCCAACCAGTCCTGGCGAATCCAGAGGAGTGAGGGAGAATCCGCGTTGATCGCCACATTGGGGAGCCCATAAAGCTTTCCATCCCGGCTGGCATCGTTTAATGCCTCTCCTTTGGTCGATTCATACATATCCTTAATTAATTGGGAACCATAATCCTTATAAGTTTGAGTTAAATCCTCGATCATATCATTATCGATCAGCATCCATAATTGATTACGGTTCACTATCATAGCGTCTGGTAAGTCATTACTGTCGATGGATAATTGCGCCTTTTGGGTAAAAGTATCCTCCCCCTTTGCTTCCCAGGTATGGACTACTTTGATATTCGTAATGCTTTCCAGATAACGAGATATGGGATTGTTATCATTGCTGTCACCTGTATTCAGCTTGGAATCAGGAACCTTGAAGCCGATGCGCAGGACTACCGGATCTATATATTTTCCATAAGCATTTGTTTCGATAGAATTGTCGTTTTTATTTAGTTGTGCAGAATGTCCCTCCGATTCATTGTCTCCTCTGCATCCACCAAGAGACAACACTAACAGGCATATCAGGAGTTTTATCCGATTCATATTTTCCCCATCCCGTCCGCCCGAAACTCACTAGGCAGCTTCCCTACCCGTTCTCGGAACAATCGGCTGAAATAACGATCATCCTCGAAGCCGGAGCGGGAAGCTACCTCGCAGATGGATACAGTCGTGTCCTGCAAAAGAGACTTGGCAAGATCCAGCCTCATTCCCCGCAGACTTTCTCCAAAGGTCTCACCGGCAAATTTGGCAAAACACTGACTAAAATAACCGCGGCTCATATTTATGGCGGCTGCTACATCCCCTTGATTGATTTTGTTGCCGGCTTGTTCTCTCATATAGATCACTGCCTTAATCAGGCAAGTCATTACCTCTTTCGTCAAACTCAGTTCAATCATCCTGCGTTGAATCCTATCGGAGAAACGCCGCAGCCAATGCTTCCAATGACACCAGTTTCTATTCCGGCTCAGGTCCTCCTCCAATTGCCGGGCTTCCTCCGATTTCAGAAGCAGCGAACCCCAGCTCCGGCATAATGATTTTCCAAAAGCAGGAAAACGTTCATAATCAGGTTTCTGGAGAATAATCTCTTGCATAAATATATCCCACGACATGCCATCGATACTCCATTTTAGGTCCTCCGCTTGAGTGAGGATGTCATGGCTTATCTGTGTGGATTTCGGAGAGAAAGCTGACTCCTTCAACTCCTTATAATCCAGAGAGGTCAGCTCCTCCGCGCTACCGATGTAGAATAAAGCATGCTGCAACTTAGCTGTAAAGATGGCCTCGATTTCTTCCAGCGGTTGATCCCGCAGGCCACTGATTAATACCGTCTGCCACCGTCCTCCAAGATGAATAGCCCGCTCACGTTCCCCATCTTCCTCCTGCATTCGTTGGTGCAGAGGAGTCAGCCACATATCTTGAAAGGTGATTAACGGATTATTCCTAACTATAGATAACTGATACAGTTCTTCCTCATTAACAGCTGTCCCTAAGGGGAGATAGACCATAGCTTTATCCGCAGCCATCCGCTTTCCTTCCCCGCGAATCATCGCTTCAAGGTTACCGTCCTCCCATTTGATCCGTTCGACTAAACGCCCGATAACTTCATCTGCATTTTCCATTTCAAGCAGTGTTTTGACGATATAGTCAACTGCGCCTAGCCGCATCGCCTCTTGCACATAATCGAATTCATGATGACAGGTAAGCACAACCGAACGAATACCGGAATATTTTTGTCGAACGATTCGTATCAGATCAAAGCCGGACATTCCCGGCATCGTAATATCAACAAATAGCAGATCCACCTCTTTATGTTCTAACAGCTCCAAAGCTGATTTACCGTCACCCGCTTCCCCGACAATGACTACGCCGAATGATGACCAATCGATCATAGAAATAAAGCCTTTGCGTACAAGTCTCTCATCATCCACTACTACAGCTCTAATCATCGAAGTCCTCCTTACTTTTTATCGGGATAATGATAGATACGGTAGTTCCCTCTCCGGGTATGCTTAATATTTCAAGTTTCATCTGGTCGCCGTAATAAGTCTTCAGCATCCGGTTCACATAAGAGAATCCGATCCCAAGCCCTCGTTTCTTAGCTTCGTCATCATCAGAGAGTAATTGCTCCATAAGTGCAGGCTCTATACCGGTACCGTTATCCTTAACACATAGAAGCACTTCTGTAGGGCCATGTGCCGTAATAATTACGTCTACACTTCCGTTGTCACTTAGACCATGGTAGATGGAATTCTCCACCAACGGCTGAAGTAGAAATCGCGGAACGGCTGCGGAAATCACTTGATTATCTACCTTCACATTGAATTCGAATTCATAGTCGTAACGGATACGTTGCAGCTCCATATAATTGCGGATGGCTTCAATTTCCTCGCCCACTGTGACAATGATGCTTTGTTTACCCAGATTATAATGCAAGACTTTTACCAACAAAGTTACCAGCTTATCAATCTCTTTCTGACCGTTTAAGCGTGCCAGCCACTGAACCGTATTTAAGGTATTATGTAAAAAATGCGGGTTAATCTGACTGAGCAGTTTCTCGATTTCAAACTTGCTTTTCTGCTTCTCATTATTAGCTACTGCGAGAATCAATGCATTGACCTGATCCTTCATTTGCTGAAAGTTGTTTAGTACAAGGTCAAATTCCACAACGTTTGTGTAGGATACCGGTACGGTCACATTCTCCGCCATTCGGATGATTTCGAGGTTAACCTTGCGCAACGGACCGTAGATTCTTTTCCATATTAGAAATGCCAGAAATCCGGCGAACAATAGCGTAGATAGGATTAGCACAATCATTTTGTAAACCCAAGCGTTAATTTCACTGTTAAAAACCGACTTCTTGACGACAGCAACAAGCTGCCATCCTTGAGGACTTTGATAACGGAATAGATGATAGCCGCTTATCTCTTCATGCTGAAGATCTGAGCTTTCACCGGCCGCTTTTACAATTTCAGAAGGTAATTTACCATCTATGACAACCTTTATGTTTCCTTGCTGATTAACCAGCAGATGGTTCACTTTCATTCCATAGGCTTCCTGATTGAAAATCTTGCGGAACAAACTATAATTGGTTTCCAAATAAATATATAGCGGGTGTTGACCGGATACTCTTACTATACGCTTCTCGGAGAAGACGAGATTATCACCGACGGCATACATTGTTCCATGGGGTCCGTAATAATCCGCTCCGTTGTAGCGCATAAAGACAGGCAGAGAGTCCACTTTGAAATTCCGTCTTGTGCTCATATTCGTGAATAACACCGGGTCTTGCGAATCCGGCATAATATAGGCAGTCAGTCCAATATACGGGTTCGTGAAATTAACCAAATTGATCTTTTGGTTGATAGAGTTCATGATCTGAGATTTGAGATAAATTTGCTTGGCTTCAAGAAAGGAGGACATCTCTTTAACAATTTGGCCATCTAGCGCAAACTGCTTGGACGCGAAATCAAGATTATCGATGGCATTCTCCAGGCTAAACGCTTCCTGCTTCAAGCTTGCACTAATCCCGTTGCCGATTTTTCCAGTAAGTATAGAGTAAATAGAAGTATAGGTCACAATCCCGACAAGCAGAACCGGCAACAGGCTGCCGACGATCAGATAAATAACCAACGTTTTACGCAAAGATGCTTTCGCCCGGGTGTTTCTAAGCAGAGTCGCCAGTACCATCTTTCTCATCTTCCCGCCTTCTTGTAACCGCTTTAATTACTTCCTTAAGCATATCAGATTTATCGATCTCTGAAAATAATAAGGCAGAACAGCCTACATGCCGCCCTGCCTTATGGTTAGTTATGATCCAGCACTATTGTACGCTTTTACGAGCTTCAAAAAGTTCTTCTGCCTTTTTAACAGAGAAATCTATAACATCTGCATAACCCAAACCGTTAACTTTATCATGCATTTGCTTATTTAGCTTGTCATACTGAGCCTGATCTTTAGCAAAAACCATTTTCCAGGAGAACTGCTGAATCACTGTACCGATTTGTTTATTCTTTTGTTCTAATGTTTTGTCCATCATCAGCGGTTCTTTGCCGGTGAAGCCTTGTGGCGCAACAGCCAGGAGATTATTCTTTTCAAAATATTCCTTAGGTGTCAGCACGCCCATCTTCGTTCTCCAGTCACTGTCCAGCTTCGAAGGATTCCGCTGCAGGGTTGTCGTCCACAAATTATGATCATACGGTTCGTTATTATCCGGGTTCACCATCGCAGGAACAACAAAGGAGAAGTTCATTTGATTCGAGCCATAGTAATAGTCACCGCCGCCATATTCTGCAGGAACTTGAGTATTTTGCTGATCGGTAAAAGCCTGCCAGCCAAAGTCTGTGACTATAGGTTTCCCACTGCTGTCCAAATCCCAAGTAAGGCCCTGTGGACCATTCGGAACTGCGGTACCACTGCCTGCCGAAATCATTGCACCTTCCGGTGTATACATCCAGTCGATAAACTCCATGATCCGAGCAGGTTCCTTCGCTTTGGCACCAATGGAAATAATTCCGTTACCGCCGTATACGTTGAAGCCTGTTGAGTACATTAGCTCATCCTTGAAGGGTACAAGTGCGAAGCCTTTTCCTTCCGCTGTTCTTTCCGGTGTATTGTAGTTTGCCGCTCCGAGCCATGGGAACCAGGAGAATAGCAGACGTCCATCCTTGTATTTGGCTACAACATCATCAAACTTTTGGGTTAATGAATCCGGGTCTAGCAAACCCATCTGATTGGCGTCAAAGTATAGCTTCAGAGATTTCATATACCAGCTGTCATCAGATAGAAAATCGTAGTATTTTTCTTCATCTGCTTTAACATATAGTGCAGTATCCGGGATCTCATCATACCCCAGCATGTTGGCGAATTGTTTCGCCAATGTCATTTTATAATTGCCGTCCCAGTCGGACCAGAGTGAGAACGCATAAGTCTTCTTGCCTTGCTCATTTTTGGGTTCTAATTCCTGCATTTTCTTCAGGACAGGGAGATAATCTTCAATCTTCGTAATCTCAGGCGCGCCGATCTGTTGGTATAAATCCCACCGAAGATCCGGGCCCCATGTCATATCTTTACCTTCAGACGGTCCTGTAGGGTTGGTAGCCACACTGTTCCCCATTCCGAAAACGGATGAACCGCCGCCAAAGGCAACTTTAGCTTTCTCCACCGCTTTAGGAAAAGCCTGAGAAATGTCTTTTCCATACGTATCTAGTAGACCGTCCTGAGTCCAGTCCAATAGCAGCTTACCTTTTATTGCGTTCGGATAATGGTTCTTGTCGTCCCCGAAGATGATAATATCTCCGAGATCACCGGAAGCCATCATGGCCGAAATTTTGGTATCCCCACCCGTCAAGTTCGACGCGACGATCTCCATCTCAATGTTGAATTTATCTTTGATAATTTTAGCGAACCATCCGGTTTGCGGGCCGGCATAATTGGCGGTTGTAGAGAACACCGTCAGCTTCAACGGCTTCGAATGATCGAGCGAACCATCAGATGGAGCGGTTGTTTCCTTAGCTGAATCCGTGGCTGCTGCTGTCGGCTTACCTGCATTGTTTTCTTTGTTCGAATTCGCAGAGTTACCATTCCCCCCACTGCAAGATGACAAGACAAACACGAGGATTGCGGCCAGCATAAGCAGCGATATCTTTTTTACTCTCATTGCTTTGTACCCCTCCCTTAAATAGCTTCATATAGTCCAACCCCGCTTTCTGGCGGAGACAAACTCAACCTCGGTTTTACATTCGGGCTTATAACGATCAACCCTTTACAGCACCGATCATAATTCCCTTCACAAAGAAACGCTGGAAGAACGGATAAACTATGAGAATCGGCAATACGACAATCATCGTAACGGTCATTCTCACGGAGGTTGGGGTCTGCATATTCTGAATACTGGCCGCCATGTCCGGCGAATTGCGAATTAACGCGGCTAGTGAGCTGGATTCATTTAAGTAGCGCCATAATAGAAATTGCAGTGTGAAATATTTGGTATCCGTCATTAGAAAGGCAGTATCTATGAAGGAGTTCCACTGATTCACCGCGGAGAAAATCGTAATCGTAGCCAGAATAGGTGTAGTTAGCGGAATAATGATACTCCAGAACACCCGTATGTAACCCGCGCCGTCCATGGAGGCTGATTCCTCCAACGAGGGCGGAATCGCCTCCACAAAGGTTTTGACTAGAATGATATTGAAGGGTGTAATAATCGATGGCAAAATATACGCTAGATAGTTGTTGGTCAGGTGCAGATTATTCATTGTGATATACCAAGGAATCAGACCGGCGCTGAAATACATAGTGACTACCACGCTGCGGTACCAGACTTGGCGGCCCCACATTTCTTTCTTAGTAAAGAGATAGCCGAGAAAGGCCGATGCGCCCACAGTTAGCAATGTCCCAACTACGGTTCGATAGACGGAGACGAGTGCCGCATGACTAAGGCCGCTTATACTTAAGACTTTGAAATAATTGTCGAAATGAATATCCCTTGGATAGAATTTGATATAACCCGCGGCGCTTAAATCATTGGAGCTGATCGTATTGATGAACAGATAATAGAAAGGATAAATGCAGGACAGCGTAAACAATCCGAAGAGCAGATAGTTTATGCTCTGAAAAAAAACCTCGCCGGGCTTCAATTTTTTTCTTTTCAATTGGATCACCCCGCTTAAATAATGGACTCGTCACGAACTACTTTGGACAACGTGTTGGCTGCGAACAGCAGAACAACGCTGACTACCGACTTTAGCATACTGACGGCTGTAGCGAACGGGAAATTGTTGGCGAATGCGATATTGTACACGTATAAGTCCAGTACTTCTATCGAATCTTTATTCATGGCATTTTGAAAAGCAAAATATTGCTCCATTCCGTTGTTAACCAAGTTGCCGATCGAGAGGAGCAGTAGTACAAAGAATGTGGGAATAATACCGGGAACCGTGATATGCCAGATTTTACGAAATCGGCTCGCCCCATCCACCTCTGCAGCCTCATATAATTCCTGATCGATCCCAGCGATAGCCGCAAGATATAAGATAGCTCCCCATCCTAGTGACTTCCACCAGTACCAGGCAATCATCGTAACCCAAATGTTAGAGTTCGAGGCAAGGAAATTAAAGTCTTCACCCACCAATCCAAACTGTACAAGAATATGACTGATG
Organism: Paenibacillus wynnii; assembly: GCF_030812855.1. Taxonomy (GTDB): domain Bacteria; phylum Bacillota; class Bacilli; order Paenibacillales; family Paenibacillaceae; genus Paenibacillus_AQ; species Paenibacillus_AQ wynnii_A. The sequence goes on from NZ_JAUSTK010000004.1 coordinate 135,831, forward strand.
ACGCCGTTATCTACAGAAAATAAGGAGAACGCGAGTGCATACACCAGAATCCAACTGATAAAGTTCGGAATGGTAGTCAATGTCTGTACAAGCTTTCGATACCATCCTGCTTTGACTTCTGACAGTAATATGGCAAAAATGACCGGAAAAACCGAGGTAATTAAGCCCAGTGAGCTCATCGCTAGCGTGTTTTTCAGAACACGCATGACCTCCGCCGTTTGGGTCGGATTAGACACTATGGTCCGGAACCATTTCAACCCTACATAAGGGGTGTCCGACAACGGAATACCGGGGATAAAATCATAGAAAGCATAAATCCATCCGCTAATCGGCAAATAGTAAAATATAAAAGTTACAATAAGAAACGGAAGTGCCATGAAAAACAATTTGAATTTGTTCGCCATCTTCCTGCGCGGCCGCTTAACCGGCTGTACACTGCGAATAAGCTCACCCGATGTTACCCCCATAGCGGAATCTCCTATACCCAGATTTTGTTTACGCCTTCATCCTATCAGCTTCTAAACCCTGGGGGTGAGTGACAGACGGACTTCCTTAGGAGAGGATCGTATGATTCTTGTGAACCATTTTCACAGGAGAAATGACCATTTTCAACTAAACCCTGACATACTCTTGTCTAGTTAGTTATGATAATCTTAGCGTTATTAGAGGAGGTTGAATCTATTGAAATACGAATGGAAGAAGCAAGATAAACATCTGTACCAGCCTAAAAATGCACCGGAGATCCTCACGATACCAAGCTTCAATTACTTCATGATAAGCGGCAAAGGCAATCCTAACCATGAGGCTTATGCTGAAGCCATCGGTGTCCTTTACTCCCTATCTTATGGAGTGAAAATGATGCCAAAAAGCGGGAAAGTACCAGACGGATATTATGAATACTCCATCTTTCCATTGGAAGGGATATGGGATTTAACCGAGGAAGGCAAAAGAAAAACAGCCCTCGATAAAGACGAGCTGCTGTACACCATAATGATTAGACAACCTGATTTTGTTACTTCCGAGCTGGCGGATGAAGTGATTGAGATGGTGAAACGTAAGAAACCTCACCCCCTGTTAGAGGTAGCAGCCTTTAGCAGTCTAGAGGAAGGCCTTTGCATACAGATGCTGCATCTCGGACATTACGATGAGGAGCCGCACAGTTTCGCTATAATGGAGCAATATTGTACTGACAACGGTCTACAAAGGACTTCTCACACTCACAAGGAGATCTATCTTAACGATGCTCGTAAAACCCATCCGGATAAGCTAAAGACGGTTCTGCGATTCAAGGCTCACTTAACTACTAGTTAATCTCTAGTGACCGGAGCTTGGGTCATAACTTTCTGCGGTTTCATCCAGCTTTTGCCGACCCATAAAGAAAGAGAACAACAGGGCTAGACCGGCAGGTATTACTGCCCATGCAAATGTATTTACAATCGAAGAAGATAACCCTTCGGTAACTTTACTAAGGATCTCGGGTGGAATTAAAGCCCGGGTATCCTTGGAGAGTAAAGAATGAGGATCTTTAAAATCTAAAACTCCGCCCGCTGCTGCGCCGTCACTCCCACCTCCGGTGAAAAGCTTACTTAGACTATCCGTGAAATAATGGCTTTGGATAATTCCAAAGGCTGTAATCCCCAAAGTCATTCCAAGCGAGCGGATAAAATTCATAGTCGCGCTGGCCGACCCGCGTTGATTAGCTGTCAGACCATGTATTGCCGCATTACTTAATACAGAAAAGGAGGCACCGATTCCAAGACCAATCAGGATCATATAGAACGTAACCAGCATTCGGGAAGCGTCAGGGGTAAGCGTAGATACCAATCCTGTACCTATCACCAGTAATGCCAATGTTGGAATCATTAGACTTCGATAACTGAACTTCGTCATCAACACACCGCCAATCGAAGCAGTCACTACGGAGCCCACCATCATCGGCAGCAGAACCAACCCCGAGTTGGTGGCAGACCCGCCCAATACACCCTGGATGAAAATAGGAATATACACCGAAGCAACAATAAAAGCGGCTCCACTGAACAAGGCGGCAAGGATGCTGAAGGCATATAGCCTTTTTTTGAATAATTTGAAAGAAATGATCGGTTCTTCGGCCTTTGTCTCTACATAAAGGAAAAGAACCGTAAGCACTGCAAAAGCTGCGAACAAACCGAGGATTACAGAAGACCCCCAAGCGTATTCTTTGCCGCCTAACTCCAGCGCGAACATGAGAAAAATAACCGCACCTAACAGAGTGCCGGCTCCCAGCCAGTCTATGCGCTGCTTGGAATGCTCATGGGATTCCTTGTAGAAAAATACAACCATCACAAAGGCCAAAATACCAAGCGGTAAATTAATATAAAATATCCACTGCCAAGCAATATGGTCTGTAATATAAGCTCCTAGCAAAGGACCGAATATACTAGATAAACCAAATACCGCTCCGAAGGCACCACCGAGTTTACCTCGTGATTCTAGGGGCACAGCATCATACATAATGGCAAAGGCAATCGGAACAAGCGCTCCGCCTCCGATACCCTGAATCGCTCGATAAGTCGCCAGCTGAGTAATGCTGTCCGCGGTGCCGCATAACGCCGAGCCCGCCATAAACACAATAATGCCGAATACAAAAAACTTCTTACGGCCAAACATATCCGACAGCTTACCGAATATCGGCATTCCTGCCATCTCGGCAACGAGATAAGCAGAGGTCACCCATACGAACTTATCCATTCCGCCAAGCTCACCGACAATATTACCCATTGCTGTAGCAACAATCGTGCTATCCATGGAGGCCATCAGTATTCCTAGTAGCAATCCTGCGATAACAATGCCCAAATTGGGCGATTTTGCCGAACTCATGTACTCCACTCCTTGTTCTGTGATCCTTTTATAGCTTGATCTGCTGCCTTACCTTAGCGCCCTTGTGAATCTCCAGCGTATCTAGGTATTCTACCGTATTTATTTCACAGTCTGCACCAATAATGACATGTTTACCTCTGACAATGCCAGCTTTAGCATTCTGAAGATCAACTAGGTCGCCTTCGATCAGTTCAGCCACAAAGTAAGCATCCTGCCTTGGCTTCATGAGTCCCACAATCTTCGCTGCAGTGCTTCGTTTAATGATTATAGATCCTCCCCCTACCTCTTTGGCGATGGAAGGCCCATATAGTCCGATCTCCAACTGGTCTGCACTGAGCAGGCCCTCAACTTGAATCGCACCAAAAATATGCAGGTTCTCCGATTCACAATGTCCTTTTACAGCCAGGTTGCCGGTGAATCTAATTCTTTCTATTTTTAGGTCGGAGGCTATTTTAAGCTCACCCCGTCCTTTTAAGGAAGAGCCCTCCACACGTCCTTCAATGGCACATTCACCGGTAATCTTCAGTTCATCTGCATGCAGATTCCCCAGTACTTTTAACTCCCCGGTCAAGCTCAATTTCTGACAATCCACATCTCCTGTAAATTTACATTCTCCAGTCACACCTACATGCCGGAAGTATCCGCCCGATGTGGTTGTATTTCCTACTATTTTCAAGTTACTTCGGATTTGTTCAGCCACCGATCTTCTCCTCCTTTCCAATCACTGAAGCAGGATGTACAGATAGCTCAGATCGATACTCCACAAGACCAATCTTGCAGCCTGGGCCAATGATAACCGTATTGCCTCTGACAATTTCAGCCGTAGTATATTCCAGATTAATATGATCTCCTTCAATCGTGCCCGTGACCAGTTCCGGTTTGAATGTCGGAAAGATCCCACTCCACAGCTTACTCCAAACCCCAATATTGGCTTGAAGGATAACGATGCTTTCCACTCCAATTTCCCGCGCTTTCCCAGAACCCTGCAGTTGGAAATCCACATGCCCGGCACTCAATAAACCGTCGATAGTGAATCCACCTTCACCTTTAAATTCCTCAAGCTCACAATTACCCTGAATGTTTATTAATCCATTAAGATTGAAACGCTCACCGCGCAGGGCACCTTTGACTTTAAACATTCCATCCGCTCTCATGGTATCGAAACTTATATTCCCTCTTACATTCATGGTTCCGTTACAATCCAATTCTTCAGCTGCCAGATCACCCATAACATGAATATTCCCATTACCCCTAAAAACTCTGGATGTTACTGCACCCTTTATTCTCCCAACACCATCGATGATCACCTGGTCATATGATCCACCTGCTGCATCACTAACTCCGCTAATAATCATATCTGGCAGTTGATTCTTATTCATCATTGGTCCCCCCGTCATGTTAACTTTCCCTTCAATTGCTCAATTAGATCTCCAAGACTCACTTTAGTCACAAGCCGTACACCCTCATCAAATAACAGCTCTGCGGGGGATGGGGCTAGGATGAACGAAGAAACGCCCATTTTACGGATAAAAAACAGATCATAATTCTTCCCCTCAAATCTAGGGGTTCTAAGTCTTAATGTTTGCAGCAAAAGATCCGCCTCTTCTAGATTGATTTCACCATTGCCCAACAGACTGTCAACCGTGTATAAATGCAGTAATTGATCAAAATTATACTCCCGTCCCACACCTGGCCACTCACCAAATTTATTCATCGTCACATTCGAAACAATGTTACGTTCTAATGCCATTTCAGCGGATAGTGTAAGCGTACTAAAGGAGAAGTTATCAGACAATTTACCTGCCAAGTCATCTAATGAAAGATCATCCTTCAGATTCAAGATATTATGGACACGAGCTAGAATCAATTTTTTTGGAAAAAAGGTTTCTTGGCCCGTAAACGTGGACTTTCGAATGAACCAATCCTCCGGTATAAGCTGCTTTCGTTTCCAACGGTATAATTGTCCGTAAGAGATGCCGGTTAAATCCAACAGATCTTTTTTGGAGATTAAATCCTCTTCCATCTCAATCACTCCTTGCGAGGATTGTAACATAACACTGTTACGCTGTAAATCCAGATGTCATACCGATTATATGATATGAAAAAGAAGCAGATAGATCCTCCCGTAGGAGGATCTATCTGCTTCTTCAATGAACTATTTAAGGTTTAGTAAAATATTCTTTCACCGTGGCATATGCCAGCTTCGGTCTGCGGTATCTGTCCACCACACCCTTGCTGTTCTGCGTTCCGGCCCGAGCCAATAGCCAGCCATTCCCTTCGGTCACGCGGCAATCGCAGAATTGCCATATGAACATTCCGGATATTAAAGTTGAGGAAGTATAAGCCTGTAGATTACGTTCCAAGATATCACATTGGCGTTCCTCGGTTCCCTTCACCCTGCTAGGATCACGGAGACCATAATGTCCATCGGCTCCGAACTCACTCATGATCATCGGCTTGCCTGAACCCCCTGCAGCATCTGCCCACTGCCTTGCCTGCTGCATTAGCTCACCCGGATCTTCATCACCGTACCAGAGCGGGTAAAGATTAAAGGAAACGATATCAGCAAGCTCAAAACACAACTCCCTGTCACGTTTATCCGAGGCAAAGGTAAGGGGTCTGGAAGTATCCATCCTGCGGATTTGAGAAAGTTGTGCACGGTACATCTCCTTCCCTTCCGGCACATCACTAGCACATTCGTTCAGGATCGCCCACATAATGATGCTTGGGTGATTGAAGTGGGACTCTACCATCTCCCGGTTGCAGTCCTCACACTGCTTCTCGAATAAAGGATGGCGCATCTGCTCGATAGAGAGCCCACGGGCATGATTTTCCTCCCAAATATAAACGCCGCGTTCATCGCAAAGATCCAGGAACCGCTCATCGTTAGGATAATGGCTGGTACGCACCGAGTTGGCTCCCATATCAAGCATAAGCTCCAGATCATGCACCATTAAGGGGTAAGGGATCGCTACACCTGCCAGCGCATGATCCTCATGCCGATTAAAGCCTTTTAGAATCAGATTCTCTCCATTGATCTGAATGCGGCCATCCTTTGTAGTTATAGTACGGAATCCAACACGCTCAATCAAATCATCCACAGGTTCCGTATTTCCTTCCGAATGAAGATTAAGCTCCAGCAAATACAATTGAGGTTGCTTAGAGCTCCAAGGGATAACCCCCGGAATCGTTTGATTGACGGTGAACACTCCGGTTTCGCCCGGATTCAACGCCTTTTTCCCAAAATCCAAAGTAATCCCGCCAAGCTTACCTTTTAAGTAAAGCATTGCCTCTTCTTCGCCAATATTCCTCACATACGCTTTTATCTCCGCACCCCAGATGTTATTAGATAAGTTCGGCATGAATTCCATACGTTCAACAAAGGTATTCGGAATAAATTCAACGGCAACAGGCCGGATAATACCGCCATATGTATAATAGTCATTAGGAACATGAAGTGCTGAATTACTATTAAAAGAGTTGTCCACGATAACGGCAAGCTCATGTTCACCACTCTTAACACTAGGAACCACGATATCAAAAGGGGTATAGGCATTGTAATGCTCACCCACTTTGATTCCGTTCAAATAAACTTCACCGGTATGGCTGATTCCTTTAAAGATTAGTCGAATAGCACCTTCTCTATCGACTTTCACCGTTGTACGATATGCACCTTTTCCACGATATGTAGAAAACTTAGGATGCATCTCCCAGCAACCGGGCACCGGTAAGCGGTAGCTATACATGGAAGGCAGTTCTTGTCCCGCATCTAATGGATGAAAATCCCAATCTCCTTCAAGCTCGCGTACCCGCCTTATTTTGTTGCTATCAAATAGCCGAAGCATAGTAAGACCTCCAAGTATATTATTGGTAGAATCCATCTATTCCCAAGTTTACTACCCATTCGTTGTATAAACCATAGACTTAACCGAATCTTGTTATCAAAAAAATCGGTTAAATCTTTGCTAAGTTCATATATAATTTTAAAGGAAAATCGACTTATCCGATTATTCGGAAGCAGAACTGATCGAGATCGAAAACTTTATGAACTATCTGCGGTGGCGGCGAGCTTAGGAGAAAAGAGAGAGAGACAAATTATTGTCATTTAATACATAGGAGATCCACAATTCCAGAATAACCAAACTCATACACTTAAAAAAGAGTAGACAGCCCCTGTTACGGATACTAGTCTACTCCTTAACGTTCAATTATCCAAATGCGTGTTTAGGATTTAACTTACTACTTGTCCTCACCGGAGGCGTCTGCAGCTACCGGTTCGGCAGCAGTCTCACCTTCAGCAGGCTCTTCATGAGCCGGAGTCGCAATTCTAAGAACAAGTGTGTCTTCAGGGGTCAATACTTCCCATCCTTTATGCGTAGGCAGTTCGGAAACCAACAGTTGATCACCAATATCTAATCCGCTGATATCAACATCAAAGGATGCCGTCAGATTATCAGGGAGAGTACGAATATCCAACTCATACAATTCAACTTGCTGGGTGCCTCCGTTCTTTACACCTATAGGTTCACCGGTAAAATGGAACGCTACCTTGGTAACCAGCTCTGCCTTCATATCAATTTGTTGAAAATCAACATGAAGCAGCTGCTTTGATAACGGCTGGCGTTGTACCTCCTGGATAACTACATTCTTGGAACCGGATCCCGGAAACTCTACTTTGAGAATCGCCCGCGGGTTCTTTCCTAATATTTCATTGATTGTTTTTGCGTCCGCTGTAAAAGATTGGCTATCTGAACCTGCACCGTAGATAACGACTGGTACAAAGCCTTTTTTCCGTTGTGAAGTAGTTGATCCGGATCTTTCTGTCAAACGTACTGTTGTATTCATGACAATTCCTCCTAAGTAATATTTAATTGAAATCCATATTAGCTATACATATGAATTTAAAATAAACTGATATCTGATTATCAAATTACCCCTATTTCGACCCAATTAAACGTTAATTGAATTAACAATAAAATAGATGCCTACTTGTCTCTCCTCGCTTTTTGCAAATCAGGGTAGTAAAATAAAGGTAATTAAAATGGCGGGAGTGATGAAACATGGTACAAATTCAAAGTGAGAAAGATCGTTTTTGGGTGGCTGGAGAAGAGAAAGATCTTGCGGAAATCACATTCAAGCACCAGCAGGATTCGGGAATTCTTGTAATAGAACATACCCGTGTCTCAGAGGAACTTCGCGGACAAGGTACCGGTGAAGAACTGGTTAAGGCTGTAGTAGACAAGGCTCGAAATGAAGGATTGAAGATTGTTCCGGTATGTTCCTATGCGGCTCATCAATTCAAGAAACATCCAGAATACCAAGACGTGCTTAGCAGTGAATGACCGTTAGTAGCATTTAATTAAATGAGATTTCAGCTTGGGAGGAAAGAGTTTGACAACAACCGACACTTTAAAAGATGTGGAAGAGCTGCAGCGCCGCTGCGAGCAATTCGACGGAATATCGCTAAAACTAAATTGGGACATGCTGCGTCAACCCCCGTCTTCGGAGGGTGCAGAATGGCTGGTTACTTATGAGGACGAGCTGCTGGTCGGATTTTTAGGAATGTACAGCATCAGTGGAGAGATGGAAGTATGCGGAATGGTACGTCCGGGTTATCGCCGGAGAGGTATCTTTACCTCTCTTTGGAAGCGGGCCCGTAGTATCATCATAGGGAGTAACGTTTCAAAGCTGCTACTGAATGCCCCTGCAGCTTCTACAACAGCGAAGGCGTTCCTAAGCACTCTTCCACTCTCCTTTAATCATGCAGAATATCAAATGAAATGGGACGGGGCTTCGGCTCACTTAGCCTCATCAGAGGCCAGCTCAGCCTCAGGTGCAGTAATTCTGAGGCCTGCAGGCGATGATGAAGCTCATATACTTGTGGATCTGGACTGCGGGGGATTCAATATGACGAAGGAGGAGGCCTCCAAAGTCTACGAACTTCAGAAGCAAGAAGAATTACAGGAACATATTATTATTGAGCTGGATGGACATCCAGCCGGAAAAATGCGCCTTTGGACAGAGGATAACGAAACCTGGATTTACGGGTTTACGGTCGACAAGAAATTGCGCGGGCTCGGCATCGGACGCAGTGCTTTGTTGCAGACCATCGAGCGTGAACGCCGCAATTATAATGGAGTAAATCTTGAGGTAGCGTTGGATAATCCCAATGCCCTGAAGCTATATGAGAGCTGCGGTTTTGTCATTCTGAACAAGCAGGATTATTACCGATACATTGGCTGATTAGTACTTAGAATAGAACACCCTTAACCCAGCGTAAAAAGCCGGAGTTAAGGGTGTTTTTACATCAATCCAAATCTACCATACGAATCCTCATTCTTCTCGCTTTTTCGGCCGGCGCATGTTAAAGAACAATCAGAAACTTCTTCCTGCTCTAAAAACACAGACAGTAGTCGAATATAATCTAAGGATTTAGCAAGCGGTATGGAGCTACAGTCAAAGTTGTGTCTCCGTCCATCCAGCAGAGAATAGATTTCCACCCGCTCAGGTGGCTCTCCATAGGCATAGTGGCAAAAGACATTAACCAAATGCAAAAATCCGGAAATCACTTCTTCATCTGCCGTAACCATGAACTTTTGCACATGAAGACTGCGACCTCTGATTTGAGATTTCCAGGCTAGCTGAAATATAATAGACAGCTCAATCTTAAGCTCCGGTACGGGTACAAACCATTGTTCATACAATTTCACAGGATTATCTTGCAAATGATTGACAGAAGCGATTCGCATCAGCTCATCGGCTATTCTTGTCTTGATATCCCAGTAATTCATTAAGGAAGAAAAGGAAGTTCCCTTGGGAGGCCATCGACGTTCCAGTAGAAACTGAATCGGTGTTTCTCGGCGAACATCCGGGTGCAGACTATAAAAATCGTTCAACGTGTGCCCCACTGCATACTGGACCTGTTGGCGCCAACGAGGAAGTCCTGTGGCAGAAGGGCTCCTACCTGAAATATAGGTTCTATCCAGCATGATATGCTCCACCCGATAATCGTGAAGTCTTCTATACCCTTCTGTTGGCGAAGTACCATTTCGAGCCGAATAAGTATCTACGGGGCCGCCCATATTTATGAAACCGCTTTGCAGGCTTCAATGAATTGACGGCCGAACTGACGGCAAGCTTCTTTTTCCGGTGCGGTTGGCCCGTATTCGATCTTTAGACTCTCTTGGAGAATGATAGCTCCGCGCTCCTTCAGCTTTTCCTCAATTCGATCTACAGCTCCGCAGTATATGTCGTATCCAGTGTCTCCGCTTCCGAAGGCTGCTGATTTAGAAGTGGATAGATCCAGCTCCTCCAGCTCCTCATAGAAATCGAGGAATTCATCCGGCAGTTCTCCGTCCCCCCAAGTATAAGCACCCAGCAGGACACCCTCGTATGATTGTATCTCAACCGCATTACAGTCAGTGACCGATTTCAAGACAGCCTCTCCTCCTGCATCGCGTATACCTTCAACTATGAGTTCAGCAATTTCTTCCGTGTTGCCGGTCAGACTCGCATACGCAACCAAAATCTTGGTCATACATTTGTTCCTCCCTAAATGGATAGATAAAATTTAATCTAACCTAAGATATTCTCATTTGGGTGTGGTAGTAACTACGGTGAATGTTTGGACTTCCAGCCGCTGTTGTTTCCAGATTTCTTGATTTTTACCGCCGTCCGCGGATGAAATCCGGAAACTGCTTATGCTTCCGTTGCGAGCTTTCCTATGGAAAGCTTTTGGGCGGTCGCTGACGCTCTTCCAGTTCCAAAATTCCCCTTCGTTTCTATCACCCAGAGATTATTTTTAGTTCAACCTATATTTTTATTATCCTTATTTTATTTGATAATGATTATCATTGTCAATATAAAGAAAAAAAGAAACGCAATGGCACCGGCTTTACCCCGGCGCTGTTGCGTTCTTTCTTTTGGAATATGCTATTGCTTATTGGACATAAGAACCTTGAAGCAGCGTGATATTATTGCCGTCAGGATCATTGAAATTCATTTCTTTTCCGCCATATTCCATAGTCACCGGAGGCTCGCATTCTAGCCCTCTGGACTTGAGCGTCTTATAGGTATCATCCAAATTACCGCAGGAGAATACTAAATTAATAGCTCCGGTAGTGAGTTTACTCCATTTGATCTCATCCCATAGGATTATGCCGGGTTGATTAACATTAAAGCTGATTTTTGCACCGTCAAAATTCCCGAATCCTTCAAAGACTAGTGGAATACCGAGTACCTCTGTGTAAAATGCTGCCAATGCAGCGGTGTCCTTACTGTAGATATTAATGCCCTCAAATGAAGAAATCATAGCTCGTCCCCTCACATTTAATATTTAGTAATGACGGCAGTTATCTCTGCTAGAGACATCTTACCTTCATTTCTATCCAAAGTATTGCAAAAAAACGACATGCTTACCGCCCTGCATTCGTTAAGGCCTCCATAGGTGTTCTTCCGGCATACTTTTTGAAATTATTAATGAGATGGGACTGGTGACTGTACTGATAAGCAAAGACAATATCCTGTACCCTCCCCCTTCTACCTGGGCTGTAGTACAAGTCCTGCCATACATTCTGGAAACGTACGAGATCTGCCGTTTTTTTGGGCGCAACACCTATATACTCCTGAAACAGCCTTTCAAGCTGGCGCCGGCTAAGACCGGAAGTGCTCTCCAAATCATCAGCGGTCACGACACCCTTACGCTTAATAATCAAGTGAACAGCATTCATTAGACTATCATTGGTCCGGTGTGGCCCCTCCAAACGACGCAGCAAATAGGCTTCCGCGGCAGCGATCCGTTCTGACATTGTGCAGGCCACCGCCAGCAGATCACCCAGGTCTTTCCTGAAGGAACTGAAATAATGCTCCACATCAGTACTCACATTAAGAACATCTCTAAGATGATGATCGGCAAAAAACTGTACTGCCCAAAAGTGAAAACGGATGGCGAAGCGTGTTGTTCTGCTTTTCATATTCTCCTGCATGATTTCAAAGGGAGTATCATTAATTCCGCAAAAATAAATTTCCGGCCTGCCTACCGCTTCATCCAACTCCCAAATAATGTCCATGCAGGTATCCGGTATGATCATCTCTTTTTGAGTAGCAAAAGTTTGCGGTTCCTCCAAGGAAAAGGAAGATTCCGGTCCCCAGAAACAGCGTATATAGGGCTGCAATGCTTTACAAGGTAAGAACTCGTTGGTATGCGCAGGTTTCGCTGTTAGAGGATGATATAGCTCTGATAGATTGAACATAAGGTCCTTTCTCTGACCGTCCTCGGTGTATGTAATGTTCATATGCTCACTTCTGATTAAGTGGCCACAAAATTAATATTGTTTATCTGAAAATCATCTGTGGTTATATCCACTTAATCATACACAATCGTTACTAGGAGTGCCAGAATAACAGCTGTAATCTTATACACATGCGTTCTATGGGATAAAATGAGAATAATCGCAGCTATTTGTTTGTAGCTGTAGGGCGAAATGTTGTACAATAAAGGCTAAATGAAATTTTGAAGGATGGATAAAAACATGTATATAGCAAGTGATTGGAAGGACTACGAAGTTATTGATACCGGAGGCGGGGAGAAGCTGGAGCGTTGGGGAGATGTAATACTTAGACGCCCAGACCCACAAATTATTTGGCCTTTGGAGCAGGAAACAGCTCAGTGGAAAAATGTACATGGACATTACCACCGCAGCTCGGCTGGCGGGGGTCAATGGGAGATGAAGAAAGCTGTCCCTGATCATTGGCACATTAACTACGGCAAGTTGAAATTCCAACTTCGTCCGACTAACTTTAAACATACGGGATTATTCCCTGAGCAAGCGGCGAACTGGAAATGGATGATGGACAAGATTTCAGCGGCTAACCGTCCCATCCAAGTGCTTAACCTTTTTGCCTACACAGGAGGAGCAACTGTAGCAGCGGCTAGTGTAGGGGCTTCAGTTGTTCACGTTGATGCCGCTAAAGGCATGGTGCAATGGGCGAAGGATAATGTGAAGCTGTCCGGTCTCAGCGAACGCCCTGTCCGCTACATCACAGACGACGTGTTCAAGTTCGTTCAGCGTGAACAGCGACGCGGCAGTAAATATGATGCGATAATCATGGATCCCCCTTCTTATGGCAGAGGGCCAAGCGGCGAAATGTGGAAGCTGGAATCCAGTCTCTATCCTTTCCTAGAAAGCTGTATGGAAATTATGAGTGACAATCCTTTGTTCATGCTCATTAACTCTTATACAACAGGGATCTCTCCAACTGTACTGAGAAATATGCTGTCGATGACGATGGGTAAGCGCTACGGCGGCAAGCTGACCTCCGGCGAGATCGGCTTACCGATTACCTCCACCGGAATGAACCTTCCTTGCGGTATCTTGGGACGCTGGGAGGCGTAAGCCATGGCACAGCATGAGAGTCAGAACGGGTTGCCATCTGTCGAGATTTTATATGAGGACAATCATCTGCTCGGCATTGTGAAGCCTGTTAATGTTCCTGTACAAGAGGATGCCACAGGAGATCTGGATCTCCTCAATATCCTTAAAGAGGATGTTAAATTGCGTTATAACAAGCCCGGCAATGTGTATATGGGATTGGTTCATCGTCTGGACCGACCCGTAGGCGGTGCGATGGTATTCGCCAAAACCTCCAAGTCCGCATCACGTCTCTCGGAAAGCGTACGCAGCCGAAGTTTCCGTAAAATTTACCTTACAGTGGTTCACGGAACGCTCCCTACCTCGCAGGGACGTCTTACAGACACTCTGTTAAAGGATGAAAAAAGCAATACCGTTAGCGTTGTTCGAAAAGGAACACCCGGCGGTAAGGAAGCTATTTTGGATTACACCGTACTCGGGACTTCGGGAGGTTTCAGCCTGCTCAAGGTAGATCTGCTAACCGGACGTTCCCACCAAATTCGTGTGCAGCTTAGTTCCAAGGGCTGTCCGCTCTATGGTGATCAGAAGTACGGTGCCTCGGTGAATAAACCGGGACAGCAAATTGCACTTTGGTCGGCACTTGTTGGGTTCCCCCATCCTACAACCAAAGAAGATATACAGTTAATATCCCTACCGCCGCAAAGCCATCCTTGGAATTTGTGGGCGCAGGAATTACAAAAGCAGGCCGTCCGTTAATGGACGACCTGCTTTTTCACATGAATTCCGCTTCAGTTGGATCATATGTAAACGTTCTTACTAACAATTGTAGAAATAACAACCTTAAGACGTTGCAGCCTCAGGTGTTGAAGTAACAACCATCTTTCCCATCAGATATAGCAACAACTGCTGATTGTGTGAAGAAATAGGATCTAATGCTTCAGCAAAAAAGTCACTGCGTATCTTTAAGCCACGCTCCGTTTCCTTCTTCCCTGTCTCGGTGATACTGATCCATACTATCCGGCGGTCAGCAATATCCCGGTCGCGGCTGATTAACTCATGTTTCTCCATTCGGTCAAGGAGCATGGTAACTGCTGCCGGACTGGTCGCCAGATGTGGTGCCAAATCAGAAGGTTTCATGACATCACGCTCTTGAAGCAATTCCAGCACAGTGAGTTGGGCATCCGTCAACGTCGGGGCAAGCTTGCTATCCATGTGTAGCTTATAGTCCTTCAAAATCTTATGCCAAATTTTACTGAATTCAGAGGAGTGCACACTTATTCCTTCCTTTCCCCACGGTTCTTTTCTGTATATCTACATTTCGCGAAAAAGATTCTATTTCCTGCAAAAGGAAAAAAATAAAATACTAACAATTATGCATAAAGGCGTTTGATCGCTCTCTTAGGAGATAGATCAAACGCCTCTTATTATTGTTAAGTTTCCATTACTTAATCGTAAGTATGATATTTAATATCTCGTCTTTTTTCTCAACTGGGACAATCTGCTTGCCTATAGACCGGCGTTCTCCAAGAGGTGCAGATTCGGAAGTAAACGTGTGTATCAAACCATCCTGTGTAACAGCAGTTAGTTCCAGCGGATCTTTGCAATAGAACGCACCCGCTAATCGGCTTCCGTTCGGACGAACCCGCTTACCTTCCTTGAATTCAAACGTCGGCATCCCTTTGCCCCCGCGGCTCTGGGATGGATAATCCAAGAGCAGTGTACGCTTGGCATAGCCTAGATCCGTAATGGTCAAGATTTCGCCTTCATCTTCGCTGACCCAGAAGCAGGATAGGATACTATCACCCTCCCGCAATTGAATCCCTCTTACTCCGGATGCCACCCGACCCATTGGATTTACCTCATTCTCATGGAACCTGATGCTCATCCCTTCGCGAGTGACCAAAACTATGTCCTTGTCATTCCGGCTAATCGCCACCGTAAGGACTTCATCTCCCTCAGCCACCTTACAGGCTGCTACTGCTCCAGAACGGCTTGTGGAGTACTCCTTGAGCTCTGTACGCTTCACCTGACCCTTACGGGTGATAAACACAAGACTTTGCTGCGGATCTTCCAGATTATTCACGGGCAGAACACTAACTACCCCATCGCCTTTAGCCAAGCTGATGACGTTTACTATCGCTGTTCCGGGATCTTTCCATTTAAACTCTGGAATTTGATGAACCGGAAGCAAGAAATACTGGCCTTTACGGGTAAATACCAGCAAGCTGTCCCTTGTATTCAGATCCATCAGCTTAACGATATGGTCGCCTTCCTTAACCCCGGAAGTATGTCTTTCACTGCCGGAACGGGTAAAGGAAAGCATACTAGTACGCTTAATATAACCGTCAGAAGAAAGCGCGACTAACACTTCCTCTGCGTTAACCAGCACTTCAAGACTGACCTTGAGCTCCTCTACTTCACCTTGGATGAGAGAGCGGCGGTCTATCCCGTATTTTTCACGAATCTCCATGAGTTCTTTGCGGATTACAGCGATCAGCTTCTTATCACTGTCCAATATCCCCTGTAGAACCGCAATCCGAGCATGCATTTCGTCAAGTTCCTTCTGTAGAGAGTTAATCTCCAAGTTGGTTAGACGATATAATTGCAAAGTAAGAATAGAGTCTGCCTGACGTTCGCTGAAACCAAACATCCACACCAGGTTATTCTGGGCATCCTGACGATTCTTCGACGCTTTGATTGCCGCAATAATTTCATCCAAGATGTTCAGGGCTTTAACTAGCCCTTCCAACACATGGGCACGATCTTCTGCACGTTCCAAATCATAGCGTGTCCGATGCGTTACCACTTCGCGTTGATGGGCGATATAGGCTTCCAAGATCGATTTTAAACCGAGCTGCTGGGGCGCTTTGTTAACAATCGCCACCATGTTGAAGTTATATGTAACCTGCAGATCCGTTTTCTTGAGTAAATAAGCCAGAATCCCTTGTGCGTCCGCTTCCTTCTTCAATTCCACCACGATACGAAGGCCTTCCCGCCCGCTCTCGTCACGAACTTCGGCAATACCCTCAATTTTCTTCTCTAGACGGATATTTTCCATTGCAGTAACCAGTCGTGACTTCACGATTTGATAAGGGACCTCAGTAATGACAATCTGCTGCTTGCCACCGCGTAAATTCTCAATATCCGTCTTAGACCGCAAGTAGATGCGACCCTTGCCGGTACGATAAGCATCCATGATTCCGTCGCCGCCCATAATGGTGCCGCCTGTTGGAAAATCCGGACCTTTGATGAAGGTCATGATATCTTCAAGCTCAATATCGGGCTTTTGCATTACTGCTATACAGGCATCAATGACTTCGCGCAGATTATGTGGTGGAATTTCGGTTGCAAAACCTGCAGAAATACCACTTGCACCGTTCACAAGCAGATTCGGATACCGTGAAGGAACAACGACAGGCTCTTTAGTTGTATTGTCAAAGTTATCCTTGAACAATACGGTCCGCTTCTCAATATCCCGCATCATTTCCATAGCTATCGGAGACAAGCGAGCCTCCGTATACCGCATAGCCGCAGCTGGATCATCATCCATCGAACCCCAGTTGCCATGTCCGTCAACAAGCACATGTCCCATCTTCCAAGGCTGTGCCATACGCACCATGCCGTCGTAAATCGAGGAGTCACCGTGAGGATGGTAGTTACCCATTACGTCCCCGACAGTTTTTGCAGATTTCCGATACGGCTTGTCCGGAGTATTGCCGGAATCATACATCGCATACAAAATACGACGTTGAACCGGCTTCAGACCATCACGCACATCGGGAATAGCGCGGTCCTGAATGATATATTTGGAATACCGGCCAAAACGGTCACCGACGACCTCTTCCAGAAAAGCCGGTAAAAATTGTTCTGATAAACTACTCATTGGCTCACCTTCTGTTCCTCAATCTGTCCATGTTTTTTAAACATTGGTATTATTCAGACACTCCGCTGGCGGATCATTCCTCCGGTCGCTGTTGTTCCCAGATTTTCTGATTATAGCCGCTGATCGCGGTTAAAATCCGGGAACAAAGGCGAACGCTACGCTCCTCCAGAACGATTCCGCCTACTCCGTTTGCCTATCACCAAAAAAATAAAAAAAGGGAAGTATTCGTCACTTGCCACTTACTGCACTACTCAAAATCTTAAGTGCTATTCTACGATTTCGGTGAAATCGACGTTCTCAACGATCCAGCGTTTACGGGGATCGACTTTGTCACCCATTAGAGTGGACACACGGCGCTCAGCTTTTGCAGCGTCCTCAATCTGCACTTGTAGAAGTGTGCGGGATTCAGGATTCATTGTCGTTTCCCATAGCTGGTCAGGATTCATCTCTCCCAATCCCTTATAACGCTGCAACTCGAAGTTTTTACCGAATTCCTTCAGGTAATTCTGTAGTTCTTCATCGCTCCATGCATAACGCACCGTTTCCAGCTTTCCTGTCTTTCGAGTCAGCTTATACAGTGGCGGTTGGGCCAGATATACTTTTCCGGCATCAATCAAAGGCTTCATATACCGATAGAAGAACGTAAGCAGCAGCACTTGTATATGCGCTCCGTCAGTATCCGCATCGGTCATAATAATGATTTTGGAATAATTGCTGTCTTCCACGGCAAATTCCGTGCCAATCCCCGCTCCAATCGCAGAGATGATTGCTTTGTACTCATCATTCTTCAAAATGTCCAGCAGCTTGGCCTTTTCAGGATTCATCGGCTTGCCCTTAAGCGGCAAAATAGCCTGAATCTTAGAATCACGGCCCTGCTTCGCCGACCCTCCAGCGGAATCCCCTTCCACAATGAACAACTCTGTACGCGTAACATCTTTGGACTGAGCAGGTGTCAGCTTCCCGCCAAGATTCGAGCTTTCGCTCCGTTTTTTTCCTGTGCGGATTTCATCACGGGCTTTGCGGGCCGCTTCACGAGCCTTGGAGGCTTGGATCGATTTCTTCAAGAGGCTCTGCGCAACCTGGGGGTTTTCCTCCAGAAAACGCGCCATATTCTCGGAAACCATATAGTCTACAGCACTGCGAGCAGAAGCACTCCCTAACTGATCCTTGGTCTGACCGACAAATTCAACTTCAGACATTTTCACGCTGATTACAGCCATCATGCCTTCCCGCAAATCATTGCCTTCCAGATTCTTATCTTTCTCTTTCAGCAATTGTGTACGCCTTGCATAATCATTCATGACACGAGTATAGGCTGTTTTGAAGCCGGTCTCATGTGTTCCTCCGCTGCGGGTAGGAATCGAGTTCACAAAGGAAGCTATGGTTTCGGTATAGCCAGCATTATACTGAAGGGCTATCTCTACTTCTATATCATCCTTCTCTGCAGTGAAGTGGATGACATCATGTAATACATCCTTGCCTTCATTCAGGAATTGAACGAATTGACTTGCTCCGCCTTCATAGAAATACTCATCCTGCTTATTGCTTCGATCATCTGTAAGTGTGATTCGCAGACCAGAATTAAGGAATGCTATCTCCTGAATTCTTTCGGCAAGCGTATCGTAGTTAAGAGCAATCCCATTCGGGAAGACACGAATATCCGGTTTGAAGGTAATCTTCGAACCGGTTTTGTTCGTATTACCCAAGACTTCCAAACCCGTAACCGGCTCACCTACATGCTCTTTCCCGTTCTTATCTACCCAATATTCGAAGCGCTGCCGGTGAATTTTGCCTTCGCGGTAAATCTCGACCTCCAGCCACTCGGACAAAGCATTGGTAACTGAAGCCCCTACTCCGTGCAACCCGCCCGATTTCTTGTAGCCTGAACCGCCGAATTTTCCGCCGGCATGCAGAATCGTAAACACGACCTGCGGCGTGGGTACTCCCGTCTTGTGCATTCCTGTCGGTATTCCCCGACCGTTGTCAATCACGGTAACCGAGCCATCCTTGCGCAGCGTAATATCAATTTTGGAACAATATTTCGCCAAATGTTCATCTACTGCGTTATCAACAATTTCCCATACTAGATGGTGCAGCCCCGAGGCGCTAGTACTGCCAATATACATGCCAGGTCGTTTGCGTACTGCAACCAGACCTTCGAGCACTTGAATGTCGTCAGCATCGTATCCAGTCCGGCCTGCTGCACCGGTCTTTGATGACTCTGCAAACATATCGATCTGTTCGAGCATTCATGCTCCTCCTTCTTTTGTCTCTATACCCAAAATGCAAACAAACGTTTTGGTCACTTTGTTTATTCTAATTCAAGATATCCCGTTTCGTAAAGACGGTGAATGAAATGATCACTGAAATCAAACCCCATGTGCCCAGCACTGCCATTGAAAATGGAAGGGTCATTCCCTCTATCGGCGAGGGTGTACCCGCTAAATATCCGGTTAGCCCCAGGTTAACCATAAACAAATATTTGGCAGTTGTCCAAGCCGATGCCATGTTCGTTAATATGGTTCCAGCGATTAGTGTTGCCATCATTACCACGATACTGGCCGCCGTGCTGCGCACGAGTACAGAAACCATAAAAGCCAATAAAGCTACAACGATACTGACAAACCAGATCAAACCGCATTGCATAAGGATATACTTCCATTGAGGCACTGCGTGCACTGTAGACATATTTACGGTATCCCCGCCGATCTGAAATCCTGTAAATACCGGCACATTAAACCCTCTGTACCCAAAGGCCAGTCCTGAAATTAAGTAGCTTACTAAAAATGTAGACAAAACAATCAATGAAACAAACATGATCAGAGCCGTCATTTTACTGAAGAGTACCCTCCAACGTTTAACCGGCCTTGTTAGAAGCATCTTAATTGTACCTGTGGTTCTTTCACCTGATACTAGATCGGAGGCCACTGCCATAATCAAGAGCGGAATGAATAACGTTACGGAGTTGTCCAAAAATTCGCGAGTAAAGGTAACTCCACTCGGTTCATTCGGATTCACATCATGGTCAAGATAATATTGAAGCTGCTGTACAAAAATACGGCGGTACGATTTCCACTCCTCAGGAATCCGGTCACTGCTTAGTGAATTCTGGTTATCGGTAATCTGCTGTTGTACTTCTAATCGCCAATCAGAGTTGAATTTATCCTGACTGCGCTCAGCTATACGCATCTGTGCATAGGTGAACATCGGTACCAATACAGCCAGAATAAGCAGAATAACATAAAAACGTTTCTTTTTCAGTATCTTTATGCACTCATTTCGGATGAGCGGCAGTAGATTATTCAATGGTCTCACCCTCCGTCAGTTTCAAGAATAGCTGTTCCAGTGTAGGGTTGATTTTATGCACGCCTCTAACTTCTATACCAGCGGCAACCAGCATGGCAACGATCTCCGGAATTAGCTCATCCTCCATGATCGTAATCACCGAGTTCGTTCCCATACCTGCAATTACTGTATCGTCTAAACTGACATCTGCCGGATCTGTTATATTTATTCCGTTTCGGGCTGCAAGCAGTTCCCTACCCTTATCATAAGGCTCAACATTCCATAATACATATGGAGAGTTCCTGGATACAAGCTCGTCTACTCCGCCTACAGCCAAAACCCGGCCTTTACTTATAATTGCGACCCGATCGCATAAAAGCTGAATTTCACTAAGTAGATGGCTGGAGACAAATACAGCTAAACCTTCATCAGCCAGCTGACGGATAAACTCTCGCAGTTCCTTAATGCCTTTAGGGTCAAGTCCATTTGTTGGCTCATCCAGTATAAGCAGTCGAGGACGTCCGAGCAAAGCTTGTGCGATACCCAACCGCTGACGCATTCCAAGAGAGTAGGTTCTGACTTTATCATGAATGCGCTGATCCAGTCGTACTATTTCCACTACCTCGGCGATCCGGGCCTCATCCACTCCAGGCTGCATACGGGCAAAGTGCTGTAAGTTTTCCCAGCCCGTCAAATAGGTATAGACCTCCGGGTTTTCTACGATAGAGCCCACAAATTGCAGTGCTTTTTCAGGATGACGGTTAACATTATACCCGCAAACAGTAATAGTCCCGGCGCTTGGCCGTATCAAATCAACGAGCATACGTATAGTCGTGGTCTTTCCTGCACCGTTAGGTCCAAGAAAGCCAAATATTTCGCCTTCTCTTACGTCGAAGGATACATCGTCGATAATCCACTTATGGGCGATTTTTTTACGGACGTTACTAACTGACAAGACAACTTTTGCGGTACTGCCGTACTCATTATTCATATCCCTACAACTCCTTAGTACCCTCATGTCGAAATCCATAAAAAAACCGCAGTCCTCTAATGCACTGCCTGTATAATTCGATCCGCTATTCGCTGATAACCGTCACCGTTCGGATGAAAATGATCTGTTGAAAGATACTTCTCCAGGTGGTTGTGGAACAAATCAAAAGTCGGTACCAGCGTCATGTTACTGTGAGTATTAATGATATCCATGGCTGCATTATTCCAAACTGTGACGGCTTGATTACCGGGAACCCGCAATTCCGGAATATCGCCAAATGGATTATATAGGCCCAAAAAATAGATTTTTGCTTCCGGATTAATTTCGGCGATCTTCAGAAGCGCCTCTTCAAGCCGTTTTGAGGCTTCGGGTAGAGCTGCCAAAAGTTCCTTCGAGGTTAATTCATCTGTTGGAGCCGAGGGTTCATCCGAGGTTGGTGAACTTGTATTGCTGTTACTCTGAACAATACCTGCTCCTCTGAATAAATCATTACCGCCTATAGACACCAAAATGGTATTGGCTTGTCGAAGGGTATACTTAACACCTTCTTCGTTGAGTTCATTTTGCAGCCCAAGAGTGGTCAGTCCATTTATTCCCAGGTTTCCAAGCAAATTTACCTCTTGGTCTCCTTCTGACATTCCCTCAACGGCTCGTTTAACAAATCCGCTCCCTGTATTATCGCCGGTCCCTTTTGCCAACGAGTCTCCAATAGCGACCACCTTCAAAATTCCGGTCACTTCCTCATCCGGCGCACCCGTCTTCTGTGGCAGAGCGGTCAGAGGAGCATCTCCTTGCGGGTAGACAATATCTTTCACCGCATAACCAAAACCAACTATAAAGATTAGGGTTGCTGCTATGGAAATCAGGCATACAAACCGCCAGGTCCATTTGGAATCATTCAAAAGCCATTCCTCCATATCCCTTATATTCTGCCAAATTGTTCAGTAATTTTAGCTATGTAGTTAAACATAAATCTTCTATCTGCAATTTGCAAATGTTCCTAATCAGGAATAGATGACAAGGACATAAATACACAATTATACTTGCTCATAATAAAAAACGCTCTCCGCTAATAGGCGAAGAACGTTTTTTCCTGTAAGACTTTGTCACTGATTTGCTTATTTACCTATGAATTCTTGAACCCAGTAATTATTATCAAATCCTACGCCAATATAGTTAAAATCAACGCTGAGGATATTCTTGCGGTGACCCGGGCTATTCATCCAAGCCGTCATTACTTCTTGCGGAGTTTTTTGCCCCATAGCAATATTCTCGCCCGCTGCTCTATAAGTAATTCCGAAGGTACCCATCATATCAAATGGAGATCCATAAGTAGGGGAGGTATGAGAGAAATATTGGTTCGTACGCATATCCGTCGCTTTAGTGGCCGCCAATTTATTTAAGCTGTCCAATCCGGTAACCGGTTTTAGTCCGGCAGCAGTTCGCTCTTTATTGACTAAGACTACTACCTGTTGAGTATAAGTTAATTTTGGAGCTGCTACAGCCGTTGTTGGTGTGCTCTTGGGAGCTTGTGTAACAACTGGAGTAGTTTTTGTCGGAGCTACTGGTGCTACTGGAGCCTTCTGCTCTGTTACAACAGGAGTATTAACCACTACAGTAGGGGCAGATTGGCTATAATAAGTTTGAAAATATTTCAGTATTTGCTCGTAACGAGTGTTAGTCAGGTCAATAGGGCTGCTTGTAGCCGCACTAGCTTGTGAGGGTAAAGAAATACTAACTGCCATAACTGTTGCAAGGCTACCGCCTATTAATAATGCTTTTAGGTTTTTGTTCTTCATTTTGTCATCTCCTTAAGTCTGGATGCTATTCTCTAAGCTGTTTAGATACATGGCGGAAAAGATTACAAATATGTAACTTTTCTCGTCCTCAGTCATTGTATCACAATTTATTGAGTTGTGCGGTGTTATTTTCTGTAAATTATAGGCTAAAAAGGCTTGTCCATTGTCGAAGTAAAAGATTGGAATTTGAGCATTGCCGCCCCCGTAGGGAGCGGCCTAGAAATCAATTTAGATTACGCTTCACTACTACATTTATCGGCGTTACTTATCCTAATTTTAATGATAGGATTGCCAAAAATCCCCTTCTGTTGAGATTAACCCCATTATTTCAGCATAAGGAATCCTGAATGTGGGAAATCCAGCAACGTAGGGCGCAATATCATAAGGGGCGAAATATAGATAAAGTGCCTGTTCATCCACATAAAATGGCTGATTCGCAGTTATTCCTTTATATGAACCGGGGAATACGTAAGAATACTGCGGATCGTTCGCGATTTGTTTACCCACAATTTCGCTAAGTTTCTCCACATATTTACTTCCCGGTTTAAATAAGTCACGCAACTCATAGAATTTTCCACTCCGTAAATTGATGTGTACATACTCTCTGGTAGGCATACCATGTGCAGCCCCGAAGGGGAACTTGTAACCATTTAACTCAAGCACCAATAAATTTTTACGGAAAAAGGCTACTGAAAAGTCCCCAGTATAGCTGAATTCCTTCGAAGCCCCACCGATCCCTGCACCTTCTGCTAGTGAAAGCTTCCGCAGCCTATTATTAACTTCTCTAGAGACCTCTACATTGGCGATTCCCTCAACGATCGGATAATAGACTAAATAGTCCGCATTCGGTTTGTATTTTTTCTCTAAGACCGAATATGGGGGTCTCAGAGGGATTACCGTATTTTGCTTCCATATTTGCTTGCCCATGCGATTATAATAGGCTGTTCGCTGATCTACATCGGCCCTAATTAAGTTCCCACTGAAGGAAAGTGTTCCGGACCCCGGAATGACGGGTGGCTGAGCTGCTCTATTGCCGCTTCTATCAATAAAGTATGTCTCCTTCGCATCATGTACTGACGCTACCCCCCTATCGTAGTTGTTGACGGCTAGCAGCGGCTGATTACTTAAAATCTGTCCTGACTCCGCATCAGCAATGGCGTAGCGGGAACCGCGATAAGGTTGATCCGGGTAGATAGGTGTGCCAAGTGCCACCCTGCCTTCTCCAAGCTGCTGGACCTCGTAATACCTTGCGGGGATAATCCTTTTTCCCTGTTTATCGATCAATCCGTATGCATTACCATAATTCTCAGCTGTATTTATAACAGCTCGCCCCTCAGAAAAAGGAAGGGCAGATGTGAACTGTGGTTGTATAGCAATGGTTCCGTCGATCTGGAGGTAACCGTATTTACCATTTTCCGTCTCCTGGAAAGGAAGCAGACCCTCACTAAGACTTCCTACATAGGGATGATTATAGGTATGCAGTTTGCGCCCCTCAGTATCAATCAAAGCGAATTCACCGCTGCTAATCTTAACCACGGCCGTCCCTTCCTTAAAATCGCCGGCATCCTCATACTCAGCAGGTATGGCCTCTTTTCCATGACGATCCAGATAACCATAAAGAATTTTCCCACCCTCTAATCCTGTATAAAATAGTGCCCGCCCTTCCTGCAATGAGTTCAAAAAATCATAGCGTTTCGAGGTAACGGTTTTGCCCTTTTCATCTATCAAAAAATATCCCTTTTCATCTGAGACTACTGCGCGGCCTTCAGAGAATGGACCGATAAACGAATAAATGGGCTTTACTTTCTCCCGCCCCATGTTGTCGATGAGTCCACTATGTCCTTTCAATTGCACGATCGCTAGCCCATTCTCCTGAAATTCCTCCGCATATTCAAACCGCGGTTCAATCACAGTCTTACCGTCATCATTTATATAACCCCACAGCATTCCTTCCTTAAGCTTAAAGGGGGCCGGGTGCAGCGTTGTCACCCGTAAATCATTTTCGTCCCCCTGATCAACCAGAGAGAGCGCCTCCCACGGTCTGGAAGAGTAATCAACACGGTATAATCCTGGTTCGGCAGGAATCGTTACAAATTGTTCTTCCTCCCCGCGGATAAAGCTTTGCTGCTGGTCCAACCAAGCTTTCCAGCTCATTCCGTCCCATTTCCATACTTCTACATGAAGCAGGTGGTCTCCCTGCCCGCTGTCCAAGCCGTTTAACCTCATCCGTATCATTTCATTCGCTCCCCCTGCACAAGGCATTTGCCTATAGAATATGGGGGAGCGGGTGTTTATGTGTCTTATTGTCACACATGAAGTTGAGGCTGGGGAGTGGGATGTGATGGCTGGCGGTCCCTGCTCGGACGATTGCTCTCGGACGGCCGCTACACGAACGGAAGGTTGCTACAATCGCTGTTGTATCCAAATTTCTGGATTGGAACCGCAGCGCGGTTGAAATTTGGATACAAAGGCGAACGCTGACGCTTCTCCGCAATCCTTCCGTTCTCTCCGCTGCTATCAGCGGTAACCCAACTACCACCCCCAACACCAACTTCAACATCTGTGAAAGAAAGACAAAAAACACCCTACTTGGAGTGGGTGTTTAAATAGACGAAGTTTCAGCCAGCTTGAAACTTCAGGATGCAGCTCGCGGCTCGCGGTCTGGGTTCTGGGTTCCGGGTTTTGGGGTCTGGGGTCTGGGGTCTGGGGTGTTATTTCGGAGCGAAGCAATCGATATAAAACATGCCAAAAAGCGTTTGCTGTGTATCGCAAACGCTTTTTGGACTGCCACCTGCTTAGGCGAGGTGATGAGAAGTAACGAAGGGGAATATTGAAGCTGGAGAAACGTTAGTGGTCGCCCGAAAGCTTTTCGTAGAAAAGCTCGCTTCGTAAGCATAAGCTGTTCTCGGATTTCTACCGCGAACAGCGGTTTAAATCAGGAAATCCGAGAACAACAGCGATCGTAAGCTCAATATTCACCGCAGTTACGGCTCAATCACCGAGCCCCCTTATTTCTTCGATGAATATTTACGCATATCGAAGGCAACTGCAGCGATGATGATCAAACCTTTGATAATCAACTGATAGTACGGGCTGATGCCGATAAAGGTCAAACCATAGTTGATCAGGGTGAAGATGATAACACCGACCAGAACGCCCGGTACAGTACCGATACCGCCAGTTGTGGATACACCGCCGACTACGCAGGCTGCGATCGCATCAAGTTCATACATGTTACCATAATTGTTTGTTGCTCCGCCTGTTCTAGCAGCTTCAAGCACACCAGCCAGACCATACAAAGCACCGGCAATAGCGTAGATGTAGACCAGGTTCTTGGAAACGTCGATACCGGATACTTTAGCAGCTTGCATGTTACCGCCGATAGCGTACATGTTCTTGCCAAGCTTTGTTTTGTTAAACAATACCCAGACAAAGGCGGCCACTACCAAGGCTATAATTACGATATACGGAATGGAATACTGACCGCTGCCAATAAATCCGGAACCGATTTTAGTGAAGTCAGGACGCAGACCGCCGATAGGTTGCGATTGGTTCGGGTCCATATCGAAGTACAGGGAGTTAACACCGTACACGATAACCATGGTACCCAGTGTTGCGATAAACGGTGGAACATTCAGCTTGGATACAATCAGTCCGTTCACGAGACCGCATAGCAAACCTGCAATGATCGCAATAACAATTGGAAGAAGTACATTTACTTGCGGCAGGTCCGGGAAGAAACGACGGGAATAATCCGGAATTTGCAGCATGGAAGCGGAGATAACCGCCGTGAAACCTACTACCCGACCTGCAGACAAGTCTGTACCAGCCGTGATGAGGATAAAAGCAACACCAAGTGCGATAATGATCCGCGTGGACGATTGAATCATAATGTCACGCAAAGTGTTTACAGAGATAAAAGCGGGTTCATACAAGGCAATACCAGCGATAAGCAGTACCAATACGATGTAGATAGCGTTTTGTGTTATAAAGGATTGAGCTTTTTTAACGTTCATTAGTAGTGTTCCTCCTTAAAGTTACGCGATGCGTAGCTCTCTTCGTAAGCATAACCAGTTTTGCTGCGCAAAACCGTCTTCGAAAAGCATACTCTTTCGTCCTATCCTAGTGCTGTGCAGCGAGTCGCATAACTTCGGTTTCCGTAGCCTGCGCGCCTTCTAATATACCTGTCAATTTTCCTTCTGACATGACCATAACGCGATCAGACATTCCGAGCAATTCCGGCATTTCAGAGGAAATCATTATGATACTCTTGCCTTGTTTTGCCAAGTCGGCAATGATGGTATAAATCTCAAATTTAGCTCCAACATCGATACCGCGCGTTGGCTCATCAAGAAGAAGAATTTCAGGCTCTGTAAGCAACCATCTGGCTAGCAGCACCTTTTGCTGATTACCACCAGACAAGTTCATGATTTGCGTTTTGGTTGTAGGTGTTTTGGTACGCAATTTTTCAATCATTCTATCCACTTCTTCTTTTTTCTTCTTACCATCAAGCAGAAGGTACGGTTTCTGATAACGGTCAAGGTTTGCGATCGCACCATTCTCATGTACGGACAATACCGGGAAAATACCGGTTACACGCCGCTCTTCGGTAAGCAATGCTAAACCATGCTTCTTTGCATCTTTTGGAGAATTGATTTTAACTTGTTTTCCAGCGATGGAGATCGTACCTGACTTAATCGCACGCAGACCGAACAGTGCTTCAATAACTTCTGTACGCTGAGCGCCTACAAGACCACCAATACCGAGAATTTCACCGCGTCTCAAATCGAAAGACACGTCTTTGAAGGATCTTGGTTCCGGTGAGGTTAACCCTTCAACCTTCATGTAGACTTCACTTGGTACATTAAAGCGTTCCGGGAAACGATTCGTTAAATCCCGCCCAACCATTTTGGAAATAATAAGGTCGGTAGTCATCTCTGCTGCAGGCCAAGTACCAATTTTTTTACCATCACGCATGATGGTAACATCGTCAGAAATTTCAAGAATCTCTTCCATCTTGTGAGATATATAAATAATGGCTACGCCTCTTTTTTGGAGATCACGGATAATCCGGAATAGATGCTCCACTTCTACGCTTGTCAGGGATGATGTTGGTTCGTCCATTACAATAACGCGAGAATTAAAAGAGACTGCTTTCGCGATTTCAATGGATTGGATTTTGGATACGGACAGCTTGCCCACCAAAGTTTCGGGATTCAGATCGATATCCAAATCTTTAAAAAGGTTTTCCGTATCAGCATACATTTTTTTGTGATCAATAAACTGAAGCGGCCCGATTCCCTTGGTCGGAAAACGTCCTAACCAGATATTTTCCATAACACTGCGGAAAGGTACTGGATGCAGTTCTTGGTGAATCATTGAGATTCCGCTTTTCAGTGCATCATTGGAGTTATTAATAGAAGCTTTCTCGCCGTCCAAGAATATTTCACCGGCATCCGGTGAATAAATTCCGAAGAGACATTTCATTAGTGTTGATTTTCCAGCACCATTCTCGCCCATAAGAGCATGAACAGAGCCCGGTTTAACCTGCAAGCTTACACCATCTAGTGCTTTAACGCCGGGAAACTCTTTCGTGATGTTTTTCATTTCCAGCAAAAACTCGCTTTGAGCCATTTTCTTACGCCCCCTAAGTTTTTTTCTTTTTTTTATGAGAGGCACAGCGGTTCTATCCTGTTCCCTACCCGAAAGGAATGTTAGGGAGCGATAGCGCTCCCTATGCATACCCTTATTTAAGAATTATTATTTAGCTTCAGCAACGTTTTCTTTAGTAATCTTTTTGTAGGAGATCCATACATATTGATTGTCAGTAACGTCAAAGCCTACGTTGTCTTTAGTTGGTGTTTCGCCTTTTGCAAGCAAAGCGGCAACTGTGATAGCAGCTTTACCTTGGTTGTTGGCATCGTTCAGCACAGTACCAAGCATAGTTCCATCTTGCAATGCTTGAACAGCAGGAGCAGTTGCATCAACACCTACTACAGGCATGAATTTGTCGCCTGTGAAGTATCCAGCAGCTTTCAAAGCTTCGATAGCTCCTAGAGCCATGTCATCGTTGTTAGCAAGTACAGCTTCGATTTTGTCTCCGTTGGAACCCAAGAATGCAGCCATTTTTTCTTGACCTTTAACGCGATCCCACATTGCAGTATCTTCAGCTAATTTTTCAACTTTGATTCCAGCATCTTCGATAGCTTGGATGGAGTAAGTTGTACGAAGCTCAGCATCTTGGTGTCCTGGCTCGCCTTTAAGCATTACGTATTGAAGTACTCCGTCTTTGTTCTTGTCAGCTTCTGGGTGTGCTTTCCAGTAGTCAACAATCAGTTGGCCGGACATTGTACCGGACTCTTCTGCTTTAGCGCCTACATAGTAAACTTTGTCCCATTTCTTCATATCTTCAGGAAGCGGTTCGCGGTTCAGGAATACAACCGGAATGCTTGCTGCTTTTGCTTTGTCGATGATAACGCCGGCAGCTGTACGGTCAACCGGGTTGATCAACATACCGTTATATTTTTTAGTAACGAACAAGTCAACCTTGTCATTTTGTGTTGGTTGGGAGTTTTGGCTATCCACGATGTCTACTTCAGCGATACCTTCAGCAGAAGTTTGGATTGCGTTACGAACACCAGTCATGAAAGTGTCGTCAAATTTGTAAATTGCTACGCCAACTTTTGGAGTTTTAGCTGCATCGGCAGCAGGAGCAGCAGTTGCTTCTGCAGCATTACCAGCATTGTTACCTGTGTTAGCTTCTTTGTTGTTGTTGCCGCCACAGCCTGCAAGAGCAGCACCCAGCAAAGCACTAGCGAGTAATACGGAAGTGATTTTTTTCATTATTCATTGACCTCCATTTTATATTTCTTTTTTGTTATCCCGTGTTGTCCCGGGTACATCCTTATTATGCAACACCTGAAAACGGTTGCGAATATAAAATACTACTCTGTTTTATGAAAATTCTAATGTACTGCCCAGACTCTTATAACAATACTCATAAAGTTATAAAAATCCTCCTTTCATTAGGGGAATTAGGTTATCTGACGAACGGAAACAACAGCTTCTGATTTTCCGGCCACAACATATTTTCTAGATCAATGAGCTTTGTACCCGTATCCACCCGATCTGGTACATCTAGACCCTCAGTTACCTCTACTGCATGCTTCACAGCCAAATATCCATTACTAAATGGGTTTTGGATCACCGCAGCTTGGACAGTCCCGTCCTGCAGCAGTTCCATCATGGCCGGAGAGCTATCAAATGCAACCATCTTTATATTATCCAATTCTGAGTTTTGTATTACTTTAGCTGCTCCCTGAGATGCAATTTCGTTCAACGTTGCTATACCGCGTAAATTCGGATGCTTGATCAGCATCAGTCTTGTAAGGTCCTCGGCGTCCTTTATCTCTGAGTTGGTGTAAGAGATCTGAACGACATGCACATCAGGGTATCTGGCTGCGTAATTCAAAAAACCCTTCTCCCGTTCATCCGCATCCCGGGCCCCTATATCCATGGAACTAGAGGATTCACCTTCCTCGTGTGAAGAAGAATTCGTAAAATTAATGATCCCGATTTCTCCATATCCGTTCAGAAGCTTTATAAGCCTTTCGGCGGATTTTTGTCCGGCTTCATAACTATTTGCTCCCACGTAGGTTGTAACTCTAGCCGAGCCAACCTCCGCATCCACCGAAATCACAGGTATTTTGTAATAAGATGCTTTATCTACAACCTGCGCAAGTCCCATATAGCTGCTGGCAGCCAAAATAATTGCATCGGCTTTTGCCGTAATAGAGTCCTCTACCATTTGTATCTGATCCATGACGTCGCTTTCAGAATTAGGGGCCTTAAAGGTCAAATTAACATTAAACTCTTTGGCTGCAGCCTCCGCTCCCTGCTTGACGGTATTCCAATATTCACCTCTGTTCATCTTTACAATCATATGAATATTACGGGTTTCACTGCTTTTTCCAATATAAGTAGGTGTTGCACTAAAGCAGGATGTGACGGTTACCCATAGGGCAATGCACAGCAGCAGGGTTAAGCCAAACCGAACTTTTTTCATTCGGGAGTCCCCCCCTCCTTATCTATAGGGTCTTCTTGATTGATTAACGCAGGAAAAGTGATAGTGACGGTAGTTCCTTCTTCAATTTCACTTTCAAAGGAAAGCCCGTATTCACGTCCGAAGTATAGTCCAATGCGCTCATTAACATTTCGAACCCCTACACCGGATCCGCCTCCACTCTTGCTTCCCCCTGTCAAAATCCCATTCAGAATTTCTTCCGACATGCCCAATCCATTATCACAAATCGAAATCTCAATAAGGCCTTCCTTGAGCTTTGCTTGAATAGAGATCAGACCCTCATCCGGCATCATCTCGATACCATGATATAGTGCATTCTCCACAATCGGCTGCAAAATAAGCTTAATGGTCTGATAAGGCAGAACTTCCTCGTCTGCAGTTATCTCAAAGCGAAATTTATTCTTGAACCGAAAACTCTGTATCACCAGATAATGCCGGATATGATCCAGCTCCTCTTGGATGGTTATTATATTCTTTCCTTTGCTTAAGCTGATACGGAAAAACTTGGATAGAGACTGAATCATCGTTACCACTTCATCTGTTTTACCGCGCTCTGCTAACCGAATAACCGAATTCAGCGTGTTATATAGAAAGTGGGGATTGATCTGCGATTGCAGAACTTCCAGCTCTCCTTTCCGCTTGGTCTCCTGTTCATAAATAATTTGATCCATCAACTGGCGGATACGCTGCAGCATTAAGTTGAACCTTTTGGAGAGCTGTTCCACCTCATAGGTTCCACTAACATCTATTGGAGTGTTCAAGTCTCCCTCTCCCACCAGCTTAACCGTCCGTTCCAACTTACGGATTGGGCTTGCTATCAGAGCGGACATGAGAACTGACGCGATAATTACACCTAGGATTACAACTGCTAAAAACCCGGCTAGAAATTGATTTAGATCCCTCTTTGTAGTGACAATTTCGTCGTAATACGCTACACCAACAATTTTCCAGCCTGTCTGTGCCAGGGTACGAACGGTGATAAACCGTTTCTCCCCGGTGGATTCATCCAAATAGCTTCGATACGCATATTCGAGCACCGGTTCCACATTCTCGTATTTTAATCCGGCATAGATGAGCTGCTGTTGAGGATGGTACACAATATTGCCTAAAGGGTCCAGGATGTAAGCGTATCCTCTTTTACCTAGCTTTACCTGTTTGCTGAGCTCATCAATCGTCCGAAAGTTAAAGTCTATCAGTAAAATCCCGGTCTTATGCACTCCATTCTCTTTGTACTGTACCAGTTTGCTCATGGAGACGACCCATGTATATTGATTCTTGAATAAATTTTGAATATGAGGGGGGGAAAATGAGATTTCTGAGGTACGCGTCGGTGCAGTGAACCAGCTTTGGTTCCCCAACTGTGTATTATTGCGCATCGTCGTACTCGGCACATCAAGTACCAGCTTTCCCTGAGGTGTAAACAATGCAACAGATACTAAATCTTCCCGTGTCTCACGAAGAGTGGACAGCCTTTCCTTTAGAAGCGGAGTATCGATGGATGAAGTCTGGGAGATTTGTTCCTCAGCCTTCTCATAGATATTCCGCATACCTTTGACATACAGCTCCAAGTTATAGTTCACCTGTTCTATAATTTGCTGCATATTCAGATTAGCATTGTCTTCAGCGGTCTTGGCAAACTTGTTATATAGCATAAAACTCACAATAACCGCTACAAGAACGGCAACGGTTGTGAAGGTAACTGTAATTAAGAATTGGATGCTGCGCAGCTTGGAGGAAAGTCGAAGCTTCCCTCCTTTGGGCCGCTCAGGTCGTAGCGGAAAAAAAGCCTTCTTCATCGACATTGCTTATCCTCCTCTGGAGCTGTTTTTGTACTCTTTAGGAGATTGTCCATATTTCTTGCGGAAGCAAAAGCTGAAGTAATTCGGATCAGCAAAGCCGATTTTCTCCGCAATCTCAAAAGCCTTAAGCTCCGTAGAACGCAGTAAATCCTTTGCAGCCTCAAGCCTAATTTGCAGCAGGTAGCTGACAAAAGTCATTTTCATTTCTTTTTTGAAGATGCTGCTGAAATAACCTGTACTGATGTGCAGATGCTGACAAACCTTACCGACTGAAATATCAGATTCCTCATAATGGGCCCGGATGTACCCTTTAGCCTGTTCAATCAACAGTTTATAGCTGGACTGCCGTTCTGTGGCGATATTATCCATAAGCCGGGTGCATACCGAAATGATCCATTGTTTAGCCTCACCCAAATTATTAAAGCGGTTCATGATCATTAGTGAAGAAAAACCCGGTCCAAACAGTTCTGTGGTCTCACTGCCTGCTTCTTTGGCTACACGCAGGATCGATGTGATAATCTCCAGTAGAAAAATCTGATAGTCTTGTGTGGAAACATGATCCACATCCAAACCGCTGAACAGCTCATCGATGGTTTCGGTTAACTCCTGCACGGTACCCAGCTTTAGGGTTCGAATCAAAGCCTGCTCAGTCAGTTCATCATAGGCAAGCATCCGATTAGAGCGGGATTCAACATCCTCAATCCAGATCACCCTATTGTTGCCCAGAACAAGCCGGTAATCCAGGGCCTGCAAAGCATCTGCGAAAGAATTGAACAACAGTGCCGCAGATTGACATACTGTTCCGGCTCCTGCGGTAATAGTCAGCTTCAAAAAACGTTGCACGCTCTGTCTAATTTCCTCTAGAATTGCAAAGGTCTTGCCGGTAATCTCTGCCTCATCAAGTGTTCCGCTCACCGAGAGCATGACGATATCATCTCTATGAATAAACACCTTGCCAAAGCCGTGCTTCATGCATATTTCCTCGGCGATGTTAAGCACAGCGAACAGCTGTAAATTACGATCTCCAGTATCTCTCAAGGAAATCTGTCTTGTTCCCGAAGTGTTAGGCTGTCCATCCCCACGGATATAATCCACACTTATTACTGAAGCCTGGAATAAGGCTCCATAGAGCTTCAGCCCATATTCTGCACTCTTCTCGGCAATCTCTGCCGGACGCAGTCTACGGGAAACAAGGGAAGACAGGAATTGCTCACGAAGTACAGGCAGACTTTTACGATAATGCTCGCTGAGTACATAAACATTCTCTTTTTCGGAGATTTCAGCTTCAATCTGTTCCCTTACCTTAATCAGGATGTCAATCAGTTCCTGAGCAGAGAAAGGCTTCAATACATATTCATCGATTTGCAGCTTGATTGCCCGCTGGGCATATTCAAATTCATCATATCCCGTTAATATAATAATTTTTGTATTCGGATGACGACTGCGAATCCACTCCGCAAGCTGCAGTCCGTTCATAAATGGCATCTGTATGTCAGTTACAACTACATCCGGCATGAGTCGGTCAATCGATTCTGCCGCCTCTCTTCCGTTCTCCGCCTGATCAACTACTTCAAAGCCGTATTTCGCCCAATCGATCTGAGCTATAATCCCTTCTCTTACATCTTCTTCGTCTTCAACCAAAATTAATTTATACATGCATTCATCCCTCTTTGGATAAGGTTAATTTTCGTAATAAAACTATTCTATATGATTCAATCAATACGATCTATGTTTAAGTTAAGATAATGATTTACTACGGTCTTTTTTTCGAAAAAAAACCATCCCGCCTGAACCGGGATGGGGATGATCTTTAACGTATACGTTCTACTATAACGCCTTGTTGAAACGGTAACCTGCCTTTTCAAACCCGATATGACGGTAAAAAGCATGCGCCGGGGCTCTCTCTACTCGGTTTCCACTTCTAAGGAAAAGCTGACAGCAACCTTGCTGGCGTGCCCATTCTTCCGCTGAGGCTACAAGTCTTTTTCCGAGTCCATTTCCTCTTAGTTGCTCTGATACAATGAGTGCTGTTATCTCGGTAATACAGTCTTGTTGTTTGTAGTATGAACTTATTTGCCGCAGTCCGATCATACCCACGACTTCGTTGTCCAGTTCGGCAACGAATGTACAATGGAGGGAATCATTCTCCATATCTTGCAATCTCTCTTTCATTACGCTAAGCGTTGTTGGATAGCCGAATTCACGCAAGAGTGCAGTAACTCTCTCCAGATCGTTCATGCCGCATTTGCGAATTTGCAGTACTGGTGCCGCAATACTACTGTTCATCCTCATATACCTCCACTTTTAGCATAGACGCTGCCTTTTTGGCTGTCGTCCTTGCGTTTTCCACATTTTCCGCTGCGCTTAACGTTATTGCCATCCGCCGACCGGGACGAACTTCCGGCTTGCCGAACACCCGAACCTGAGTACGCGGAAGCGCAAGGGCCTCCTTCAGTCCAGTAACAGCAAAGGCTTGTCCATTCCCTACCGCTTTAAGGGTAGCAGAGGCTCCCGGTGTCAATAAATTCACTGACTGAACGGGAAATCCAAGAATCGATCTGACATGTAAGGCAAATTGTGATAAGTCCTGAGTCGCCATCGTCACCATACCGGTATCATGCGGCCTTGGTGATACTTCGCTGAACAACACTCCACGATTTGTTAAAAATAACTCCACACCAAAAATCCCCAGGCCACCAAGCTCATCCGTAATTGTTCTGGCAATAAACTGTGCTTCATCCAATTGACCGGGATTCATCTGATGAGGCTGCCAAGATTCAACATAATCCCCATCCTTCTGAATGTGACCAATGGGCGGACAGAACACCGTTCCATCCACTGAACGTACGGTAAGAAGGGTGACCTCACTTTCGAAAGTAACAAACGCTTCTACGATGACACGTGTACCTTTGGCTCTTGCACCTTCCAGCGCAGTATTCCAGCAGTCCTCCGCATCCTCCGGCTTCCGGCATACACTTTGCCCTTTACCAGATGAACTCATAATAGGCTTCACCACACAAGGTGTTCCGAGTTCTGTAATGGCTTGTTGCAGTTCTTCCAGACTATCCGCGAAACGGTACTCTGCAGTAGGCAGTCCAAGCTCTTCAGCAGCCAACCGCCGAATCCCCTCCCTGTCCATCGTTAATCTGGTTGCTCGGGCAGTCGGAATGACTAAGAAGCCCTCTTGTTCCAGTTCA
This sequence comes from Paenibacillus wynnii, assembly GCF_030812855.1. Lineage (GTDB taxonomy): Bacteria > Bacillota > Bacilli > Paenibacillales > Paenibacillaceae > Paenibacillus_AQ > Paenibacillus_AQ wynnii_A. The sequence goes on from NZ_JAUSTK010000004.1 coordinate 172,094, forward strand.
ACTAGTGCTTGGGTTGCGATCGCCTCAATCTCCGGTACGATCACATCAGGTTTTTCTAAACGTATGAGTGCCTTGAGACTTTCCGCATCCAGCATATCAATGACATGAGAACGATGGGCAACCCCCATCGCAGGTGCGTTGTTGTAACGATCTACGGCCACGGTCTCCACGCCAAGGCGTTGAGCTTCAATAATGACTTCCTTACCCAATTCACCGCTGCCAAGCAGCAGCAGTTTACGGCTTTGAGCTGAAAAAGGAGCTCCCCACATTGTCGATCTCGACCTCTTTCGGCAATTTCACTGTCATTCATCCTTTTTCAGGAAAACACGACAGTTTCCTTGTAAATTTTCAGGCTTCTTTATTTTCATCCATCATAGAGAAGAAAGCAAGTGTTCTTCGACATTTTCCTACAAACTTCACACAACTTTGTCCACCAGATCGTCGAAAGATTGTTCCAAGTCTAATAAATCACGAATTAGTTGACTTAATCTCTCTGCTGAATCACCCCCTTCCCGGTCCAGCGACATGGCTAATTCCTGCTCGGACAATAGATTCCGAAGGTGTTCAGCAGATTCCTGCAAGGCCTCTAAAATGCAGCGTTCATAATGAGCAAGCAACGCTCTTTCCTGTTGAACCGTAGCACTTGCTACAGCTTCCTTCAATAGAGGTTCAACCGCGGATTTAACTTTATCCCGACCGGAGCCTTCAAAAAAATGCCGCGGTGATTTGAAATCATTCCATAGATTAGACCAAATCAGCGGTTGAAGCTGACATTCCACGCTCTTAGGAGGGGGCCAATGTTGATCTTCCTCTAAAAGGAACATCGTCTCACTTTCAGAAAAGGCTAGTTCCTCTGCCGCAGAACCGACAGATAAACGGACCAGCTGACGACCTTTTGCTTCCAGACGCAGGGTGGTCGCCCAAAGCTCCTGCTCCAGCTCACGCTGGACTGTACGCCAGAGCTCCCGTCCGCAAGCTGCAAAGATGTCTTTCAGATTTCCGGCATCCTCACGGAGCAATGATGGATGAAAGGACTCTTGAAAATAACGACCAAACGAAAATCCAAGCCGCTGCCTTACATGATACAGCAGTTCCTCACCTTCCCTGTGCAGGTCGCGGCGAGGCCGCTCCTCCGCCAGTAACAGGGATAACCGCACTTCAGCTTGAGTGCGTCGTTGTACCTGTTGTTGAAATCCGGCTTCACGCACATTTTGCTCTTGGGAAGCCATCGCCTGCCATTCCTCAGCGCGGCGGCGGACGGAGACGATACTGTCTCGTGCTGCTGCCAAGGAGAGCCCAGGCAGTTCTTCACCTGAAAAATGGGCCAGAGCCTCCTCAAAGGGGCCGAAACGGGAGGACTCATAAACTTCATGATTGCCGCTTCTCTTGCTTTCCAGCGCTTGAAGGCTGGAAAGACTGAAGATGCGCGGTGCAGTAAGTCCCCCTGCACGTAAATTGGCAGCCACATGATTCCTTACCTCCTCAAGTTCTTCTTCGCTTGAGGCAAGGTCTGAGGCATTGATAATGAAGAACATTTTATCCAGTGCAAAGCTGTCTTTAATTCGCCCTAACTGTGCCAAGAGACTTCGATCCGCTTTAGAAAAAGCGTGATTGTAATAGGTTACAAAACAAATCGCATCCGCATCCTTCATGTACCCGAAGGTAACCCCCGTATGACGGGAATGGAGAGAATCTGCTCCCGGCGTATCCACAAGAACAATGCCGCTTTCCGTAAGCGGACTTGAATAATATAGATCGATGCCCTGTACGAAGCAGGCCCGTGTCTCCTCTGCAACAAGTAAGCGGTATTCCTCTAAATCTACGGTACGGACTTTTCCTAAGCGATCTTTTGATTCTTCCCAGCCAGCGGCTGCTGCCCTTAGAAATCCGGCATGAGGCAGTACAGAAGGATGTATCCCCCTTAAGGGCAAGTTCTCCAAGGCAGAAAACCATGTTTCATACTCCGGCTCACCGAGTTCCAGCACGCTGAAGGAATGGGTGATATCTCCCCAGAACTCCACCATTGTCTTCATGGTCACAACCGCGGTAGCATGCCGGAAGTCTCCTTCTGGCGCCAATATGCGGTTGACCGCGGCCGTGGCGGGGTGCGGAGACACGGGCAGCACCTCTTCGCCGAGCAGGGCATTGGCGAAGGACGACTTGCCGGCGCTGAACGCTCCGAACAGTGCCAGTGTAAAGCGGCCGCCGGCGAGATCGCCCGCCCGCGCCGCTAGGCTGCGTGCCGCCGAGGCCATGGCCGGCTCCCGGCGCAGCCGTTCCGCCGCGGCCGCAAGCGTCACCGCGGCTGCGGATAGCCGGCGGTGGCGATCGCCCGCCGGCGTTGGGGCCGCCGCCAAGCTTGCGGCGGCGGGACCCGGCCGAGCCGCCGTGCGCAGCGGCGGCTCCGCCTCGGGCGGCGCTGCGCTGTACGCAGCCGCCCGAGGGGTTACCCTCACCTCCGGCAGGCTGCCGGAGGTGAGGGTCCGGCGCGGCGGCAGCAGCGCCGCAAGCTCGGCCGCGCGGGCGTCCGCCGCGCGGTCCAGGGCGGCGAGCGCGGCGCAGGCGCGCGACTGCTGCCCGAGCGCGAGCTCGCGGAGCGCCAGCGCAGCGCGGTGCTCCTCAATTAAGTGCGGCAGCTTCGCCAGCAGCTCATCTGCCAATTCCAGAGCAGCTCGGCGGTATTGAGCTTTAATTTCTGCCGAAAGACTTCGGCAGAAATTAAGCAGCGCCTCGCCAGAACCGCTGGTTCCCGGCTTCACCGCGCCGGCCAACCCTTCCGGTTGAATGACCGGAAGCATTTGCTTAAGCGTTTGCTCCGTCTCTTCATTCCATAGTTCAAGGGTTTCGGCCCAAGCTCTTAGAAGAGCTATTAAATGCCACTCCACTTGAGCAGTCACCTGACGGCTTAGCAAATCACTGTAAGCCATCAATCGGCTATTCTGTTCCTTTTCCTTCTTAGCGGAAGTAAACCATAGGCCTTGCCGAAAGCTCGGACTTAAACTTTCTATATATCGTCCCGCAAGGTCTCGAACCTCCGCAGGATTGAGGTTGGCATTGCCAAGCAGGTCATCCAGACTGGTACGAAGCTCTAGCCTGGAATGAGTCATCAGATTTTCCAGCAACTCACGTTCTTTTTCTATAGTAGCCAGCTCATTGTTAATAACCCGTACCTCAGTACCTGACAGCTCCATAAGGAGTGCTTCCCTATCCTCCAGCTGCTCTTCACGATAAGAAGTTAATGCAGACTCCGCCGCGTGATGTATAGAACAAGACAAACTATATTGCAACAGTTCATCCCGGCGTTCCAAAAGATCTTTGATCAGCAATACTAAGCTATCCCAGTTATTTAGATTATGGTTTTCTACTTTAAGAGAAGTAAATAGAAGTCCTGCGCAATGAATACCCCATTGACTGAAAGCGTTTTCTAATTGGCGTTGATATTCCTTAAGCGATATTTCTTGTTCCCTATGCTTGTCGATCTGATTAACGATTAGGTAGAGCGGCTTGCCCCAATCACTAAGATTTTTGGCAAAAGCCAAGTTGTTCTCCGATTGTACATGGTTATAGTCCATAACATAGAACACGACATCCGCTAGATGAAGTGCAGACCGGGTAGCACTCTGATGAGCATCATCTGTAGAATCAACTCCGGGAGTATCCATGAGAACCCCGTGCGATCCAAGCAAGGGAATTTCTTCCCATACCTCAATGGCAGAGTAATCTCCTCCATTACGACAGTATTCACCAAGCTTCTCAGGGGTCGTCTCCCAGGCTTTAATGACTACATCATCATTTATACTACGCGGATAAATAAGAGCACGAGGATTCCCGGATCTAATCGATACAATATTCGCACTAGTCGGAACAGGACCTGAGGGAAGCACATGACTCTGGCATAAAGCATTAATCATGCTGGACTTTCCGGCTGAAAAGTGCCCACAGAAGGCTAAAGTCAGCTCGTTCGCCCTTTCTTTTCGGTGTAGTTCAGAAAATATACGTACAGCCTCTGCATCTCCCCATTGCTCCATTAAGGTTTTCAGTAAGGGAAGTACCGAGTTAGTATTTATTTGTTTTATTTGTCTATTTATATCGAACTTGGCCCGCTCTGCGCTCATCGTCTCTCCACCTCTGCTAGTTCCTTAGGAAATCAGTAAGTTTCAATGACATTTTTATCGTTCAAGACTTTTTATAATAGAATAATTCTATTTTAACACCAGTTTGCCACAAATCAAATACTGCTGGATAGTTGTAACTATCCTTGATACAGTCCAGCAATTGAGATTCAAGCTTTTTGTTATATAGATCGTACTTAAGATTTACCCTTGAGAGTGTGGTAGTAACTATAAAGGATGTTTAAAATTCGACACTCCAGCTTCGAGTAGCCATACGAAAATTATCAGGCATTAATGTAGGATCACCCGAGAAGAACCAATCAACAGATTTCATTGTTCTCCAATATCCGATAAATAAAGTTGTTTATTTCAGATCCATTTTTCTACTAGGACACTAGACCTGTGATAAATAAAGTTTGGAGGGAAAGTCCCCACTAATTGCAACGAAATTATCCATATCGATATTTAATGATGCTTAACCAGAATTTAGTGAGAATTTTCAGGTCCATCTCGAAATCAGTGCTTGAATTTCCGTTTACGTCACTGTGCGGGGAACGATTTCGCTCTAACTTCGCCTGATGTTTCACTGGGTATAGGGCAACTACGCCTTACAGGTAGCCGAATCCGGGTTGCGGACCAGTCCTTCGGCGAATTAGAGGGGAAAATGCCCGCAAATACCGCTCGAAACGCCATGAATTTGAGATTAAAGGGAAAATATCCCTATAATCTTACCCATACCGCCCCAAAGAGGTTAAATCCTCAAAATTAGCGGGCGAAATCCCCTCTAATTGCCCAAACGGGGTGCCGGGTGCAGAAATAGAGGGAGAAAACCCTTCTATTGGGCGTAACGGATTTCTGTACTTCTCGTCACCTGTCAAGCACTGAGTTTTGGTATTGAGCGAACTTTCTCCTCTAAATATCTCGAAAGTGGTTTAATTTATATAAGCATGAGCCAAACAGCAGCAGCCAAAGTAAATTTACATTAAGGTAGATCGGGTTAAGAACGCTATGCGGACTACAGATCACTTATTATTGATAAATTGTTCTATAAGTAAGTTATGCGGACACAGATGCCTCTATTTATGAATACTTGCCTATTTATAGCCGAATTCTTGTAAATAGTGCCTTCTGAGTCCGCATAGATAGGGAAATCAGGTAAATGGAGTAAATAGCGTCGGCTGGGTCCGTTTAGCGTAGGCATTCATCTTGAGCAGATTACCACGAGTGTTCGTACATCTAAAGAGAGGGCGCGTTAGTAATACTGATTTGATTCTGAATCTCTCCTGCGTGTTCGTACATCAAGAGGGGAGTGAGTGGCTATTCATGCGGAGCAGAGGTCTACGTCTGTGACGAAGGGGGATTTTGGAAATTGAGGAGCGAGAGCGACCGCCCGAAAGCTTTCCGTAGGAAAGCTCGCTTCGAAAGCATAGGCTGTCTATGGATTTCTACTGCAAAGAGCGGTATGAATCAAAGAAAGTCTTACGACAACAGCGGCCGGAAGTCCAAACATTCACTCAGTGCGACTAATCCTTTATGCTAAAAATCTTAAGTTCAATCTAATAGTAGGGAAAATAAATGTCGCACACAGCTTGTATAAGCTGGTTTTGGCGAGTATTTTAGAAGGGGAGTTTGTTTCTGAATATCTTCTTCTAAATCCATGGGACGCAATCCATGGGACGCAAAGTTGAATCTGTGTAGATACGTTTTCCGCTTAAACAGCGGAGAGGACAGAACGATTGTGGAAAAGCGGCAGCGGTCGCCCGAAAGTTTTCCAAAGGAAAACTAGGTTTGAAAGCATAAGCTGTTTCCGGATTTTCACCACTAAGAGGAATTAAAAAATCTGGAGAGCACAGCGATTGTAACAACGGTCTGTTCGCGGAGCGTCCTCACCAACGCCCACTCTAATCCTACTCAAAAAACAGGGGATGTCCCAAGCCATTTCATAGCTTGTGGGACACCCCCTGTTTCTATATTTCGACAATGGATTGCAATCAATTGGGTTTAAGCAGTTTCCAAAACCGGCAGCAAAATTTCAAAGACTTTACCGTGCTGGAGAATTGTAAGACCACGGGATTTATCTCTCATCACTACAACCTCTGGTTTCACTGACATACGCTCCAGATAATGCTCCGGTACATCACCGGAATGGCTGATCGTAATTCCCTCAACTTCCTGCTCTTCATTCTCTTCCATAGGGCTGTCTACTACCCGTTCAAAAATATCCGAAAAAACCTCAAAATTATCCGTGTATACAGAAATGCACTTCATCTCTATCCCCATCCTCTTCATCATCTCTAATTCTTTAGTTTAGTTTTTGGCGCAGAATCTTTATCTTTCCTGATCAGCGACATTTTCATACGTTTCTTTCCTTCACGGCACACATCTAAAAGTGGACATACCTGGCACTGCGGATTCTGGGCTTTACAATGATATCGTCCGAAAAAAATGAGCCGATGGTGAGTTAATGTCCATTCCTCTCGCGGAACAGCCTTCATCAGCTTCTTTTCAACCTCCAGCACGCTATCTTTCCAGCCGGCCAAAGCAAGCCGCTTAGATACTCGCTCCACATGCGTGTCAACAGCTATAGCAGGAACTCCAAATGCATTGGAAACCACTACATTCGCCGTTTTTCGTCCGACCCCTGGCAAGGTGACCAGTTGATCATGCGCCTGCGGTACTTCGCCTCCATACTGTTCAATCAGTATGGAACATAGACTCTGAATATGCTTGGCCTTATTCCGGTATAGTCCGATTCGTCTGATGTCCTCTTCCAGCTCCTCTAGTGGAACTGAAATGTAGTCCAGAGGCGCTTTATACTTTTGGAACAGGTCCACTGTTACTTTGTTCACCGTAGCATCCGTGCATTGAGCAGATAATAATACCGCAATCGTCAGCTCAAATGCATTGCTATGATTTAACTCGCAGTGAGCTTCCGGGAACATGTTTCCGATGGTATCCAGAATGTGGCGGACATCTGCAACTTTCATAGCATCCCCCCAACGAAGTATTACGCCACTGTGAGTATCCCGGCGTGTCTCCTCTGATGTAAGGAAATATAAGCAAAGTATGTATTATAGCGTACACATTCATACATTACAAGCGAAAAAATTAACGCTCTTATATTTCAAAAAAAACGTCTTGACGCAGTAAATTATCTGCGTCAAGACGGTGTTTCACACGGAAAATCACCATAGCCTTATTGTTTCACAATTTCAATTATTACATCGTTATTGAAATATACTGTAATATTATCATTTTCTTTAAGAGATTGCACTGTTAATGTCGTGTCACCTTGGTGAATATAAGCATTTGAGGCGAGTTGGAAACGATAATTCTCGTCATTTATGCTATCCCGCTTAACTACTACTTGGTTCGATGAACTTTCATAACGGGAGAAATAACGGCTGAGCATAGGCAATACACGAATGATTGTAGATCCATCAGCATCTTTACGCAATTCTACTCTTTCTGAAACAGCAAGACTGCTCAAAGATGTGCTAGTGCCGCTGGCACGGATGATCTTAACGTTGTTGCCTGACAAGAATGACTGCGTTGTCCCTGCAAAGTTCTTAACTGTTAAAGTTCCTCCAGTTGTATCCAAAGACAAGACTTGTCCTGTAGTAAGCTTAACCAATTGCAAGGATACCGGTGATGACCCGATAGATACGAGATTAACATAATCCCCTACTTTAAAATCAGTTAATTTAAGGGTTTCACCTGCTTCATTGTTCAGCACCGCACCTGATGTATAAATATTGCTAGTACCCCCAGCCCATTTTACATTCATGCGATTACTCGTTGTATCCAAGAAAGTAACCATAACTTGCTGTATGGCTTTGACTCTTAATACTGAAATCACTTCCTGATTACCTGCAAGCACTGCAGAAACTGTATTCCCAACGGCAACATCCGCTATAGTTGCATTCGTACGTCCGAATATATCAACGGAAATCGGGAATGGAAGTGTAATAGTTTGACCTTCATTCGTTTTAACTTCAATCTTCTGGGTTGTCGTATTGATCGAGGTCACCGTACCCTCATACTTCGTTACAACTTCCAAGGAAAATGTCCGCTGTCCAATTGCGCTTACAGCGACTTTACGTCCTTCAGTTAAAAAGTTACCTATATTGGCCAAGGTAGGAACTGTTCCCTCATTGGTCAGTTTAGTTTTTTCATCCAATGTAAACAAGTGGGGTTTATTACTGCTGTCCAAGGCAGTCAACAGCTTATTTTTCACATTATAAGATACTACAGTCAGACTGGCAAATAGCTCAATTTGACGGCTGGTTACTTCAATTTTGGTAACTTGATCGCTACTATTCAAGGTCAACCGGATATTGTCACCGCCGATAGCATCCGCAATCAAATCAGAAGCCAAGGGATTTGTGATCCCTGGTATAACGATTACCGGGGCAGCAGCAAGAAGCTTCACTTCTTTGGTACCATCACTTTTTTTGTAGACAACGGAAGAACTGCTAAGCTCATAAAGAGTTCCTTGCAAAGTTCGTTCCACCGACTCAGTAACTTCAACAGATTGGATTAAGTTATTCGAAATTGTATACTTCACAGCTGAACCGACCTTCAGCTCTGCGGCAGTCAGAATTGAATTCTGATAGCGGAAGATAGTTGTATCGTTCCATTTGAAGGTTTCTTCTACACCGGCGGCATTTTTGAAGGTGATGCTTTTACCGTTCAGATCAATGGCTTTCAATGTTCCGGTACCGTTTTTGTTAATTACTCCCGAAGTCACCTGAACGGAGACTACCTTTCTGGTGCTGGTATAAGTCTCACGCAACAACTTAATCAGGCTATCTGGAGCGATGGAGGACGGCTCAATTTTCACCCCATTCACATCCAAAAATGAAGTAGCTGCATCAATAATGTACTCAGGATAACCGTCTGCGGTCTTCATGAAAAGTTTATTATTACCCGTAATCATTGCAAAACTGCCCTGGATGCTCTCAACCTGCTGCTTAGGGTCGATAACTTCAACATAAGCTGCATTACTGTTTGTACCAATAACCATAACTTTTGTATAAGGCTTAATATCATTTAGGCTGCCTTTGATCTCAGAAGCACTGGAGAAATAGACTGTGCTTGAGACAAGATTGAAGGTTGATAATTTACCATTGTCGTAAATCGTGATTTTATCGTCTTTTATCTCACTTACCGTTCCGGTTGCAGTATTGTCGTAGACAAGCGTGTTGTGCGCCTGCGCACGGCTGAGAAAAGTGGCAAGCTGCGCTCGTGTCACAGCTCCCTGCGGATCAAAGCGATTGCCGTCAAGCCCATTAGCCAATCCAAGATCAACAGCAGCATTTATATATCCCCGTTTGCTTGATGAGACCTTAGCGTCATCCGCAAAGCCGGTTGGCTCAGTTGAAGCGGCGACTGCATCAGCACTTTTACCAAGCGCACGAATTAACACTTCGGCAATCCATTCCCGCGTTGCTTTGCGCTCACCCCAGGATGTCTTCAGATTATCCGGTGCCATCTCCAACGTCTTGTCAAGGAGTTTCTGTTGAAATGCTAATACAACATAAGGTTTATAATAATTCGAAACCTTGAAATCAGTAGGTAGAGCTACCTGCGCATCTTTATCCACCATATTCTGAAGTTTCATAAAACGTAAAGCCATGAGCACGGCTTCCTGTTGAGTTACTGGATCACTAGGACGGAAATTTCCGTTATTTCCGATAACAATGCCTTGAGCTGCAAGCTTGTAGATATGCTTTTCAGCCCAAAATCCACTTTTCACATCACTAAATGCGCTAGCGACTGCCGTAGTTGTTGCTGCCGGTGTTGTGCTAGTAGTTGCGGCTACTGCAGCTGCGCCATCGGCATTTACTGCACTTGCGCCGCTGAGGGCTATGGCTCCTGCAAGTATTGCGGATACCGCTTTAGAAGAATAGCCCCTAAAGGGACGACCTGACTTGTAATTTCCGGACAAAATGATATTCCCCTCTCTGAATCGCATATAAGTAGTTTCCATAGATGTTCGCCATACAGCCTTCATATTCCTGCGAATATTTAACTATTGTCTCTGGTCATAGGGTGCTCTAGATCTACATGCCCCATAAGACTCTCCACTTTCTCTCCGTCCAGCAGAATCTCAATGCTTTCTACTTCTTTAAACTGAAATAATGTTTTTGCCAATGCGCTTAAGGCAAAGGACTCGCCGCCTGCACCAAGCTGCGCCTCGATGGGTTTATGGATATCTAATACAAGTTGTCCATTCTCGATCTTTATGGACTTTAGCTCAATTTTTCCCCAGAGAGGAACAAGATCTGAATTCTCACTAACCTGCAGTGCCTTAAAAGCTTCACCGTACTTACTGTCTTCATCTGAAGCACTATAACTAATTTCAGCTTTTGCCAGTACCAAATCCATCAATTGAGAATCCGTATAGTAAACTTCGATGGTCTCACTTTTTTTGCTTTGATCAGGTTTTTCTGTCGGTGCCGCATTGCCGGTATCTGCGGTATTTGTACTATTTGCAGGTTCTGCGGTGGCTTCACCGGCAGAATTGTCAGCACCGTCTGAACTCACTGCATTCCCGCCTGCCCCGCTGACAACAGCAGGAGAATTCTGCGATGGATTTGAAACTGACGCCTCTGGCTTCTCGCCGCAACCTGACATAATAAACAATAACAGTATCGATAATCCTGCATAACCCAATTTTGTCTTCATAATCGTAGCGCCCCCCTAGATAAATACGGACAGACCAACGTCACAAAGCCTTCTTCACTGCTATAACAACAGAAAGTGGGGTTTGCGACGCTTGTCTGCCGTTTGGCTGTTATTTTATACCGAGATATTCCTTAATGGCACTTACCATAGCAGCAGCAACACGATTTTGCAAAGCCTCAGTAAAGAGCAGGGCTTCATCACCCTTATTGCTTAAGTATCCTACTTCAAGTAAAACAGCCGGCATTTTGGTTTCACGTATCACATGAAAATTGCCGTATCGAACGCCTCGATCACTCAGTCCAGTAGCTGGCACCAAATATTTATGCATGACATTAGCGAACGCTTTGCTGGCTTGACGTTGATAATACGTCTCTGTACCGGTAGCACTTGTTGACGCACTGCTGTTAGCATGCACGGAAATAAATAAATCAGCATTTAGATTATTAGCGATTGCCGCCCGTTCCTTGAGTTCAAGAAAAGTATCATTACTGCGTGTGAGTACAACGTCGATATTATTTTCTTTTTTCAGCAACTCAGCCGCTTTTAGAACAATAGCTAAATTGAAGGCCTTTTCATATTTACCGGTAACACCGACTGCACCTGAATCCTTAGCTCCATGGCCTGCATCCAGTACAACAAGCTTTTTCCCACTATTACCCGGTAAAGCTCCTGTTTCACCAGAATCTTCGGCGTTTAAATCAACAATAACCAGGTTATTTTCATCTTCGGATACACTAACTGTATAATTTTTGGCATAATTTAAATCTACCACGAACCTAACCGTGTAGGGAGCAGTACTAAATAGTGAATATCGGACTCCAGACACATCTGGGTATCCGACTACATCCAGCTTGCCGTTTAAGTTAGGATCCAGCAACTGTCCTGTTCCAAATACATCAGAAAAGGTTGCATTCGGAAAATCAACTACTAACCGATCAGGATTGGTAAGTAATGTCGCTTTAGGCTGTGAAGCCCCCTGCATGGTAATCAACAGTTGATTGTTGTTAAAGCTTACTCCATTTACCTGAGTGAGATTGGTAGTATCCACCGGTGGCACTACAACGCCAGTCCCTGTATCATTACCAGTATCCGGAGTACTTTCCGGAGTCACAAGAGTCACAACTTTATCCGTGTTGTCCCATGCGACTGCAAGTCCAAATTGTTCACTGATGAACCTAATCGGCACAAAAGTTATGCTGTTCTTAAGTAAGGGTGCTGTGGTGAGAAGTACGGTCTTGTCATCAACAGATGCAGACTTTTGATTCACTATCAGTTGAATAATCTTTCCCTGCTGCCCAATGGTAACCATTTGACTCTTCTGATCCCACTCCACCGTGTATCCCAGATTCTGAGATATCATTCTGAGAGGTACCATCACAGTGCTGTTCACATTCTCTACCTGGACATTCTGACCTGCCGTCAGTTCTTTGCCGTCCAGAAAAATTTTGCCGGTCACAGCAGCGGCATGTCCACTCTCTGGTAACACTAGTACAAAGAGCAGCAACAACAACATACAACAAAATTTCTTCATTCTTCACCTCTAAGAATCTAGTATTCCGCCTGAGAACGGCGTTCATGATGGCCTGACAACGGACGACTTTGACCTCTATTAGACGCCAATCCTATTTAAAAGTTGCGAATATATTCCATAGTAAACTAAGATTTGCAAGATTAGAGACAAGTAGAGTCATTTTCTACAGACCAAGATATTCCATAATTCCTGCAACAATTTCCCTCGCCAAGTTATCTTGTAATTCCTCATTGTATAGGGATGCCTCATCACTGCTGTTCGTCAAATATCCTGCTTCCAGCAGAACAGCGGGCATTAGCGTCTCCCTGGTTACATGCAGGCTCTTGTTTCTTACCCCGTTATCTTTAAAGCCCGTACCTACCACAAGGTGCTTATGCATAATTTGAGCCAATAAAAGACTTTCATTACGACTGTAGTAGGTCTCGCTCCCGTTCACTTTATTCCAATTGGCTGTTGAAGAAGACATCGCATTTGCATGTAGAGAAATGAAAATATTGGCATTCGCATCTTTAGCAATATTAACGCGATCTTGCAGACCAAGTGTACTATCATCAGTACGGGTCAATATAACGGTTACCCCTCCTTGCTGCTCCAACAAGCTTGCTGCTTTCAGAATAACTGAAAGATTAAAGTCTTTTTCCATCTTTTTAGTTAAGCTGATAGCGCCCGGCTGAGTCCCTCCATGACCGGCATCGAGAACAACAATAGGCTTACTCCCTCCTATAGGATCTACACCGCTAGAGGGTATATTGAGATCTATGGTAGTTAATCCGGAGATGTTATCAGTAACCACTTGATAAGGATTGCTCCCGGTCATCTGAATGACAAAACGAACGGTAGAAGGAGTGTTACTGAAAAGCGCATATCTAACTTCTGATACTTGAGGATAACCCGTAACATCCAGTTTTCCTTGCAGACCTCCATTTGTTGATGTCCCGTCGATTCCGCCTGTAAAATCCGCAGCGAATGAGGTTCCCGGAAAATCTACTACAATGCGATAAGGATTGTTCATCGTAGTTACAGTTGGCTTCACTGCGCCAGACGAAGCTACAATTAACCGATTCTCTGTGAATATGGCACCTTTTACCTGAGTAACCGTCACTGCCGGATTTCCCTCAGTTCCAGTAGGCGGAGTGGAGTTCGGTGTATCGTTCGGTGTATTCACAGGTACATCCAACGCATAACCTGAACCATCGCTATTGTTAGCGCCTTTAGAATCAGAAGGGGTGGCCCCGGTTAAATAAACGGTCTTATCACTATTATCCCAGCCAACCTTGAGCCCAAATTGCTCGCCAACAAAACGGATAGGCACAAGCACTGTACCGCCCGTTTGCTTAGGTGCAGCATTTAGATCCAGCCATTCTCCGCCTGCGCTAGCTTTCTTGCTCCCGACTGCAAGTTCTACGCTTCTACCGTCTTGACGTACAGTTACCTTGTGAGTTTTCTGTTCCCACAACACTTCGAATCCAAGGTTTTCTACAACCACTCTTATGGGGATCATTACACTGCCGTTTGTGTTCTCAAGAATCACTCCTGAGGGTAGGACAAGTTCCTTGTTATCAAGAATAATTTTGCCGCTTCCTGCAGCAGATGCTTCTCGACCGATGAACGACATCAATAATAAGGGCAACAGCAGCAGAAGCAGTAATCGCAGACCGGCTTTCCTCATTCTTTTCTCCCCTTAAATAGTTGATTAATAGACAGATAAAGACTAGACGGCAAAATTCACCAAAAGTTACGTGTACAAACTATGAATATATTGAGTATAACAAAAAAACTTCCAATTCCGCATCCCGGAAATGGAAGTTTTGTGTAAATTTAACATGAAAGTTGTCGCTAACTCTCATTCTCAACGATTAAGAGAATAATTTGGCTGCATGACGTTTCTCGTATGCATCAATTTCATCAGCGTGCATAAGTGTAAGACCAATATCATCCAAACCCTGCAAAAGAAATTGGCGGCGATGCTCATCTAACTCGAACTGGATCGTAAGGCCAAATTCATCGCTAAGTGTCTTACTTTCAAGATCAACAGTTAATACATATCCTTCGTGAGCAGCAGTCCGATCAAACAGCTCATCGACTTGGCTCTCAGACAATTTGATTGGAAGTATACCATTCTTAAAGCAGTTGTTATAAAAAATGTCGGCATAAGAAGGTGCAATTACCGTTTTGAATCCGTAGTCCATTATTGCCCAAGGCGCATGCTCCCGGGAGGAGCCGCAGCCAAAGTTGGCTCGGGAAATAAGAACGGAAGCCCCTTTATAACGCGGTTTGTTCATTTCGAAGGCTGGATTATCGCTGCCGGCTTCATCAAAACGCCATTCATAAAACAGGAATTGCCCAAAGCCTGTCCGTTCAATCCGTTTCAAAAATTGTTTCGGTATGATTGCATCTGTATCTACATTAACCCGGTCCACTGGTGCCACGATTCCCGTTAATTTCTTAAAAGCATCCATTTCATTACCCTCCCGCTTCTTCTCGTTTCTATGCGTTGACGGCTACCGTCTTATAATTCCAATCCCGTACATCCGTAAAATGCCCTTTGATCGCCGCAGCTGCAGCCATAGCCGGTGATACCAAGTGTGTTCTGCCACCGCGTCCTTGACGTCCTTCAAAGTTGCGGTTAGAGGTAGATGCGCAGCGCTGCCCTGGTTGCAGAACGTCCGGGTTCATTGCCAGACACATACTGCAGCCTGCATCACGCCATTCAAAGCCAGCTTCCACGAAAATCTTATCAAGCCCTTCCTTCTCGGCTTGCATCTTAACACGTCCGGAGCCCGGTACAACAATGGCTGTAACGTTCTCTGATACCGAGTGTCCCTGAGCAACCTGTGCCGCAGCTCTCAAATCTTCAATCCGGCCGTTTGTACAGGAACCAATAAACACATAATCAATATTGATTTCGGAAATAGGAGTACCTGGAGCCAAATCCATATATTCTAAAGCTTTTTCAGCAGCTTTACGTTCATTTTCAGTAGTGAAGTCAGCCGGATTCGGTACGCTTGAGCTGATATCCGTTCCCATTCCCGGGCTTGTGCCCCAGGTGACTTGCGGAATCAGAGTCTCGACATTGAAATCTACCACAGTGTCATACTCTGCACCTTCGTCGCTTACGAATCCTTTCCATTGGGCTACAGCTTGATCATAAGCCTCACCTTGCGGTACGTATTGACGTCCGCGCAAATATTCGAAAGTAGTCTCATCCGGAGCAATCAATCCTGCTCTCGCTCCGCCTTCAATTGACATATTACAAACAGTCATTCGCTCTTCCATAGACAAGTCGCGGATCGCTTCACCTGTATATTCAATAACATAACCGGTTGCAAAATCCGTTCCATATTTGGCGATAACGCCTAGAATCATATCTTTTGCTGTCACACCAGGATTCCGATTGCCTGTAAAACGAATTTCCATCGTTTTTGCTTTGGACTGCTGTAGACATTGAGTAGCAAGGACATGCTCAACCTCACTCGTACCAATACCGAAAGCCAAAGCACCGAAGGCTCCATGCGTGGAAGTGTGGCTATCTCCGCAAACAATGGTTTTACCTGGATGAGTCAGGCCGATTTCCGGACCCATTACGTGAACAACCCCTTGATCAATATCATGAAGATCAAACAATCTCACGCCAAAATCACGGCAGTTCTGAGAAAGGGTGTCAATTTGCTGCTTGGATATAGGATCCGTAATATTAAAACGGTCTTTAGTTGGAACGTTATGATCCATAGTTGCAAATGTCAGTTCAGGACGGCGAACCTGACGACCGCTCAGGCGAAGTCCTTCAAATGCTTGCGGAGAAGTAACTTCATGTACCAAATGCAGATCGATATACAAAATACCTGGTTTGCCTTCTTCTTGATGTATAACGTGATTATCCCAAATCTTCTCAAACATTGTCTTCTTGCTCATGAATTCACCTCATTATTTTATCGTTCATTTAGGAAGAGAGCGTGGAGTCTCTCTTGAATGAAATAAATATAACATGGCTTTGTTTATAATTCCAAGATATGATATCTATAAAAGCCATAGTCTCAGCCTATAAGTGTGATGATGGAGTCGTACACTTTATAGGTTATACTTATAAGTAGTCTTATTAAATCAGAGGAGTTAGAACCATGGAACTTAGACAACTGCAATATGCGCTGCAGATTGCAGCCGAAAGAAATTTCTCCCGTGCGGCGGATAAGCTGCACATCGCTCAGCCCTCCCTAAGCCAGCAGCTCTCCAAATTGGAGAAGGAGCTGGGAGTCCTGCTCTTCCAAAGAAATACAAGCTCGGTTGAATTGACGCACGCAGGAGCAAAATTTATTGAGCAGGCACAGACTATCATTGATGCTGTTGAACTGCTGCGTCAGGAAATGTCTGATATTTCCCAACTCCGGACCGGCCGGGTTGTTGTTGGGAGTATGCCGATCACTGGGGCCCATCTCCTTCCACATGTCCTTCCTGTATTTAAGGAAAAATATCCTGAAGTTGATATTAACCTGCTTGAGGATTCGTCCATGAATTTAGAAAAGCTGACGGCGAACGGGCAGACCGATCTTAGTCTACTCTCGCTTCCTCTCGAAATACCTGCTCTGACTTATGAAATACTTGGAGAAGAGCGGATTGACCTTGCGGTTCCGCCGGGGCATCCGCTAGCCTCACGCCTTTTGACAGGAGTGCGTACCTCACTGGAGGAATTGAAGGATGAATCCTTTATCGTGCTAAAAGAAGGACAGGGCTTTCGCAAAATGACAATGGAACTTTGCCTGAACTCCGGCTTTGATCCCAAAATAGTCTTCGAAAGCAACAACATGGAGACTGTACAATCACTCGTAGCAACCGGAATGGGTGTAACACTCGTCCCTCATTTTATTGCCAGAGCACCGCGGAGTGAGTTCGTTCCCGTATATCTCCCACTGGCAGAACCAGTACCGACCAGGACCCTAGTCATTGCCTATCGGCGCGGAAGGTATCTGTCCAAAGCCGCCGAAGCTTTTATCGAAACATTCAAAACAACTGTGTCAGGATTAAATCATTAAGATTAGAACTGAGAATAAGCCGCCTGATGCTATTAGGCATTAGTCGGCTTATTTGTGTATGCATTATTCTAAGCGTCTATTATGCACTGAAGTCAAACGGTTTTGATTGTCCTTAAGACGGGATGTATCATCATCTACTGGACCATTATCTTTGCGAGTGCCTGCCTTTTCCTCCAAAAACTCACGAGTCACTTGATTCTGAATTGCTGCTTCTTCTTTTGCATCTTGGATCTGCTCTTGTAATACTTCTACATTTTGAATCTGTTCCTGTAGGACATCCTTGCTTTTATCCAATTCTATCCACCTCCCGGTAACAGATTAGTAGTATTTTACCCGTTCAAGCTAAGGATAAACAAAAAAATTTGATCTCATTGGCTGTAAGACATATATAGTTCGTTCTCCCTTTGCAAACCGCCCTGCTCCATGGTATTCTAAACAACAAACAATGAAACGTGCAGACGGGACCAGTACGAATGAAACATTCACGTTCAGAGAGTAAATTCCGATATAGCTGAGAGAATTTACCGTGAAATCATTCCGAATCCTACCCCCGAACGGCCTGCCATAAGCAGGACGGATCCTCCCGTTATGAGGACTAGAGTCGGATGAACCTCATCAATGAAGGTGGTACCGCGGAAGTTAACCAAGCTTTCGTCCTTTGCTAAGTCTTAGGATGGGGCTTTTTTGTATTTTCATTAACTAACTATTGAGGAAGTGAAAGACATTGACGACACGAATAGTGGTCAAAATCGGAAGCAGCTCACTAACAGGATCCGAAGGCGGATTAAACCGTGAGGCTATCGCTTTCTTCGCAGCGGAGATCGCTGAGCTCCAGCAGAGCGGTTGTGAAGTATTGCTGGTTACGTCCGGTGCTGTAGCTGCCGGTTTTCGCAGTATAGGCTACCCGACACGTCCGAAGCTGCTTCATGAGAAGCAGGCTGCAGCCGCAGTGGGCCAAGCGTTGCTTATGCAAGCCTACCAGGAAGCCTTCACCTCGCATAATATTACTGCCGCGCAAATCTTATTGACTCGAACCGATTTTTGCAGCCGTCGTGCTATGAACAATGCGGTTATGACTGTAGAAGAGCTGCTTCGCCAAGGAGCGGTACCTGTCTTTAATGAGAATGATACTGTCTCTGTTGACGAGCTGAAATTCGGGGATAATGATACCCTTTCCGCACTTGTCGCCAACCTGCTTAAAGCCTCAATGCTTCTCGTGCTCACAGATATGGACGGCCTATACAGCGGTGACCCGCGCAAGCATCCGAACGCAGTCCGATATCAGCATGTAGAGGAGATTACTCCTGAGATCTATGCCATCGCCGGTGGAGCCGGTTCCAGTGTAGGAACCGGAGGTATGCGCTCCAAAATCGATGCAGCCAAGATTGCAACCCGGGGCGGCGTTCCCGTCTTCGTGGGGAAAGTGTCCGAACCCCGTGATTTACGAATTGCTGTTGAAGGTACCGGAAGGGGCACATATTTTGCCACTACCTCCAATTCTTTACCGGTTAAGAAGCAGTGGCTAGGCTTTATGTCTACCCCTCTAGGCTCCTTACATGTAGATGCGGGCGCGGTTGAGGCTCTATTGAACGGTGGACACAGTCTGCTTCCTGTAGGTGTAAAACGAACGGAAGGTCACTTTCATGCCGGGGATGTGGTAGAAGTATTAGGACCTGATTCACGATTGCTTGGACGGGGAATCGTGAACTATGATGACGCTCAGTTACGAATGATTGAAGGCTTACCAAGCCGCCAAATTGTGGATAAGCTTGGAGAGGTTCATCGGCTGGAAGTCATTCACCGGGATGAATGGATCACTTTGAGATAATAGGTAGTGGACTCAAAATAACAAGTTCAGGGAGGAATAGTCATGAGTGAAGTTGTAACGAAAGCAACATTGGCTAAGACTACAACAGGAATTCTAGCTGGATTAACAACCGATCAAAAAAATAAGGCTCTGCTGATCATGGCCGATGCTTTACAGCGAGAAGCAGCAGCTATCATTGCTGCCAATGCAGAGGATTTGGAACGAGGCAGAATCGGCGGAACTCCTGAATCGATGTTAGACCGGCTGGCACTTACCGAAAGCCGTATTGACGATATTGCAGAAGGATTGCGGCAAATTGCCAAACTGCCGGATCCCATCGGCGATCGTCTTGAACTGCTGGAGCGTCCAAACGGACTTACAATTGAGAAGCTTCGGGTACCGCTGGGTGTCATTGGAATTATTTACGAAGCTCGGCCAAATGTAACCGTAGACGCAGCCGGACTTTGCCTGAAGACCGGTAACGCAGTTGTCCTACGCGGTGGATCTTCCGCCATATCCTCTAACCGTAAGATTGTAGAGGTGCTGCATCATGCGCTTGCAGAGACCGCAATGCCCCAGAATGCACTTCAACTGATCGAGGATCCTAACCGCTCCTCGGTTGATCAAATGCTAAAGCTGAACGGCCTGCTGGATGTTATCATTCCGCGTGGAGGTAGCTCCCTGATCCGAAATGTAGTCATGAATGCAACCGTACCTGTCATCGAAACAGGCGCCGGTATATGCCATACTTATCTCGATTCCAGTGCTGTTCCAGAGATGGCACAAGCCATTAGTCTTAATGCAAAAGCTCAGCGGCCCTCCGTATGCAACTCTATGGAGACACTGATTGTACATCGTGACTATGCCCGTTCGAACCTATTGACGCTTGCTGAAGTGTTCAAGGAGGCAAATGTAGAGCTGCGTGGTTGCCCTGAAACCTTATCCTTAATCCCATGGGCTATCCCTGCTACTCCTGAAGATTATGCCACCGAATATAATGATTATATTCTTAATCTCAAAATTGTCGGCGACCTGGACGAAGCACTCCAGCATATCGCCCAATATGGAACAAAGCATTCAGAATGTATCGTATCTGAAGATACGGAAACAGCTGCTCGTTTTTTGCAGGAGGTGGATGCTGCTGCTGTCTATCACAACGCTTCTACCCGCTTTACCGATGGTTTTGAATTCGGATTTGGAGCCGAAATTGGCATCAGCACACAAAAGCTGCACGCCCGCGGACCCATGGGACTGCCAGCACTTACTTCGACCAAATATAAGATTTACGGCCACGGACAAATTCGAGGCTAGAAATTCACCCTAAGGGAGGGCTTTACCAATGTGTCAACAACCTTCAATCCCCCTCATTTCCGAAAAAATTGTCTTTTATGGAGCAGGATCCATGGCAGAAGCTATCGTACGCGGTATGATTGCCCGCTCGGTTGTTGCCTCAGATCATGTTGTTGTACTTAATCGCAGCAGCAACGAACGATTGGCTGAGCTTCGAGCACGTTATGGTGTGCTTGCAAGCAACGATCCCGAACAGAAAACGGAGTACCTGCGTACTTCACCTGTAATCGTTCTGGCTATGAAGCCGAAAGATGCTGCCGAAGCTTTACGCACATTGGGCCCGCTACTCACCCCGGAACAGCTTGTAATTTCCGTAATTGCAGGACTAACGATACGCACGATCCAGGGACTCCTCGGAAGACAGCAGCCTGTAGTCCGCACAATGCCCAATACCTCCAGTTCCATTGGTCTTGGAGCTACAGGAATTTCCTTCTCCAAAGAAGTTGATGAAAACGGGCGCCGCCTGGCTCTCAATATGTTCGAAGCGGTAGGCTTAACCTCAGTTATTGATGAGGAGCGTATGGAGACCTTAACCGGAATTTCCGGAAGCGGCCCTGCTTACATCTACTATATGATGGAAGCTATGATCGCCGCCGGGATCCGTGGTGGACTGTCGGCAGAACAAAGCGGCGAGCTTACCGTGCAGACTGTACTTGGCGCCGCACGGATGGTTCAACAGACCGGAGAATTGCCGGCTACCCTGCGCAAGAAGGTCACCTCTCCGAACGGATCGACACAAGCTGCATTGGAGGTACTCGATAAGGGAGATTTCTTCGAAACCGTTATAGCGGCCGTAAACCGCTGCGCCGAGCGTTCCCGTGAAATGGGTACAGCCCTGGAGAAAGAACTCATTAAGTAATTCCATCGACAAATGAAAAAGAGCCTCTTCTTAGTAGATTTTTATCTACTGAGAACAGGCTCTTTTTATATTAAAGTCTTACCTTTCAACCTTATTTCCGCTATTATCTCTTACGACCACCTTAAGTTCTGAAGGAGCAGCAACAGTTACACTAACTTTATTTCTGGTGTGATCCAATGAATTTCTTACGGTATCACCCAGCAGAATATATAATGTATCTCCCGCTACCTTTGTACGAAGGAGCTGATCCTCATCCTCCGCTCCCAAGCGCCCTTCATTCGAAACGTAGGTCCCGAAGATATTGAGATCCGTTCCACCTGTCTTGTCCACCGTAACTCCATATGGATTATCACCCTGCACTATAACTTGCTTCACTCCCGCTGGGACAGATCCGCTCCATTCGGGAAGCGAGTAATTATGTTCAACAGAAGAGACCATTTGGCGAATCTCCTGGGTCAGACCAAGGGAGCTAAGCCCGGCGAAAAACAGACAGCACACGGACAAGAAGCCGACGAAAAAAATACTAAGCACATCGTAATACATTTTCCCTTTCCCCTTAAACCATAACGTGTAGATTACGACTTCCAATCCTAATAAAATGAAAACTAGCGGCCACCATGCCAGCGCCGTCTCAAACACATCGGAGCCTTTCCATTGGGACGCCATGATCAGCCCGCCCAGGAACAATAGACTAAGTCCCATAGACAAGGTGCCTACACGCCAGCGCCGGGAAATTCCCTCTTTAGAATCAACCGCTCCAACAGCTCCTGCTGTCGGCTGTACCTCTATTGGATTAGTCATCATTTAGCACCCGTTTCCTTTTTTGCTGTTGTATTTTTACTGCCAATCAGCAGCTTCACACCACCGCCAATGAGCAATATGGATACGATTACCGTCTTAAGATAAGTACTAAACCTATATTGCAGACGCCATTCCGGAAAGCGTATATCCAAGGCAGGGACTGCAACGTTCGCTAAAATGTAATACAGCCCAAGTGCCAGAAGCCCCGCTCCCAACCAGCCCTGATGATTCATAAAACCCTCTACCACAGGTTTATCCTGCAGTTCCTCCCGCCCATAACGGCTAACGAGCTGCAGACCGTCGAACAAACTATAGAACCATATGACCGGAATCAGAAAGAAGAGCACGGACAGACGAAGCAAATCCATAACGTAAATACTACCGAGGAAAAGCAGCATGAGCTGGAGCCCTCTTTTTTGTAAACCTAGATACATTTGTCCAGCACCGGGAAAGGCAGACAGCAGTGTAGCCAATACTTTGCTGCGACGTCCATCCTCACGGCCCGCCTCCAAATCCTCAAACAAAGTCCGATCGACCAGCTCCTCTCCAGCTAGCTTGCTGTGTATATGCTGTACGGCATCAAACATACTATACAGCCAAATTACAGGCAGAACGCCGAACAGAAGTAGAAAGGCTGAACTGGAAGTAACACCTGTCAGGAAGAGCATTACAGTCATATATCCGAAGAAGGAGATCAAAAAGGATAACCCCCGCTGCATGAGTCCCATATGGAAATGCCCCAATCCAGGGATAAAAGAAAGCAGAATAACATGAAATCTTTCATTATCATTATTTCGTACTGGTATTACCGGCTGCATCCCTTCGTCGCTGATTACTGCTGCTGTGTGATTCGGCGATTTCAATAGAACGATGAGCAGATGCAGCATGTTTAAGCACCACACTAGTAAAAAGCCAATCCAACCGAGTATTGCAAATTCACCATCGTGTGAGGCAAGGGCAATTAAGAAGGACATAAATAATCCGCCGAAGCTGATTAGAAAATATACAATCCCAAGAATTCTTTTGCCGATATAATAATGTCCCGCTCCGGGTATGATGTTTAGAAAAAACGCACGTAATTTATTGATCTGATTTTTCATTTTTATCTCTCCTCTCATTGGTTCCCATCCGTCAT
Source organism: Paenibacillus wynnii (assembly GCF_030812855.1). Classification (GTDB taxonomy): domain Bacteria; phylum Bacillota; class Bacilli; order Paenibacillales; family Paenibacillaceae; genus Paenibacillus_AQ; species Paenibacillus_AQ wynnii_A. The sequence continues at coordinate 195,406 of NZ_JAUSTK010000004.1, forward strand.
TAGCTGCTCCAACCAACCACTGGTTGCCTGCATCACTTGTTCGCTGTAGGAAAGACCTCCGTTGTCATTTTGTACTACCACATCCATATTCCCCGTCATCAAGCGGTCAAAGACTCCAGAGGACATGAACAACAAGGTCAGTGACGCTGCAACTGCGTAGTGGAAAAGGGTACGTTCATACCAGCGCTTTCGAGTCAGCCTCTGCGGTCCAATGATTTTGTCCGTTACTTGCAACCCCTCTATAACCCTGTTGACAAAAGAACCCTGATCCACTAATTCAGGAATTTCATCCTGCAATTCATCCAGTGATTCCATATATAAAGAGAGAGCTTCCTCATCTTCGAGGAGAATATCCTCCCATTTCTCTCGCTCACCAGGGGTTCCCTGACCCGTAAGGTACGTCTTAAATCCATTTGTACCCATGAAGTTTTTATCGCTATCCTTCACAGCCATTCCTCCTCCTTCCAATGGGTTCGAATCCAGTTTCTAGCCCGGTATAATCTGGATTCAACCGTTTTCAGGGTTATCCCGTGCTCTGCGGCAATTTGCTCGTAGTTTTTTTGTTCCAGATAAAAAGCAATAACGACCTCGCGGTGCACGCATGGCAGACTCTCTACTTCCTGCCACAATCGATCCCTTCGATCCCGTCGAATCACGCCATGTAGCACGTCTTCATCCTGCGCAGGAGTAATACTAAGCACATTATCATAATCCACCGGGTGTTCCCTTAATCTGTCACGCCTCCGTTTGGCGTCAATTGCTTTATGTAGGGCAATACGGGTGATCCAGGTTTTTAATCCCTGATGACGGTACTCGGGGAGAGACTTATAAATCTGCAAAAAGGTCTCTTGAGCAGCATCCTCAGCTTCTTTGGCTTCCCTCAAAACCGAGTAAGTCACTTTATACACATGTTGGCTATATTCTTCAACGAACTGCCGGAACGATTGAACGTCCCCCTGACAGATTTCTCTGATTAGATTCTCATCCTCAATGACGTCTCCCCTCCTTCCCATAGCAATAGACGCAGGAAAGTAAACCTACCCCTGCGCCTCAACAGATACTTTTTTCCGAATTACAAGTGGTATGTAAAAAACCGTGCTGCAAAGGGCTGAAGTGCCCATGCAACACGGTTCCTATATGATTATTTACCGCCACCGCGAAATTTCTGTGAATAAGCCTTGACGTCTTGGGCATTTTTCACCCGATTTCGGCTCCACTCCAGCAAAATTCGGTCAATATAACGAAAATGAAGTTTCCCCGCGAACACGGATTCCTTCAACGCCAGTAGAATCAATTCCTCGGGATAACGATCCTGATCCAGCCAGCCTGATATGGTTTCGCATTCCATAGGGGATAACGGACGTCCGAATTCTTTTTCGAATATACTGAACAAGCTACGGCTTTCTTCCTCTATGTCCTTGTTCGATGAAGCTGAAGAACTTCTGCCGTTTCCACTGCCACCATTCTCGGGGGGAAATCCACCTAAGCGATGTTCAGTGACCCTAGAGACCGAGGATTTCAATCCGGTTCCCAGAGTTCCTTCTTGTTCAGCGGCCTTTGCTTGCCCGGCAAGATAAGCACCTAGCTTTCCATACAAACCGGAAAAGTTATAGCGCTCATAATGCATGTCGCGCAGTTCATCATTATCACCATCGATACTGATAAAGCCATCCTTCATAAGCTTCTGAAGCTCCCCGGCAATAACGGGTATGCTACGTCCTGTTACAGCTTGAAGCTCCTCAAGTGAAGGGAATTCAATTCCCTCAACTTGACGAAAGGAGAGCAAGTGGATAAGCAGCAGTGTTTCACTACCGCTTAAGTTCAGCTTGCGGTAATTCTTCAGCAGGGCATACGGAATGATTGCCATTCCATTGTCTAAGCCAAAGGAGACGCCTTCGCCCCAAGTGTTCCATCCTTTGCTGTCCATATGCGCCCCCTCTCTCCCTTATGGGTAAAGACGGTACAGTGTACGAGGGAAAGGAATAGTCTCGCGAACGTGGTCAAGACCGCAAATCCAGGCTACTGTCCGCTCTAATCCCAAACCGAAGCCAGAGTGAGGTACTGAACCGTAGGTGCGCAAATCCATGTACCATTTGTACGTATCCATTGAAAGATTATGTTCTTTGAAACGTTCCTCCAAGAGTGCAGGATCATCTATCCGCTGGGAGCCGCCAATAATCTCCCCATAACCTTCAGGAGCGATCATATCAGCGCACAACACCACTTCCGGACGATCCGGATGCGGCTTCATATAGAAAGCCTTGAAAGAAGCTGGGTAATGAGTAATAAATACCGGCTTGTCATTTTCTTCAGCGATAGCCGTTTCATGCGGAGCTCCGAAATCATCACCCCAAGCAATCTCAAATCCTTTATCATTCAAGAATTTGATTGCATCATCATAACTGATACGCGGGAATGGAGCCTTGATATTCTCCAGCTTGGATATATCACGGCCAACCGCCTCAAGTTCAGGACGGCAATTTGTGACTACGGATTGCACGACATAGCTAATGAAATTCTCTTGAACACGCAGGCTTTCCTCATGATCTGTGAATGCCATTTCAGGTTCAATCATCCAGAACTCAATCAAGTGACGACGAGTTTTAGACTTCTCTGCACGGAAGGTAGGCCCGAAGGAATACACCCGGCCCAGTGCCATTGCAGCAGCTTCCATATATAGCTGGCCGCTTTGGGTCAGATAAGCATCCTCTTCGAAATACTTCGTATGAAAGAGGTTGGTTGTACCCTCAGCAGAGGTAGGCGTCAAAATCGGCGGATCTACAAGCGTAAATCCGTTCGTATCGAAGTATTGCTGAATTGCCCGGATAATCTCCGCACGGATAACAAGCACAGCCCGCTGCTTCGAAGAACGAAGCCAGAGATGACGGTGATCCATTAAGAAATCCACACCATGCTCCTTCGGTGTAATAGGATAATTCTCGGTCAGATGCAGCACTTCTATACCGGTCACAGTCATTTCAAACCCCGACTGACTGCGCGGCTCTTCGCGGATAATTCCGGTCACATACAATGAGCTTTCCTGAGTCAGGCTCTTTGCATCATCCCACACTTGCTCTGATACTTCCGATTTCACTACAACTCCTTGGATATACCCTGTACCATCACGAAGCTGAAGAAACTGTATTTTACCACTGGAGCGTTTGTTATTGACCCAACAGCCGATAACAACCGTTTCTCCGACATGTTCATTCACGGTCTTAATTACACTCTTGTTAGCCATGCCTTCAATCTCTCCTCTGATTTAGCCGTTAATTCCTGACACAATACGATTTGTATCACGTGCAATGACAAGCTCTTCGTTTGTCGGCACTACAAGCACCTGCACCTTGGAATCAACCGTAGAAATACGACGCGGGTCGCCGGAGCGGATCTTGTTAGCCTCTTCATCGAGTTCAATGCCGAGGAATGTCAGATTGTTAAGGATTTTTTCACGCAGCATTGAGGAATTCTCACCAACACCGGCAGTAAATACGATAACATCCACACCGTTCATAGCAGCTGCGTAAGAACCGATGTACTTCCGCAAACGGTACTCATACATATCAAAAGCAAGTGTAGAGTTAGGATCACCCTTCTCAGCACCGGACTCAATATCACGCATGTCACTGCTGAAGCCTGAAATAGCCAGAACTCCACTGTGTTTGTTAAGCATAGAGTTAACCTCGCCTACGGACAGTTCTTCCTTATTCATTACATAAGGAACAATTGCCGGGTCAAGATCACCGCTGCGCGTACCCATCATTAGGCCTTCCAAAGGAGTCATACCCATTGAAGTATCAACAGATATACCACCTTTCACAGCAGTCACACTGCCTCCGTTACCGATATGACAAGTGATAATATTCAGGTCCTTCAGAGGACGATCCAAATATTCCGCAGCAGCCTTACTTACGAATTCATGGGAAGTTCCGTGTGCACCGTAGCGGCGAACCTTGTATTTATTATACAAAACTCTCGGAATAGCATACATATAAGAACTTTCAGGCATAGTTTGGTGGAACGCCGTATCAAATACAACGACCTGCGGTACACCTGGCATATTAATCTCGGTTGCCGTGATACCCATCATTGCTGCAGGGTTATGCAGCGGAGCCAGGTCAAACAATTGGCGAATTTTAGTCTTTGCATCTGTATCAACCAGCGCAGAAGCCTTGAAAAATTCTCCCCCGTGTACTACACGGTGACCAACTGCATTAATCTCATCCGTTGAAGCAAGGACTCCATGCTCTTTATCAGTCAAACAAGCCAGAACTTTACGAATGGCTGTATTGTGCTCGAGAATTTCGCTTACTTCGGTTACATCCGGTTTACCGGTTGGCTTATGAGTCAAAATGGAAGAATCCATTCCGATACGTTCTACCAGACCTTTAGCCAAAACGGATTCGTCTTTCATATTGTAAAGCTGATATTTCAAAGAAGAACTTCCTGAGTTAATAACTAAAATATTCATGCACGGTCACCATCCTTGTCGTACTTGAAGAAGCCTTCGCCAGATTTCATACCTAGGTGTCCTGCGCGCACCATTTTCTTGAGAATAGTAGAAGGACGGTATTTCAACTCGCCATACTCACGGAACATCCGTTCCAGTGCAGCCTGCACGGAATCCAAACCGAAACGGTCAGCCATTTCAAGCGGTCCATATTGGAATTGGTAGCCGATACGCATAGCATCGTCAATGTCCTGCGGTGAGGCAACACCTTCTTGGAGAACATGCATAGCTTCATTAATTAACAAGCAAATGAGGCGGGAAGTTACAAATCCAGGGGATTCATAAATCATTACGCCTTTTTTCTCAACAATTTCATCAACGAATGACTTGGTGTCTTCAAAAGTAGCATCGGATGTTTTCAATCCACGCACGATTTCGACAAGATCAACTTTAGCTACAGGATATATGAAATGCATTCCGATTACGCGCTCCGGATACATCGTAGAGCTTGCAAGTTCCGTTAAGCTAAGTGTTGATGTGTTGCTAGCTAGAATAATATGGCTTGGACATACTTGGTCGAGCTGGTTAAACACTGATTTTTTTGCTTCCAAATCTTCTGTGATGGTTTCAATGACCATATCACAAGAACTTAGTTCAGCAAAATGTGTTACCTTTTGAATCCGGCTAAGAATTAATTTCTTCTCCGCTTGGGTGATCGCCCATTTCTCCAGCTGTTTGTCTAGACTGGTCTCAATCATTTCATAGGAATAATCCAATCGTTCTGGGGTTTTCTCCACCAGCATAACATCGAGGCCTTTGGCTGCTAACATTTCCGCAATACCTTGACCCATCGTGCCACCGCCAATGACACCTATTTTCTTAAAATTCATCAAAAATTCTCCATCCTTTCAGGTATCTATACTTTTGTATTGTACCTTGTCTGTCGTAAAGATTTATAAGCCCGACATATAATGATATCTTAGCATGTCTGAAAAGTAAAAAAAAATAACCGGCATAAAGAATTATGCCGGTAAAAGGACGCTGTCACTAAATTGACAACGAAATTGCTCTCCAGAGAGGACTTCTTCCTTCATAAGGATGTCCAGGGAGTAATTAAACACATTTTGTTGATGATTTAGCAGCTCATGTGTACGAGCCATAAGTTCATCCAAAATATTGCTATTCTCTTTCATAAGCTCTTCCGTCGTTACCATTTCTAGCTTAGCAATCCCGAGCGAAGTGAGTCCCGATTTCATCATTGTCTCAACAATATTAAGTGCCTGATCAAAATCTCCGCGAGAGCCTGTACTTCTTCCGCCATAAAATATAACTTCAGCAGCCGCTCCGCCCAGTGCAATCATAATCTGTTCTTCCAAGTAATCTTTTGTATATAAGTACTGTTCATGCTGTGGATTATGACGAACATAACCAAGCGCTTGACCTCTCGGAGTTAATGTAACCTGACTTACACTGCCCGGACGCAACAGTTCCGCCATAATCGCATGTCCAAGTTCATGAATAGCCACACGTTTTTTCTCTTCATGATTGGTTTCACGGTCTGTCTTTTCGCCCATCATGACTTTATCAATAGCCATTGATAAATGGCGCTGCTCTACTGCCGTCAGATTCTCCCGCATCATATAAATTGCAGCCTCATTCATAACACTTTCCAGCTGAGCTCCCGAGAAGCCGTAAGCCTCCTCGGCAATTTGCTCCAAGCTAACCTCTGCATGAAGAGGTTTGTTCTTGGCATGGAGATCAAGAATGGATTTACGACCTTTTTTATCAGGCAAGTCCACTTGAATATGGCGGTCAAAACGTCCAGGACGCAAAAGTGCTGAATCAAGCATTTCTTTGCGGTTAGTAGCAGCTACCAAAAGGATACGAGGGGTATCATTATTATAAATTCCGTCCATCTCCGTAAGCAGCTGGTTCAGCGTCTGATCATATTCCCGCTGCTGACCCCCTTCACGCTTACCGCCGATAACGTCAATTTCATCAATGAAAATAATGGCACTTTCCTTGTTCTCTTTCACAGCACGGGTACGGGCATCACGAAATAAATCACGGATACGCCCAGCACCTACACCCACATACATCTCAACAAACTCACTGCCTGCTGCAGCGACGAATACGGAATTCGTATAATGGGCTGCCGCTTTGGCCATCAGCGTCTTACCAGTCCCCGGAGGGCCTGTGAGCAAGATGCCTTTAAGTGGACGAATACCAAATTTACTGATTTCTTCATGTCGGATCAAAAAGTCCAGTGCTTCACGCAGCTCTTGCTTGGCATTATCCTGACCACCGATTTCTTCAAAGGTGAGTTTGGATGGGCCGCTCTTCTTACGTTTCTTCTCAGCTCCGGCATTCACGGTCAAGCCGCCGCGCATATGGGCTACGAGCAATAAAGCACCCAGCATGGCAACTGCAATAATAATGGGAAGTATATTTATTCCCAGAAAGGCCATAAATATCAGCAGCACAGGAATAAATCCCACTAATACTTCTTTAATCCATTTAGGCATTATTCCATACCCCCATAGTCTCAGGCTGTCGCGGTAAGATAATAAATTTGCTTTCCTTGCCATTCGTCAAGCTTACATACACATTGTTGTCATCAATTTCGGTAGTTGCAGTTATACCCTTATACTTTTCCTTCAACTGGTCAAGTTTAGCAGGAATTAATGTATATTTGCGGCTTTCCATGGCTTCAGCAACAGAGAACATCGCTTGATCCCAAATGTCATCAAGCTCTTCACTGGATTGTTGTTCTAAATCCAGCTTAATTGAACGTCCTCCAATGACTGATTTGCCTTCTGTGGAGATATATTGGACTAATTCACGTAATTTCGTTCCAGGTTTCAAATCGAGTTTCAAAGATACTTCATCGCGGTTAATAGATATGTGTGATTTATTGACTCCTTGGTAGCTGTTAACAATCTTTTGCAAGGGCTCCTGGATAGCAAACTGGCGATACAGAAACCACCCGCCGAACATAAGGGCGACTGATAGCAGTGAAGTTAGTAATACAGGTACAAGACGCAGTTTCAAGTAACGTCCTCCTCTCATAATGGCAAAACATATATCTAATTTCGCATTTATAACAGAATTTCAAGAGTTTATCGATTACATCAGCCTTGAATACAAGTAGTAGTATATCATAGGTGTATATACTATTCGAAAACAAATTGTGAATATATTTAAAATTTTCATTACTAATCTTTTCCTGTTTTTGGCCCGCTGTTACCCCTTTATCGACTTAAAAGACCGAATCTATTAGCGATTCGGTCTTTTTCTATACAACTAAATGTGATAAATATCTCATCTTTTTTTCAAAGATTCGAGAAAAATATACTATAATGCAGCTAGCAGTATACATCCTGAAGCAGCTATTGTGTATACGCAAAATTTAAGGGAATTTTTTTCTGTGAATTAGAGAATTCAGGCTGAATAGAGGGTATTACAGGACGCTGAGGTAGTAAGTGAGATAGATGTATTTTATACACTTATTTCTGGCTTTTGATGCTCGTATGTATGGATAGATGTACTTTGTGCAACTAAAAATACGAATAGGCCGGTTAAACCCCGGAATACCAAAAAATAAGTGTATAAAGTGCAATTAAACATCCTAAAGTGTGCTAAGGGAGAAATACAAGTGTACTTTGTGCAACTATATATATAGAAACCCATGTTGGTAAGCGATTTGCCGTATTCATGGCGGTACCGCCCACGAATACCTGTGCCAACAAAAGACATACCCGTGGAGATACTTCTACTCTCATACACAAATTTCTTGACGCTACCCTGTTACAACGGAAAGCGCGGAATTAAAGAGAGTTTTTCCTTCTAAAACTAAAAATGAGGCGTAGTAATTCACTTGCCTGAATTCGGTAACGTAAGGACTGACTATTTCGTATGTGATCTTCCTTCATTCGCATGAAGGGAACGTCTGAATCGGTCTTGCTGAAGTGGTTTCGGTTTTTCTGGTATTGCTTGTATTTTTGCAGGAGGGAGTATGTCTTTGTGGAGCTGACGTACCGCTTTCTTCAGAGGTTTATTTTTCGGCTTAAGGTCTCTGCCTTGTTGAATCAGCTCTTCCCGTTGATCGTCATCTTCAATGCAGCAAAAAGAACTGAAGCATGGCGGTAAATACGGTTAAGGATATCTTTCATCCGATGGGAACAGAACCGATTAAGAGTGCGGAATCTGGACGCTGTCTCCCAGCTAGCACAAGCATTATACTCAAAAGAAAAGGCCGTCCCAGTAGCCATTTGCACGACTTTTGGGACAGCCCCTTCTATATTAGCGGTTTGGCAGACTAAACTCATCCCCGATGGATGAACCATCAGCAAAACGGTAAAAGCGATAGTGATAACGATCGTTATTCTTGTAGAATAGCTGCCATGCATATTCTCCATTATAGACACCTGGTAACAAGCGATTTATGGTAATATCAGGCATTTCTGATCTTATAATGTCTCTGATTTTGTCCTCAGAGGTTCCATTACTAACCAGCTCTGCGTACACAGCCGTATCGTCCTCTGCAATTTTGCCTTTGGCTGTAAATCGCACCCACACCATCATATCCACATTATCCTGGTTCTTTCCCGTGAGAACCCAATAGATAGAATTTTCATCCCAGACAGATTTCTGTGCCTTTGTGATTTCAATTAATCCAGCTCGGCTTTTAGCTGCCGCTTTGGCGGCACTGCGCTCATCCCATTGATCTTTCATAATATAGCCATAGAACTGGCTTAATCCGAACAGAAGGAGCAGAGTCACGCCTAACCCCAGCAAGAGCCATTTTCTCCTTTTCTTCAAAGTACAGCTCCCTTTCCTATAACATTCGGACGTTCATAATTACCGTTCTAGAAGGTTCTCAAAAGATTCTTGAGCTTTACGGCGGATCATCTCTTCATCCAATGTCAGGCACTTCCCGTGCTTAACAACCTGTTGACCGTTAATCCATACATGCTCAACATCCTTCGCACTTGCCGAATAAACTGCATGAGAGAGCAGATCAGAATGCGGAAGCAAATGAGGTTGGTCAATATCAATAGCGATAAAGTCAGCCTTCATTCCCGGTGCAAGACGTCCTACATTGTTCAAAAAGATAGATTTAGCTCCATACTCCGTAGCCATACGCAATGCTTCCGGTGCCGGAACGGCCGTTGGATCCCCGCTAATCCCTTTATGAATCAGCGCTGCAAGACGCATTTCCTCGAACATATCCAGGTTGTTATTGCTGGCAGCTCCGTCCGTTCCAAGAGACACCGGCACTCCCGCCCGCAGTAAATCGGTTACACGAGCTATTCCACTGGCAAGCTTCAGGTTGCTGCCCGGATTGTGGGAAACGCCAACCTGATGACGAGCCAGAATTTCAATCTCTTCATCGTTCAAATGCACGCCGTGTGCTACAAGCGAAGGGCGAGTGAACATACCCAACTTCTCCAAATGCGCCACCGGACGAAGGCCGTAATCAGCTTCATTTTGTTCAACCTCACGACGGGTCTCTGACATATGCGTATGCATCGGTAGATCCAAATCATGAGCTGCCTGAACGAACTTAACAAAAAAATCAGGTGGACATGTGTAAGGGGCATGCGGGGAGATCATGGTTGTTATTCTTCCATCCGCCTTGCCATGCCAGTTCCGGGCAAATCCAATCGCTTCTGCAAGCTTATGGTTCTGCATTTCTTCAGAGCAAAAGCCGATCACTCCGCGCATTAGGACAGAACGAATACCGGACAGCTCGGCTACTTCAGCTACCCGATCCATATGATCATACATATCCAGGAACGTAGTTGTTCCGCCCTTGAGCATTTCTAATACAGAGAGCGAAGTTCCCCAGTATACATCCTGTCCCGTGAACTTTTCTTCCATAGGCCACATTTTTTCCTGAAGCCATACCTGAAGGGCAAGATCATCACCATATCCGCGAAGCAGCGACATAGCCGCATGTCCATGTGTGTTAACCAAACCCGGCATGAATAACAACCGGCTGCCGTCTACAATCTCTACTCCGCTTTCGAAAGGAGGTTCCACTTCACCTATGTAAGTGATCAGATCATTTTCGATGGTCATATAACCGGTAAGTACTGGTTTATCTGAACCTGGTATTACAAATCTTCCGTTCTTTATAGTCCATTTATTGCTCTTCATGTTCGCTTTCTTCCTTTCCATCCTGCAAATAATAAGCCAGACTTTGCAAATCGGTTGTGAAATCAGCTGCATGTATGCGGATATTAGAAGGAGTTTTCAGAATAACCGGTGCAAAGTTCAGAATTGCCTCTATACCTGATTCCACCAAAGTGTCTGCTACGTTCTGTGCCTCAAACTCAGGAACAGTAATTATAGCAATTCGGATGCCCTGTTCACGGATTGTACTACCCAGTTCTTCCATAGGTTGAACAACGAGTGTGTTAATTTTTTGGCCGACTTTCGGCTTATATGAATCAAAAATTGCTGTTATCTTCATTGTATCTTGTAAATAGGCATTGTAATTAGACAAGGCATGCCCAAGATTTCCGGCTCCTACAATTGCTACGTTCAACGGCTGATCCAGTTTTAGGATATGGCGGATTTTTTCAATGAGGTAAGGAACATCATAACCGATGCCTTTTCTTCCGAAATCACCGAAATAAGCCAGATCCTTGCGTATTTGCGCTGGATTCAAATCGAGCTTTTGTCCGAGTTCTTGAGAAGAAACTGTAGCAATTTCACGATTGTGGAGTTCGTTCAAGAAACGCAGGTACACAGGTAGTCTGCGAACGACCGCCTCCGATATTTTATCCGACTTCATATATTCTCCTCCTATGGGTGTTAACATTGTATCCATAATTATCTAAATTCATATTAAAAAAGTGCAAAAAATCGGGCGTTTTAGGAGACGCCCCCCTCCTCCAACCATTCTGCTATACGCGGGACCATCTGATCGGTCAGCATATGCTCCATTTTGGGCCCCGGAAGAGAGTAAAGAAAATATTTTCCATAATAAGATTCAATTACTCTGGTATCATACACAATCACAATTCCTTTATCCTGTGCAGTCCTGACTAACCGCCCAAAACCCTGCTTGAACCGAATCACAGCCTGAGGAACAGACAGCTTCATAAAAGGATTCTTCTTCTGGGCCTGCAGCAGCTCCGATTTCGCTTCAGCCAATGGATGATTAGGGGGTTGGAAAGGAAGCCTCACAATAGCCAGACAGGTTAAAGCCTCGCCCGGAATGTCAACGCCCTCCCAGAAGCTGCTGGTCCCTAAGAGGACAGAAGCACTGCTGTCCTGAAAGCGCCGAATAAGCTTGCTGCGGCTGCCACCTTCAATCCCTTGACCCAGTACCGTTATCTCTTGGGAAGACAGAGCCTCCTTTAAGGGATCATAGACCTGACGAAGCATACGGTAGGATGTGAAAAGCACCATCATTCTTCCACGGGTCGTCACTGCCGCTTCGGCAAGCGATTGCACCAGTGTATCGACAAAGCGGGCATCTCCCACGCTGCCTTTCACACTTGGAAAATCTCTTGGGATCACAAGCAGCGCCTGTTCCCTGTAATGAAAGGGAGAAGGAAGAAGCGCGGTCATAAGCCGGCCGTTCTCGGCAGCTTCATTTAACCCTAAATTATCAATCATAAACTGAAAGGATTTATCAACAGACAGTGTTGCCGAGGTAAGCACGATACTTTTTTTCTTATCGAAGAAAAGCTCCTTTAATTGGGAACTGACATCGACGGGAACGGCATAGAGCTGTAAAGACTTGCTGCGGTAATTTCCATTTGCCTCCAGCCAATATACAACATTCTCGTCATTCAGGCCCATAAAAAAACGCACGTTATCCCGAATTGCTGCCAAATCTTTAAATAATCCACCAATGTCGGTTATACGGCTGTCTGAAGAGGACTGTCCCTCCTGGTCCCGCATTTCATTCAACATTCTCTCGCCCGAACGCAGGGCATCACTAAGCGTAGTTATCATGCCGCTCTCCAAGGTAGAGAGCTCCTCCCAGTTCTTCGGCTTGTTGCCGGGGAGCAGACGCATAACCAGTTGTCCAGCTTCTCCTGCACCCGCATCACTCCGTTCGGGAAGAAGACCAAATAACTTCTCACTTAACGTGTCCCATGTCTCCTTGACAGTAATCAAATCGGAATAAATTCTATCAATGATAAGACTCCATTCAGAGGCCTGCTCACTTCCGGCAGATTGCAGTTGCTGACGAAGTGTGGGCAGTTGACCGTTCCGGCTGTCTTTAAACAGACGGGAGAGTGTGTGAACCACAGTGAAATGCTTCATGTGCATTCCCAGATGCTTACCAGCCACATCCTCCAGATGATGAGCCTCGTCGATCACCAAGTGCTCATATGCAGGTAGCAACTGATGTCCTGCTTTTACATCTGCGAACAGCTTCGAGTGGTTTGTTATGACCACGTCAGCGATACCTGCTTCATGCTTTGCCCGGTGGTAATAGCATTTGCGGAACCAAGGGCAGGAACGGCCTAGACAGGAATCTGTATCACTGGCTACGGTTTCCCAGAAGTCCCCTCCACGGTTACCCATATTTAGCTCTTCATCATCCCCGGATTCCGTTTGGGTCAACCAGACAATCATTTGCGCTGAAGTGATAATATCTTCTCTTGGGCTTATAAAGTCTCTTCTATTAATTTTATGTTCAAATTTCCGAAGACACAAATAGTGCCCTCTGCCCTTAAATATCGCAGCTTTGAAGGGAAAGGGAACCACTTGAGTAAGCAAAGGAATATCTCGTTCACGCAGTTGGTCTTGAAGATTAATGGTATGAGTACTAACCATAACTTTCTGATCTGTAAGAACACTCTGATAAATCGCTGGCAGCAAATACCCAAGAGACTTGCCTGTCCCTGTTCCTGCCTCTATCAACAGATGCTTCTCTTCCTCCAGTGCTTTCATTACCTCACCGAACATGATGTCTTGGGCTTCCCGACTTTCATAATGCGGCAAGGTATCTTTAAGGCGCTTGGTTACATCAGACATGTAATCTGTAAAAGATACATTCTCCAACGGATTCTCATGGCTGTCAGCACGCGGAGGAGCGAGTTCGTTCCAGTCCCCTACCTTAAGGGCTAGCTGACGGTAAAAGGTTAAATCTCCTTCGGGCTGGAAGGTCTCCATTTCCCGTTCACGCAGCAGGCCGTCGAAATACCAGCCCAAGTCACCGTCTGAGTCTGTGAAGAGTTCGCTCAGGCGTTGAATGGTTAATAAGGGCAGGCTATATAGTTCCTCTAGACATTTAAGCAGCACAAGAGCTGTAGCATGAGCATCACTGTCCGCCTGGTGCGGACGTTCATGCGTGAGACCAAATTGAGAAGTGACGGCTCCAAGCTGGTAAGTCGTCAGGGATGGGAAACATATTTTGAGAAAATCTATCGTATCTAAAATACGACCCTGAAACGGCAAATATCCGCACCGGTCCAGGGCACTTTGCAAAAAATGAAAATCAAAGGAGACGTTATGCCCAACGAGCACAACATCATCCAAAAGAGGAACAAGCTCCATCATCATTTCTTCCAGTTCTGGGGCATTCTCCACATCACTATCGGTTATTCCGGTTAGACCGGTAATAAAGGGTGGAATGGGTGCTCCGGGCTTGACGAAAGAACCGTAAACACGGGAGATGGACAGGTCTTCTTCTATTATGGCAAGTCCAACCTGGATGATTTCACCCACAGATTGGGTTCCGGTAGTTTCAAAATCAAGCACGGCAAATTTCATTGTAAGTTCTATTCCCTTTCACTTGAGACTCCATATCAGCATAACAGAAGTTACGAAAAAAGGCGATGCACACCGCTTTGACAGTGGATGCATCGCTTAAGATAACGGACTATGATTATAAAAGCGAAACAAGCTGACTTCCGTACTGAAGCTCCCCGCCTTTGCTCCGGCAGACCTCCAGGTTAACATTCGGTTCAGGAAGAGAAGGATCATGCTGCAGTGATAGACTAAATAGTTCACGGGCCTCCGTGAAACGTTCCTGAGAAGCCCTAATGCAGCCCATGGCATTATAAACCATTGCCTTCAGCTTCCTATTTCTTACCAAAGTCACCATGTGCTCCAAATGTACCCAAGCCGCTTCACCTTCACCCTGATGAAGGTAGGCCATGGCCAGATACAAACGGCCAGAAAGGCTTTCGGGATAATGGGAAATAACAGTCTTAAACTGCTCAATACATTGCGGGTACATAAGCAGTTTATAATACCCCTGTCCTCGGGCAAAGGACTCCATGGAGAGCTCCGGAGCTTCACGCTGAGGCGGTTCCTCTTCCTGTTCCAAGGTTAAGTCCGTCCCTTGGTTAAAATCGCTCATTTTCTCTGCAAACGCCAGCCACTCATCCATCACATCATCACTAAGCCTGCGAAGCAGATTGTACTTGTTCAAAAGTTCTTCCCGGCGGGCACCCTCCGCTGTAGGGTAATCAATAATGATTTCGCGTAGCATCTCGTTCATTTCAGCAAATAAATGTTGAAACATGGGACATCCCACCCTCACTGAAAATGAAATCAGTTCAACTTGCCTGACTTCATTTTTCGCCGAGAGCAGTCCTTTCATCCCTTCCATTGATTACATATATAATAAACCGCAGATTACTTAGGCTATCGTAGCATGAATTTCGTGATCAACCTGCTTGAGCAGCTTATTATTATCGTCAACAAATACGACGGTTGGTTTATGGGTACTCAGCTCTTCCTGAGACAGCATCGCATAAGAAATTATAATAACAGTATCCCCTGGATGTACAAGCCGGGCTGCTGCGCCGTTAAGGCAAATCACTCCGCTTCCGCGCGGACCAGGAATCACATAGGTTTCAAGGCGGGAGCCATTATTATTATCAACAATCTGCACCTTTTCATTCTCTAATAAATCTGCTGCTTCCATTAAGTCTTCATCAATGGTAATACTGCCAACGTAATTTAAGTTAGCTTCCGTAACCGTCGCACGGTGTATTTTGGACTTCATCATATGTCTAAACAAGAACGACGACCTCCTTCGGCGTGAATACAATATTATCAATAAGGCGAGTTTTGCCAAACTTAACAGCCAATGCCATTATTATTTCACCTTCTATAGTCATTAGGGAAGTATCGGCATCCAAGGAATCTAACCCCGGAAACGTTAAAATTTCGGCATAATCGATATTTGTGAGCGGTGAACGCGAAATTACGGATACCAGTAATTGTTTTACTTCAGCCACTGTATTGGCTGTGCCTTCTTCAACGGCTTGCCGGGCTTCTTGGAGCGACCGGGACAAGACAAGGGCCTGGGTGCGTTCTTCCTGAGATAAATAAACATTGCGCGAGCTCAACGCCAGGCCGTCACTTTCGCGTACGATTGGGCAAGCTATAATGTTTACATTCATGTTGAGATCGGAAACCATCTGCCGCAATACGGCGACCTGCTGGGCATCTTTTAAGCCAAAGAACGCATAATCAGGTTGAACCATATTGAACAGCTTGGAGACCACGGTTGTAACTCCGTCAAAATGACCCGGGCGCGAAGCTCCGCAAAGCTGGGTAGTCAGTGAAGATACGGATACTTGGGTACGGATCGGTGTTGGGTACATAGCCTCCACACTAGGAATAAAAACAATATCGGCACCCTCACGCTCGGCGAGTTCCAGATCTCTTTTCTCATCTCGCGGATAGGATTCAAAATCCTCATTGGGTCCAAACTGCAGTGGATTGACAAAAATACTCATCACCACGGTACCGCACATTTCTCCGGCCCGGCGCAGAAGACTTGCATGCCCCTCGTGTAAAAAACCCATAGTTGGAACCAAACCGATCGGCCCATGACCGCCGCCGCGCATATATTCAATCGCTTCACGTAATTGTTCTACATTTCTTACTACTCTCATCTTATTACACTCCTTTTCCGGCAGCGCCATATAATGATTCAAGCACGGTCTCATCCGCTGCAAAAATATGACTTTCATCAGGGAAGGAACGCTGCTTCACTTCTTGTACATATTGACTAATCCCTTCACGGATTAAGCTTCCTACATCTGCATAGGTTTTGACAAAACGCTTTTCCCGATATGGGGATGCATAACGCAAGAGATCATGAAAAACCAGCACCTGACCATCACAGTAACGACCCGCGCCAATTCCAATGGTTGGGATACTAAGTTCTTTTGAAATAGCTTCGGCTACTTCTTCTGTAACCAGCTCTAGCACCACTCCAAATGCACCTGCCGCC
This sequence comes from Paenibacillus wynnii, assembly GCF_030812855.1. GTDB lineage: Bacteria > Bacillota > Bacilli > Paenibacillales > Paenibacillaceae > Paenibacillus_AQ > Paenibacillus_AQ wynnii_A. The sequence continues at coordinate 212,082 of NZ_JAUSTK010000004.1, forward strand.
TCCAGAGCCTTCGCCTCGTCCATCAAACGTTTCGCATCCTGTGGATCCTTGCCTTGAACGCGGTAGCCGCCAATCATATTGACAGACTGGGGTGTAAGGCCTATATGGCCGAGAACCGGTACTCCTGCGGAAACCACTGAAGCTACAGTGCTGCAAATCTCCAGCCCGCCTTCCATTTTGACGGCATGAGCACGACCTTCCTGCATCAGTCTTCTTACGCTCCGCAGCGTCTCGTCAATTCCGCCGTGATAGGTCATAAACGGCATATCTGCAACGATAAAAGTATGCTCCGCACCGCGGGTCACTGCCCGGGTATGGTAGACCATGTCCTCAATGGTGACTGGCAAGGTAGAGTCATACCCAAGAACCACATTACCTAGAGAATCTCCCACTAGAATGAGATCAATCCCCGCTTCCTCAGCAAGTCGTGCAGAAGGATAATCATATGCGGTCAGCATGCTTAGAGGCACGCCGTCCAATTTCATTTTTTTCATTTTTACAATGTTTAAAGCTTGTTTTCCAGCCATGTAAGCTTCGCTCCCCTTTTTCGATAAATTTACGCATCATTCGCGCAAACAAAAAAACCCTTTAGCATGTCCGCTAAAAAGGTCCGAAGGGCAGTAAGAAGAGTCACTCGCGATCGTCCCTTCTGTCTCGGTCCTTACGGCTCAGAGCAGAATCCAACGTAACCGATAATGCAGTTATGAAGGTAAATCCAATGGATCATGAATTTCAAACGCTAAAGTTTATTTCATAAGCAGAGTGCAGTTCGTATCCTGTGATACTGCCTCTAGCCATAGTATACCAAATTGATTTCACAAATACACCAAAAAATATGACAAGGGGTGAGCCCCTTGCCGAGTCATATCATTTCGATTTCACCGGAACACACACTGAATAACTGTCCATGATGATTTTCCAGCAGCAGTCCCCCGTCACTGTCAAGTCCAACCGCCTTGCCTTCACTGCGCCCTTGAGCTGTATTCAGAGCAACCTGCCGACCTAGGGTCACCGATAGAGATTCCCATAGCATACCGATGGGTCTAAATCCTTGCTCCAGATATAAAGAATATAATAATTCCAGTTCAGACAGAACCGTTCCAGCAAGCTCTGCACGATTGATAGAAGCTCCTCCGCGTTCGATCATTAGCGAAGTGCCAATCCCCTTCAAGAAGTCCGGATAATCGTCCTCAGCCAGATTAGCATCTATCCCGATCCCCGCAATACAGTACTGAAGCTGCCCTTCATTCAGGCTGGATTCCAGTAAAATCCCGCATACCTTACGCCCAGAGACCAACAGGTCATTAGGCCATTTGATCCCAGCTTCAACACCGGCAACTCGACGTATCGCTCTGCAAACCGCCACACCTGCTAACAGGGTAAGCTGAGGGGTAGACAGAAGGGGCAGCTTCGGGCGAAGGATAACACTCATCCAAATGCCTTTCCCCCGTGGGGAATGCCATTTCCGTCCCATCCGGCCTCTTCCGCCAGTCTGTTCCTCAGCAATGACCGCCGTTCCTTCCGGTGCCCCGTCTTCCGCCAGTCTTTTCGCTTCCTCCTGAGTGGACACTACCGTCTCCATCAGCTGTAGCCCGCCCGTCCAGCCGGAAGCTGAAGGCTCCCGTCTTAAATGGGCCAGCAGCAGCGTATCATAGTTGCTCATGTCCAACCATCCTTTTTACTTCTGCGAGTAATTGTTGTTTATCATTAAGAATATCTCCGCAAGCCACTTTCAGCAGCAGCTCATTAAGAACTAAACCTAACCACGGCCCAGGTCGTCTGTCCAAGGCTTCTGCCAACTCATTCCCTCCAACGGCCAGATCTGCAAGTTCAGTCACGGGCATACGGGACATCCATATCTGAGCCACAGCAGGGAATTCCTTAAGTTCATTATGAGCGGAGTGTGCCGAAAGATTTGGTACAACCCTGGTGCTATCCGCAGGCAGCACCCTTAGCAGTGACAGCCATCCGAAGGCGGCGTCCTGCCCGAGAGTCAGCACGGCGGCGATCCAACGCCGCCGCAGCTTGTCCGTGCCGGCCGGGTCCCCCGCCGGCACTTCTTCAAGGGCAGCGGTCCAAGCTTCGCGGACCCGCAGTACCCCGGCGACGCTGACCCGCGTCGCCCCCGGGAACGTCCATGCCCGCAGGAGCTCGTCGGCCTCAACGGCCGACCGCCCCAGGGCATGAAGGAGCAGCGCCCACCGCAGGCGGGCGCTTTCCAGTTCCCCGATCCCGGCCACATAGGCGGCGGCTGCCGCCAGGTCGGAACCGGTCCAGGGGAACGGGGCCTTGCCGCGCTGCAGCAGTCCGCTGCGCGAGAGCATGCCGAGACCACGCCGCGGATGCGGTCCCTCCACAATTCTTTCCAGCTCCGCGCGGACACGCTCCACTGCAATATGCGCCAGCTTATCGCGCTGGCGCAGCAGCCCCCGCCACGTGTTCTTGGCAACGCTGAAGTCCAGCGTGGAGGCGAACCGTACACAGCGAAGCATACGCAGCGCATCCTCTTCAAAGCGCTCCTCTGCATCTCCTACGCAGCGTACAATACGACGATCCAAATCCTTCGCTCCGTAGAACGGATCGATCAGAGACCCCTCTACGCCACACGCCATCGCATTAATGGTGAAGTCGCGGCGGCGGAGATCTTCCTTCACATCCTTTACAAATACAACCTGCTCTGGACGTCGATGATCGGCGTATGTGCTCTCTGTCCGATAAGTCGTAACCTCGAAGCCGTATTTATCCTGCAGCACAGTAATCGTTCCATGCTGCAATCCCGTAGGAATACAACGAGGAAAGATAGATAAGACTTCCTCCGGTAAAGCAGAGGTAGTGATATCCATATCATGCACAGGGCGGTTCAGAAGCTCATCTCGAACGCAGCCACCCACCCAAAAAGCCTCATGTCCGTTTGAAGTTAACCGAGTGACTACAATTTCGGCAGCCATCGCCATTCCGGGATCTGCCATTGTCCAATTCATACCTATAACTCCTTATCCTCGGACTACGTCCAATCCCGGTACCTTGCAACCCAGTACACGGTAATATATATCCTCATACTGTCTCGTAATTTTATCTTTATTGAAATCCTCACACGCCCGTCTGAGACAAGCCTCCCTGAACTGCTGTGCCTTGTGCTCATCCGATAATAAGGTTATAGCGTAATCTGCCATAGCGGCAGTGTCACCGACCGGTGCGAGGAAGCCTGTTTTTCCGTGCTGAATTAATTCGGGGATCCCCCCGGTCATTGAACCGATGGTAGGCACGCCGCAAGCCATTGCTTCAAGCGCTACCAGACCAAAACTCTCTTTCTCTGAAGGAAGCAGCAGCAAATCAGCCATGGATATAACCCGGGCAACATCATCCTGCTTGCCAAGGAATCGCACTTTATCCTCCAGCCCCATCTCATTGATCTTAGCCTGTATCTTCGGCAGCTCTGGACCTTCACCTACAAGTAATAGACGCGAAGGAAGTCTGGCGCTCACACGGGCAAAAACATCAATGACATCGCTGACCCGCTTAACTGGACGGAAATTTGAAATATGCATAAGTATTTTCTCATCAGGGTTAGCAAAATCATCGCGTAAATCAGAAACATCACGCGGATAATAGACACGTTTATCTACAAAATTATAAGTCAAATCAATATTACGCGTAATATCAAGTGCCCGGTGCGTTTCCTGAATAAGATCCAATGATACCGCCGTTACTGCGTCACTTTCATTGATCCCCAGACGAATGAGATCCTTAAGCGATTCATCATGGCCTAATACGGTAATGTCAGTACCATGCAGAGTAGTGACAACCTTAATTTGATTGCCCAGCATCTGTTTGGCCAGGAGTGCACAGACTGCATGAGGAACAGCATAATGTACATGCAGTAAATCAAGTCCTTGCATTTTGGCAACCTGAGCCATCTTGGTAGCCAACGCTAAGTCATAAGGAGGATAACGGAAAACATAATAATCATTGACCTCAACCTCATGATAAAAAATATTTTTCTGAAACGTTCCAAGCCGGAACGGGATACTATGTGTAATAAAATGAACTTCGTGGCCTTTCTCAGCCAATAGCTTGCCCAGTTCAGTTGCCACAACACCCGAGCCGCCAAGAGACGGATAACAGGTAATGCCTATTTTTAATAACCGCTCCATAGTTCCGTCCCCCTCTCTGACCTATGATTAAGGCTTCTGTACGCGCGAAGAACCTGCAGTGAAAAATCCCACGGTATGGGGAACTTTAGTTGCAAACCCCTCCGCATAAGGTATAAGTCTTCGCTGCCCAAGCAGCATATCTCTAGATCGTACACGTTCTATATAGCCGTCGTTTAACGGGGTAGAGACAAAATCCTCCCCCGGAGTCTTCTGAAATTGTGAACGATAGCAGGAAAGCGCCTTTTCTTTGGCTTCGTAATGCTCTGTCACATCAACGATCAGATCCGCGCGCCCTAAATCATTAATGAAATAGAAATAAAGTTGAGGTGCCGAGACTGCCGGCATGTCCGGCAGATATTTACGGAGCTTGGCATTAAATACAGCTTCTTCTACCAGCTTGCTGCAAGCGATATGATCGGGATGCCGATCCTCCCAATAGGGAGCAAACACAAGATCAGGAGAGTACTTGCGTATCTCCGAAGTCACTGCTGCCAATTGCTCCTCTGTTATAAAAAGACCTCTGTCAGGTAGTCCAAGATTGGTACGCACCTTAACCCCCAATACCTCTGCAGCCTGCTGCGCTTCCAGCTTGCGCTTTTCTACTGTACCGTTAGAGGACATCTCCGCAGCCGTAAGATCACACAAGCCAACTGAAAATCCAGCAGCCGCATGCTTCGCAATCGTTCCTGCCATTCCAATTTCAGCATCATCTGCATGGGCACCAAAGATAAGGATATCGAGTTTCATTCCTCCACACCCGGTTTGTACTTATGTACAAGATCTCGCCAAGCAAAATCACCGCGGTCAATCGCCTTAACCAGAATCTCCGCTGTGGCAATATTAGTAGCTACCGGAATACCGTAGACATCACAAAGCCGAAGTAGTGCTGTAATATCAGGTTCATGCGGCTGAGCCATTAATGGATCTCTTAAAAAGATAATTAGATCAAGCTCATCCTGAGCGACCAATGCGCCTATTTGCTGATCTCCTCCAAGAGGTCCGGACATAAAGCGGTTTATCTTCAGCTGAGTTGCTTCCATAATTCTTTGGCCTGTCGTTCCGGTAGAGTAAAGCTCACGGCCTTCAAAGACATGTTCATAAGCCGTAACAAAATTAACCATTTCCTCTTTTTTGCGATCATGTGCGATAAATGCTATTTTCATCTGATAGTTCTCTCCCGTCTACTCAATAAAATGATCAAATCCATATATCATTCCGGTATATTCCATTACCTTCTCAATGCCTAATTTCACACCCGGCATATACCCAGCACGCTCGTAGGAATCATGTCTAATCTTCAAGGACTGACCAAAGCCGCCAAAAATAACTTCCTCCTGAGCAAACACTCCTGGAAGACGCACACTGTGAATACGGAATCCGTTATAGTATCCTCCGCGTGATCCTTCAATAATTTCTTCCTCTTCCGGATTCCCTTGACGCAGCTCTTTCCGCACCTCTGAGATGATCTCAGCGGTTTTGATCGCGGTTCCTGAGGGTGCATCCAGCTTCTGGTCTCCATGATACTCGATAATCTCCAGATGAGGGAAATATTTGGCGGCTTGTGCGGCAAATTTCATCAAAAGAATGGCACCAATCGAAAAGTTGGGTGCAATTAACCCACCAATTCCCTGATCCTGGCACTGCTTGTCCAGCTCCGAAATCTGTTCTGGTGTGAATCCTGTAGTTCCAATCACCGGGCGGACCCCGTATTTAATAGCCAGTGCTGTATTTATATAAGCAAATTGAGGCGTAGTAAAATCAACCAGTACGTCTGCTGCGCTTGAGGCTAAAGCACTCTCTAAATCTTCTGAAACGATAATTCCGGCATCTGGCAGGCCGGCAAGCCGGCCTGCATCCTGCTCGTGCGAAGAACGGTCAACCGCTGCCGCCAGCTCCAAGGCATCATCCTCAAGCACAAGTTTTACCACTTCTTTACCCATTCTTCCACCAGCACCGGCTACAATAACTCTGATTTTGTTACTCATTCGATGACTCCCCCGCTTTCACTAGTTCTATAGTTACTTCATATACTTTTGTAATGATTTCTGAAGATCTTTCATTAATTGCCGCAATCCGGCGTCATCGGGATGCAAGGATATTACTTCCTTCAAAGCAGCAATTGCCTGCAAGTGTTCATTCATACGACTATAGGCGAGAGCAAGCCATACATAAGCATCCCCGTTCAAGGGATCCAGCGTCACAGCTTCTTTTAATAAGGTAATAGGTCGGTAAGGGTTGTCACTGCTCTTCTCCTCCGCTTCAAGCAATCCTTTGGCTTCCTGCACTAGCGTTAAGCCCTTTAAATGCTGCAGGTGCAAAGTATACTCCGGCTTGTTGCGGTCCAGCTTTACGGCAGCTTGAGCATGCTCAATGGCTTTGTCTAATCTTCCGTTACGAGCATAGGTAATAGAACAGCGGTAACGGACTTCCGCATCAGCTGGACTTTGCGAAATTGCCGCTTCGAAGCAAACAATGGCTTCTGCAAAGTCACTGCGTAATATACAGCGGTATGCCTGTCTAATATAATCATCGGGACTCATATGCACCATCCTCACGGCTAAATGCCGGTCGTTTGGTACAGCATATGTTAACACAGGTCAATCCGTGTGTTTTTTGGTCCATCGTTCAGCATCGCGTGTATTAAATTTATGCATGACCTTATTATGCGCCTCAGTTAGATCAATACCTAAAGAGTTGGCAAAACAAATCGTTATAAACATGATATCTCCAAGCTCCAGCTCAATGGAATTATCAGCTTCATCTTGTCTTTTCGGTTTTTCTCCGAATTGATGGTTAACTTCCCGCGCCAGTTCTCCGACTTCCTCGGACATTCGCGCTAGCATAGATAAAGGGCTGAAGTATCCCTCCTTGAATTGGGATATATAGGCGTCAACTTCACGCTGGATGTCACCAAGACTTTTTTCCATAAATAGTACCTCATCCTCCTTGCTGCATCTTGCCTTCTGTTTGCCCCTATGTTATCGTAAAGACGTTTTGATGACAAATCTTTTTTAAAAAATGAGGGATCATATGAATTCAACCAAAACATTTGCAATAACCAAAACCGTAGCACCTATCTTGCTCGGTACCGCAATTTACGCATTCGGGCTGCTCTATTTCATTATCCCCAATCAACTGATGGAGGGGGGGGTAACGGGTATTACAATTCTTTTGAATTATGCCTTCCAAATCCCTATCTTCCTGACGACTCTAATACTGAATCTTCCGTTATTCTTTTTAGGGTGGAAAATTCTAGGCGGCAAGCAAATCGCCTATACAGGAGTTGGAATCGGAGCGCTGTCCTTCTTCCTATGGTTGTTCGAAAGAATGATTAAATCCGGATGGATCGTGCCCTTCACTACACAGAATGATTTCATTCTCGCTTCATTATATGCAGGGGTAACTTTAGGAGCGGGTCTTGGTATCGTTTTTCGTTTTGGTGGCACCACCGGCGGTGTCGATATCATCGCCAGAATTTGCGGTCGTAACTTTGGTTGGAGTATGGGCCAAGTGATCCTTTCGATTGACATCATTATTATTGGCGCTTCTCTGCTATATATCCCAAGAGAACAGATACTGTACACTCTTGTAGCCGTCTTTATCTCTTCGCGAGTCATTGACTTTATCCAGGAAGGTGCGTATGCTGCTAAAGCCTTTACTATCATCAGCGATCACGCTCCTGAAATTGCCGATTTGATCACAGTGGAAATGGATCGTGGAGTGACGTTGATCCCGGCCATCGGCGCTTATTCCAAGCAGGCAAAACATATGGTTTATTGTGTGGTTTCACGTCAGGAAATCCGCAGACTTAGCCAGTTGGTTAAGTCCGTTGATCCTCGGGCATTTGTTATTATCAATGATGTTCATGATGTACACGGAGAAGGGTTCCGCGAAACCTAAAACTCTTGTAACTATTACTTGCAGAATTTACAAAAAGAGCCGTTTGATGGATTTAACCATTCAAATCGGCTCTTTTATGTTAACTAATAAATTTCAGCTCTATAGACTGAACTTTTGATTTAAAGTGAATTCAAAGCCGATCATTGACTTCCAACGGGTTCGCATTGATGCTTCTCACAAAAGTAGTAACATTAATTCGGATACAAGGCGCTGCTATCGCTCCTAAGGTTTTTCATATTACCTTTCGTACCTTCTCGCTTCTGGACTACTTTCTACTCTCTTACATAAACTTAACCCTTACCTACCGAAAAAACAGAGGTAGTCAGTGTAATAGATGTATTTTATACACTTATTTCTAGCTTTTGGCGCTCGGATGTATGGATAGATGTACTTTGTGCAACTAAAAACACGGATATGCCGGTTAAACCCCGGAATACCATAAAATAAGTGTATAAAGTGCAATTAAACACCCTAAAGTGTGCTATGGGAGAAATATAAGTGTACATTGTGCAACTATATTTTGAAACTCCTGTAGGTAGACGATTTGCCGTATTTGTCGTGGATACCTGAGGAGATACTTCTACTCTCATACACAAACTTCTTGACGCTACACATTATAGATAATTTTGTTAAATTTATAGGAGGTTTTCCCCTCTATATGTTGATTAAACGGTTTTATTTATGATTTACGGGGACACTTTCCCTCTAAACTTTATTTATCACAGGGACAGAGGACAGAGGACAGAGGACAAAGTCCCAGTAGCAAGCTGGTTCTAAAACTAACTTGTAATGATAGGTTACTAGAGAACAATCAAATCTGTAAGTGGTTCTCAATCTATATAATTCAGCTGAAGAGTAGATTAGACCGTTGTCCACCCTTGTTTATCTGCTCGGTATTTGCGGTAACCGGTGTATACCAACGCCCCTATAATGAAGCAAGCAGCGAGCATCGCCCATATTCCGTATTCCTCTGGAGCCATGGGTAAAGATAATGCTGGCTCATCCTTTTCTTTACCGAACAACACCCTTACAGCTTCTTGTCCATACGAAACAATCTCAAGAAGGCGGGCACGGTCAAGCGGTTGGGAAGAAGAGATCGCACCCGCTGCATAGGAGAGCCAGGAGTCGAAGGCGTTAACCTCTTCAGCCGGTCGGGATATGATTACAGCTGGTCTAATCGTATCGTACCGGCTTTGCAGACGCTGAAGTGCAGCTTTCCAAGCTGTAACATCATTTAGTGTTGAGCTTTTTTCCATGTTATTTAGATCCTCACGGATCAGCTTATAATATTGTGTCCATATCGGCTGACGCGGGTGGTTAAGGCTGTTAGCCGCAAGTCGTAATTTAGCTGCAGCAGACTCCCAACGCTCGGGCGAAACCTCAACTCCGGCCACAGCTGCCTTGAGATCTATAATAACACCTGACAGCGCATTAATACCTTCTACAGAAGTAAGACCTTCGAAGGAAGATGAAACAAACAGGCGGGATATATCCTCCGTCTCCTGTCGAACCTTAGTTACATCACCCTCCAAGACGTGTCCATATAAAGTCTCTGCGGCTTGCTCCAATTGAAGTGCCCGGCTTTTAGCGTTCACTTGCTCAGCTCCGTTGCCAGCCCCAGAGGCATTGCCGGCGGTAGCTGCAAAGGCCGTAACTCCCCCTAAAGCCAGGTACAGCATCCAACAAAAGAGAAGAATAATAATTCGATTATACCCCTTACGCGGCATGAGACATCCCTCCTGCCTTATAGTTATGGCATAAGGACAAGGGTTAGAACACAAATGAAGGTTACAAAGCCTGATTTCGTCCCTTTGGCAGCCAAGCCACTATCGCGCTAAACAAGGTCAAGATAAAAGTGAACGTCTGAACCTTAATCACATCATCCTCAAGCACTCTTGGCAGCCATGGATATACCCCGTAAGAATAATCCACAGTATCATTAAAAAGAGTCCATAAAAGGGCAAGGGGAAGCATTTTTCGATAGAAAAAGAATCGGGCATATAGCAGGACCTCGATAGCCATCCCCGTATGGGAAACCATCAGCATCCAGTCTTTCCAGCTGATAACGTCTCCTTGAAAGCCACCAGCAACGATCATACTGACCGCCCATATCCCGTATTTAATGGATGTTATGACAGCTAATGCTTCGATCAACCCACGCAAGGTTGTGACAGCTATGCTTTTTGGTGGGTAGAGCAGAAATAGCAGTGCTATTGTGAAAAATAGACTGGCTGTCGGACTGTCAGGAACAAGCGGCAGCAGCCAGAGCGGGTAATTGGCGGCAGTGTATTCCAGTTGATTCCCATACCATATGTAACCATAGATCGTCCCGAGGAAGTTAACGGTGAAGAGAAACCATAAGAACCATCGGTTTATAAGTATTTTTTCGCTCCATTTTCCAAGCATTGACCCAGCAAACCCCCCGAATTATCCCAACTGTACTTGTTCTCACGAAAAAACCTGACCGCATATACGATCAGGCTTCGCGTCATACTCTTATTTTACTGTTCACTTTTTTGTTTCGCAAGCCATCCTGCCAGATCATCAATATCCTTATCACTTAGACCCGCATCCATGGCAACATCATACATCTTGGGCATGTTTCCAGTGCCTTCTTTGATTATCGTCAGAATGCCTTCCTTGTCATGTGTATCTCCCACGCCGCGAAGTGAAGGTCCTCCTCCTCCCTTTAAATCAGTCGCATGACAAGAAATGCAGGTCGCTTGTTTAAATAAAGCCATTGCCGGATCATCCTTGTCCACTATGGCAACTTCTTTTATCTGCACAGCACTGGAGGTCGGAAGACCTTTAGCTTTGTTCTCGGCTGCCTTTTCCTCACGTTGAATATCCTCAGGGATTTGGCCAGTTGCAGCCATTTCATGTTTATATTCTGTCCAAGCAGCATTTGTAAGATAAATAACTGCTGCCAAGGAGAGAAACATCAGTGACGATGCAATGGGTCTGCGATAGAATCGACGCTCTCTGCCTGTATCCAGAAACGGTGCCAGAAGAAGAGCTCCAAAAGCTACACCCGTGACCCCAAGTGTTCCCAAAACGATGTAGCTGCCTGATGCATAAGGAAGCTTCAAGTATTGATACAGAAATAGAAAGTACCAATCGGGCATAGGAATTACCGTAGCAGTCGCTTTCGCCGGAAATCCAAGAGGTGCCGGTTCAGAAATCGTGAGCACCAGTATACCAACAAGCACAACTACGCCAACCATCCATTCTTTCAACAGAAAATTTGGAATAAAGGCTTCTGATTTGCCCGGATAGGCACTATAGTCAGGAGGCGTAATGAATCCGTTTCCTTTACGTACGCGTGTATCACCGACATATACAATTTTTTCTTTGGAATTATCGCCGTGTGCCATTATATTCCTCCTCTCTATAGGTTTGCTATTTTATAGCGGGCCTGAGATACCCTGTCTGCGGATCATAATAAAGTGTCCTACAAGCAGAATAAGCAGTACCGCCGGGAGGAAGAATACATGAAGAGCAAAGAATCGGGTAAGTGTTTCTGCCCCAACTATTGTTCCGCCTTGCATCAGTTCCTTAAGTACCGGACCCATAACAGGAACGGAGTTAGCAATTTCGAGTGTAACTTTAGTGGCAAAGTATGCTTTGTTATCCCATGGGAGCAGATAGCCCGTTAAACCAAGGCCCAGCATTACGAAAAAGATCAGCATTCCCACTACCCAGTTCATTTCACGCGGAGCCTTATAGGATCCGGTAAAGAAGACCCGCATGGTATGCAAGAACATCATAACGATTACAAGACTTGCGCCCCAGTGGTGCATGCCGCGAACAATTTGTCCAAAGGCAACCTTGGTTTGCAAATATTCAACACTGGCATAAGCATTTATGATATCGGGAACATAATACATCGTCAGGAACATACCTGATAAAATCTGTATAACAGTTATGAAAAAAGTAAGTCCGCCAAAGCAGTACACAAACGCCGAAAAGTGATGAGCCGGATTTACATGCTCGGGAACCTCATGATCAGCCACATCTCTCCAAATTGGCGTAATGTCCAAACGCTCATCGATCCAGTTATAGACATTTTTAAACATCAGATTTACGCCTCCTTGTTGACTTCGGAATTCGGAATGATATCACCCAAAAGCACCCATCCGTTTTCAATTTTCAGGGTGTATTGGTCTAGTGGTTTAGGAGCTACGGCCAGGTTCTTTCCAGCCTTCGTGTAGCGCGCTCCGTGGCAAGGACAATGATATTCATCAGGAGTGCTTTTGTTATTATTCCAGCCCACTGTACAGCCTAAATGCTTACATACAGGTGAGAGCGCATAAATATCTCCTTTTTCATTTTTACGAATCCAGGCAGTTAGAGTAGCAGTACTGGCGTACCAACCATCCTGCTGCTGAAGCTCGAAGGTGAATTCCTGAGGCTGATCTGTAATGATCTTGGTCTCCGCTACCTTAATGAAATCCCCCTTGCCTTTCTTATGTAGAATGGGGTCCACAGCAAAACGGACCATGGGGAGGATCGCTCCGGCTCCCATAAAGGCTGTTGCGCCACCGAGCGTGTACGTTAAAAATTGTCTGCGTGACATTTCTTTGCGGCCGGGTGGTTTGTCGGGCCAGGTCTCTTGTTGCTCATTATGGCTGCTCATATTGTTTATAACCCCCTCTTCAAAGTATCAAGCACCTATCAGTGAAGCCCCAAAGATGCCATATTTCTCTGATATTCTCTTTTCCTCTAAGACCATGGCCAAGCTGCCACAATCATTTATAATGCGTTTTCAATGATAATAATCACATGTCATATGAGATCAACCTAATCATATCTTATGGTCCTAAAAATCGTCAAGAATATTGTCCGTTTTGTGACAAGCTGAAAAGTGATTACCCGTTAAAATTGTCGCTAATTAGACACATTTAAAGAGGAACATCTTTAAGCCACAGTTCCTGTATTTTCTCAGCTGTAAATGCCTGCACATCTTTGCTCGACAGGTCTCTAAACGTAGGCTGGGATAGAACTAAATCGCTTTCAACAATCTCTCGCTCAGAAATGTCTATGTCAGCAGTCAACACTATGGCATACCGGAAATTTTTGGATTTGACATTACAGCACAACTCGTTTATGAGCTTCAGGGAATGCTCTCCCCCATATTGTAAAACTGGATATGTAACTATACGGCCACGAAAAGGCTTTTCAACCATGTCCATGAAATCTCTTAATCTTTCTAAAGCAGCAACGGTTTCCACAGGACTTTCCGATCCCGTCAATCCAGTGAACGGAATAAGACAAGTATCATAAAAACGGCAATTTTCTTCCCAGCTATGCGAATCAAAATCACTAAACTTCATTATCGAACCTCTCCCCACTTCATTGTCTCCTCAAATACTACAACACGAAGAAACGGAAGTCCTGTTCTATTTTGAACAGAATCCGTTTCTTAAGAATTTACAAGGACGATACAGAGCCTACGCTGCACTCCTTTATGCCAAGCTCTTTAGTTCTTCAGTCAGATTTCGGAAAGCTGCCTCATCTCCGGCAGCCAGCGCTGTGTCGATCTCCCGGTACAATATGTCGCTACGTCGCTTACGCAGCGCTTCGTCCCACACCATTTCCGCCGCTAGACCCAGCATCACTTCATAGGTAGCCTTCATTTTGTCCATTCGATACACCTCCGCTGTTTAAAAAATCCTGTATTCTTTACCTTTCTTTACGTAACTCTCAGCTGTGTGAGCCATTCTGAGCAGGTCTTGTTCAGTCAACTCACGTACAACTTTGGCTGGTGAGCCCAAAGAAAGCGTATAGGGAGGAATTATTTTGTTTTCGGTTACAATAGATCCTGCCCCTACTAAAGCATATTCACCAATCTCTGCACCGTTCAAAACAATTGCACCCATTCCAATTAATGTACCTTTACCTATTTTGCAGCCGTGTATAATAGCTCCATGTCCTACTGATATTTCATCTTCCAATAGAAGTGGCAAACCTTCACCGACGTGACCTATTGCACCATCCTGGATATTACAGCGTTCCCCAATTACAACCGGTGCCAAATCTCCCCGAAGTACAGCGTTGAACCAAATACTGGAGTCACGCCCAACCTTGACGTCACCTACCAGTTTTGCTCCTTCGGCAATATAAACGGAACCATCCAGCTGCGGTATGTAAGAACCATAAGCAATTCGCATTTCCCTCTCCCCCTTGCCACTACATTAACTGCTTGGGTTTGGCCGCCTCTTTTCCCCAAGGAGTAACTTTTGCCACAAGTCCCTCTGAGGTCTCCCCAAGACGTATCAACCCTAAATGCAACATCATACGCAAAATACGCTTCTCTAAAATTGAACTGGCATCGTCATAATAAAACGGCTTAATTAACCACCCTACAGCCTCCTGCAATGAAGAAACAGTAACCCATTCACTTGTGCAAAGGCTGATCCAGTAAATAAGTGATGGCAGGTTTGGAATTGCGCCTTTATACAGTCTTAACCAAAAGGAGTATAACTGCATCAGGCTCTCGCATTTTCCTTCCTCAAGAATCAAATGACCTGCATGAGATAACTTGAGACGTGACCCTTCCTCCGAAATCCAGCGACGGTGGCGAGCATAGTCATACAGCAGGGCTAACCTCGGCGGATAGTGTTCGAAGGCTCTCCCGTATCCAAAAGTCCACCCCCCTTTAGTAAGGAGCGGCTCGGGAACGTGAAGGGCATTCACGAGACCCTGTTGATATCTTTTATACAGAGCACCTTCCAAATTTAGCTCCGGCTCGTTATCCTTAACATAACGTAACAGCAAGATGAGATCCAGAGCACTCATATCACCTTCATCTCTGTAGATATCAGGCTCACCGCTGAATACGATCCGCTCTCTGATATTTTCCCCCATGTGATCACGGAAGCGCTCTTTCAGATCTATGGGCACCTGAAACAAATAACGGGTCTGCTGGGAGGGACCGCTAAATATCCATCCACTGCTCTTAAAGCGGGTTACTATATCCCGGTAACTGCCTTTCTTATCCTCAGGTGCATCAAATGTAGCCTGACGAGCCGCCGCAAGCAAATCCTCAAGACTGAAGTAGCTTCTTTCATCAAACAATAACATGTTCATGAATCGCAGGTCACCCGGAGAACACTCCCGAATGTGAGCCTTCATGAAATCTCTGCTTCCTAGGGTGATCAATATGTTCTGAATCAGGTCGTGCTTAGAATTTCGTTTGCATTCGCATTGGTATCGGCCCGCAATAGCGGTCAATTGACCAATGTCTGCATAGGTGAGCATATCCGCCAGATTCATCTTTTATCGCCTCGCCGTTTTACTACCATTATGGGAAATACTAGCCTTTTTATTCCCTTTAATGCAAAAAAAATAACCCGTGGCGCCGGGTTAGTGCTGCTTTTGCAGAATATGCTGGGAACAATTGTATAACAAAGGGTTCCATACCTGTTCCTTTTTCTCCAAAATAGTAAGTGATAAATTGCCAATTCGTTCTGAATATTTATCTTTATACAGCGCATTGTAGAGCTGAGCCAAAAATCCACCGTGAGATACAACCAGAATGTTGCTACCCGAATATTTTATAGAAATATCCTCCATAAAGGCAAGTCCACGGCTCTGCAGCTGCTCGTCTTTTTCTTGACCCAAATCGAGCTGATTCCAATCTTTACCCCATTTATGTTCACGTTCTTCTGCTGTAAGTCCTTCTACCTGTCCATATGCACGCTCTCTGATCCTAGGATCAGGGGTTAGCAAAGGAAGCTTAAGCTTGGCAGCAATAATCGACCCGGTCTCTTCCGCACGAGAAAGGCTGCTGGTAATGCAACAATCCCATTGGTAGGTCTCCTGCCGAAGTCGATCAGCCAGCATTTCCGCTTGTTGTCGCCCTTCGTCATTTAGTGGAATATCACTTTGTCCCTGAATTTTCCCTGCTGCATTCCAATCTGTTAACCCATGGCGTATTAAGCCAATTATCATTAGCGCACCTGTCCTCTCTCGTGTTTTGTTTCTTAATGTACCACGGATAAATTCAAAAGTCTTCTTTTTAAGTATTTTGGGGACATCAGCCCATCAAAAAAAGCTCTCTTTACAAATTCGTAAAGGAGCTTCTTATGATCTACGGTACCGATTCAAACGTGTTAAAGAGATCACGGATAATGTTATACCAAGCATAGACAATATCATCCAATATTGCGGGTGAGATGGTCCCATATTTGCAACTAGAGGTTCAATAATCCCATTATCAGCGGCAGTCGCAGGGTAGGAAGACGTCCAGTCCACTGTTAATCCGGCCACACCTGTATCCACAATACCACTTTGCGACGCAGTAAGTTTCCCGGGATCTTTAAACATTGTAAAGTATAGGAAGCTGCACAGAAACACAGCCAGAAAGCATGCTATCCAAAGACTGATTCTACGGCGAAAGGTTGTAGAATTACCTGCCGATTTCCCGTCACCCGGCAACAACCAAGGACTCTCGAGATAAATCCGCTCCATTACACTAGCATTTATAGCCTCAGCACGTTCTTCACTAACTTCTTCCTTCATTTCATGCAAAAGCAGACTGCTCTCCTGCCATATCGCCCATTCATGTGCACAAGATGGACAACCTGCAATATGCTTCTCTAATATAATCCGCCTAAAATGTGTGGGGGGAGCGTCCCACAAGAGTGGAATATTATCCTGCGCTTCCCTGCAGTCCATAGGCCTTACACCCTCTCAACCTGCTCTTCAAATACAGGCTCATAAAAATAGGATTCGAGTTGGAGCTTCACGCTACTCCTGGCACGAAACAAAAGTGATTTTACAGAGCTTACACTCTGATCTAAAATCACAGCAATTTCCTGATAATCCATCTGGTCATATTCACGCAGGATCAGCGCCGAGCGCTGCTTCTCTGGAAGGTTGTTAATCGCATCACGAACTAAGTTCATTCGTTCTTTTCGAAGTGCAGCCTGTTCAGGAGCAACCTCTTGCGGAGCTACTGGTGTATATCCACTTTCTTCTAACGAAACATTACCCGAACGATGTTTTCTAAGCTCGCTCAGTACAGTGTTGCGAGCAATCGTATACAACCAAGTTGAAAAAGATGCATCAACTTCACGGAAGGAATGCAGACTTCGGAACGCCTTATAGAACGTCTCTGAACAGAGGTCCTCTGCGATCAACTCCATATGAGAGTTTTTGAGCATATGATAAACAAATGCCAGTATCTTGCGCTGGTACCGGCGCATCAATTCCGAGTATAGTTCTGTATCCCCTTGTTTAATTAGCTGGATCAACTGGGAATCCGTCATGGTGGGATCGGCCCTCCTCGCCTTGCACGTATAATCCCGTCCGGTCCTAGTTATTATTACCGGGCAGGTCTTAAAAAGTTGCGGTCTCACAATCAATGAAATGCTTATGTATATTCACATACCCAATATTCCAGGAATGCTTCAGTTCGTGACAAATATAGTATTCTCTAAAAATACTTTCTCTATTGTAACATACTTCCCTATAAAATTTCATTAACTTGGTAGATTCGCAAAAATAGAAAATCAGTGGTTGAACCGTTTCTGAAACAAGCCGCTACGGGTTCGGAGGGTTCTTACGATCGCTGTTTTTAAAGGCGAACACTAACGTTTCTCCAGAATCCCTCCGACCCTCCGCTCTGTTCGCTCATAGAGTCAACCTCTGATCCCTTTTTTATTTCGCAATATCCATTTTAACATTACCAGTGTAAACAGTGTTGCTCGTATCGGTCGTTCTAACATTTTATGTTCCATGCTATTTCATATAGAACACATCTTTCATCTAACTTTTTGCCGTGTGCATTCTATGCATTTTACAAGCCAACTATTTATTGGCAAATAAGTATTGACAGAATGTAAACGTATACATATAATAAAAGTACAGTATGGTTTCTCTCCACTCCTATCCAAAACTGCTGCTCCTAGTGAGCAAAGGCCGCTTTTTGAAAGCGGTCTTTTTTTTGTCTATTTTTTGAACAACCCTAACAAAAAACCGGGGCAAAGGCCCCGGTCCTACACATATACCAAATAATCATTATGCTGCAGTAGGATCTTGGCCCGTTCCATATCATGCTCCTGCCGAAAGGATAAACGCATGATGCCAGGGACATCTTCACGGCTCTCAATAATTTGTATGTTGCTAAGATTGATTCCCTCGTCTCCCAGCTCCGTAGCAATCCGACCGATAATGCCGGGATGGTCAGGCACATCAATGTGTAGGTCAAACAAGGGGGCAATCATACCCTTTCGCCGTTCCGGCAGTTGGCTGCGAAAACCATTCGCTTCATTGAAAGCTTCCTCAATACCTGCCCCGTCTTCATTTTCCAGCAGATCTACAAATGTAGAAACCTCCTGATTCCAGTCCTTTAGCAGCTTGAGCATAACATTTCGATTATTCAACAAAATATCGCGCCAGATTACGGGATCACTGGATGCAATCCGTGTGATATCACGGAAGCCTCCGGCGGCCAAAGTACTATATAAAGAATCAGTATCATCATACGCATGGATTTGATTCACCAATGCCACCGCTATAATATGCGGCAAATGACTGATCGCTCCAACAATTTCATCATGGCGCTCCGGTTCCAGACGGACAATCTGTGCTCTGGTATGTAGTAGCAAGTTCTCAAGGGAACGGTAAGCTTGTTCAGGGACTCCAGGTGGTGGTGTAAGTACATAATACGCATTCTCGAATAATAGGGAGGACGCTGCTTCCACTCCCGAACGTTCAGATCCTGCCATCGGATGTCCCCCAATAAAATGAACATTCGGAAGATCCAAGGAGATCGCACAAGCCGCAATGCTTGCTTTTGTGCTGCCAACATCCGTAATGATGCAGCCCGGTTTAAGTGGAAGCACGCTCAACTGCTGCAAATAACTCTCAAGCATCCCCACTGGTACGCATAAAAAAATAAAATCAGCACCCAGCGCCGCTTCTTCAAGCGAAAGTGTCGCACTATCAACAACACCTCTGCTGACATACTTCACTGCTGATTCGGGGCGATGGGCGTGGCCTACAACGGTTAGACCCTCCTTGCCCTTAAAGCAAAGGGCCAGAGAGCCGCCGATCAGGCCGACGCCGAATATAGCTATTTTTGTCGTCATGTTCTTTGAACTACCTGCCTTCTATATTATCTATTAACTGCTGCGGCAACTATGCTCTTACACCTTGCTCGGTAAGGATCTGTTCCAGAGCTTCAACAAATGCCTTATTCTGCTCCGCAGAGCCAACAGTAACTCGAATATATGTTGGATATAGACGATGTCCAGCTCTTACAATAACCCCTTTTCGCAGCAAAGATTCGAATACATCTAACGCAGACTTCCGAACATCAACCATAATAAAGTTTCCATGTGCTGGGAAGGATTCCAAGCCCAAACGTTTAAATTCAGCCTGCAGTTGTAGAATTCCGGCAGCATTTAAACGACGGCACTCCTGAACATAATCCTGATCCCCTAATGCTGCCAAAGCTCCTGCCTGAGCTACCCGGGAAGTATTAAAGGGCTCACGTACCTGATTAATTAATTTAATGATTTCGGGTCTTGCGACACCATAGCCAATTCGAAGAGCTGCAAGGCCATAAATTTTGGAAAAGGTGCGCAGAACAACTAGATTAGGATAACGCTCTAACAGCTTGATTCCATCAGAGTAGGTTAGATCCGTTACATATTCAGAGTAAGCTTCGTCCAATACTACCATTACCTGATTAGGCACCGAATCCAGAAAAGTTGTTAATGCATCTGCCGAAACTATGGTTCCGGTTGGGTTATTAGGGTTACATACCCAAATTACTTTTGTCCGGTCAGTGACTTTAGACAGCATTGCCTCAAGATCATGAGTTCCAGCGGCTAGCGGCACCTCTATAGTAACGGCACCCTCGATATCAGCATTGCTCTTATAGACAGAGAACGTCTGATCAGCCATAATCGTCTCATCGCCAGGCAGAAAAAAGGCACGCGCTATCAGCGCTATAATCTCATCAGAGCCGCAACCAAATATAATATTGTCACTATTTACTCCTAAATGAGCCGCTAGAGCCGAGGTTAATTCAGCAGCAGATCCATCCGGATAAATACTTAGATTGTCCAGCTCGGAGATGATGGCTGCTTTGGCACTAGGTGAAGATCCGTAAGGATTCTCATTGGAAGCAAGCTTAATCACTTCATTAAGGCCCAGCTCCTTCTTCACTTCTTCTACAGGTTTGCCCGGTTTGTAGACTGGTAAATTCACAATACTAGGTTTCGGATTCATTCAACGTCCCTCGCTCTCCATCATATTAGTTCATTCATTCAACTAGAGTAATCTCGACTCCGCTGGTCTTAATTGTGCCACAAATTCACGGATTTGCAAAAGCCCTTCGCTGCGAGTCGCTGGATTGTCGAGAAGTGGAATAACATCCTCAACTTTACGAACGATAGCGCTACCCACTACAACTCCATCACATATACTTGCGAACCGTGCAACTTGTTCACTGGTAGAAATCCCAAAACCAACCGCTACCGGCAGATCCGTTGCTTGACGGACAGAGCTGATAAACTCTTCTACACCAGCGTGGAAAGAGGAGCGTTCCCCAGTTACACCTAATGAGGAAACACAATACACAAATCCGCTTGCACCAGTTACGATCTTGGCGATTCGTTCACTGGAGGTTGGAGCCACCAAGGGAATAAGATTCACTCCTACCTCGCGGCTGCGGCGGCGCATATCCGCGGATTCTTCAACTGGCAGGTCTGGGATAATTAACCCGCTGATCTCATGGTTGTTCACTTCCGCGAAGAAGTTATCTAATCCCATTTGCAGAACAGGATTGTAATAAGTAAATAGGATAAAGGGAAGGGTGCTTCCTGCTTGACGGGCCTTAAGCGCCGTTTCCATACAGGTTCTTACATGAATACTGCTCTTAAGAGCACGAGCCGAGGCACGTTGGATAACGGGCCCGTCGGCTAGGGGATCTGAATAAGGAACACCCAGCTCCAGCATATCTGCTCCGGCTGCCTCCAGCTCCTGAATGATAGCAAGTGTCGTTTCCAAATCGGGATCTCCTACGGTTAGGAAAGGAATCAAAGCCGCCCGTCCTTGCTGCTTCAAATTCTGGAAAGTCACATCCATACGGTTAGTGGTTTCGGTTGTCATTTCTTCTCCGCCCCTTCTGTATAGGCCAAGATCGATTCTACATCTTTATCCCCGCGGCCCGAAAGACAGATCACAATAATATCGTCTTTAGTAAGACTTGGAGCAATCTTAGCGACATGTGCTATAGCATGGGCCGATTCAAGCGCCGGGATAATACCCTCGGTCACACACAACAGCTTTAGGGCATCCATAGCTTCATCGTCCGTTACGGGAACATATTGCGCACGTTCGATATCTTTTAAGTAGGAGTGCTCTGGACCAACTCCCGGGTAATCCAGACCTGCCGATATGGAATGAGCCTCTTGAACCTGTCCATACTCATCCTGCAGCAGATAGCTCATAGAACCCTGGAATACGCCGTGACTTCCCTTGCTCATTGTGGCCGCATGGAAAGGGGTATCGACTCCTTTACCAGCCGCCTCTACACCTATCATCCCTACACCATCATCGCCAACAAAAGGATAGAACATCCCGATGGCATTACTACCGCCACCTACAGCAGCCACCAGCAGATCCGGCAGACGGCCTTCAGCCTCCAGGATTTGGCGTCTAGTCTCGTCACCGATAATACGTTGGAAATTACGAACCATCATCGGATAAGGGTGAGGGCCTACTGCAGAACCAAGCACGTAGAACGTATCATCGACATGACTGACCCAATAGCGGAGCGCCTCATTCCCAGCATCCTTCAGTGTGCGAGTACCCGAGGTAACCGGAATAACTTCGGCTCCCAGCAGCTTCATACGAAATACATTAAGCGCTTGTCGGCGTGTATCCTCTTCTCCCATGAATACCTTGCATTCCATCCCGAGCAGCGCAGCAACTGTTGCTGTCGCGACCCCGTGCTGCCCCGCTCCCGTTTCTGCAATAACCTTTGTTTTACCCATCATTTTAGCCAGAATGCCCTGACCTATGGCATTGTTAATTTTATGGGCTCCTGTGTGGTTGAGATCTTCACGTTTTAAGTATATTTTGGCTTCACCAAGATGCTTGCTGAGACGTTCAGCGTAATAAAGCGGAGTCTCCCGCCCGGAGTACTGTTTAAGAAGATAATCTATTTCAGCCTGAAAAGCGGGATCACCGGAATACTTACGGTAAGCCTCTTCCAGCTCAATTAATGCATTCATCAAAGTTTCAGGTACGTAACGTCCTCCGAAGGAACCAAAACGTCCTTGCTGATCCGGAACTTCTATCATGATTGCTTCACCCTCTCTACAAAAGCTGTCATCTTAACGATATCCTTTAGACCGTCTGTTTCTACTCCGCTGGAAACGTCAACTCCATCAGGAGCATAACCCTCCAGCAGTTCTCCAACATTATCAGGATGGAGTCCACCGGCTACGAACAGCGGAATACCTAGTGCCGCCGCTTGCTCTTTATATCCCGGGATTTTTTCCCAGGCAAATGTACGACCAGAACCGCCTTTTTGCTGAGGATCATAAGTATCCAGCAGCAGCGCATGTACAGAACCGGCAAAATCTTCGATTCTAAAGTTATTTCCATTCTTGCTGTTATCTTGTGCTGCAACTGAGACTGTCTTCCAGACTTGAACCTGTGGAAATGTTTCCTGCACCTTACGGCAAAAATCAGGTCCCTCATCACCATGCAGCTGAATCACGTCCAGCGGGACCACAGAGAGCAGCTCTCTCAATTCTTCAATCTCAGGATTCACAAAAACTCCGGTAGTCCGTGGAGCCTCTCCTGTCTTCCAGCCCTCAAGCTCAGCTATAAGCTCAGCGGCTCTTTCAGGTGTAACTTTGCGACGGCTCGGTGCAAAGACAAGTCCGATATAATCCAGAGGCAAGTGTAACATAGATTTTAGCACTTCAACGTCCTGAAGTCCACAGATTTTTACCATTGTCTTAGTCATTTCTGACACGAATCCTTCCTTCCGGCAGAGCGCCCAGCAACCCATTGATGGCATCCTCAACATTTGGTTGACGCATCAAATATTCCCCTACCAGCACTCCTTCAGCCCGTGTACCTTTTAGAAATTCAATATCCATCGGGCCGGCAATCCCGCTTTCACTAATAACGGGCACTCCTTGTGGAATAAGGCTAGCCAACATCTCCGTTGTATGCAATGATGTCTCAAAAGTTCGAAGGTTACGATTATTAATTCCGAGCAAAACATGATTATCCACTGCCTTGCCAGTTTCAAGCACTGCTTCCAGTTCACTCTGGTCATGCACCTCAATTAATACATCAAGGCTGAGATTTGCGGCAATATCTGTAAAGGCTGAAAGCACAGAAGGTGTCAAAATCGCTGCAATTAACAGCACCGCATCCGCTCCAAGCAATCGCGCCTCATAAATTTGCTTCTCATCAACTATAAAATCTTTCCGCAGCAGAGGAAGCTTCACCGCATTACGAACCTGCTGTAAATAAGCACCACTGCCTTGAAAATAATCAACATCCGTCAGAACGGATAAACAATCCGCACCTCCGGCTTCATATCCCTTAGCGATAGCAACAGGGTCGAAATCCGCTCGGATCAAACCTTTCGAGGGCGATGCTTTTTTCACTTCGGCGATAAGACCCATACTCCGATTTCTCCGATTCGTCAGCGCATCCCGAAAGCCCCTTGTTGCTGGTAATTCAGCAATCTTCCGTTCTGCTTCAGTCAAGGAAAATGTTGTACTAAGAATTTCAACTTCTCTAATCTTGGTGGCGATAATCTTATCAAGATACATAGTTAAGCTCCTTCGTCATGGCCACAAGCTGTTCCAGCTTACGGAGCGCTTGTCCCGAATCTACTACAGTCTTTGCCTTCTCCACACCGCCCGCCAACGTATCGGCAAGTCCTGCAACATAAATACAGGCGCCGGCATTCGCGAGGACAATATCCCGGTAAGGAGTCATGGCCCCTTGAAGCACAGAAGTGATGATGGCTGCATTTTCAACCGCATCACCGCCTAGAACGTTCTCCAAGGGATGCGTTTCAAGGCCTAACTCGTGTGGAGTCACTTCAAAAGTTGTTACCCTTCCCCCCCGCAATTCAGACACTTGGGTAGGCGCCGAGATACTGATCTCGTCCAGCCCATCCAAACTGCTTACCACAAGAGCACGCTTGGAGCCGAGCTCCCTCAATACGGTAGCAACGGTTTCTGTCTTGTTGCGGTCATATATTCCTAGCAATTGGCGATCAGCCCCAGCCGGATTTGTAAGGGGACCTAGCATATTGAACACTGTCCGAACACCAAGCTCGCGGCGAGGTGCGGCGGCATGACGCATAGACGGGTGATAAATTTGCGCAAAGAGGAAGCATATCCCGATGTTATCCAAGCACTGCCGAGCCTGTTCTGCATTCAAATGGATGTTAACACCGAGTGCTTCGAGAACATCTGCACTACCCGCTTTGCTGGTAGCTGATCGGTTTCCATGCTTAGCCACCCGTACCGAAGCCGCAGAGGAAATGATCGCTGAGGCAGTCGAAATATTGAATTTGGAAATACCAGATCCACCTGTGCCGCATGTATCCAGAAGTCTAGAGGTTTCTGTGACTACATGTGTCCCGAAGCCGCGCATAGCCTCTGCAAATCCGGTAATCTCATCCACGGTTTCCCCTTTAATTCGCAGCGCGGTCAATAATGAACCGATTTGGGCAGGGGATGCACTTCCTTCCATAATTGACACCATAATATCCCTTGCTTGCCCTCGGGTAAGGTTATCACCCTCAATCAGTCCTTTAATACCGGCTTGAATAATTTGCGTTGCTTCCATCTCTTTCTCCCCCCAGCCTTATGAATTTAGCGCTTAATCTCTATGATTCAATCCTTGTTCAAGGTGTATACTCATACAAGTAATCCTGGTTGATAACCTCATTTTGTTTTACCGCCGGCGGGAACATCGCTTCAGCCATTCGAATCGCCTTCAACATCCCTTTGGCTTTGTTAACTGTCTCTTCGTATTCCTTCTCCGGAACTGAATCCCAGACGATACCCGCACCTGCCTGAACATACGCCCGCCCTTTCCGAAAAATAATGGTTCGTATTGTAATGCATGAATCCATATTTCCCGAAAATCCGAGATATCCAATAGCTCCGGCATAAGCACCACGGGCTTCCTTCTCCAGCTCAGCTATAATTCCCATAGCCCGCAACTTAGGCGCACCGGAAACCGTACCGGCAGGCAAACAAGATAGGAAAGCATCAAAGAAATCCTTATCTTCCCGCAAAGTCCCCGAGACATTGGATACTATGTGCATAACATGCGAGTACTTTTCAATCTCCATAAAAGAATCGCATTTCACGGATCCGAACTTGGAAACTCGACCTAAATCGTTGCGTCCCAGATCGACCAGCATCAAATGCTCTGCCCGCTCTTTTTCGTCCTCCAGGAGTTCTGCGGCAAGTGCCCGATCCATAGCTTCGTTCTCACCCCGTGGACGCGTTCCGGCAATGGGGCGTGTCTCAAGCCGATCCCCATCCACTTTGACAAGTGCTTCAGGTGAAGTTCCGACAATGATCTCATCATCCATTTTCAAATAGTACATATAGGGGGATGGGTTCAAGGTCCGCAACAAACGATAGACATGCAGTGGTGACACTTCAGTATCGATATGGAAACGTTGGGATAATACAACCTGGAAAATATCTCCGGCACGAATATATTCCTTAGCTTGCTCTACATTGCCAATGTATTGTTCCTTGGTGAGGTTGGATTGTATATCGCCAAGTTCGATGTCCGAAGGGATGCTGCGACGGTTCACATTCTCCTTCGGACCTTCCTTTTGCAAATCTTCTGCCATAGCCTCCAGCTTGTCGCTAAGCTCCTCGTAATTGGCTCTGATATCGGAGTCGGTGTCACCGTCTTTAATATGCAGGTTGCCGACAAGAAGAATTTGCTGCTTCACATGATCGAACACAATGATCCGATCACAGAACATAAAGCGGATGTCATCCATATTAAGATCGTCATTAGCATGAGACGGTAGCTTTTCATAATATTGCAGCAGGTCATATCCGAAAAAACCAATAGCCCCACCTGTGAATGGTGGCATTTCATCAAGCTTAGGACTACGGTAGGAACGAAGTAGTGCCTTAAGCTCTTCAATGGGTTTGCCGTTGAGTTGCTTCTTTTCTCCACCGCATTCCACGTTGATTACACCTTTTTTACCGGAAATCATTAGAAAGGGATCACTGCCTATGAAAGAATAACGGGCCCATTGAATGCCGCCCTCCACACTTTCCAGTAAAAAGGCGCGGTCACGTCCTGCAAAACGCTGAAAGATTCGGATGGGTGTCTCCATATCGGCAAGCAGCCGTTTGACAACAGGAATCAAATTATATTGCTTGGATAGTTTTACTACTTCCTGGGCGCTGGGGTTCGTCATTATGAGCCCTCCTTAGGGAATGTTATAGGTGTTAAAATACAGAAAAACCTCCACCGAAGTAGAGGTTTATGTAAGTAAGTATGTTAAAAAGAGCATAGTATCGGCTTCGAAATCTACAGAATGGCATCATTTCAGGATACACTGATATCACAAATAAACTCCAGCGTAGGATTAAATGATGAACCCTGTACAACGTAATCCGATTATACTAATAAATCCATAGCACTCTGCTCAACTATACTCTACTCAACTAACTCTGCTCTACTCGACTAATTACACTATACATGAAGCTCACAGTTATTTACAACCCCGAGCTTTAGATTATGATTTACTTTGGGATAAATCAGGACGCAGTCTCTGGGCCTCATTCAGATAGACATGCTGAATATCCCTTTGGCTCTTGTCTGTGTTAACTTGTACCATCAGTCTGATACATTGCGGCAGACTTCCTTTAACAGGTATTTCTGTTGAACACATCAACGGCACCATTTCCCAGCCTTCAATCTCGCGGATGGCCCGCGCCGGAAATGTTGCATCCAGATCTGCAGTCATCGTAATCCATACACTGCAAATATCTTCCGCTATTACATCATTGCGTTCGACAATCTCACGAAGCAATACCACGGTCTCATGTAAAATGTCGGTTTCCTCATTGCGGGTAACCGTTGTTGCTCCGCGAATCCCCCGGTTTACCACGGGCTTCCCTCCTTCTTAAGCTGTGTTAAAACCTCACGTACAGCGGTCTCAGGTACATCATTGATGATGCTGACTGAACCGATGGAATTCGGAATAACGAAGGTCATTTTGCCTTCCTTAAACTTCTTGTCATGCATCATAGCCGTCATCAACTCTTCTTCATCATAATGGGACGGGAGAGTCACCGGAAGAGAGAGGGAAGACAGCATGGAAACGGTCTCCTCATATATAGACTTATCACGGCCCAGCTTATGAGCTAAAAGCGCAGCACCGGCCATGCCTATGGAAATAGCCTCACCATGCAAAACCACACCGTAACCGCTAACAGCCTCAATGGCATGACCAATGGTATGTCCGAGATTCAGAATGGCTCTGAGCCCTTGTTCCCTCTCGTCAACTGCTATCACATCGGCCTTGATTGAACAGCCTCGTTCCAGTGCGTAGCCTAGTGCTTCAGGATTTAAATCCAGAAGCTCCGAAGCATGCTCTCGACACCAGTAGGCAAAGTCACGGTCTACAAGCAGACCATGCTTCACGACTTCAGCCAGCCCGGAAGATACCTGACGCTGCGGAAGTGTACTCAGCGTATCCAAATCATACAGGACCATTGATGGCTGATAGAAGGCACCTATCATATTTTTAGCAAGAGGGTGATTTACTGCAACCTTGCCTCCAACACTGCTGTCATGTGCAAGAATAGTGGTGGGTATTTGCATAAAGCCGATTCCCCGCATATAAGTAGCAGCCACAAAGCCTGCCAAATCACCAACTACACCGCCACCCAGAGCGATTACAGCAGAACTGCGGTCTAAGCCTGCCTTGATAGCTGTTGTCATTATTTCTTCGAAGGAAGTCAATGATTTCGAAGCCTCACCGGAAGGAATAATATGACTAACCACTGTATAACCCTGTTCACGAAGGCGGGATTCAAGATCCGCTAAATAAAGAGGGGCTACGGAGGTGTCACTAACGAGCAACAGCGGACTACGGACCGGATAACCAGCTTCGACACACCTTGCACCGATATTTTGTAAAAGCCCGCTACCAATGTGGATAGGATAAGAACGTTCGCCCAAATCTACCGTTATACTCCGCATAATTAATAGCTCTCCAGCTGTGACAGGTAATTGTTATAGTTAGCTTTAATCTCTTCGATGGAATCTCCGCCGAACTTATCCAGGAATGCCTTGGCGATTTCCCAAGCAACTACATTCTCAAGCACGACACAGGCTGCTGGAACCGCACATGCATCCGAACGCTCCACCTGAGCTGTGAAAGGTTCCTTGGTATCAATATCTACACTCTGTAAAGGCTTGTACAGTGTCGGAATCGGCTTCATCACACCGCGTACCACAACAGGCATCCCGTTTGTCATACCGCCTTCAAATCCTCCCAAACGGTTGCTTGCTCTGTAGTACCCTTGCTCCGCATTGTACATAATCTCGTCATGCACTTGTGAACCGCGCAGTCGGCCGGCTTCAAAGCCTATTCCGATTTCTACACCTTTAAATGCGTTTATTGACATTACAGCTCCGGCAATCGCTCCATCCAGCTTGCGGTCCGACTGTACATAGCTGCCCAATCCTACCGGAAGACCTTCCACAATACACTCGACAATTCCTCCGATAGAATCGCCTTCCTCTTTGATTTTGTCTATGTAAGACTCCATCTTCAGTTCTGTTTCTTTATCTACCACTCGTACCGAGGACTGTTCCGTTAATTCGATTAATTCATCAATAGGTAATTGGTTAGCCGGTGCTTCAATTTCGCCGATCCGAATAACTTGACCTGCTATCTTGACACCAAAGACTGCCAACAGTTGTCTTGCAACAGCACCGCAAGCCACTCTCGCTGCCGTCTCCCGTGCACTGGAGCGTTCCAGAACATTCCGGAGGTCCGTCAGATTATATTTCAATCCGCCATTCAGATCCGCATGCCCAGGACGCGGCCGGTTCACCCTGCGTTTTTCTTCATCGCTACCTGGAATAGGTTCAATATTCATAATGTTCTTCCAATGGGTCCAGTCCTTGTTCTCTACGACCAAGGCAACTGGAGCTCCGGTCGTGAAGCCGTGACGAACTCCGCCGACAATTTGAGCCGTATCCTTCTCAATCTGCATCCGCCGTCCTCGTCCATAACCTTTTTGACGCCGTTGCAACTGAAAATTAAGCTCCTCAAAATTCAGTGTAAGATTACTAGGTAAACCTTCAATAATGGCTGTTAGCTGGGGCCCGTGCGTTTCCCCCGCCGTCAAATAGCGTAAACTCATGCTGCGTTCCCCCTTCACACTTTTAAACTGTAAACCGCTAAAATCCTTATGATCTTTGCTCATTATAGTATAGGGAATCCTCTTTGACAAGAAACTGATGTTAGGATTATAAGAAGAAAAGGCTTTGCCGTCCTTAATGAAGCCTATGCTTTCGAAGCAGCGATACCCATATCGCTTTCAGGTATCCGTTTCTCGTAGAAATATAAGCAAAGTATACTGAAAACTTATACTTTCTTATATCTAAACAAAAGCGCCGTCCCTACCCTTACGGGTAGAGACGACGCCTTCAGACTTATACTGGAGATCAGATCAGCCTCCGATGGGCTGCCTTTGCTCTGGAAAAGCCCGCTTACTCTCTTCTTGTTGAAGAAGACGCTTAAGCTGCATTTCCTCCACACCAAGGATTTGCCCGCATTCGTGAATCGTAATAAATCCGCGTCTATAAGCGGCAATAACCTTGCTTTTGTCCATGGTTTGCTAACGACCTTTCACTTATCATACTGAGTCTACTATGCAGTATCAGTCTTTACAGGTGAAAGTATACGCAGAAACATTTATGGATATGTACTAGGCTTTATTTTTTACGATAGAAGAACGTCTCCGTGGATTCGAAGTTGTATTGGGATGGCGTGAAGATCTGCTCTGTGCTTCCTACGAACAAATACCCGCCGGGACGAAGACTACTGGAGAACTTTTGGTAAAGTTTGTTCTTGGCCTCTTCAGTAAAATAGATCATTACATTACGGCATATTATAAGGTCAAAGCCTTCATCAAACTTGTCTAGCAACAGATTCTGTTTGCGGAAATCGATATTCTTTTTCAAGGAATCACTCACCTTAAAGATCGGCCCTTCAGGTGTAAAGTAACGCTGAGCTACATCCTGAGGCACATCTTTAAGCGAACGCTCCAGGTAGATGCCCTGTTTAGCTTTGGCCAATGCACCGTCATCAATATCCGTAGCCAGAATACCCGTCTGCCCTAGAATTCCTTTGTCGGACAGGATCATTGCCAGCGTATAAGGCTCTTCTCCTGTGGAACATGCTGCACTCCATACCTTCAGTCTGCGGTTCCCCTGCTGCAGTTCAGGCAGTATAACATCACGCAATACTTCCCAGCGATTGGGATTACGCCAGAATTCCGATACATTAATCGTCATACGATCTAAAAACTCATAAAATAAGGCTTTATCTTTCATCATTGCGGCAAAAAAATCAGCGAAACTATGATATCCATTCTTTACACGAAGAGTAGTCAGACGACGCTTCATCTGGGCTTCCTTGTATTGAGACAGATCGATGCCTGTACTCTTGTTAATGTTATGGATAAACCCGGTATAATCAGGATCCACGGCTGCTACTTCACGTTCGGACATAATTTTCTTCCCCTGCCTCCCGCCTGGATTCTAAATCCAAGCTGCGATGTCTTTTTGATACTGAGCTAATTCCTCAGGAGTAAAAAAATTGCTGATTTCTCGCTTCGCGCTCTCAGGAGAATCGGAACCATGGATCAGGTTAAGAGGAGTATGACTGGCAAAATCACCACGAATGGTGCCCGGTAAAGCATCGCCTACCTTGGTCTTGCCGATAAGCATCCGCGACAAGGTCACCACTTCATCACCTTCCCAGACCATTGCAAAAACAGGACCTGATGTAATAAACGAAACCAACTCTGGAAAAAAGTCTTTACCTTCATGCTCGGCGTAATGTCTCTTAGCCTGTTGTTCTGTAACCGTTAACAGCTTTGCTGCCACCAATTTGAATCCCTTATCCTCTAGACGGGCAACGATGCGGCCAATTAATCCACGCTGTACACCATCCGGTTTGATCATCAGATACGTTTGTTCCATAGGGTCCACTCTCCATTTCCATACGAATGATGTGTTTTTCGATATTTTAACAGAAACTTCTATGTCTGTGAACGATTAATATTGTACCTAGGTCCATCCGCTAATAATTTTAATAAGATCTCCCTGTAACGAAGAATGCAATATCACGCAAGTTGCGCTTCGTCTTATTATTCGGAAGGCCATCCAACGCTGCAAGTGCTTTTGAGATATATCGAGAAGCCAATTCCTCTGCCCGAGTGATGCCATCCCCGGAAAGAATAAGGTCGATAGCACGCCCCACCTCCGTCCGACCTCCGCGGATTAAATCCAATTCCACAAGTAAGCGGTCACGAAGCCTGTCATCCTCCAGACTGTAGATAACAGGGAGGGTAATGTTGCCCTGCCTCATATCGCTGCCCGGCGGCTTACCGATTTGCTTCTCTGTTCCGGACAGATCCAACAGATCATCACGGATCTGGAAGGCCATCCCCACATTGTAACCGTAGTTATAGAGTAGCCGTGCATCTTCCGGATTGGCTTCTGCAGCAAGGGCACCAAGCTGACAGCTGATAGCGATAAGCAAGGCCGTTTTGCGGCGAATCCGTCGCAGGTAATGGCGTATACTTTGCTCACTATTGAAAAAATCACGAATTTGCTCCATCTCACCAATGGACATTTCCACCATAGCTTTAGACAATATCTGGTGGATTCTCGGATTTTTTAACTCGCTGGTCATAATCAAGGCCTTAGCATAAATATAGTCGCCGGTGTACATGGCAATTTTATCGCCCCATTTAGACTTTACCGTTGGCTCACCACGCCGAAGCTCCGCATCATCAATAACATCGTCGTGTACAAGCGAAGCACTGTGGATCAACTCCAATGGAACAGCAATACGCTTCAGCTTCTCCAGATCATAATCCCCGAATTTACCCCCCATGAGAACAAATACAGGCCGGAGACGTTTCCCCCCTGCCCTCAACAGGTGCAGAGATGTCTCGGACAATAAGTCATCATCACCCTGGACGCTGCGATATAACTCTTTTTCGATATGATCCATATCTTTATTTAGCAAACCGAACATTTGCAGTCGTTTCATTCTTTCACCCTAGTCAGCAGATTGTGACTCCAAAGCTCCATTTTCACTTCCTGCGGCAGCAGACCCATTTCATAGGCATAACGAAAATAGAGATTCAGACCTTTTTGCTGCCTTTCTCCAAAATCATAACATAAATTACGGAAATACCCGTACCAGTAGGCCTCGGTCCCTCCGATGGCAATGCAGGCATCTTGGACAATGGGCGCAAGATCGTGAAGACCGAGTCTCTTGCTTGCTGCAAAGGCATCAACAATTTCCGCTATGACTTCCTGCTTTTCTTCGGCTGCTTCCCTGTTCACAGCCCAGACTGCAAAAGTCATTCCCAGCCCCGTCCACTCTTTCCATAGTTCCCCAAGATCGGTAACAATATAGCCCTGATCCTGCCAAGAGGCTCTAATGGCCTGATCCCCTATAAGCAGGCAAGCATCGGCAATCTCCATCATATCCTCCAGATCGGGATCAGCACTTATGTACTGAGGTTTTCCACCGAAAGCCTTCTCAAGTAAAATCTTCAGCAGATTTACAGAGGTTGCAGAAGTGTTGGTTACGGCGATAATCCCATTTGCCACCTCCGTTAAAGGAGCTCTAGAGAATAGCATAATAGATTTGACCGGCCCATCCGAGCTGACAGACAAATCCGGCAGAAGCAGCAGCCGGTCGCTGGCCTCAGCATAGGCAAAAGAAGATAACGCCCCTACATGTATAGTGCCTTGGCTCATTCCCCTATTGAGAACCGCAGGCACCTCAGACACCATTTCTGCAGGGTATTTGAGAGATGAGGGATGAAAATTATAAAATACCGGCCATGAGTTTGTATAGCTGATCTTACCGATAACGGTGTAACCGTCACTACCCATAAGTCAACCCTCCCATCTGCGGAATAAGGCATGCTCAATATTAAAGCTGTCCAGCACCTTACCAACCATAAAATTGACGATGTCATCTAAATTCTGAGGTCCGTAATAAAAAGCTGGCATTGCCGGGATGATTCGCACTCCCAATCGAGAAAGCTTCAGCATATTTTCAAGATGTATGGCATGCAGAGGCGTCTCACGGGGGACGATCACCAGAGGGCGTCCTTCCTTAAGCATCACATCTGCTGCACGAGTCATTAAATTATCCGAGGTTCCGGCAGCGATCGCAGAGAGTGTACCCATTGAGCAAGGCATCACGATCATACCCTCCACCCGAAAGGAACCACTTGCAATCGACGCACCAATATCTGCAATAGGGTGATATAGCAGAGAACCGGGGCAGTCTTTGAACTTTTCGCTCAAAAAACCGTCCCGGTCTGAGGTATTAACGCCGAGCTCTTCTTTAAGCACACGCCAACCCGCGTTACTAATCACCAAATGCACAGTCAATCCCAGAGACAGCAGGGTTTCAGTTAAGCGAACTCCATAGACCGCACCGCTCGCACCTGTAATTCCTACTACAAAGCTCTTTGGTTTAGAGTGGGTCATTTGTAGAACTGCACCACCAAGTCAATCAAGGTAAAAGAGAACACGACTATACTGAGCACGCCATTCATCGTAAAAAATGCGGTTTGCAAACGGCTCAAGTCGCTTGGTGATACAATATGGTGCTCGTAAAAAAGTATAATATAGGCAATTAGCATTCCTGCAACATACCACCAACTCAAATCGGTAATAAACAACAGTGATACGAATCCAACACCTGTAAGAATATGGAACACCCGAGCGATAAGAAGAGCACGAGCGACACCAAATCGAACGGGAATCGAGTAAAGACCTTCTTTGGTATCAAACTCAACATCCTGACAGGAATAGATAATATCAAAACCCGCCGTCCAGAAAACAATCGTGAAATAGAATACCATTGCCGTCCAGTCTACAGTTCCTGTTACCGCTACCCAACCTCCAAGCGGTGCTAATGCGATCGTCAAACCAAGAATAATGTGACATGCCCATGTAAAGCGTTTGGTAAAAGAGTAAAAGACAAGTAAAAAGACGGCAATCGGCAAAAGTTTAGTGGATAAAGGGTTTAACTTAAAGGCGGCCCAAAATAGCAAAAAGAATGAAAACCCGATAAATAAAATCACTTCTCCTGCTTTCAGAAGGCCTGCTGGAATAGCTCTCCCGGCTGTCCGGGGGTTTTTGGCGTCACTAATACGGTCGATCAGACGATTCAGTCCCATGGCCGCACTGCGTGCCCCGAACATTGCAATTACAATCCAACCAATCTTACTCCATGATGGCAATGATCCATACATAACAACAGAACCAAGTAATGCCCCCATAAAAGCAAAAGGCAAGGCAAACACAGTGTGTTCAAACTTGATCATTTGTAAAAAGATGCCCATTTTCTTAAACATCCAATTTCTCCTTGAGTCCAATATGAAGTGCAGCGATGCCACCGGTTAAAGGATAAGACTCGACCTTTTGAAGTCCGGTTTCACGAAAAATAGTAGCCAGCTTTTCCCGATCGGGGAAAAGAGCCAGTGACTCAGGAAGCCATTTGTATTGTTCATAGCTCTTAGCGAACAACTTGCCCAGTAAGGGAAGCACGCGTTGGAAATAAAAATAATACACGCCTTTGAACGGCTGAACTGTAGGTTTGGAAAGCTCCAGACACACGACCATACCTCCGGGTTTCACCACCCGCTTCATTTCGTTAAGCACCTGAACAAGATCAGGCACGTTGCGCAGTCCGAAGCCAATGGTTGCATAATCAAAGGAGTGATCCCCGAATGGAAGATTCATTGCATTGCCCTGTACGAGCGAAATCCGGTCTTCAAGACGGTGTTCTTTCACTTTGCGTTGGCCAACCTCAAGCATTCCAGCGCTAAAATCCAATCCAATGACCGAACCGGTCTTGGTGGTTTCCGCCATTGTAATACTCCAGTCACAAGTCCCGCAGCATAAATCGACTGCATTGTCTCCTAACTTCATGGCCATCTTCTTCATTGCGAACTTACGCCACGCCTTATGGCGCCGAAAACTTAAAATATCGTTCATAATATCATAATTGCCCGCAATACTCTCAAAAACGGAGTGTACGTACTGCTCTTTGGGCTTCACAGCATTTTCTGAGGCGGCTGTTGTTTTCTCTATAGACATGATTAACCCTCCCCGGCAGCTTGTCCCGTAATTTTCATCTGGAGCAGGAATCGATCCAGCACAGCACTTAATTCTTTAATTAAGCTTTCATCTTTAACACCTTGCAGTATTCCTTGAATGGTCTCCACTGATTGATGTAATTTGTCCTTCAATAGTGAATCACATTTATATTTCATTGTTAGTTTCTTCCAGTCCCTATGGTCGATATTCTGATTCTGCAGCAGGGGCTTCTCGTCTTCTGTCACTGCGTTCAGCAAATGCAAATAACAGTAACCGTCAATGGCTCCCGTAGGTTCTACGCTTCGACGCAGCTCCATAACTACCGTCTCACAATGGCAGAACTCCCGTAGCAGACTTTGCCACAGATCCGCAACGGATTCTTCGATCAATGGGGTAAAAGAAAGGAACAGCTGCATATTCAGCTGTACCGTGTGTCGCAGATATTGTTCCGCTGTGAGCAGCATTCTCCGCATTTTACTGTATAGATTTGCCTTCATTACATTTAATTCAGCAATGGCCGTACTGAGGGTACCAACCATCTCAATCTGTTCGCTTTTTGCGAGTAATTGGTAAAACCAACTGCTAAAGTAATCTCCAGCAAGCACCTTAAGCTGACGGGAACGCATAGTATCTTTGTCAGAATCCCCATTAGAGCGGTCAATGACTTCATGGGTATCCAGCCCCAGCTGTACAAGTGTGGTTACTAATGTATATAATTCTCCGTTATGTTGCGGGCCCGAGGCGCCATGATTGAGAAATATATATAACAAATGTCCACGGACATCAGGAAATGGCGGCAATTCCGCATGCCGCTGAATCATATCGTAGTCTGTATAGGGTTTAGCTAGCTGTGGTATGCGGTACGGTTTCATTTCAGCCTCCGAGCCAATGACATTATGACAATTTCTTTGTTCACAATCTTGTCTATTATATCACATGTTTTTTTGTCACGCATCGTGGATGGTCCTAGTTTCTTTTACCCTGTTCAGGGAGATATGAACTGCTTTTTCCATAGATCACTTTCGCTAATCCGAAAACCCATTTTAATCCGATCCGAAAGGGGAGTATTCGCGGTAGAATCAAGCTCTCGCTGCAGCTCGCGTGACCATTCGGTGCGTCTGATGTCACCCGCCAGCAAAAGCCTACGACTTCCTAACCACTTATCCTCAACTATGACACGCAACAGTAGCTCGTTCACATTAGGTGTATCTTGAAAAGCGAAGGAAATAACCTTTGACATATCCTTATATATTGCCTCCGGGTCGGGGTCATTGCTTGTGATCTTCAAATCCAGTGACAGAATATTATTCTCCCAGCCCGCGCTGTCAATAGATAACATTAGAGGCAGTGAACCCAACTGATCAACGAGATTGTCCTCATCAAGAACCTTATCCCTCCCGCCAATGAAAGTCTCCAGCACCCCATGCTCCGTCTGAAGGAGAGAATCCACTTCAGCCAGCTTAGGCAGCAATATAGAAGATGCTGCACTTAGCAGCAGAACAGCACCGATCCACCATCCCCGGTTCATGGACCTTCCCCCTCTATCCATCGTATCCGTGTCTTTCGTCCTTTATACGATTGTCATACTTACTTATATTTCGAAAAAAAGCAGGCTATGCCTGCTTTTCAGCTTTCACTCTCCAGTTGTCCGTGTTTCGTCCAAATTTCAGCTTTGCCGCGAATTTTCATCGCCGAGGTATGATCGGTAAATTGAGCGATGAGCACCTCGCCTTTATCCAGCTTTTCCGTATGGTGGAACCTTGTATCCAGACCTCGGGTCAGCCCGATTACTTGAACACCGTTTTCCTTCGCTTTAACTACGATATAATCGCTTCCAGTAGGAATGGGGCTGCCGGTATTATTGTTCTCATTCATCTCTAATCCTCCTCTGAACCTATTAATTTCCTTTTATGCTTTCAAAAAACAAATGCCGCCTTGGAGGGCGGCATTGTTGTTGTAACCAAATAAGGAATGGGATATGTAGAAATCTTTATTTGATTCCGTCTTTAAGAGCTTTACCCGGTTTGAATGCCGGAACTTTGCTCGAAGGAATTTCGATTTCTTCACCAGTTTGTGGATTACGGCCTTTACGTGCGGAACGCTCGCGCACTTCAAAGTTACCAAATCCAACCAGTTGTACTTTGTCACCGCCTTGTAGAGCTCCCGTAATGGCTTCGAATACAGCATCTACTGCTTTGGTAACATCTTTCTTGGGAAGTTCAGTTGCTTCCGTTACTGCGTTGATCAAATCTGATTTGTTCATGTCTTCTCACCTCCCCGACCAATGTGTTGCAATATCACTCACTGTTTCCGTTTCAGCGTAAAATATACGTGATAATCCCGCTTCATGCAAGACTTTGGCGCCCAGTGACCCTGAAGCGCAACAAACTTATAGTAATACAGCGCAATCATAATTTCAAGGCGTTACTTAAAAAAGGAGTAGAAAGTATTAACTTTTCGGTGATAAAACACTGATTTCTTAGACCTATATCCTTCAAAAAACGTAAAGGGACTTTCCCTGGTGCCCGCTCCGCGAACGGACCGTTGCTCCAATCGCGGTCATAAACAAAAACAAGCCGGTCTCCAATGCCTCAGAGACTGGCTTGTTCTTAAGTCTTCACATCTTTGTAGTGTAGAAGTTCTATTATTCTTAGAGGATAATAGCGATCAAACCGCCTGAGCCCTCGTTAATAATACGTCCGAGTGTTTCCTGAAGCTTATAGCGGGCATTATCCGGCATCATGGCGATCTTACCTTGAATGCCTTCACGAACGATGGAATGCAGTGATCTTCCAAAAATATCCGACTCCCAAATCTTGATCGGGTCATTCTCGAAATCCTGCATCAGATACCGTACCAGCTCTTCACTTTGCTTCTCGGTTCCGATAATCGGAGAGAACTCCGATTCTACATCAACACGGATCATATGAATCGATGGGGCTGTCGCTTTCAAACGAACCCCGAAGCGCGAGCCTTGGCGGATTAGCTCCGGTTCATCAAGTGCCATTTCCGCCAGCGAAGGAGCTGCAATTCCATAGCCGGTGGTCTTAACCATCTCGAGTGCTTCTGCAAACCGATCATATTCGCGTTTGGCATGCGAGAATTCCTGCATTAACTGCAGCAGGTGATCCTTGCCGCGGATCTCAACGCCTACAACTTCCATCAATACTTGATCATAGAGCTCTTCTGGAGCGTATAGATCGATTTCGGCTACTCCCTGCCCCATATTCATTCCGCTGAGGCCGGCTCTGTCAATAAATTCATACTCTGAAAATTGCGCTACAAGACGGTCTACATCCCGCAGGCGGCGGATATCCTTCACTGTATCACGAACAGAGTTTTCGTAGCTGCTACGCAGCCAATGATTCTCATCCAGTACCATAACCCAACTAGGCAGGTTAACATTTACCTCGTGTACCGGGAACTCGTAGAGCACCTCGCGAAGAACCCCAGTAACATCATCTTCAGTCATATTCGCAGCACTAAGCGTCATAACCGGAATATCATACTTGGCGGCAAGTTCTCCGCGAAGCTGCTGTGCTTCCTCGCTGCGTGGTCGAGTAGAGTTGATGACAAGCACGAAAGGCTTGCCGACCTCTTTAAGCTCCGCGATCACACGTTCTTCAGAATCCACATAAGAACTGCGCGGAATCTCAGCAATCGTACCGTCAGTAGTGACTACTACTCCCAGAGTTGAGTGTTCCTGAATAACTTTTCGCGTGCCGATTTCTGCTGCTTCCTGGAACGGGATGGGTTCTTCGAACCATGGGGTTGAGATCATCCGCGGTCCATTTTCATCCTCATAGCCTTTGGCGCCATCTACAGCGTAGCCTACACAATCTACCAGCCGTACATTCACCTCAAGCCCTTCCGCCACCTTGATTTGGACAGCGTTGTTAGGGACGAATTTCGGTTCCGTTGTCATAATGGTTTTGCCTGCCGCACTTTGTGGAAGCTCATCTATTGCCCGTACACGATCTGCTTCATTCGTGATGTTAGGCAATACAATCGTCTCCATAAAACGCTTAATGAATGTCGATTTTCCCGTGCGGACCGCGCCGACGACTCCAAGATAAATGTCTCCGCCGGTTCGCTCGGCAATGTCCTTGAAAATATCCACTTTTTCCAAAAGAGATCCCCTCCTCATATTACTCCGAAGAAAAAATGCCTGAAGAGCATCGACTTCGCGTTCCGCCGGCTTTCATGACCTGTTAGGGACATTAACCGGGCTTTGCGTATGCCCGCCCGAAGCTTAGCCGCTTACGATGACGGAACGTACTGCCCCGCGCTAAACTCCGAATGCTCGGACATGCATTTGGACTAGTATCATCATATGTATCCAGTACGAATTTATGACCTGCAATTGCGCAATTTGATTTATGATTTTCTAATGAGGTAGTGTACGCATGCAGTCGTAGAGCGCCCGGAACCTTTCTCATCAATCATATGAGGACGGGATCTTGAAAAGAACTACTATTTATGGCACAACCTAAAGAAGTCGCTAGTTCCATACTAGAGGGTCTCTCCAGCTGGAAGTAGCGATCTTGGTTTCTTAGGATATTGAAATTAATGCGGCGGCTGAGGGAAAGGCTGTTCGTTAATCCACAAATAAGGTAAGGATTTAACAGGAACATAATAGGAAGCCTCCTCCAAATCAATCCTCAGATCCCTATTCTGTTGCCCCGGTCCCCCATTTTTATTAATTACGGTCATAATGTCAAAAACATAATCAACGTATACATTCCCGTTTTTATCCATAATAAACGGAATTTCCTGACCTGAATATACACTGGACAGCTTAATCGTTGCGGTTCCCGCCTTTTTCGAATCCATCGAATAGAGCCCTGGATAAATCTCTTCACCAATGGGAAGAGCTCCTCCATGGGCAGACTTAAACCGAGTTACTTGAAGCTGTATGTCGTTTACCTTCTGAACCGTCTCAAGATCCATTACTTTTACGGTCGGGTTGCTCTCTTCATTTAAAATAAGAAAATAAGCACTTCCGCCCTTCTCAAAGGCTGTGGCCGGAATGTCATCCAGATATCCTTTTTTATTCAGCATGTCCAGATCAATTCTGAATTTTTCATATCTCGGAGTGGTTATCTCCGCATTGATTATGGGCAGAACGCCTTCTTCTTGCTTGTAATCATCCACAGCCGATTGAATCCTTTTTACACTTTCGCGGTAATTCACCGAAGTCCGTCCTTCTTCTTTATTCGGGTACAGACATCCAGAGAGTGAAAAGGCCAGAGAAAGCAGTATACTCATCATAATTAGGGTGCGGGTCGGGAATTTCCTCTTCGCTCGTATGTATCTCACCGTGTCATTCCCCCTCTTCTGTCATCCTTCTATTGACATAGTGTCCTACCACAAATCTTCTTCCTCTCCACGCCGCGCAGCCTCCAGCTTACGGCGAACTGCGGCCTTTAAGGGATCTTCAGGAACAGTCACGGTCACATTCTCCCACACGGCCGTCTGGCAGGCCAAACGTACTCCCTGATGCAGTAAGCTGCCGAGCTTGCGACGTTCTGCATCGCCCGGAGGCCGCACTGCTGACGCATCCTGTTCTTCTACCCTTACCTTACACATAAGACAGCCTGCCTTACCTCCACATCGCGTGGTAATGGCTACACCCGCCTTACGGGCAGCCTCTAAAAGCGTAACACCCCGGGGCACCACAGCTTTTCGGTCATCCGGCTGAAATATTACTGTCAAACCCTGTTGAGATTTCATGATGTCACTTTCCTTTCTTACACGGGAGACAAAGATACTGACAATTGCTGTTCAAGTAAACGTAAATGGGACTCCTCCAATGTATTGCGGTGGGTCAAAGACTGAAGCAGCGGCAAATGGCTTCCTAAATCCATTCTCATTACCGCAGCTATGCTTTCATAGCGGTCACTCCGCCCTCGAAGAATATTGAACACAAATTCATGAGCCAAGGGCATTAACCGCAGATATCCTATACCTTCAAAATATGTAAGAGGGGCATCATTGAGCAGTAGGCTTGTCTCAACTATATATTGTGAATAACCGGAACAAATCTTGAAGCCGCAGACCAGTTCTATAGGGTAAGTTCCAAACCTGTAATGACTCATAACGGAGAAACAATCCTTGCTGTAGTTTTCCTCTGGGTGATCAAGAGACCAATGACTTAAAGCATTATGCAGAGAATCGGTCTCTCCCAGATCGGCATACAAATCAATATCACGAGGCGGTTTTGCCAGAGGTACATCATGAAGCTGCAGCCCGCAGCTTCCACCCAGCAACCACAAGGATGAGTTTCCCATCCTATCCCTGCTCAATAAATTGCATACACTCCTCAACGTTTCACGTAGTTCAGGTGGCATCTCTGCAGCAGCCATACCCTCACACTCCATTTCCACAAAATAAAGGCTCAATTGATTATGAGTTACCTTATGTTAGAAATACGTTTTGTTCAGCGCTATAAGGATTCCTGGTGTCTTTATAATAGCCTGACATGCCAATCGATAGCCTTCTTCCAATTCCTCAGGATCAAGGCGTCTCTCTTCAGCTTTGGTTGGTGCTTCCAGAAGCTCTGCTCCGGCCTCCATATAACAACGACAGCGTGCACATGTCCCGCGTGTACACAAGTTTTGCCAATCCACTCCGTGCTTTAAGGCATGCTCCAACAGCGTACTGCCCTGCTGAGGCAGAACCTCTTTGGTTATGCTTTTCCCCTTTAATATTAATAATGAGTCCATTTCCGCCCCCTTTCAGCATGGCCTGTTGTCTCTTGTAAGGGCTCACATAATGGAAGCCACTCCGCCTAAAAAGCCGATGATCATCGTTAGAAACGCAACCACGGACAGAACTGCTCTGATCAGACCTTTAGTCTTACTGCGTGCAAAAGTAATTAGAAAAACGGATAATCCCATAATCAGAATAGCGATCAGGGACAACCACATTTTTGTCATTGGATCCATGGCTAATTCTCCCCCATCAGCTGCATTTTAATGGAACCATTATATCATGACCCCATTCTAATTTCCTTTATAGGATAATTAAAAAAAGAACAAAAGCTACCGGCTATTTTCGCCTGGTTCTTTTGTTCTTGTCTTGAAATCAATGCAGCTATTTTTTAAGCATCATTTTCATTAACGCTTCCATGGTTCCTGAACTGGCGCCGCCTTTTTTGACAGCATTGATAATATCCTGCACAGTATCTTCACTGACAGGTACCTTAGCCATTGATGACACCTGTTTGATTAACTGGCGGAGCTGGGCTTCATTTTGCATCGTCCCCGGCTTGACCGTACTGGCCAGCTTTTTGACGGCGCCTTCCGTAATATTCTTGCCCGCTTTTTTATTAATGGCGTTCAATGCATCCTTGGAAAAATTCTTACTCACTTTTCATCCCTCCTCCGTCAATCCCCACTAACAACATATGAGAATTTCCGGTAAAAGGTGAAAGAGCTTAGGAATGCCATTGCTCCCAGGTTTCTTGAGAAATAGCTTCCATCTCTGCTTTCCGATCTCGCCCCATTAACGACTCCACGGCACTCCGCGGACTTCTGTCTTTAAAAAGAACATGATAGATTTGATCGGTAATCGGCATCTGCACGCCCAATTTGGCCGAAATCGCGTAAGCTGCCTGCGTTGTACGAATCCCTTCCACAACCATTCCCATGGATTCCAGAACCTCCGGAAGCGGCATTCCCTTTCCAAGCATGGACCCGGCACGCCAATTACGGCTGTGTTGACTAGTTGCCGTAACGACAAGGTCACCTATACCCGCCAGCCCGGCAAAGGTCAATGGGTTCGCTCCCATCTCAACTCCTACACGGGATATTTCTGCCAGTCCTCTTGTAAGTAATGCGGCTTTCGCGTTATCACCAAATCCAAGCCCGTCCGAAAGGCCTGCTCCGAGGGCAATGATATTTTTGAGCGCTCCGGCAAGTTCCACACCAATGAGGTCACGATTCGTATAGACTCGGAAATCATTGTTGATGAACAGTTCTTGTGCTGCAGCTGCTGCTTTATCGTCTGGTGAGGCGACGACAACGGTTGTCGGACAGTGGCGGACAACCTCCTCTGCGTGACTAGGACCAGAGAGCACCACAACGTTCGCCTCAGCTATGCCAAGCTCCTCGGATATTACTGTCGACATGCGCTTCATGGATTCTGTCTCAAACCCTTTGGTCGCATGCACACACAGCATATCTTCCTTCCAATATTGCTTCAGACTATGAGCTACCTGACGCATTCCTGATGAAGGCGCAACAATAACTACTGCCTTTGAGCCGACTACTGCAGTTTCCATATCGGTGGTTGCAATAATGTTAGAGGGGAGAATATTCCCCGGCAGATAATGCTCATTGGTATGAGATTTATTAATCTCGGCCGCCTGTTCAGGATTACGCGTCCACAGATAAACCTCCGAATGATTGGCCGCCAGCACGCTTGCCAGCGCAGTTCCCCAGCTACCCGCAACCAGTACGGTGACTTTATCAGACAACGCGATCCCCCCCTTTAGCTTTGGAGCCAATTTTATTCTCACGACCCTCAAATATCTTCACAATATTAGTACGGTGCCGCCAAAATGCGAAGAGTGCTATTGTAATACATGTCCAGAGCACGGGCTGCGTAAAATCGGTCATCAAAAGAATAACTGGAGCTAGAACCACAAATATCAATGAACCAAGCGATACATAGCGAGTTATAAAAATGCTTGCAATGGCGATGATTCCTGCGATCAGAGCAGGCCAAAAACAAAGCGTAACCAAGACGCCGATCGTAGTAGCAATGCCTTTGCCACCACGGAAATTGAAGTATATAGGCCAATTATGGCCAATTATGGCGGCGATCCCGCAGATAACGGCTACCCACGTTCCCCAACCGCCAATCCAAGTCCCGAGCCAGACTGCAGCAATTCCCTTCAGAACATCCAGAAGCAGCACTGCTATCGCAGGTCCTTTACCCAGAACCCGCAGCGTATTCGTAGCCCCGGCATTCCCGCTTCCGTACTGACGGATGTCAATTCCTTTCAGAAGCTTGGCGAGCAATACACTAAAGCTTACGGAGCCAAGCAAATAGCTTACAACGATGACCAGAAATTCAAGTGCCACACTGATTCTCCCCTAACTTTCGTCGGATTTGCGCCGTGTAAAGATACGGATTGGCGTTCCTTCAAAATTAAACGCTGCGCGGATTTTGTTCTCCAAATAGCGCTCATAGGAGAAGTGCATCAGCGAAGGATCGTTTACGAACACCACTATAGTAGGCGGTTTTACCGCAACTTGCGTTACATAGTTAATGCGCAAGCGTCGGCCTTTGTCCGTTGGAGGAGGATTAATGGCCACAGCATCGGATACAACATCATTTACCAAATGTGTCGTAATGCGCAGTGAATGCTGCTGA
Source organism: Paenibacillus wynnii (assembly GCF_030812855.1). GTDB lineage: Bacteria > Bacillota > Bacilli > Paenibacillales > Paenibacillaceae > Paenibacillus_AQ > Paenibacillus_AQ wynnii_A. The sequence continues at coordinate 256,946 of NZ_JAUSTK010000004.1, forward strand.
GCTACATGTTGAACGACCGGGAGCAGTTTTTGTAAACGCTGCTTGGTCAAAGCCGATAAGAAGACAACTGGGGCATAGCTCATAAACAAGAAATGGTCACGGATATTCTTCTCAAAATTCTGCATGGTTTTATCATCTTTTTCGATGACATCCCATTTGTTCACAACAAATATCGCTGCTTTTCCGGCCTCATGTGAATAACCAGCAATATGTTTGTCCTGATCAATAATGCCTTCTTCGCCGTTGATGACAACGAGTACAACATCAGCACGTTCAATAGCACGCATAGCCCGCATTACACTATATTTCTCTACAGACTCATACACCTTGCCGCGTTTACGCATCCCAGCAGTATCGATAAGGACATAACGCTGTCCGTCTTTTTCGAAGGGAGTATCAATCGCATCACGTGTCGTTCCTGCAACTTCACTAACGATAACACGATCTTCACCCAGAATTGCGTTAACTAGAGAAGATTTGCCTACATTCGGACGCCCGATTAAGGCAACGCGAATAACATCTTCATCATATTCATCTTCTGTAAGCTCCGGAAGGCGCTCAGTTACTGCGTCAAGTAAATCACCTAGACCGGTGCCATGGCTTCCTGAAACACCAATAGGATCCCCAAACCCCAGACTGTAGAACTCATAAATTTCGTCAGTACGCTTCATATTGTCCACTTTATTAATGGCAAGTACTATTGGCTTTCCTGATCGGAACAAGAGCTGTGCTACCTCTTCATCCGAATTCGTAAGTCCACTCTTAGCGTCGCACATAAATACGATGACATCAGCTTCCTCAATCGCCAGCTCTGCTTGAGCACGAATCGATTTCAGAATCGTATCATCACCGTCAATTTCAATACCTCCGGTATCAATTACACTGAATGATTTACCGTTCCAGTCTGTAATACCGTATATCCGGTCACGTGTAATGCCCGGTTTATCCTCTACAATGGCTACTCTTTCACCGATCAGCCGATTAAAAATCGTCGATTTTCCGACGTTAGGCCTCCCAACGATTGCCACAACGGGTCTTGCCATATCCATTCCTCCTGTCTTCCTATACGTTACTCATCATAGCAAAAAACAATAAAATTGGCTAACGCTCAGAAGCACCAATCTCACCATCTCTTTATTATTCCCGATTAAGAGACCCTAAAAACACAATCGGCGAACCCCCGTAGTCGAGGGTTCGCCGATTACTTTACCCGGTAAGACTCAAAATATAAGAACTCATAAGTTTAACCCTATATAGTATCCTTATATTTTTGCAGAAACGAATCCCTTCCCTTAAGGATGGAAAGCCGTTTCTCTTAGGTTAAGGGATTAGTTGTTACCCTTAAATTTGTCCAGCTTATCGCCAAAACGCTCAGCAAGTGTAAAGCTAAGGCCTTCGTTGCTTAACGATACGTTAGGGTTGTTAAGAACTTCTTTAGGACCTCTATCTCTGTTACTGTTGCTGCTTCTTTCTGGTCTAGCCGAAGGAGCAGGAGCTTCTTCAGTTTCTTTAATGCTAAGGCTCACGCGTTTTTCCGAAGGGTTGAAGTCAAGTACTTTCACTTGTACTTCTTGTCCTTCTTTCAACACTTCATGCGGAGTGCCGATATGTTTGTGAGAGATTTGGGAGATATGCACAAGACCTTCAACACCCGGAAGCAATTCAACGAATGCACCGAAGTTAACAAGGCGTTTAACTTCACCTGTAACAATATCACCAATCTTGATTGATTCACCGGCAGAATCCCAAGGGCCTGGGGCAGCAGCTTTGATACTCAGGCTGATTTTGCCCTTCTCAGGATCAACTTTAAGTACTTTAACGCGAACTTTATCTCCTTCAGATACAACATCAGAAGGTTTCTCTACATGGTTCCAAGCAATCTCGGATACGTGAACGAGGCCATCAACACCGCCAACATCTACGAATGCGCCGAATTGAGTCAAACGCTGTACAGTTCCTTCGATAATTTGACCTTCGGAAAGCTCAGCCATAATTTTGATCTTATTAGCTTCAAATTCCTCTTCAAGAACTTCTTTAGCGGAGAGGATAACTTTGCTGTTCTCACGATCCAATTCTTTCACTTTAACGCGCAAAGTACGTCCTTTGTAATCACTAAAGTCTTCAACGAAATGACGTTCAACCATGGATGCTGGAATAAATCCACGAGCGCCAACGTCAGCTACTAGACCGCCCTTAACTACGTCAGCCACAGTAACTTCAAAAGTTTCTTGGGAAGCAAAATATTTCTCAAGATCTTCCCATGATTTTTCGCTGTCAATCGCACGTTTGGAGAGCACTAGGCTTTCCTTGTTATCGTTGATGCTGACAACTTTGCATTCTACTTCTTGTCCAACTTCTACTGCTTCCGCAGCGTTGTCCAATTGTACGGATGACAATTCGCGAATCGGAATTACGCCGTCGTATTTATATCCAATGCTTACATAAGCTTGGTTATCTTCGATTTTGACGATCGTTCCTTTCACGGTGTCGCCCTTTTTCACGGAAATGATAACTTCCAAATCCTCTTGGCTCGCTTCTTCATTACCGGTAACAGCTTCTGTAGTTCCGTTGTTCTCTTCTACCACAGCGGATTCAACAGTTTCTGTCGTTTCTGCGTTCTCGTTGTTCTCAACGTTATCCGCAGATTCCTGATTTCTAATTTCCTCAGACATGTGATTACCCTCCTCGATTCAAAACCCCATTTATTTAAACCCGCGTAGAGCAGAGTTCAAAACAATCATCAATACTTGAGAGAAAGCATAAAACCCGACTATCTCTATGAATAGTATGTTCTAAAATATAACGGCTATGCCGTTTTACCTCTTGCAGACGGTATATGTGCCAGTTCAGTTACTTTCGGCTTGGCTTACCTGTTTCAAGCATTTCACGGATCCTGCCCATAATTACATCAGTTACAGCTTCCAGCGAGTCACTGCCGGCACCTGCAAATTCACTGAGGTCTATTGGAGCCCCGTAGATGATAGTCATCCTCCGAAATAATTTATAACGCCCGATTATGGCCGCCGGAACAACAGCAGCACCACTTCGAAGAGCAAAACTTGCTGCACCCTTCTTGGCAGATCCCACATCGGAGTTACGAGTACCTTCGGGGAAGATTCCCATGACATTACCGCTACGCAGCGTATTAAGAGCCGTTTTAATGGATTCTTTGCTAACGCCCTCACGTTTAACAGGAAACGCGCCAACTTGTCTAGCGAGCCAACCAATCACAGGAACCTTGAAAATTTCCGCCTTGGCCATGTACTTCACATGACGTTCCAGCTTAATCCCCATAGTAAAAGGATCTAGCAGACTGATGTGGTTCGCACAGAGCAATACTCCACCCTCTTTGGGCACATTTTCTCTTCCCACCACTTTCAAGGGGAAGCAAATGGCGTAAATGAAGCGCAGTAATCCTCGGCAAATAACATAAATCATAGATGATTTCTCTCCCCGTCAACATGAGATCTGCAATGGGACACAATGGCTTCAACAACTTGATGGATATCCATAGACGTCGTATCTAGAAGAATTGCATCTTCTGCACGGCGCAACGGTGAAATTTCCCGACTTTCATCAAGTCGGTCCCGCTGGGCAATATCCTTCTCTAACTGTTGTAGACTCACTGCTTCCGCGTCTCTCAATTCCTTATAACGGCGGAGCGCCCGCTCTTCTACACTTGCCGTCATGAATATTTTCACTTCGGCATCAGGCAATACAGTTGTTCCGATGTCGCGGCCATCCATAACGACTCCCTTACGGAGCGCCATCTGACGCTGCAGGTGGCTGAGTCTGGATCTAACACCTTCGATTTTCGAATACTGCGACACCAAGCCGTTGACCTGAAGGCTGCGAATATGCGGCGTTACATCCTCCCCATTAATCAACACCTTCTGCACATCTTTCTCCGGTATTAATTCAATCACCATATTGTGTACCCTTTGACACACTTTATCGTAATCTTCCGAAGATATGCCCTCCCGAATCATATACCAGGTAATTGCCCGGTACATAGCTCCCGTATCGACATAAATATAAGATAGCTTCTGTGCTACCAATCGGGCAACAGTACTCTTGCCTGCCCCGGCAGGTCCGTCGATGGCGACGTTAATTCTGTCGTAAATGTGTGTACCCTGCCTATCCAACGGGGCATTCCTCCTCAAACACTCTTTCATAAGAAAAGCGTCGAACCGCATAAAGCGATGATTTCTTCTTGTCATAACACAAGACACACATTTGTGCACACTTATTGATATTATCAAGAAAAAAGCAGGCATTGCCTGCGACTTATAAAATTATACCACAGTTTGTACTTCAGTGCAAAATGGCACAGCGTAAAAAAAGGATATAAATATAGCTTTACCGGTTACGAAAATCAAACTGGCGCTCAAAACAGAAACGGATAATTTTTTGCCGTTCGCCATCAGAAATGGAAGAAAATTTTAACATAGCCAGGTTCTTTCCACTCTCCAAAGGTTTAATTCTAACAACCTCACCTTCGAAAAAAACATGCTCGTTCGATCCGTTACGGTACGGAACAAGCAGCCAGCAGCTTAGCTTAAGACCTACTTCGAGCTTGATGTTGCTATCTGTAAGGAAGGAAGTTCCTCCACCGCCAACATCATCGGTCCGAACAAGAAACCGAATCCCGTTCTCCGACTTTGCAGCAAGCTCCAGTTCAGCATTCACGCGTAAAAAACTGCGTCTTTGTACCTTGAAAATGGATTCTTCCGCAGGTTTATTTATCCGTATCATTCGAATCACGTCTTCTTTAAAACCGATTACATGAGTGTAGAAATAATTCTTAATTCCACCCTCGCTTACAAAGTAAACGGATAGTTCGTCTCCCATAAATAATTTTTTAAGCCTTCCGCCTTTTTCCTGAATGGGAATTTCAATCAAAAAGGCATGATCTTCCGTCTCGGCAATTCTAGATTTGTATTCGATTTCTGCTTCTTCAGCGTCACTGGAAGCGATTTGAATATATAGATAATCACTAATTTTAGGATACAAATCTGTCACCACCACTTATGTAATAAGATATTTAATAAATATTATAGCATGCTGTTTTGAAAGTCGGGGAGAAAATACAACTTATAGATCCTTAAAAGTATTTACTAATTTTTTAACCGACCTCATTCCACAATTTTTCTTCTAGTTCATAACTTGCATGTGTGGGATTTCCTATTACACCTGTTGTTGAATATTTACTAAAATCCAAATTAGGGTCGTCCCACTCCGGTTCTGAACTGTGGGGATTCTTTATTTTATCAACCCGTATGTCTTCTGGATGTTTATATAATGTGATAGAAGTTGTGAAGCTGTCGGCATGCCCGCCTTCTATTGAAGGATCGCTGCAACGGCACCAGACCTCATGAAAAGGATGTGATATATTCAATACCTCTGATCTATTTTCATACTCAGCATTAAACTTTGTAACCACTTTATCCAATTGATGACCTCCACATCCACGCCAGAGGATCAATTTTCTAAATCCTTGGTCAGACAGTGATTTTAGAATCGAATATATGAATTCTTATACAACTCTTGAGGAATATGGATATACCCGCTCCCAAAGTTTATATGTTCAGGTGTAGGTCCAAAGGGCCTGCAGGCAAAACCAGTGAATTCACCCCGTAATTTACAGTTAATTGTTCTGATACTTCATCCATTAACTCTTCTGCAAACCAAGTATCGAAATCCACGGTGGCATGAGGTCCCTGCTGTTCTGTACATCCGGTAGGGATAATAGCCATGTATCCTTCTTCTGCTTTTTGCTTGATTTCCACATAAGTACATTTGCTAAACTTCATCTTTTCCCCCTGCTAATGTTATTGATGACTCTATTTTACCAAATTCAAGGATCTTGTTGTAAAAAAAGCTGCCCCCGTAAAACTTTGGGACAGCCTTTTGTATATTAAACCCGTAATCCGGGTATTTATCTATCCTGTGCTCCTGAAGAGGTCCTGATTTCCTCTACCGTTTCTTCATGTCCATCCGCCGCATTCAAATATATTCGGTATTGTGATCCGTTGATTTTACCGCCGAATTCATAGGTCAGAACTTCTTCACTATCTTCATTCTCAATCCATGCAAGACGATTATAGAGTTCCTTAAATTCAGTATTCAGGATCTTTCTCGCCTCAGCAACACTTAGAGCAGGTTTGGGAATCACACGCTTCTCTTGATGCTCATTCTCGTAGTCACTGGCTTGGAATCCGGTAACTTCCCCTGTATCAAGACCTACACGAATAGTTATCTTCTCAGGGTAGATCAGCACACTGTCCTGGGAAGTTACAAAGGTTAAATTACCCAAATTATCAAAACGGTCTGCACGTACAGCTGTCATATTGGGATATCCCTTTTGATTCAAAAACTGCTCCGCTTTTGAGACCGCATTTGTCATGGATACCTTGGCAGGGCCGACTTCACGGTTATCACTATAAGAAATCAGATGCCCACCCCTTGTGGTAAAGTCCATAGTAATAGGCACTGCTGCATTGGATCCCGATACAGTTGCTGTATAAGAAGCCCATTCAGTACCTATTCCATTTCCCTTTACATCAACTTGGGCTCCATTACCCGCATCAGCGAATTTGGCAGCCTTTGCTCTAATTTCATCAGGTGTAACGAGAGAACCCCCGTGTTTCTTAACAGATCTTTTATCATAAATACTGGCTACTGACGGTCCGTAGTCCAATTCCGGATACGCGGATACTCTTTTATCAACAGTCTTAAATCCATCGATAATCGTATTGTCTTTTACCTCTTCTTCAGATGCCAGAGCAGATTCAACATCCATCCATCGTAGCCGGTTTTGAATGACTTTGTTCTGAACTTCCTGAAGATCCTTGGAAATTTCACCTGAGCTTTTGTAGAGAGCTTTTAGATTATTCAGTTCCCCATCCGTTAGTGGCTTTTTAGTAAAATCCCGGATTGCAGCTTTATAAGAAAAATTGGAGATCTTGGAGAGAAACTCTTCCGTCTGACTGAAAGGCAACAGAGTAAGAGGCAGTTGATTAATCTCGTTCTGCGCCTCACTCGTCAGTCTCCATACATTAACCAATCCTTTGCGGTGCATCCCGGTAGAAGCCGAGTTTACGGCCAAGGTATTACCGAGTTCACCATGCAACCGTTCAACATGATAGGATAAATCATGGAATGCCCGTTGATACTGGTTCTCTGCCTTAATCAGAATCGAATTCTTCTCCTGATTCTCTTGATAACCCCATACTAGTGCTCCTATCAGCAGCAGCGTGGTCAGCGGGAACATTATAGCACTCAGTCTTTTATACATAGGGCTGCAAAACTCCTTTCTATTGCTAATTGTCGTTAGTTTGACAATAATCAAGGAGTCTTATTCACAAATATCCCCACGAAGATTCCACAAGATGTGTTAAGCGCGCTCTTCAATTTGAAAACCGCTGCTATTACTGCACAGACACTGCTTAAAGCCTGTTTGAATGATTCCCTCTTCTTTGATTCCTCTTAAAATATAGGTTTCCCCGCACTGTTTACAAACAATACGAACTTTTACACGCAAAAAAAGACACCTTCCTCCTGACTGGAATTCCTCACTTTCGGAACTACCCTTCAGATGTAAGTGTGTCCATCTCAATTACAGGTTAACCTCTTCTTCCCGATTCAAAAAGCGAAAAGGTGAGCGGTTATTCGCCTTAGTTACTTTCCCCATACCTCCATACCACAATACGGCCATTAAAGGGATAATAAACCAAATCCAATAGTTAGCTGTTGTACTGAGAATAAAATCGTATATCCCATGCCACAACCACGGCAGCAGCAGCGATATAAGTAAAATACTGCGGGTTCTGACCCCTTGCGAGAATTTGGCCCTGCCCATGTGATAACCCATTATAATCCCGAACATAGCATGTCCTGAAACAGGCAGCAGTGCCCGTAGGAACATGGCGCCAATTGAAGCGTGGCTATACCAAGCGTACATCACATTCTCTATAGTTGCGAAGCCGAGCGAAATCGCCACAGCATATAGTATCCCATCATATGGCTCGTCAAATTCTGTATGATTGTATATCATGTGATACAGCACAAACCACTTCAAACATTCTTCCACACCAGCGGAAATTAAAAAAGAATTCACATAAGGACCGCCATTAAGACCCAACACAAGGCCTCTCTGTATAATCATTACTGGAAAAACAATCAAAAGTCCAAGTAAAAAAACCTTAACAACCATGTGGAGCGGCTCTTGATCATATTTGTCTTTCAAATAAAAATAGGTCAGCAGAGCCAGTCCCGGTGCTACTGCTGACGTAATAACCGATAACACAAGCACCGAATAACCTCCCTGCACCCAGGCGGTCTAATACAGCCTAAGTAACATAATATGATCTGAAACCTAACCCGGACTGGAGAGCCCTCCAATCCAGGTAAAGATTACTTATTCCTGACGCTTAAAATGAGTGCATAGCAGTTGTATCGCATTCTCCGCCATAACCGTCTTACCGTATTCGTCCAGCACCGCTTCAGTTACTGAAGACGATTCCGCAAACTCTGACAGTACGGCAATAAGTCCAAGCAGAACAGGTTCCTCAAATTCCTTCGGATCGAAATACAGGAACCATTTATCATTATAAGAATACAGTTTTCCTTCGGAAGTAATATTGCCGATGAGCACATGAGCCGCTTCAATCAGTACTTCAAAATCGCGGAATGCGTACATAATGGAGTCGCTTTGTTCAAGGGTAACTTCCATTTCGTAAATCTCTTCTGGCAATTCCTCTTCCCCGGACAGACCGTACTGATGGTGATCATATTTTCCCCGGGTCACTATAACGACCATACCTTGCGCGGGCAAAGCGAACACTTCCACGGCAAGAGGACCAGTGGCATCAAATCCAAGTTCACTGTAAGCCTGGTCCATCATTTCCGTAAACAGGTCGTGTACCTTCGGAACTTCTTGCCACATGTCTTCCTTCTGGATGCCCCGCTCGCTCAGGTCGTCAAAAGTGAGGAAAATCCGTATCTTATCTTGACTTAATCGCTCTATTCTCATGACAGGATCCTCCTTTTGCAAGCTCAATTTATTATAATGTATGATGAGTCCTGAGTAATGAGCCAAAAATGGTTACTATGTATGTATGTTATCATTTCACCGCCATAAATGCACGAAAATAAATATACAAAAAAAGAATCATTCTGGAGATATATGCATCCCCAAAATGATTCTGCAGGAGCTTTTTGAGGTTACAAACCCGATATAGTTGTATGGGTTTCTTTGAGAATCTTTTCCACTTCATGTTTTACATCAGGGTTGCTGCGGATGAAATCCTTAAGCATGTCTAAATTCGCTTCCTTTGACTTAATGGGAGAATACTGTTCAGTACTGCCGGTAGTTTGTGATGCGATTCCTTGTGAATTGCTTGATGTGTTGATAGATGTATTACCTGCTGTATCGCTTGCTGACGTGCTTCCAAAGCCAGTCATAGCCATTTCCATGATTTTGTCCTTTGCCTTTTCAGCGGCTCCACCCATGGAACCCTTCGATTGACCAGAAGAGGACATCATTGAAGTCCGCTTTTTGCGCATATACATGCTGGCAGCTACACCAACTACCACTCCGCACAGAAATGTCGAAGATTTCATATCTCTAACCTCCTTGTATGGTAAAATCATGACTAGTGTTCGCGGAAAGATTCCGACTCATACAGTCTAATAAAAGGAAAGTGAGATGAAATAGGTGGGTAAACAGACAGCAGTGCTTCTTCTAGCTGCTTTTCTACTGGTTTCGTGCAGTAATTCTAACGGAAACAGCAAGAATACAGTTCAGGAGTCCAACCTACAGCCCACGGCGGCTGCAACAGAGGGGGCAACAACGCCCGCTATATCAGAAAATACAAAGCCTGAGCTCAGCCCTTCACCAGAGCCTAGTCCTACAGAGGCAGCGCCAGCATCCCCAAGCCCTCATACCGCCGGGAATGAGGATACCGACACCGGAAACACAGCGGAAATCCCTCTTCTCTACCACATGAACAAAAATTATGACCTCATTCCCAACGAAGCAGGTACTCCTAAAAAAGTAGTACTGCTTACCTTTGATGATGGGCCGAAAGATGCCAAATTAATCAATCCTATGATGGATGTTCTGGACAAACACAAGGCTAAAGCCATATTCTTCGTAAATGGCTATCGAGTTAAAGAGCATCCGGAACTGCTAAAGCTCATATATGACCGAGGTGGAATTATTGGGAACCATAGTTGGGATCACATCATCCTGAAAGATAAACCCTATGCCACTGTTAAGAAACAGCTTGAGGATGTACAAAATATTGTGAAAGAAATAACAGGGGACGCACCTCATTTCTTTCGCCCACCACATGGTGCAGGCGGCGATGTAGGGCGGAAGGTAGCAGCAGAGAACGAAATGCTTTATATGACTTGGTCTGTAGGTTCCCTTGATTGGGAGATGAAAGAAAGTGAATCAGGTAAAACCGAAAAATTGATCAAAAATATCACAGATCAACTGCATTCCGGAAGCAATATTCTTATGCATGAGCTTCCTTGGACTGTTGAAGGTCTGGATGCATTGCTTAGCACCCTAGAGGGTAAAGGCTATAGCTTTATAGACCCCCGCAGTATTGAATTGAAGATGCGCTGATCCGGGTTCAGGCTGTGGTTCCCCGGCGCAAGGTTAAGATATGCATTTGTGCCGGGCTCCCCCAACGAAGCGGCAGATGAGAAGTCCCGAATCCCCGGCTGATCAGTACCTGGGCAAAAGACTTCCCACCGTCATCCTTAGGCCATTTGAACCTTCCGGCATCATAGGTATGGTAGAAGGTTTCAATATGCCTCCGGCCGATTAGAGGAAGAATAATTTGGCCCCCATGCGTATGACCTGCCAAGACGAGGTCTGCCGGCAAAGTAGCGCACTGTGAAAGCCATAATGGATCATGTACAAGAATAATACGACACGGTTGATCCGTATCACTGAACGGCAGCGGCGGCAGAGGAGCGTAAGCGATTTTGCCGCCGTTTTTTGGATAATCCAGCCCAGTCAGCCAAAGTGTAGCCTCCCGTCGCTCAATTGCTTCATTTTCGTTTACAAGCAATCGTACTCCATTACCCCGAAGAATATTATCCACGATCGGGGTATTTGCTCTATAATCATGATTCCCATGTACAGCATATACAGGTGCGATAGAGGCAAGAAGCGCCATGTTGTCGGCAAGCCGTTCCAAAGGACTATTTTTCTCCGTTATATCACCGCCTACAAACACAGCATCGACACGGTTCTTTAACCGGGATAACTCCACCGATGGAAGTCGGCGGCGATGAATGTCCGTAATAAACAAAATTCGAAACCCGTCAAAGGGCAATGGAAGTGAATCCAATACTATTTCCTCGGCAATAATGCTCTTCCCAAAAGCTTGCGCGAACATATATCCCAGCATCCCCGTAAACAACACAATCAAGCTGGCAATAAGAACGTACAAGCCCCCTACCACAGCAAAGTCCTCAGCTTCGGTGCGCCCTCAATACCCCACCATAGGAGAGATATGAGCAAGATTACAAACAGAACAATTAGAGAATTGACAAACATTTTGCTAAGTCTTACCCGTTCCGAAGTATACGTCTGTGATCGTGATGGTGTAGCTTCTCCGTTCTGGGCAGTTTTCTCCTCATCTTTTACAGACGTATTCGCTTGCGATTGAGATTTAAGTCGACTTGCTCTAGTCAATGCACCGGAGGAGGATTCCAGCAGCTTTGGGGTTTCTTCTGGCGATTGTTTTTCTTTTTTTACCTTGACAACGGGTAGTACCTCACTCTTATACTGCTTCTTACGGGATTTCACCCGACTAAGTTCGTCACTCATGACTCCCTCCTATAGCGAATCACCAGGCCTGAGAACAGGTCTATGAAGAAATGACATACAATCGGGGCCCAAAGACTCCCGGAAAGGATATAAGTGTATCCCAGACCATAACTGCTTAAGAAAACCCAACCGGTAGGTATCCAGTGACGCAAATACCGAACATGAATAACAGCGAATAGAATACTAGTCCAATAGGGTCCGAATGCATACTGCATCGCGCCACGAAACAAAAATTCCTCACATACGGAAACTACAACCGCAATTAAGAAGATATGCCAAACGGGACGTTTTCGGAACAGAAGATCATTGATTCCCCCGTCATCCATGGTATCTTCAGGGACAATGAATGACAGCAAAAAGTCTACTACCAGCATAATTCCCGCAAGACCGAGTCCCCATGCCACAAAATGTCCACTGTCTGGAAAATTTAATACCTGAAAAGGATTTCTTTTCTGAAATAAAATCCAGATCAAACCGATAATTAATGTAAGCCCCTGTGTAATATAGAGATTCAGCAAAAGCAAACGTTCTGTTAATTGCTGCGGGGTTGCCCTTTTCAGTTTGATATCGCCAAATTTGAATTTTTTCATCATAACCTGCCTGTTCTATATTTGTTTATTCTCCAGTTAGTACATAACCATATCACCCATAGAAAAAGGAGCACTTACTTATGAACAGCCGTACTTCACGCACCCAAATGCTATACACACTTGGTTTGTTATTTTTCCTGATATCCGCATTTGCCGCCTTTTTTACAGGTGTGAAGGTAGGAGCTGATAAAACGGAAGACAAGTATGACCATTTGAACAGTATTAAAGAAACAGAGGAATACTCGGGTTCTTATCAACAACAAGATCTAGTCACTTTCTATCATAACGTATTTTTACCTTACCGGGAATTCAAACGGGATTGGAACAGTAAGGTTGAGAAGCTGGCACGCAGCAACGATCCCCGTGAGAACAATGCTATTCTCAAAGACCTTGGCATTCTCGCGGACCAGCAGTACAAGAAGGTTAACCAGGACTCCATTTTCAGCAATTCACCTTTGCTGCAGCAATCCCAACTCAATATTCTGAAAAGTCTAACCCTGTTCTCTCAAGCTTCAGACAAGGTGGTAGCGGGTTCTGGAGGCTTAGAGACAGCCAAGGTGCTGAAGAGCAACAGCTTTACATCAAGCGCAATCAAATATGGACTCCTTGCCCAAAAAAATTTCTATGACTCTATGCTCAAGTGGGGTGCCAAAAGCAACAGCAAAATTTCGGGTGAACTCGGAGAATTGAAAACTCTTAATTTTATAGAGTGGAAGAAGATGCCCCTGCTCTCTAAAAATGCTACGATTGCCAATATGATGTTAAATCACAATATCTATGCCGGATATGATCCGCAGGATATTACTGCAAAAATGGACGACCTAATCTATTCCGGTACCGCCAGCAGTCTTAAACTTAAAGATGTTCAGACTTCTGTGACACTGCTTATCTCTACTGGTGCTGTACAGCAGAACGATTTCATCAAATGGCGGGAACAATATTACGGAAAGGAAACCCTGCCCCAGCTTCCTTTCTTCTCTGAGTAAGACCGGTTATTGCATCATAACGAAAAATGAAGTCCACTTCAAGATGACTCCCTTATTGGGGTAAGCCAATGAATAACCTATTGACATCTCTGGCACCACCATGTTACATTATGAAAAATTAATCACGCAAAACCGATGATAGAACAAAGATTCTGAAGGTCTTCAGAGAGCCGGTGGTTGGTGTAAACCGGTGGCGGACAGATATCTTTAGCACTCTTGAGATATTGTATCGAACTTAAAGTAGGTACAATCGGATCATCTCCGTTACCAGTGTGGCCTTTACAGGCCAATGAGGCTGTGATTTAATTTCACAGTGAATTAGGGTGGTACCACGACGACTCTCGTCCCTTACTATGGCATTAGTATGGGGTGAGGGTCTTTTTTGTACCCTAAATCTATAAAAAAAGAGTTTTTATAGGCTAAAGTCCGACTTTCGGACCCGGCACACCTTCGTTCTTTTGCGCGACACCGCGTTGCACCGCCGTTTAAATGTTTTATGCATGCTGCTACTGCGTATGATAACTACAGGTACTGTGGAGCGCCTTTTCCGGGCATCCTCAACATATTATGCTTTTTAACTTTAAGGAGGAATAGAAACCATGTTTAAAGTATTAGTATCGGATCCTATCAGTGATTTGGGTATTCAGAAGTTGATGGACGCACAGGATGTAACAGTAGAGAAGAAAACAGGACTTAGTGAAGATGAACTTATTGCCATTATTGGTGAATATGACGGTCTTCTCGTACGCAGTCAAACAACGGTTACAGAAAGAATTATTGATGCCGGCACTAACCTGAAGGTTATTGGCCGCGCTGGTGTTGGTGTGGACAATATTAATCTTGAAGCAGCAACTAAGCGGGGTATTGTAGTTATTAACGCACCAGATGGTAATACAATCACTACTTGTGAGCATGCTTTCGCTATGATGATGGCTTTGGCCCGTCACATCCCGCAAGCATATGCCAAAACGATCAAAGGAACTTGGGACAGAAAAACCTTCCTGGGTGTCGAACTTCGCGGCAAAACATTGGGCGTACTGGGCATGGGTCGGATCGGCAGCGAGGTCGCTAAACGGGCTAAAGCCTTCGGAATGGATATTCTTGCTTACGATCCCTTCCTGACAGCAGACCGTGCAGAAAAGATGGAAGTAAAGCTTGCCTCTGTTGATGACATTGTACGCGGAGCAGACTTCATTACAGTACACACACCGCTTACTCCGGAAACTCGCCATATGATTTCCCGTCCACAGTTCGAGGTTATGAAAAAGGGCATGCGCATCATCAACTGTGCACGCGGCGGTGTTATTGATGAACTGGCGATGGTTGAAGCCATCGACAGCGGTATTGTAGCTGGAGCCGCATTTGATGTATTTGAGAAGGAGCCGCCGCAAGCGGATCACCCATTCCTCTCACATCCACAAATTATTGTCACTCCGCATCTGGGCGCATCCACTGTAGAAGCACAAGAGAACGTAGCGATTGATGTCTCGGAACAAGTACTGCACATTCTGCGGAACGAACCATTTATCAATGCCGTTAATATTCCTCCGGTTGCTCCTAGTGTAATGAACAGACTGCAGCCATATTTCAACCTTGGAGAAAAGCTCGGAAGCTTTGTAACTCAAATTACAAATGCTGCCATCCGTGAAATTCATGTTGAATATGCCGGAGACCTCGCTGATGTGGATACGCAGCCGCTTACTCGTTATATTGTAAAAGGTGTGCTCTCCCGTCACTTTGCCGGAGATGTAAATATAGTAAATTCGATGCATTTGGCGAAAACTCGCGATGTCAACGTTGTAGTTACCAAAGCGTCGAAAACAAAGGGCTTCACCAATCTTCTAACGGTTACATTGAAGACTGAGAATGATGAGGAACATCTGGTTGCAGGAACGCTTCTTCAAGGTTATGGAGAACGAATTGTACAATTGAATAAATTCCCTGTGGATATCGCACCTGAAGGTCACCAAATCGTTGTTTCCCATAACGATAAACCTGGTATCATCGGTTTGGTAGGTACGCTTCTGGGACAGAACGATGTTAACATCGGATCCATGCAGGTGGGCCGTAAAATCGTCGGTGGTGCCGCAATCATGCTTCTCACTGTTGACAGAGCGGTTCCAGAGGAAGTGCTTGTCAAATTGGCCGGCTTGTCGGAAATCAACTCAGCTGAAGAAGTTATTCTGCTGTAGTTCCCTTTAATCTGTAAAGAAATAAGCTTCTGCATCAAGGGGTGTCCCGTAAGCCAAGAAATGGCTGCTGGGGCATCCCTTGTTTTTGGAGTCGGATAGACGTTGCGCTTGTAAGGACGCTCCGCGACCGGACCGTTGCTCCAATCGCTGCCCAGTCCAGATTTTATTTATTCCCCTTAGTCGTGAAAATCCGGACACAGCTTACTAGAGTAAAGGACTGGTGTGTGGCCAGCCCCTCCTCATCAAACCGTACGTGAGGTTTTCCCTCATACGGCTTTCCGATGTTCGTCACTCATG
>NZ_JAUSTK010000005.1 GCF_030812855.1 Paenibacillus wynnii
TGGGATCGCAGGCCCTCCAGGTCCTGTAGGTCCGGCGGGACCTAACGGACCTGCTGGCGCCATAGGACCCGCAGGTCCTGCAGGTCCCGCGGGAGCCGTCGGACCCGGTGGGATTGCAGGCCCTCCAGGTCCTGCAGGTCCCGCGGGAGTCATCGGACCCGGTGGGATTGCAGGCCCTCCAGGTCCTGTAGGTCCGGCGGGACCTAACGGACCTGCTGGCGCCATAGGACCCGCAGGTCCTGCAGGTCCCGCGGGAGTCGTCGGACCCGGTGGGATTGCAGGCCCTCCAGGTCCTGCAGGTCCAGCAGGAGTAGCAGGACCAGCGGGTGTAGCAGGACCTAGCGGGGCTACTGGATCTTCAGGACCCGCAGGTGCCACAGGTGCTGCCGGAGCAACTGGAGCAGCAGGTGGATTATCCCAGTTTGGGTACATTTATAACTTGGCATCCCGAGTAGTTCCCATTGAGGCTGATGTGATTTTTGATACGAACGGTATTCTTACACCTGGAATAACACATGCACCGGGCACTACTGAATTAATGGTTACCGATGCGGGTATTTATGAGCTTAATTTTTCAGTATCGGGAGTAGAACCTAACCAATTCGCATTATTTTTGAATGGGGCACTTGTAGCTGGAACGATATATGGTTCAGGAGCTGGTACTCAACAAAATACGGGGCAGGCTATAATTGCCCTGGCATCCGGGGATGTGCTGACCTTGCGGAACCATAGCTCGTCTGCAGCGGTTACCCTACAGTCTTTGGCTGGAGGAACCCAGGCAAACGTAAATGCTTCAATTGTTATAAAAAGACTAAGTTAATCTCCGTGTAATTATACTTACAATATTTTTAGAGAAAGACCCTTCCGAAGCATTCTCGTAAGGGTCTTTCATATTTTTGATGTATAGAATCTGTACCCTGTTCCTGAAGAGTAAAGATATGGTATGCTTTGTAAAATCTCAGATGAGACAGGAACTTAAGAGAGGTGAGATCTTATGAGTGGTGAAGAGCCTAAGTTGGATTTAGACCGGATCGTGTTCATTGGAAGAACTTTTGATGAATATATGCGGATGTTTGATCTGTTGCCGGAAGAATTGGCAGGACGAAGAATACTCGATTGTCCGGCGGGTGCCTGTTCATTCACAGCTAAGGCCAATACTCTGGGCGCTGACGTAACCGCGGTTGACATTGCTTATTACCATACTCCGGCGAAGCTGGCCCAAAAGGGCTTACAGGATATAGAACATGCTATGCATCAGTTGGATAAGGTGCAGGATAACTTTGTATGGGAGTATTTTAAGTCGATTGACGGCTTACGAAAGGTAAGAATAGAAGCACTAACGGACAGCACACAGGATCGAACGTCTGTTTCAAACCGCTATATTCCAGCAGTACTGCCTGAGCTGCCATTCCGTGATCAAGAATTCGAATTGACGCTATCGGCGCATTTCTTATTTATGTACGGGGATCGTTTGGATTATGATTTTCATATGCAAACCCTTCAGGAACTGATGCGTGTAACGAAGGAAGAAATTCGCATTTTTCCTTTAGTGAATTTATCCAGTCAGAGATATGAACATTTAGACCCTTTAATTGAGTATATGGTTAGTCAGGGGTGGACTGCTGAAGAAATAAAGGTTCCTTATGAATTTCAAAAGGGAGCCAATCACATGTTGAGAATTAGAAGGATGAATGCAGCAGATCATTCGGGGGCTTGATATGAAAATAGGAGGGCACACGTAAAACCCCTATTATTGATAACCTCATCAATAGTAGGGGTTTACGCTGTAATCACTATACCCATGTTCTTCTCAGACTCCTTATCCTATCCTTAGCACTCTTTCGATAGAAATCGTCCGAGGTGGCAAAACTGCTGCCTATCCTATCCGATAAATTTCGTCGTTTCATCTTCTTTTTACGATTGGGTTGATTATTCATCATTTAAGCTTTAAGAAGCTCATACCATTTCGTTAGAAAGATGAATTGAAATCTTTACCGTTAGGATAAAAGATATAGTATCAATCTCTAGGACTTCTGCTACTAAAGATTACTTACCGAATAAATTGTACCTTCGACAAGCTTTCCTTCTAGTAGAGTATTTATCCTTGAGTTGATAGTTAAACTATAACCCGAATGCCCGAAATAGTAAAAACGCAAATAGTTCAAATTTGGAGAAGTTTTCGGCCCATTCCTTTTGTAAGCGCTTTATATCTTCGGATTTCTTTGTTTTTCATAAAAAACAATCTCACAGCAGGCCAAGATTATCAATGGATATAATGCTTAATATAGAAAACACTTGCGGAGGGGATAGAATGCAGAATCGGAAAGCAGCTATCTTTTATTTCTCGGGTACAGGTAATACGGAGATCATTGCCAAACGCATAGCGGATGCATTAGAACGAAAGGATCAAAGGCCGGATCTGTTTAGAATTGAGAACATTCTTAAGGGTCAGCAATCTGAAGACTATGAAGCATACGGTCTTATCGGAATAGGTCATCCTGTCCTTGGATTCGGTGCCTCCGGTATTGTCGAACGTTTTGTAGAGCAATTACCTGATAGCGGCGGGACACCTACTTTTGTGTTCAAGACTGCCTCCTCCCCGCACTACGTTAATCATGGTGCTTCGAACACGGTCATTCGGAGCTTGCGAAATAAAGGATATGATACCTTTCATAATTCCATCTTTGCGATGCCCTGCAATTTTTTTATGAAGTATGATGATCGGTTGAATAAACAGCTCTACGAGACAGCGCTGCATAAGGTGGAAATCTTAGCAGAGGAAGTCCTGAGTCGAACGCCAAGAGTATTACGGATCCATCCAGTTCTTGAGAAAGCTCTTAAGATGGTATATTACTTTGAAGACACCCATGGAGGCAAGGCTTTTGCAAAAGGATTGAAGACTACATCCTCTTGTACACTATGTCTGAAATGTGTTAGAGACTGTCCTACATCTAATATTGCAGAAGGTAAAGAAGGGCTCTCCTTTGGACAAGAATGCATTTGGTGCATGCGTTGTATCTATTCATGTCCTCACAAAGCCATTCAAGCGACAAAGATTCGCTCCTGCGTAGTTGAGCCTTACACTGGCGGCCCAGCTCTGCATAAATTATTAGAAGATCCCGATAATGACGGTCAATTTGTAAATGAACGATCCACAGGGTATTATAAGCATTTTATCGACTACATAAAGCAAGATGATAGCGTATAACTAGCGGTAACCTATTACTTGATTACGAGAGATGGAGGAACACAGTTGAACCTGTATCAAATGAAAGCTGATCCTTATGGTGTTGGGTATATCTCGAAGTTTCTCGATGATAACTTTGTTAGCATAGAACTTCGTGGAGTAGGAAATTTGGAGAACGTTGATGAAGCGGAAGTGATGGAAAGATTAGTGACAGCCTACGGGTCTAAGGACAAAGTTCTGAAGGGCCAGCTAGAGACAGTTAAACTTTTTGTACATTTAATGCAGGATGGGGATTATATATTGGTTGCGGATGAAGATACGGCTCATTTGGGCGATCTTGGGGATTATTTCTATGATGATTTGTCAGACACGCCGGCTAATGGTCTGTGTCATCGCAGGGGTGTGACTTGGTTAACCCGAATTCCGCGTGCTGAACTAAATATAGAGGTGCAGGAGCTTCTGGCTCAGCCGGAGATGATAACTCAATTTCAGCATCCAATAGCCAGTGCGCAATTAAATAAATGGAGTTCAAACCTCTTGGAGAGTCCGCCGGTTTCCAGGACATCAGTGTATGTAGATGATAAGACTATCGCTGAAGCACTAGAGGTTCTGAAGAAGGCTCTGCACAGTGATGACGTTGAGCGTAGGGAACGGGCAGCTATTGCTATTTTGCAGTATGTTAAATAATGTGGGATTTTTAGTGAAATTGTTGGAGTGAAAATGAAGCGATTTCATTATATAATGAAATTTGTATGGAAAATTGCAGAATGATAGAAAGCGGAGGGTATCATGGGAATTCAATATAACTCTAAGGAACGTATCTTTCATCTACAAAGTAAAGAAACCAGCTATGTTATTCAGCTTCTCCATGTCGGAATACCAGTACATGTATATTGGGGTAGAAAAATCCGATCAGGAGGACTGTCCTCCATCCTGCAACGGGCAGAAAGATGCTCATTTTCTCCAAGTCCTTTTCCGGAAGATATGACGATCTCCTATGATACTATACCGCAGGAATATCCTGCTTACGGCGTTGGAGATTTCCGTCACCCCGCCTATCAGATCCAAGCCGAGAACGGAACTACTGCCTCTGAAGCTATTTACGATAAGCACCGCATATACAAAGGGAAACCAACGCTTGAAGGACTTCCTTCTACTTATGCTGAGCATGAGGATGAAGCAGAGACGCTGGAGTTGGAGCTGTTCGATGCTACGGCAGGGATGCGTATTATTTTATCCTATACTGTGTTTAATGAATTGAATGCAATCACTCGTTCTGTTCGATTTGTGAATGAAGGAACGGACTCCCTGAAGTTGCTACGTGGTCTTAGTATGAGCATCGATTTCCGTGATTCTAACTACGATTTGCTTCATTTGTCGGGCTCGTGGGCACGGGAAAGATATATGGAAAGAAGAGCACTGGCTTCAGGAATGCAGGGAGTTGAAAGCCGCAGAGGGGCTAGCAGTCATGGACATAATCCGTTTGTAGCACTTCTCTCTAAAGGTGCAGATGAAGATCATGGTGATGTATACGGGGTAAGTCTTGTATATAGCGGCAATTTCTCCGCGCAAGTAGAGGTGGAACCGTATCAAACTGCCCGTCTGTCGATCGGAATTAACCCATTTGATTTCAACTGGCTGCTTGAAGCGGGACAGTCATTCCAGACTCCAGAAGCCGTACTGGTATTCTCGTCTGACGGAATCGGCTCTATGTCCAGAACCTATCATAAATTGTATCGTACCCGCCTATGCCGCGGCACCTTCCGTGATCAGACTCGTCCAGTCTTGGTTAACAACTGGGAAGCGACTTATTTTGACTTTAACGCTGAAAAAATTGAGGGTATTGCCCGGGCCGGCAGTGAGCTTGGCTTGGAGTTATTTGTTCTCGACGATGGCTGGTTTGGTCACAGGGATGATGACAAAACTTCACTGGGTGACTGGTTCGTGGACCCTAAGAAACTGCCGGACGGATTGGATGATTTGGCACGGCGGGTGAACAACCTGGACATGCAGTTCGGTCTTTGGTTCGAGCCTGAGATGATTTCACCGGATAGTGAGCTGTACCGCCAGCACCCCGATTGGTGCTTGCATGTCCCTAACCGCCGCAGAACGGTAGGCCGGATGCAGCTTGTTCTTGACTTCTCGCGTGAGGATGTATGTCAGGCTATTGGGGATCGTATTGCCGATGTTCTGCGCAGCGCACCGATCACTTATGTGAAATGGGATATGAACCGGAATATGACGGAGATTGGTTCGGCATTGTTGCCTTCAGAAAGACAACGGGAGACAGCTCATCGTTATATTTTAGGTCTCTACGGTGTGCTTGAACGCATCACTTCTGAATTCCCTAATGTGTTATTCGAGAGCTGTTCGGGAGGCGGGGGCCGTTTTGATCCGGGCATGCTGTATTATATGCCGCAAACGTGGACAAGTGATAATACGGATGCAATCAGCCGACTGAAAATTCAGTATGGTACAAGTATTGTTTATCCGCTAAGCTCCATGGGCAGTCATGTATCGGCTATACCGAACCATCAGGTTCATCGTAATACTTCCCTTGAGCTGCGGGGCCATATCGCAATGTCCGGAAATTTCGGGTATGAGTTGGACTTAACGAAGTTCTCGGAAGAGGATAAAGAAATCGTACGCGGACAGGTAGCTCTATATAAAGAACTCCGTAGCCTTGTTCAATTCGGTGATCAATATCGACTTCTTAGTCCATTTGAAGGCAATGAAACCTCTTGGCTAATTGTCTCAGAAGATAAGTCGGAAGCCGTAGTCGTGTATGCCCGGGTACTGGCGGAGCCCAACGATCCATTGCATTATTTGCGTCTTAAGGGTCTCGATCCGGAAGCTGATTATGAGTGGGTTGAAGGAGGAGGCGTCTACGGTGGAGATCACTTGATGTATGCCGGACTTCCGCTCCCGAATCTTCACGGGGACTTCCAAAGTGTACTGTGGCGGTTCAAAAGGGTATAAGTAAAACTGTAGTGAAACCAGGGAACGAACAAACCTCCCTTTAAAATGTAAAAGAAGCTGTCCGGCATATGCGCCGGACAGCTTCTTTGTGTTCTTTTACTTCTTATACCCCTATAAATTCTACGAATTCATTCACAGGCTTGCGGTATCCGCGGGGTCTGATCTTATGTTGGTTATCTTTGCCGATGGTGATAAGCATGATAGGAACAAGATTCTCAGGCAACTGTAGAGTCGCCTTGATGGCTTCCGGATCGAAGCCGATCATCGGGCAAGTATCCCAGCCTTTATCCTTAGCAATGAGCATGAACTGCATGGCAGAGAGGGAAGCATTACGGATGGCATCTTCACGCTGGAAGGTGTCATTTCCTATGTAGGCGTTGTTAATGGATTCGATGGTTTGATCATATTGCTCCTCTGTCATGGCTCCGAGCATCTTAAGTCCACCATATATTTCAGGCGCTTGCAGATAAGCATACTTATCCCCGAGTACTACAATGACCGCAGAGGCTGAATGGATTTTATATTGGCCGTAAGCTCCGTTCCGAATCTCTTCTTTTAAATTCTCGTCAGCGATGACTTTATAATGGGTATGTTGAAGATTATATGCCGAGGGTGCTAGCCGTGCTTGTGAGAACATTTCTTCCAGCTCACTAAGTGGGATCTTGATGCCCTCCACAAAATTATTAGCGGATCTGCGGGATTGAACTAGATCTGTAAAAGTACTCATACTAATGACCTCCAGGTTTATTTTTGTGGTTAATAATAATCAATAAGTGAACTTAATAAATAAACTTACATTTAGTTACTAACTCAAGATAACACAGTTATATTAGAACGTCAATGATAAAATTTATACTGTTTGCAGAGTAAGTCGAAAGCATTAATGTATGTTTTATTTTTTAGAAGGATAGATAATTGGGAATTATTACATGGCAAATAAAGTAAAATTATTTAAACTAAAGAAGTGATATAGATTATTAAAGGGGAGAGTAACTTGATAGTCTCTAGAGGACGATTGTTGATTGATTTGCAAAGAATAGAAGCGAATAATTATCACCTGAACGAAGGTGAAATCATGTGGGATTATGTGAATTTGATGTTGCAATATATCGGGGATCCACAGTCCGAATTACGTGACGAGCTTATTTATCCGACCTTCTACAAATGGATCATTGAACAACAGCAGTTTAGTGAGGTGGAGCTTCGTTCCATTCTTTCTGTTCTGCTTGATGAGCAGCATCTGTTTTACCATATCGGCAGTGAGGGAGACTCAACTGTATTTACTAGGACGTTTACTGTGCTTGTGGTTACTTTAATTTTACAACGGCACATTCTGCAACCTTTTTTAGTTCAAACGGAATTTAGTCATGTGAAGAACTCCTTGCTCCGATACTATCAAGAGGAAAAAGATCTACGGGGCTATTTGACTGAAGGAGGTTGGGCACATGGTGCGGCGCATGGAGCGGATGCACTTGAAGAATTAGTGAAATGTAAAGAGAGCGATCCGGCTGTTCAGCTGGAGGTTCTGGCAGTTGTTAAAGGAATGCTATATAACGGATGGTATATGTTCAGTGACGAAGAGGATGAACGAATTGCCAGTATTGTGGATACGATTCTATTCCTTCAACTACTGCCGCACCCGATAATGGTAGAGTGGATAGGTCAGTTGGGAGATTGCTGCAGCTGGCCGCGGAGTCGGAGACAGTATATCACACGGGTGAATACGAAAAATTGCATGCGCAGTCTATATTTCAGATGTGTTCATAACAATGAGGCAAGTGTCTATATCGATCCGATACTGAAGTTGGAAAGGAAATTAAATAAATTTGCACAATAAGGGACAATGCGATGTTGGAGGTAACTTTGATATAATAGATGGGTTATTTCCAAGAGAATATTGAGGAGGACTCCATGTATGACTTTTAAGCCAAATGACGTTGTATTATTTCAAGGAGACAGTATTACGGATTGGGGACGTAATTATGAAGACGCTTCCTCCCTGGGTGTAGGTTATGCACTAATGGTTGCCGCGCGTATGGGGCATATGTATCCTGAGAAGAATCTTACTTTTATTAACCGCGGTATCGGCGGCAATCGTGCGGTGGATCTGCAAGAGCGCTGGGATAAGGATTGTCTGGATTTGAAACCGACGTGGGTATCCATATATATTGGAATTAACGATACCTGGCGCCGCATGGATTCCGGGGAGGAAACTACGGCGGAGCAGTTCGAAGCCACCTATCGGGATTTGATTGAGCGCACACGGGAAACTCTCGATGCCAAGCTGGTTCTTATTGAACCGTTTGTTCTTCCCGTGCCTGAGGATCGCAAAGGATGGCGTACGGATCTGGATCCTAAAATACATATCGTGCGCGAACTGGCACGTGAGTATGGTGCAGTGCTTGTTCCGCTTGACGGATTGTTTGCTGCGGCTTCTGTCAAAGCGGAGTCCTCCTATTGGGCACCAGACGGTGTTCATCCGTCTCCGGCAGGCCATGCCCTGATTGCTGATGCTTGGCTGAGAGCCGTTGGCGTAATCAGCTAAATAGACCTTGATGCTTCTCATAAACGTCAGCACTTCATGGAAACGAACAAGCCGGTGAGCGTAATAGCCGTAACGGTTATTACAAACGCAGTCTGCACACCAAGTACGGAAATCTGGAGGAGCTTCAGGTGCCTCGAGATCGTAACGGGGACTTTCAAACTCACATGTTTGAGCCGTACCAGCGGCGAGACGGCTGGCTGGAGAAGGCCGTCATTCAGATGTACAAAAGCGGGATAGGTACGCGAGATGTGGCCCGTTTTATTGAAAGTATGTTTGGCAGCCACTATTCCCCCTCTACCGTCAGCAACATCACTGCTACTGTGCTGGAGGATATCCAGCAGTGGCAAATGCGTCCCTTACAAAAACGTTACTCAGTGATCTACCTAGATGGTTTGTACGTGAAACTCAAGCGTAGTACGGTAGCGGTGAAGTCGTTTATTTTGCCATGGGTATCGACGAAGACGGACACCGTCAAATCCTTGGCTTCTATGTGGGCGGCCAAGAGAGTTCTACAACGAACGTTTTGCGGAACGAGTTATTCGCAGCTTTGGTGATCTAGAGGTCAAGAAGAAACTAAACGAGATGTTTGAAGCGCGATACCCGGTACAGGAAGGGCGGGAGGAAACAGCCTGATTCCCTTACTCTTTGGGGCGGGGTTCCCCCGCCCCAAAGAGTATCCACACCTACTAACAAACTCCCGGGAAAATTACTTCCTAATCTCTTACACAAACTTCTTGACGCTACCGAAAACTCGGAGGTAGTCCGTGAAATAGATGTATTTTACACACTTATTTCTAGCTTTTGGCGCTCGGATGTATGGATAGATGTACTTTGTGCAATTAAAAACACGAATATGCCGGTTAAACCCCGGAATACCAAAAAATAAGTGTATAAAGTGCAATTAAACACCCTAAAGTGTGTTAAGGGAGAAATATAAGTGTACGTTGTGCAACTATGTAAATTGAAACCCATGTAGGTAGACGAATTGCCGTAATTGTCGCGGATAACTGGGGAGATACTTCTACTTTCTTACACAAACTTCTTGACGCTACCCAATATAGATAACTTTGTTGAATTTATGGGGAAACTTTCCCTCTAAACTTTATTTTTTCACAGGGACAGAGTCCTAGCAGCAAACTGGATCTAAAACAAACTTGTATTTATCGTTTACTAGAGAACAATCTACCACATTTCCAAGGAGTAAATCTTAAGTACAATCAATATAATATATTTTTTATATATAATTAGGGAAGACTGAATCGTGCTCTGGTAGACGGTTCAGTCTTTTTATAATATAAAGTAATGAGTTCGCCTCACTCTTAAAATCAGAGTTTTATAATCGAACAGAGCGGAGGGTCGGAGGGATTCTGGAGAAACGGCAGCGATCGCTAGAACCCTCCGACCCGTAGCGGCTTGCTTCACAAATGATCATCGATTGATTTTAGTTTTGAACCATAAGCTTTAGCTTCTTAATTACGCACATTAGATTTATTAAGCTTCCCGGTGCTGTTATAATTACAGGGTTGATATGTATTCGGAGGTGGTTATCATCATCAGAAAATCCGTTTTATTTATTCTTATCCTCTGTATCCTAGCATTAAGCGGATGTCAGAACGGTATTGAATATATTAATGCAAATAAGGTGTCAGAGATTTTATTAATTTATCATGCCCTTAATCCTGAGAAGCTAGAGGCCCCCTTTGAGACCAGAACTCTCACAGATAAGGCGTCTATCAAAATAGTTGCTGCAGCCATGAATAAGAGCAAGAAGATGAATGGCGAGCTTGATTACGGTATTGAATTTAATATGAAGGTTATCTACAAGAATGGCAAAGCAGAGGATTATTATCTTACGTTAAGAAAAGACAAAGGGTATAGGGGATTACTTGTTTCTCCTGAACATAGTAGCCAAGGCTATTCCATTCCGGTGAAATACTCAGATAAGTTAAGGGAACTACTGTATTGATTGGCTGTAACATCCGATACGATATTGAACTACATAGTAATGAGAGGGAAGTGAGTTTATGATTTGCAATACACCCATAGATTTAGCAGGTCTTCAAGTCATAGGGAAAGTGGTAGGCTATACGATTGACGAGATGAAGAAGAAAGCAGCGCCAGGTATGACTACTGCGGAGCTCGATCAGTTTGGGGCAAAGATATTGGAGCAATTCGGCGCAATATCCGCTCCCAAGAAAACGTACGATTTCCCGGGAAGCACCTGCATCAGTGTTAATGAAGAGGTAGCCCATGGAATTCCGGGATCAAGAGTCATTGCAGCTGGAGATCTGATTAATATTGATGTATCTGCTGAACTAAATGGATACTTTGGGGATGCAGGGGAGTCATTTCAGCTTCCGCCCTACGATGATAAGATTCTGCACCTGTGCCGTAATACCGAAGAAACTATGATGAGCGTAATTAACCATCTTAGAGCAGGGATGAAGGTCAACGAGATCGGCAGAGTGATGGAACGGGAAGCCCGTAAAAGAGGCTATAACATTGTGCGGAACCTGTGCAGCCATGGAATTGGCAAATCATTGCACGAGAAGCCGTTTGAAATCCTGCCCTATTATAATTCACGTGAAACCACTGTATTGAAGGAGGGTCAAGTGATTACAATTGAACCTTTCTTATCTACCGGGGAAGATTATGTGCAGCAGCAGTCGGACGGATGGACACTCAGTGTATCGGATAACAGCCGGGTAGCGCAGTTTGAGCATACAATTATCGTTACGAAGGGTGCGCCAGTTATTCTGACTAGTGTAACTGAGGATTGAAACTAATCTAGGGGGAACCAAGCATGACTCCGCAAAAGAATGTGACAGTGCCGTTGGAACAATGGATAAACGACATCGCAGAGAGAGCTCAGCTTACTGATTATATGCTAAAAGAAAGCCATCTGCCTGGACCGAGGGCCAATCTGGAGTTGTCGGACAGTTTTACGAAATGCTGTGGCAAATTGGACCTAACAGATACAGCCTGGGAGCTGCTCCACTTTTGGGTAAACTCATCAGAGGAAGAGGTAGATACGAACGATCCTCGTGTGTTTCTGACTTTCTGTGCAGTTAGAGCCTCCGGCGCTTATTATGGGTATGCGGAGGAGGAACGGCAGAGTGTTATTCGGGGAATTTTGAAATCGGCAATGAATGATTCCAGATGGCGAATGCGCGAGGCAGCTGCGATGGGAATGCAGAGTATCGGGGAATATGATTTTACTCTCCTGTGCCAACTGTGGGATCGCTGGGGACCGGGAGCGACTCAGCTCGAACAGCGAGCCTTTGTTGCAGCATTAGCCCATCCACCGTTACTTAAGGTTCAAGACAATGCCTTGTATTGCCTAAACTTGGCGACAGAAATGATGGATCGACTAGCCGCCAATGCCGGAGTGAAGGGTGATCCAGAGCATTTTCGCGTACTGTCCAAAGGGTTGGAGTATAGTCTAAGTGTATTTGTTGCGAGTGAACCGGTGGCGGGTTTTGCCATGCTGCGCAAATTTGCTCAGAGCAGGGATGCTCGAGTCATCAAGATTGTGAAGAGTAATCTCGGTAAAGCGCGGCTTAGTAAAAAGTATGGCCCTCAGGTTGCTGAGATCCTCAATGTAATGAGCTTGCTCTAAGAAAATAAGGAGAGATTCCTATGAACATCAGCACTCGGTTTGCGGTTGCTATCCATATCTTAACGCTTCTGGATCAAAATAAAGAAGGCAAAAGTACCTCCGAATGGATTGCCGGCAGTGTAAATACAAATCCCGTCGTGATCAGACGTATTACGGGCATGCTGAAGGAAGCAGGTCTGGTTAATGTTCGCCCTGGAGTGGCAGGAGCCAAGCTTGCGCGCAGTTCAGCCGAGATTACTCTTCTCCAGATTTATAAGGCAGTTCATGCCGTAGAAGAGGATTCCTTGTTCTCTGTTCATGAGCACCCCAATCCGTCATGTCCGGTGGGTAAGAATATTGCCGGAGCTATTCTACCTGTATTCTCACTGGCGCAGAAAGCCATGGAGCATGTTCTTCACGAGGTTACCCTTGAGCAGATCGTGAATGAAATTCCCTCAAGTTAATAGACATCCCGTGAATATCTCTTCGATTGAGACATCTCTCTTACGTATCCTTCCGCCTCATCCGCGTTCATTCCACCATGCACTTGAATGACTTTTTTAAGTGCGGTATCGACCTCTTTGGCCATTCTATTGGCATCTCCACATACATAGAAGTGGGCACCTTCTGCGAGCCATGACCACAGTTCCGCTCCATGCTCAAGCATGCGGTGCTGAACATAGATTTTCTCGTCCTGATCCCGTGAAAAGGCGGTGTCCAGGCGATGAAGATAGCCGTCCTTCTGTATGGCGTCTAACTCCTCCTTGAAGTAGAAATCGCTATCCTCCCGCTGCTCTCCGAATATTAACCAGTTCCGGCCCTTGGCGCTTATGGCTTGGCGTTCTTGCAAGAAACCTCGGAAAGGCCCGACACCGGTACCCGGCCCGACCATAATCATCGGTACATCCGGATTTGCCGGTGGGCGGAAATGGGCGGATCTCTGAATAAAGATAGGAATTTCGGTATGATGCATCGCTTGATCTGCAAGGAACGTGGAGCATACACCCTTGCGTATTTTACCGTTATATTCATAGCGTACAGTCGACACGGTTACGTGAACCTCATCTGGATTCGCGTTGGGACTCGATGAAATAGAATACAGTCGGGGCTGCATAGGCTTGAGCATTGTTATGAAGTCCTGTGCACTGGCCGATACAGGGAACTCTTGAAGTAAATCAATTAATTGCCGTCCCCATAGCCATTTCTGCAACTGGTTTTTATTTTCTTTCTTGAGAAGATCACCTAATAAACTGCTGTTTGTATGCTCTTGAATGAACTGGAGCATCGCTGGTGTTATACGGGTAATGTCCAAATGCCGGAGCATCGCCTCATATAAAGGCGTTTCTCCATGCTCTTTTAGCGTAACCGTAACGGAAGGCTGTAATTGAGTGGCAGTTAAAAGCTCATCAATGAGCTCCGGGCAGTTGGACGGCCAGACCCCCAGTGCATCACCGGCTTCAAATTGTAAATCGGTGTCCTTGAGATTAAATACATAATGGCGTGTTTCTTTCTCCGAATTGTCTCTGCTAAGAAGTCGGTTGGTCAGAATTTGTGTGTGGAGCGGATGATCACGGTCATAACCGTTTTTTTTTGAGATTTCAGCTTCTTCTGTGGACTTTATAGGATCGAGTGCTTTCACCGCCACCGGTTGGCTTGCGGACTCGTCTAATGCCGTTTCAATAGCCATAATCCACGATTCCACCTGCTCCTCGAAATCCGTATCGCAATCGACACAATCATAGAACCGCTGTGCACCAAGCTGTTCCAGACGTGTATCCAGATTTCGCCCAAACCCGCAAAATTGATCAAAGTTGGAATCGCCGAAGGCGAGTACTGCATAATGCAGATTCGACAAACCGGGGGCATGATCTGTATTTAAAGAGCGCCAAAAGTATTCACCGTTATCTGGAGGATCCCCAGCGCCAAATGTGCTCGTCACGAATAGAACAAAGCGTTCTTGAGAAAGGTCAGTTAGTGGATACTCATTCATATTTACAAGTCGGGTATCATGCCCTGCGGACCGCAGCTTATGGGCACAGTCTTGGGCTGCATCTTCCGCATTGCCGGTTTGTGAGGCCCAAACAATGGTGACCGGTGTTTTTGCTGTTTTCTTAATTTGCGTAGACACAGTGGTTATTTCCGATGCAACAGGTTCAGGAAGATAAGTGCGGGAAAATAATCCTGCTAACAAGCCATCCAGCCAAATTCGCTTGGCGGGTTCAAGGGGGGCGGTAGGAGGCAGGACCGGAATGCCGGGTGATTGCAGCGATTCCTTGGTGCGCAGACTGGTTATGAGTCCGGAAACGTATATTTTTTCATGATCATTCAAAGTCAGTGGGGGATAGGATTCAATTCCAAGTATGCTGGCGAGCGTATCCATTTGCGCCATGTGCACGACCTCCTTTTGTTTGATAGCAGCTTCAACAGCGGGAATAGGGACTGCAACTTTATTAACTTCAGCTCTGACAATAGAGACGGAGCAGAATTTGAATTCGGGCTGAAAGGATATCGGATCGATCGCATCGCTCGTAACGTCATTTATGGCCAGATGGTTACCAAATACATCATTCCAATGGAAAGGTGCAAAGCAATTTCCGGGGCGTACTCGGTCGGTAACAACCGCCGGCAGGATCGCCAGACCTCGCCGAGATCTAATTTCCACAGGATCCTGGTTCAGTATGCCAAGCGCTGCTGCATCTTCGGCATGGATCTCGATGAAAGGGCCCGGGTTCAACTTATTAAGCTTTGGAATCTTTCCTGTTTTGGTCATCGTGTGCCATTGATGCTGTAAACGACCTGTGTTCAGCACCAAAGGATATTCGTTGTCCGGCATTTCATGAGGAGGTAAATAGGGGCGTGCCCAGAACATTCCCTTTCCACTTTCTGTGGGGAAAACGATTCGCGGACTGCTGCCATCTACATCTACTCTAAGGGTTTGGCTGAATCCATTATTCAAATAACGGATCGGATTTTGATTAGGACTGCCCGGAGCACAAGGCCATTGAATAGGCGCTTCACGTAATCGTTCGTAGGAAGCTCCCCGGATGTCATAGCCGCTCTTAGGATTCCAAGCCTGCTGAATTTCCAGATAGACTTCGGCCGAGGAGGCGTAGGAAAATCCAGAGGAGAAGCCCATTTCGCAGGCAACACGAGCGATAATCTGCCAGTCAGGCAAGGTTTCTCCAGGTGGCTCGACTGCTTTCTGCGCTAAGGTTAGATTGCGTTCGGAGTTAATCATAACCCCTTCACTTTCAGACCATAATGCTCCGGGCAGCATAATATCGGCATACGAATTTGTTTCTGTTTCGAAGAATGCATCCTGCGTTATGACCAGTTCAGCTTTCTGTAAACCTGCGATGACGTTTTTACGATTGGGTACGGTGGCAACCGGGTTTGTGCAAATAATCCAGCAGGCTTTGATATCTCCGGCTTGCATACTTTCGAACATGGAAATAGTGCCGGACCCCACTTCAGTCCTGAGAGTACCTTGAGGTACACTCCATAGATCTTCTATAAATCTACGATCGGCTTCAACCAATACGGAACGTTGTCCGGGTAAGCCGGGCCCCATATAGCCCATCTCTCTGCCCCCCATGGCATTGGGTTGACCTGTGAGTGAGAAGGGGCCGCTTCCTGGGCGGCATATTTTCCCTGTAGCCAGATGTAGGTTGCAGATGGCATTGGTATGCCAAGTGCCGTGAGTGCTTTGGTTCAGCCCCATGGTCCAGCAAGACATCCACTCTGGAGACTCGCCGATCCATAGTGCTGCCTGACGAATATCGGCCTCAGCAAGGCCGGTGATTTCAGCCACCTTATCTGGAGTGTAATCCTCCAGCAAGGCAGCCATGTTCTCCCAACCTGAAGTGAATTGGGCAATAAAATCCGGGTCCGTATGACCGTTCTTAACTAATAAATGCAAGATGCCATTCAGCAGGGCTAGATCTGTACCTGGCTTGATCTGCAAATAGAGTGAGGCCTTATCTGCGGTAGTATTACGGCGCGGGTCCACGACGATCATCTTGGCACCGGCTTTAAGCCGATCCATAACCCGAAGGAACAGGATTGGATGACAGTCAGCCATATTTGCCCCGATAACAAAAAACAAATTCGTCTTTTCAATATCCTGATAGGAACCCGGAGGGCCATCAGATCCAAGAGAAAGCTTGTATCCGGTGCCCGCACTTGCCATGCATAACCTTGAATTGGATTCGATGTTGTTCGTACGAACGTAGCCCTTGGCCAGCTTGTTGATCAGATATTGTGCTTCGAGAGACATTTGACCGGATACATAAAAAGACAGTGCATCCGGGCCGTGCTTATCTAGAATGGCCCGTAGTCTTTGGGCAGTTTCGGAGATGGTTTCATCAATCCCGACTTTTATCGGCTTCTGCCCGCGAGCGTTGCGTCTGTACGCGTATTCCATTCGCCCTGATTCCGTGATGGCTTCAGCGCAGCTGCTCCCTTTGGTGCACAGTCTTCCGAAATTGGCAGGATGCTCTTTATCCCCGGTGACTTTAACTACGCGATTATCGGACACCTCGAGCACAATCCCGCAGCCAACACCACAATAGGGACAGACACTTTTTACTTTTTTTGTTGTCATGTGGATGCACCGCCTTGGTAGTGCTCAAGCACCGATTAAGTATTTTTAGAAATTAATTCCCGATTCCGTTGAGGCCCAGGACTTTTTCCATGAGCGAGTAACCGCAATGAAGATAAGTGTGGTTACTAGAACAATGCTACCCACAACTAGAAACCCAGTTACATGTGAGCCTGTCGATTCTTTTAAAGGACCCAGTATATATTTAGGAAGTAAATATCCTCCCAAGCCGCCGGCAGCACCCACGATTCCAGTTACAACGCCGATTTCCTTGGAAAAACGTTGAGGAACAATTTGGAACACCGATCCGTTACCCATCCCCAGGCAAGCCATCATAACACTTGTATAAATAAGCATAACCAGGAAAGAACTAGGCATCGTAGCAATCGCAAACGCACTTATTGTAATCACACTGTACAAAATACCCAAGAAGCGCATTCCGCCGATTTTATCTGCAATCCAACCGCCTACAGGTCTAAAGAAGCTGCCTGCGATGACTGTTATGGTCACCAAGTAACCTACCTGTACCTTGGTAATACCCCCAGGGTTTACGTTATCCCCGTACACATCATAGAAGAAAATGCTGAAGTAGCTGGCAAATCCAACAAAACCGCCGAAGGTAATTGCGTAGAAAATGGAGAACCACCAGGTTTCTGCAAATTTAAACACACTGAGGTAATCCTTCATAGTTTTAGGTGCAGGCGCATTAGGAGCATCCTTAGCGAGGATGGCATAGACGATAAGTACGATGACCAAAGGGATAATGGCGAGACCAAACACATTGTGCCATCCATAAGCTTCTGCTAATTGAGGTCCGAAAAAGGTAGCGAGTGCAGTACCGCTATTTCCTGCTCCGGCAATCCCCATCGCCAGACCTTGATATTGAGGAGGGTACCAGCGGCTGGCTAAGGAAAGCGAGACGGCAAAGCTCGCACCGGCAAAACCGAGTAAAAATCCAATGGATTGAATTTGGAGCAAGTTCGTTCCGCCTAACCAGCCCCAGAGCAGAGGGAGAATGGTAAGGATCATCCCAATAAGTCCTGCCTTTTTAGCACCGATACGATCTGCCAAGATCCCCATCGGTATCCGAAATACGGATCCACCCAGGATAGGAATGGCAACCATCGTTGCTTTCTGAGTATCTGACAAACCAAAATCCTTAGTAATGAAAAGGGATAAGGACCCACAAAGCACCCAAATCATAAAGCTTACATCAAAGTACAGAAAGGCTGACAACAAACTTGGAGAGTGACCTGCTTTACGAAAACTTTTTGCTTCCATTACAAAAACCCCCTTTAATAGTTGAACTGCCTAATTCTTTTCATGAAATACTTCAATAATCTCTGTAAATCCTCCATTCTTATCTTATTTCATCTCTGGGCGAAAAAAGGCCGACTAACAGAACCCGCATAATATGCGAATTAAGTGAATCGGCCTCATTGCCTATGCAGCTACGTCATCGTAACTGACTTTTATTAAGTTTTGAACCTCGGGCTCGCGGAGGACACATCATTGTGTCGTCGAGCTAATGAATCTTAACTGTTACTATAAATAGCTTTTTAGTTTGTGTCAATAAACATAACGTAAAAATTCTAAATAATTAAGTTTTAATCAAATATCGCCTGTATTTTAGCCTTTTATGTAACATAATATAACATTTGTCACAAAAACCATTTCGTTCTTTACAAACATAATGAAACCAGCTATACTTAAGAAAGTAAGTGTGTAACTGGAATGATTACAAGTTTAATGTTTAATTTATTAACAGTGAACAATACTGATTATCTATCTTTAGGATGTTCAAAGAAGATTAAGGGAGGATTTATGTATGAGTGGAACAACTACAACGCTGCACCAGGATGTCGAGATTGGTCTAGTGCAGATTAGAGTCAGCGAATTGGAGCGTTCACTGGATTTTTATCAAAATGTCGTAGGGCTGAAGGTTTTGCGGCAGAAGGGCCGGGAGGTCGAGATGACTGCGGATGGACAGAATGTTCTATTGATTCTGCGGGAAATTGAGAATGCGAAGGTGCTGCGCAGGAATTCGGTAGCCGGATTATATCATTTTGCTATTCTTGTTCCGGATCGTCCTAGTCTAGGGCTGGTATTGCGTAATTTGATCTCTTCGGGGATTCATGTAGGCCAAGGTGATCATCTGGTGAGTGAAGCGCTGTACATTCAGGATCCGGATAATAACGGGATTGAGATTTATCGTGACCGTCCAAGGGATTCCTGGAGACACGACGCTGAAGGGCATGTTGTCATGAGTACGGATCCGGTCGATGTGGATGGGCTGTTGGCAGCTTCCGAAGATCTCACATGGAGTGGTTTGCCTGCGGGAACCGTGATTGGGCATGTTCATTTTCACGTAGGAGATCTGGGCAAAGCCAAGAATTTCTATGTTGATTTGCTCGGCTTTGAACTGACTGCTTATTATGGAGACGCGGCAATGTTCATTTCGGCCGGAGGATATCATCACCATATCGGTCTTAATATTTGGGCCGGTCAAGGTGCACCTGCAGCCCCGGTAGATGCGGCGGGGATTGATTATTTCACCTTGCTGCTGCCAAGCGATGAAGAACGTTCAGCTGTAGTGGAACGAGTCCGCAAGGCTGGGTATACAGTGGATGAATTGGACGGCGTGCCGGTTCTTAGAGATCCGTGGAACATTGGAATTAAATTACTATATAGACTGAAAGCCCATCATTAACTTCCAACAGGTTCGTATTGATGCTTCTCATAAACGTAGTAACGTTAATTTTGGATACAAGGCGCTTGCTACCGCTCCTATGGTTTTCATATTACCTTTCGTTCCTTCTCGCTCTTTGATTTTTTTCTTCAGCCTATTCAGCTTATTTAGAAGGAATTTTTCCTACTAATTTAAGGATTCAAACCCTTTGGTGTTATTTAGAGGGAATCTTCCCCTCTAATATCAGGTTTTAGTACAATATAGATAATTTTATTGAATTTATAGGGATTTTTTCCCTCTATATGTTGATTAAACGGTTTTATTTATGATTTACAGGGAAGCTTTCCCTCTAAACTTTATTTATGACAGGTACAGAGTCCTCGTAGCAAACGGGTTCTAAAACAAACTTGTAATTATCAGTTACTAGAGAACAAACAAATCTGTGAGTGGTTCTCACCGCTTGGTCCTATATGAACTCCTAAACATCTTCGTAAGGCCACTCACGGTTGGAAACTCAAAGCCTAACATACTCCATAGTTACTACTACATTCCCAATTCCCAAGGAGTAAATCTTTAGTGCAATTTATATAGTTAAGCACTCGCTATAAAAATTAGGAGGGTACAGGGGATGGAAATTGCAGTTATTGGTGCCAGTGGGAAAGCGGGAAGTCGTATCGTTAAGGAAGCGTTGGATAGAGGTCATGAGGTAACAGCGATCGTACGGTCTTCATCTAAGGTTACTAACCCAAAAGCCAATGTGGTTGAGAAAGATGTGTTTGCTTTAACGTCTGAAGATTTGAAGGGTTTTGACGTTGAAGTAAATGCTTTTGCCGCTCCGATGGGGGAGGAACATCTGCATGTGGATGCCGGAAATATCCTTGTTGAAGCGCTAAGAAATCTACCCGGCACGAGACTGATTGTAGTTGGCGGAG
Organism: Paenibacillus wynnii; assembly: GCF_030812855.1. Taxonomy (GTDB): domain Bacteria; phylum Bacillota; class Bacilli; order Paenibacillales; family Paenibacillaceae; genus Paenibacillus_AQ; species Paenibacillus_AQ wynnii_A. Next base: position 20,531 of record NZ_JAUSTK010000005.1, read on the forward strand.
CCGGAAGCTTATATGTGGATGAAGCGAAGACGCTGAAAGTAATCGATACACCAGGATTTCCTGACTTCGTGAATCCTGAATAAGATCAAGAGAGGCAGAGTCGGTTTGCGGCTTTGCCTCTTTTTAATATATTAACCTTCTGTATTCCCCTCTGAGGTCAGTTCGGTAATTCGTTTCTGTATATCTCCTTGGTACAGGCCGCCGTGATAGCAAATGACTGTCTTAATCTCATATTCGCTGAAATGGGTCAATGAAATTAGGGCTTCTTTCAGATTTGGGGTAGCTCTTGGGTCAGGTCCATACAACTCACCGTCCAGGACAGTTAATGCATCACCGGCTATAAGTGTCTGGCTCTCATGATGGTACAGGCTAAGATGGCCCGGGCTATGGCCAGGCGTATGAATGACTGTTATTCCACCTGCATAGGGCAGTCTATCCCTGTTCCCAATGGTGTTATCCACTCTTCCTTTGGGTGGGTTTGCGAGCAAGGATAGAAACGCCCGTCGCCATTCCTCAGGTACATGTGCTGGAATCATGGCTTCAGCAGCAGCCAGAGCCTCCGGTGTATGCTTTAGCAGCATTTTGTCACCTTGAATATAAGGCTGCTCGATTTCATGTGCCAGAACCGCAAGCTCCGAAGGGCCTTCTGTCAGGATAGAGGGCAGGCTTCCGATATGGTCCAAATCCTGATGGGTGATGATAATAGTGCGCAGCTTAGACCAAGGTACGTTAGCCTCTCTAAAAGCCTCCTTAAATTTTCCCAGCAGACCGGGGTAGCCGGTATCCACCAACACCGCTGAATTCTCATCCCAGAACAGGGTAGGATATAGGGTGTCACTTCCGCCCATGACCTGTACCGTTAGTTCCAACATTTCTATTCCTTTGGCAATATGCATTAGATCCCTCCGTTATGGCGGTAGTCTTGAGACAATGCATATCATACTGAATTCAATAATTTATTTCAATAGCAAAATTTTATATTATAACACAAATAAATATTTTTGTCAATAGATGAAATGAGCTTTGCCCCCGTTGAAATCTTTACGCTATAATAACGAAAATACATAGGGAATTGGAAACACTTCAAGGGGGATTAAGAATGAGCGATATAACCGTAACAACACTTTCATTTGCCGAAATTGAGGAAGAACATCTGCCGGAAGTGCTCGATATTTATAACTATTATGTGCTGAACACTACGGTTTCTTTTCACACGGAGCCCCTTAGCTTAACTGAGATGCGGCAAGCTATGCTGAATGGAGATCCAAGGTTCAAATCGTTCGCCGTCCTGCAAGGCGGTGAGATGCTGGGTTATGTGCTTATTACTCGCCACAAGAACAAACAAGCCTACGATACTTCTGGTGAAATCAGTGTGTATTTGAAACCGGGCTGTACGGGTAGAGGTATAGGGGAGAGTGCCCTGCATTTTATCGAAAAGAAAGCTGCCGAACTTGAATTTCATGTCCTGGTGGCTACCGTATGTTCGGAGAATGAACGAAGCCGTCAGCTGTTTCAGAGAAATGGGTATGAACAAAGTGCCTACTTTAAGGAAATTGGCAGCAAGTTCGGCAGAAGACTGGACATCGCCAGTTACCAAAAAATCATTGGAAACACGAGTTCCATAACATAAAACGCCCCCTGTTTCATAGGTATATTTGTCATATATAAACCGGTAAAATGTCGAAAAAAGTTCGTAAGAAGTCCGTGTTTTCCGTGTATTGACGCTGGTTTTCAGGTATACTTTATAAGATTCATCCAACTATTTTCCTCACGAAAGAGAGAAGTGACTCTATGAAACCTATCGCTTGGGTAACGGATAGCACCAGTACACTTGATCCCGAATTTGCCAGGAATAACCACGTGTACATTGTGCCGTTGCGTCTAATTGTTAACGATGAGAGCTACAAAGAAAATATAGAAATTACCCCTGAACAGTTCTATGATAAAATGCGTGAGCACGAAAAAGTGAGCAGTTCTCAGCCGCCAATTGGTGAGTTCATCGAATTGTACGAGCAGTTAAAGGGTGAATACGAAGAAATTATCGCTGTACACTGCTCATCAGAGCTTAGCGGTACATTTAGCACCTCTTTACAGGCTGCTGAGATCGCCGAAACTTCTATCGTTGGAATTGATTCCAAGGTTGGAGCTTATCCGATCCGGGAAATGATTATGCGGGGAATTCATTGGCATAACATGGGCTTTTCCGTGAATGAAATCAAAGAGAAGATTGAGAATATTATTCAAAATATGTCCTTTTACTTAATCCCTTCCAGCTTGACGCATCTTCACCGCGGTGGACGATTGTCCGGCTCTCAGCTGGTATTGGGCCAATTGCTGCGCATCAATCTGCTGCTGCGTTTTGACGAAGGTAAGGTTATTGTGGATGAGAAAATCCGGACGTTCAAGAAGACCAAGCAAAGACTGCTGGAGATTCTGAAAAAGGATCTGGAACTCATTAAAGATGTGTGCATTATGCATGCTAACAATATGGAAGAAGCCTTGAAGCTGGAAGAAGAAATCAAGGATATGGCTCCAACTTTACGCACAGAGATTATGACCTTTGTTCCTGTCGCAGGTATCCATGCGGGAGAAGGTACGTTAGCCTTATCCTGGATTAAGAATAACAGCATCAACAGTATACTGGCTTAAAAAAATGCCCGCCTGGCATAAGGACTACATCCTTGTGTGGGCGGACATTTTTTGTGAAGGACTCCTTATTTAGGGGAGCCTTTATTTGTTTTTTCGGCGAAACATTTGTCCGAGCACTTCACTCAGTACAAGACCTGTAGCGATAGCCCCGGAGAGTAATAAAGCCTGCGTGGCAATTTGTACAGCTTGGGTATTATCGTTCTCCACGAACTTCCGCATAGCGTCATAAGCCATACCGCCCGGTACAAGTGGAATAATGCCGCCAACACTGAAAATGATGACAGGCATTTTGAAAGAACGGGCAAAAATTTGGCTGATAACACCCACAACGACCGTAGCGCCGAAAGTGGCGATGACGGCTTCCCACTCCTGATCCAGCTGTAGATAAACCATCCATCCCACCATACCGGCAATTCCGCATTGTAGCAGTGCGCGCTTAGGAGCATTGAACAGAATGCAGAACGTAGCAGCGGCGATAAAACTGGTTATAAGTTGCAAAATCATGAACGACTAACCTCTTTCGCAGGGATGATTAAAAAAGTGAGAGTACTAGACCGATCCCGGTTCCGATCGCAAACGCCGTCAAAAAAGCGTCGGCTCCTTTGGATAGACCTGAGACCAAATGGCCAGCCATTAAATCACGAACCGCATTTGTGATGAGCAGCCCTGGCACTAATGGCATTACAGAACCAATAATAATTTTATCCATTTCCTGCCCTAAGCCTACCTGGACAGAATAAAAGGCGAGAAGACCTATTAGGAATGAGGCGGAGAATTCTGCAAAGAATCTTACTTGTACAATCCAATGCAAATAAATCACCGCTCCATATCCTAATCCTGATATAAACAACGCCGGGAGGGCGTCCCACAAGCTTCCTTTGAACATCACAGTGAAGCAGGCACCCGTTAGTGCTGCGGCAGCAATTTGCAGCCAAATAGGATAAGCATGGGCAGCGTCATCTACCTCACTGAGGCGCTCGCGCGCTTCAGCAGCTGTAATTTGGCGTTCGCTGAGACGGCGTGAGATGTCATTGACCTCGGATACCTTTTGTAAATCCGTTGTCCGCTCCGCGATTCGGAACAGCTTAGCGGGTTCGATCCTGCTGGTAGTGAACATAATAACGGTTGGCGTTACATAGCTATGGGCTCCCGGGAATCCGAGAGATGCCGCCATACGTGTCATAGTATCCTCTACTCGGTAAGTTTCCGCACCGCTCTGCAGCATGATTTTTCCGGCTAGAAGGCAGAGGTCAATAATTTCATGTATAGAAGTATTGCTGTTGTAGCCTGTGCTGTCCAACTTCTTTCGACCCTCCCCTAGAATGTTATATCTTACGATTGTCGCCTCATTGTTCGAAAATATCAACCCTTATCCCATTAATTAATAATTTTCCAGTCAAATTTTATTTATAATGTCCCCCGATCTTGCCGGCGCGTTCCTTGATCTGCCCAGAACCGGTAAATGAAGCGGCCCGTCCAATAATGGTATCGCCGTATTTATCCTTTAAGTCATCGGTGGCCCGTTCCAGTTCCCGGTAGCGGGGGCGTGATTCGAATAGCGTCAGCTGGTACTGGTTCTCATCGCTAAGATTGGAGAGACTGAGGTGGACCCGGCGTACGGGCTGACCATCCCAATGTACCCGAAATAGGGCTACGGCTGCTTCATATACCAGATTGGTGGCATTTGTCGGGTCACTCATGGTGACCTGCCTCGAAAAACCAGTAGGTTGATCGAAGCTGGCGCCTTGGCAGCCGACGGATACAACTGCACCGTTAACCTTCAGGTTACGGCACCGTCTGCATACCAACTCAGATAGTTCCAAGAGTATAGTCTTAATCTCCGGTAACGTGGGGTAATCCCGGGGAAGGGTCATCTGATGCCCGACGCTTTTGGGTGCTGCCTCATAGGTGGCCGGATTCACCGGGCTATCGTCCATACCGTTAGCGATTCGCCAGTACAGCTCTGCATCAATGTCGCATTTTTTGCGGAACTTCTCGCGCATCCGCCACTTTAGCTCAGCCAGAGGCATTTGGGCCAGATGCCCGATGGTAGTTAAGCCCATGCTTTGGAAATGGGCTGACATGCGGCGGCCTACCATGAACAGCTGACCAATGGGCTGCGGCCATAGCAATGCCGGAAGCTGCTCCTTGGAAAGAGAGAACAGGCCGTTGCCGTTCTTCTTCGCCCATAAATCGCAGGCCATCTTGGCGGTAACCTTGGAATAGCTGATGCCGATTCGAGTATACACACCCGTATCCCTGCGAATTACATCCTGAATAGCTACGGCAATCTGCCGTGGGCTGCCGAATAAGGACAGGCTGCCTGTAATATCAATAAATTGCTCATCGATGGAATAAGGCTCCACCAAATCACTGTATTTACGCAAAATGTCTGTGATTTGGGCGGAAACATCTATATAATGCTGCATCCGTGGTCTGGCCACGATCAGCTCAGGGCATTTGGTCAGTGCTTCCTTCAAGGTTTCAGCCGTAGTAATGCCGAAGGCCTTGGCTAGCGGGCAAGCCGCCAGTACAATTCCGCTCCGTCTGGCCGGATCTCCGGCAACGACCAGCGGTAGATTGCTGTACTGGGGATTAGAGGCTTTCTCAACAGAGGCATAGAAGCTTTGGCAGTCGGACAGCATAATGATACGTTCTTTTTTCATGGTTCACACGCTCCAAGGTGAGGGCTTAGCAGATTTATTATCATTATAATACGAACATATGATCGTGTATATGCATACTTATTTCCATTACGTTCAGGTTTCGAGGGTGCATAAGCCTGTTGCCACTCCGCCGGAGGCTATGGTTAAGATTGAATGCAGGAAAGTTTCCTTAGAAATGAGTAAACCGCCAGCACTAATAATCACAGCATCTGTCAAAAAGATCAGAAGTCCGACATTGATCGGAATGTACCTCTTCATAAATTGAGCGAGAAAATCTGTTCCCCCTGTACTAGCCTTAAAGCGCAGCATTAACCCCAAACCGCTTCCCATTAGAAAACCGCCAATGATAGCGGAGGAGATGGAGCCTAACTCAATATAATACAAAAAGTAGTACTTGAGTGGTCCTGTAACCTCGATTAGGAACGAAGAACATAGTAGACCCAACAGGCTGCTGTAAATGAGCTCCCGATCTTTGAACCAAGCTAGTAGGAGTATCGGCAAGCTGCACAGTAAGATAGATAATCCGATTTTGGTTCCGGTCATATAATTGAGAATAAGAGCTATCCCAATAATTCCCCCATCCAGAATTTTGTAGGGAACCAAAAAGAAGTTAGTTCCTGTTGCAATCAGTAAACTCCCCACAAGAATAACAACGTATGTAAGCCATGTTTGCATATTTAGCATCTCCACATTAAGGCATGTCTTATGAATATGCTTATCCTTGGAGAAACTTGCTGCAAGAAGTACTTTCAATATATATTTTGGGGGTTGCACACTAAAAAATCCTGCTTTCGCAGGATTTGAGAATAAGATTAAGCATTTACCAGTTCCCTATTTACCTGAAGCGGAGGGGGAACAAGCCAGCCCTTTTCTTTAGTTAGTCTTAGAATAGAGAGACCCAAATTTGCCTTAAGGGTATGCGTCTTTAAGAAAAGTGCGGCGATATCCTCACGGATGGACATGCCCATGATTTGACTGCAGTGAACCAGACCCACGGCAACGTTTGCAGATAGCATGGCTGCGATTTCAGGATCAGAGAACCGTGCACCCACAGGGATATCCTCCATCTTAGCGGTCGGACGGTCCGGCAGAGCAGGGGAAGGAAGAATTCCGTTATCTTTGAGCAGCTTGTCACAATCTTTAATTTCCCGGTGGGCCAGATCTATAAAGTCATCAATGACTCTTTTTAAGTCTTTATCCCCCGCATGGTAACGGTAGGCCTGCAGGCTGGAGAACATCGCTTTGGCTGCGGTGGAATACTGCCACAGACCCGATATTTCACCGTAATGCATCGGCTCGTCCTTCGGATTACCGTCTAGAATACCCATGTTAGCACACTCCTTTATAGATAAGTTATGAACGCTTATAGCTTGTCCGCAGGAGTCTTTCTTATTCTGCTGGGCCAGACCAAATGCCGCCAGTTAACGGGAATAGCGTTTGCGGAAGCGAAGCGGAGATATTCCGGTTTTATGGGCGAAACGCCTTGAAAAATAAGCGGTGCTCTCATAACCGACACGCTCTGCAATCCCGGATATGGAAATCTCTGTTTTGAGCAGCAGTAATTTAGCCTGCTCCAAACGGTAGTCTGTTAAATACTCCATGGGAGTGAGACCGTAGACACGCTTCATGCAGCGGGCAAGGTAATTATAATGAAAATGGAGGGCATCTGAGAGAGAGGCGTTGGTAATCGGTTCCGCATAATGATTACGAATATAGGCCTCCGTTTTCTCGGCTATTCCTGCAGTGGTGCTTCCAGCAGAATCATGCTGGGCTAGATCCATCATTCGGAGCAGCTCTTCAAAAATACGCTGCTGCTGCCACACCGCATGGGAGCGTCGTCCACTGGACAGCTGCAGCAGCATCTCCAGTTGGGCTTTACGCTCCAAAAAGTCAGGCAGTGGTCCGAATTGCGGCACTCGGATAGTATAGGGATGTGTGAGAAACTGCCGCAAGTGTGCTTCACGGTTGATATAAGCAGGATCACCCTCCGCCTGAACCCAGTCCCCAACCGTATGAAAGTGGACCCACATAAACGTGGTAATCTCCTCACATGGTTTGACGGCATAGTGATAATGATCCGGGAGCAGTAGTAACGTGTGACCAGCCGGCACCTCCCACTGGCTGTTCTCTTCACCCATAAATAAACATCCCTGTTCCACAATAAGTAAGTCAAATACACCAATGCGTTTCCGATTTGGGTGTTGATCTCCAGGCTGATATACAGTGCGGTCACATTCCAGAAAATAAGGAAACGGCGGGGCGGCCAGATGAATGTATGAAGGGTTATTTTCCATAAAGAGGCTCCTTTGATTTGTGTGAAATAGTGCAAAAACACGGTTGCTTATGATTGTATTTTTAATTTATTTTACAGTCTATAATTTCAATTAGCGAGTACAAAATAGGATAACTGAAAGGGAGATTTCATGAGCAAAATAGGGAACGACGCAGCGTCCACTAACACTATTCATCCTGGCATAGGAGGTTCTCCTCAGCAGGTGACTATTCAGGATAACTTTTGGGGCCGTTACATTCGTCTGGTTCAGGATGTGGTAATTCCTTATCAATATGAGGCTCTGCATGACAGAGTACCGGAAGCCGAGCCGAGCTATGCGGTATCTAATTTCGAGATTGCAGCAGGCCGAAAGAAGGGCGAGTTCGGAGGAATGGTTTTCCAAGACAGCGATTTGGCGAAGTGGCTGGAAGCTGTAGGTTATTCTTTGAGCATCAAACGTGATTCCGAGCTGGAGCAACAGGCCGATGAGCTTATCGATCTGATTGGCGAGGCTCAGCAGGCTGACGGGTATTTGAATACTTATTTTACAATTAAAGAGCCGGAGAAACGCTGGACCAACTTGAACGAGTGTCACGAGCTTTATTGTGCCGGTCATTTTATTGAAGCTGCTATTGCGTACTATGAAGCCACTGGTAAAAGAAAACTGTTGGACATTATGTGCAGAATGGTAGATTATATTGATTCTGTTTTTGGTCCGGAGGAAGGGAAGCTTAAGGGCTATGATGGTCATCAGGAGATTGAACTGGCGCTCGTTAAATTGTACCGTCTTACAGGGGAAGAGAAGTATCTGAAGCTTAGCAGCTTTTTTATTGACGAGAGAGGGCAAGCGCCGTATTTTCTTTTGCAGGAATGGGAGAAGCGCGGGCGGAACAGCCATTGGAGCGGGATGAAGACGGACAGCTTGGATTTAAAATATAACCAGTCCCACGCTCCAGTAAGAGAGCAGACGGTGGCAGTTGGACATTCGGTCCGCGCTGTTTACATGTACACGGCTATGGCTGATCTAGCTGCTATTACAGGTGATAAGGAGCTATACAATGCTTGTGTGAGATTGTGGAACAATATGGCTGACAAGCAGCTGTATATCACTGGAGGGATCGGTTCTACGCATATAGGCGAAGCGTTTACGTTCGATTACGATCTGCCTAACGATACGGTATATGCAGAGACTTGCGCTTCAATCGGCCTAATCTTTTTTGCACAAAGAATGCTGAGACTGAGCCCGGATGCCCAATATGCGGATGTTATGGAACGGGCTCTATATAACAATGTACTGGGTTCTATGGCTCAGGATGGTAAGCATTATTTCTATGTGAATCCGCTGGAAGTGTGGCCTCAAGCCTGCACCTGCAATCCCGGCAAGCATCATGTTAAATCCGAGCGCCAAGGATGGTTCGGCTGCTCCTGCTGCCCGCCTAATGTAGCCCGCTTGTTAACCTCGCTTAACCGGTTTATTTACACGACCCACGGGGATACACTTTACACCAATTTGTATATTGGCAGCGAAGTGGTAACGGAGCTGGGAGGTACGGCAGTTAGCATACATCAGCAATCTGAGTTTCCGTGGGATGGGACGGTCACAATGAAGGTTAATCCCGCAGCCGAAGCTGAGTTTGGGCTTGCCTTGCGTATTCCGTCATGGAGTAAAGGAATGGAGATTAGAATCAATGGAGCGGCGATCTCGATGGATGAAAGTGTTGAGCAGGGATACCGGATTATCCTCAGAACGTGGAGAGCTGGGGATGTGATCGAGGCACAGGTGCCTATGGAGGCGCATCGTATATATGCCCATCCGAACTTGAGGGCGGATGCTCACAAAGTCGCCATTCAGCGCGGACCGCTGGTGTATTGCCTCGAAGGTGCAGATAATGGGGAACCTTTAAGCTCTATTTCCTTAAGCGAAGGTGGAACCTTCACTGAAACGTTTGACGAGACGCTGCTAGGCGGTGCGGTAGTGGTTGAAGGGAGCGGCTCACGAATAGATCAACAGGGATGGACCGGGGGGCTGTATGGAACGGAGAAGGCACCGATTGAAACGGTTGCTATAAAAGCTGTTCCGTATTATTTATGGGGGAACCGCGGTAGCGGAGAGATGAAGGTATGGATACCTGAAGACAAAGCATAATCTATATATCTCATAAAAAAAAGCAACCCGTGCCTTACCGCTGTTTAGCGGATGGGCCGGGTTGCTTTTTAACTTACGAATTATTGCTTTTTAACTTATGAATTATCGCATTTTAGCCAAGGACTACAACTACTTGATGCACAGCGCCGTCGCCCACAGGAGCAATGATGTTGCCTTCAACAGCTACTCCGTCAAGCGTGAGACTTGCTACGCCTTTAGATACATGGTTCGGGTTCTTAATTTGGATTACATACGTATCTCCGCGGAATACGCGGGTGATTTCGAAGCTGTCCCACTCTGTAGGGATACAAGGATCAACCTTCAGCCCGTTGAAATCCGCTTGTATACCGAGAATGGATTGGGTAATCGCTACATAGTTCCAAGCAGCGGTACCGGTTAGCCAAGAGTTTTTCGCTTCACCGTGACGGATTGCATCTTTACCGGCGATCATTTGCGAATATACATAAGGCTCCATACGGTGGATTTCGCTAATGTCCTCCAAGTAGGAAGGAGCAATCTTTGTATACAGTTCAAATGCTCTGTCGCCATGGCCCAGCATGGTCTCAGCTATCATTATCCACGGGTTGTTGTGACAGAAAATACCAGCGTTTTCTTTGTATCCTGGTGGATACGTCGAAATTTCACCCAGGTTAAGATAATACTTGGAATAAGGAGGTTGTTGCAAGACGATACCGTATTTAGTATCCAGACGTTCTTGAACGGACGTAAGGGCTTTTTCAGCTTTACCGTTCTCTACGCCGATACCGGCCATAACACAAATGCCTTGCGGCTCGATAAAGATTTGGCCTTCTTCATTTTCCTTGCTGCCAATCTTGTCGCCGTAGTGGTCATAAGCGCGCAGGAACCAGTCGCCGTCGAAGCCGTGTGTCAAAGTAATTTCACTCATGTTCTTGATTTTGTTTTCCGCATCAACGGCAACATCATCAAGTCCGCGCATCCGGCAAATTTCAGCATAATCTGGACCAACGAAGACGAAGAGACCCGCGATAAAGACGGATTCAGCTACACGACCTTCAATGTTGGCAGTCGTTTGGAAAGACTCACCCGGCTCTTTGGAGAAACAGTTCAAGTTCAGACAGTCATTCCAGTCCGCACGGCCGATCAGCGGCAAGCCATGAGGTCCGAGGTTATTCGTTACATGTTCGAAGGAAAGTCTCAAGTGCTCGAATAGGGTAGCTGTGTTATTTGGATCGCTGTCGAACGAAACTTGCTCATCCAGAATGGACGTATCTCCGGTTTCTTTGATGTAAGCAGCTGTTCCCAAGATCAACCAAAGTGGATCATCGTTGAAGCCGGTACCGACTTCATTGTTGCCCTTTTTCGTAAGCGGCTGATACTGGTGATAAGCACTGCCGTCTTCAAATTGGGTAGCTGCGATATCCAGAATACGCTCTTTAGCGCGTTCAGGTATTTGATGCACGAAGCCGAGCAAGTCCTGGTTGGAATCCCGGAAGCCCATACCGCGGCCGATGCCGGATTCGAAGTATGAAGCAGAACGGGACATATTGAAGGTAACCATACATTGGTACGGATTCCAGATGTTAACCATACGGTTAAGCTTGTCGTCACCGCTTTGGATCTGATATTTGGACAGCAGGTTGTCCCAGTGTGCAGCCAGAACAGCTAGAGCAGCGTCTACTTGAGCGTCAGTAGCGAACTGTTCGATGACAGCCAGAGCCGGTTTTTTGTTGATGACATTCAGAGCTTCCCATTTCTCATCTTCAGGGTTCTCGATATAGCCGAGCACGAAGATGAAGCTTTGCTCTTCGCCTGGTTCCAGCGTGATGTTCAGGGCATGGGAACCAATCGGCGACCAGCCGCTGGCTACCGAATTGGTAGCTTCACCGGCAGCAACTGCCTGCGGAGCATCCAAGCCATTGTACATGCCTACGAAGGATTCGCGGTCTGTATCGAAGCCGGCGATTTCTTTATTTACCGAGTAGAAAGCGTAGTGGTTTCTACGTTCGCGGTATTCGGTTTTGTGATAAATGACAGAATCCTTGACTTCCACCTCACCGCAGCTCAGGTTGCGCTGGAAGTTGGTCATGTCGTCCTGTGCGTTCCATAAGCAGAATTCGGCAAAAGAGAACAGCTTCACGGATTTCTTCTCTGTGCCGGTATTCTTCACCACAAGACGATGCACCTCAGCATTGTGTCCCATCGGTACGAAAGCGAGCTGATTTACGGAAATGCCATTACGTTCGCCAGTGATGGAGGTATAGCCCAGACCATGGCGGCACTCGTAGAAATCGAGATCGCGCTTAACCGGCATCCAGCCCGGGGTCCAGAAATCACCGTCGTCATACAGATAGTAGTAGCGTCCGCCTGTATCCAGTGGAATATTGTTATACCGGTAACGGGTAAGTCTTCTCATCCGGGCATCCCGGTAGAAGGTGTAACCCCCGGCAGTGTTGGAGATCAGGCCGAAAAACTGCTCGTTGCCGAGGTAGTTGATCCAAGGGTAAGGCGTTTTTGGGGTGTTAATTACATACTCTTTACGAGTGTCGTCAAAGGTTCCGAATTTCATGAGTGAAAAGTCTCCTTTCGATTGTGAACGCGCGTTTATTTTGGCGGGAAAAAAGTCCCTCGGGGAAGGGAAGGGTTCATACATTTAAATACTTCTCTCTCGAAGGTTGCTACTTCTTCGGGTGCTGGCAGGAATCTCTTTCGACCAGCCGCGCCGGGAAGCTGATTGTACTAAAGGTAGGCTGCTCTGAATCGCACAGCTCAATAACCTTTTCTACGGCAGCCTTGGACATTTCATAAATCGGCAGTTTTACAGAGGTCAACTTGGGTTGAATACGGGATGCCATTTGGATATCATCGAATCCGGCAATGGACATATCCTCAGGGATAGATATTCCATGCTCCGATAACGCTTCCATTACCGATATGGCCATATCATCGTTGGCAGAGAAGAACGCGGTCGGCAAGGATTCTCCTGATGTCAGCAGATTCTTGATTTCCTCATAAGCCAACTCTTTCAAAAAGTCACCTTTCAGGATGAACCTTTCATTCAGAGGCAGGCCATGTTTCTTCAACGTATCCTCATAAGCCATATAACGTTCCCGTCCGGAATACGTATTCATTTGTCCGCAGATCATGCCGATTTCCCGATGGCCCAAACCTATCAAATATTCGATAGCTTCTGTCGTACCCTCGTAGTCTTTAGAGTTCACGATGGCCAGATGATTACGGTCTAGATGCTCAGCCATAATCTCTGAAATGTCATAATCAATAAGGACGAGCGGGGAGTTCAAACCTACCATCTCCCGAACGATATTGATATCCTTCTGAGTGCCGACGATGATGCCGCCGTCAATCCGTTTCTGCAGGAAAGCCTGCTTCACCTTCAGGAAATCATCGGGAGAGTATACGGTATGGATCAGTACATAACATCCGCGTGCATTCGCCGTGTCAACTACCGCATCGACGAAGGGAGCGAAGTAATTATTCTGATAAATCCGGGTCGTGTTCTCCTTCTCACTCATACTGATTGCGAACAGCCCAATCGTATCCGTCTTCTTGCCGGCCAGAGCACGGGCAAAGCTATTCGGTTCGTATTGATGCTGCTCAATGACCTTCAACACCTTGGCACGAGTCTCTTCAGGGACATTGGTGTAATTGTTGATCACACGGGATACCGTACTACGGGAAACCCCGGCCAACTTAGCTATATCTTCGCTGCGCATGGTGTCCCCTCTTTCATAAACGCGCGTTTATGAGCTTATTGTAGAATATATTGAGACAGAAATCAATCATAAAAATGAATGAAATAGGAACTGACAGAATGAAAAAGACAAATAAGTATCAAATGAGAACGCTTTTCTTAGTTATTTTGGAAAAAAGAGGTAAGCTATCATCGTTGTCGAATATAATGGTAAACATGGAGGTGACAAATATGGCTGCCACAAAGACATTAATCTATCAAATTCTCAAGATCATTGAAGTTGGTAAAGAACCGGTATTAGGAGACTTTGAAGGAGCAACCTTAGACGGATTTCACAGCGCTTTACAACAGATAGTAGAGAATAAGTTGGCCCACAATATTAGTTTTTCGCGCGGAAAAGGGAAGAAGAATCAAGCACTTATAGCCCATACCAGTGAAGCTAAATTGACTTCGCAAGGAATTAACTATATTCATATACAGGAGGCCAGAAGTTCCTAGGGGCTTACATACAAGTGTATGGAGAAAAGGGTGGGGTTCGTTGAAGGGAATTTTCATATGGAAATCGAGGCGTAGTAGAACCCGTAAAAAAAGCACCCTAAACAGGGTGCTTTTTTGTATGACTTCAATAAGAATTTTATTTGATTCCCAGCATCATTAAAATACAGTTAGCCAGTTCGGTACCATGTGCACCACAGGTATGTATGCATTGAGCTATAACTGAACCCATTATTAAGTCACCTCCTCAAAGCTTTATATTTCATTTATACACCTAAAATGTGTAGATAGTATGAAGAGAGGTAAACCAGCTGATGAATTCGGATAACATAATGGACAAAATAACTCCATATACCTGTAGCAAGTGATATTTTGCGAAGGGGGAGTAAGTTTGGACGTTTTTGTTGCCCGTTCATTAGATGAAATAAGGTTTTGGTCCAGAATCATGAAAGAGCATGCCCTTTTTCTTGGGTTGGGCTTTAGAGCTGAGGATACTCAACTTAAAAGCGAAGCTAATCGTTTTTATACTATATTTGAGAATATTGAGAGAAGGTCGCATGAGTACCAAATGGATGCAGATCCAAACATGATTAAGGACTTTAATACAGAGGTTCGTGTTGCAACGACTAATATTTGGGCATTTAAAAGAATGGTGCTAGGGCTTATACTGCAGTGCAAACTTCCGGGAGGAACTAATTTTCCTTTGTTAGTCGATCATGTAAGCAGGGAGGCTAATTATTTCAGGAACCGCTTGGATGAACTCAATTCAGGAACATTAGAACCATTACCGGATGCTATTATCGATGAAAATGTCTTTTTCCTAAAAATCATGGCTGATCACGCTAAATTTATCGGGCATCTGCTGGATCCATCCGAACGTAAATTGGTCGATCAAGCCAAGGAGTTTAGTAATGACTTTGATACGCTGATGTTCCAAGCTGCTGATTTGAGCAGTATGCGTCCGCAATCTCAGACCGTCCCCTTACTGAGTCAGTTTGTTGATGAGAATCGAGTATCAGTGAAGTCATTGCGTGATTTCAAGAAAACAGCACGTGATTTAATCGAAGAATGCCGGATAAAAAGCATCATTCATCCGTTGTTGGCGGATCATGTATTCCGTGAAGCTGAACGTTTTCTATATATCCTCGATATGTTTGATCAATCTTTATCGGGTGTTAAGGTAAACAAGAGGGAAATATTGCACTCCTAATTGGTTAATAGGATATGAATTGAAAAAACGAGCTGTCAGCGGCTCGTTTTTTTGTCGAAGTGATCTCTGGAAATACAAGGGGAATTAGAGCAGTAGTTTTAGAAGGCTAACTATTAAGAAAAATGACCCCATTACTATAACTACCAGGCCACCGAATTTCATAGAGAGTATATACCCTTCGCTTGGCTCCGAGTCCCCTTTGACTTTCCATCCTTCACTCATGCGCCACCCAAACGTAGGGTTACGGATAGCAAATATGCCATATCCGATTAATAGGACTCCGATTAACAGGACTCCGATAAATACAAACATTAGATCATCCCCTTTAATTAGAAATACGAAAACCTGTATGGAATGTTCCACCAAAAATTACTAAGGAGATGAAGTAGGATGTCAACAAGTTCAGGAACATTTTTCGTTGGGGGTTTAGGTTTTTTTTCAATATTTATCTGGTTAGTGACAGTAGGAATGGGGTTATGCGCGTTTGTGTTATTTGTCAAAATGGCCCTTAGAGTAATCGCAGCCTTGGACTTATACATATATGCTAAAAATCGCGAAATACGCACTCATTATGAATCGCCAAAAATGGAGGAGATGAATTAGAACTACTCGAAAATACGTACACAGGAAGTAATGAGGGTTTTTCCTTCGTTGCTTCTTTTTTTTTATTGCCTATTTACATGAATCGATGAATTAGTGTATTATTGCCGTAGTACACTAATTCATTGGTTCAATTCATTGAGAAGGGGAGATCGGGATGAGAGCATGGGCAGCTTTATTGAAAAAAGATTTTAAATTAACAAGAACCGTGTTTTTCGTAGGACTTGTAATTAATTTGTTGATGGTAATGTTGACGATATATTTGGGGACGATAGCAGGTAATACATTGCTTATGTTTATTCCTTTAGTAGTTGCTGTTGTTTTTCATGCTTTATATGTTCCGATTATTGTGTTTATCAGTTTGAGGATAGAGGTGAATCAGCTGCATTTGTGGCTGCATAATCCCCAACCAGCTTCTACATTGTTAATTAGTAAAATTGTAAACGGGCTTATTATGATCGTGATTTCCTTATTGATGTTATATGTGATGTCGGGATTGCTGGTTATACCTAAGTTCAACTTATTTGAAGCGTATTGGGCGGATACTTGGATATCAGCATTAATCATTTTCCCCCATATTATTATGATCTCTACAGCAATTGGCGTTTGGGTGTTATTTCTTTGGGCGCTATTCCAATTTGTTAAGAATACAATCGGGCGTTGGAGCTGGTTAGTAGTTATTGGGGCTGTTATCATACCACCTTGGGCATCTGCCCTATTCGAATCCACTAATCTATATCGATTAGTAACTAGATGGGGGAACATTACCTATGATTTCCCTACATTTTCAATAGATCCTTTACAAACCTATGCAGGAGAATATCTCTATAACTTCATTATTATCATTGGAGTGTTCTTTCTGACCGCGTGGATCATGGACAACAAAGTTGAGGTGTAAACGATGGATGACTTTAATGCTTCAAAGCCAATTTATCTGCAATTAGCAGATCGAATTAATCGACAAATTGTAAGCAAAGAATTGAAAGCAGGGGAGAAGCTTCCTTCTGTCCGTGATATGGGGATAAAATACAGTGTTAATCCAAACACAATTCAGCGTACTTACAGTGAGTTAGAGCGTGAAGGCATTCTGGAAACGAGAAGAGGCCAAGGTACATTTGTTACGGAACAAGAAGATCGGTTGGTTCAACAACGAGAACATTTGAAACATGAGCAGATACAGTTATTCGTCGAGGTCATGCAGGAAATGGGATACAGCTCATCTGAGATGATTTCAGGGCTGAAAGACCACTTAGACAAATTTGAGATAGGAGATGAGCAGCGTGATTCAAATGACTAATGTTTCTAAAAAATATATGAAACAGTCTGCACTTAAGGACATTTCATTATCTTTGCCTATAGGTAAAATCATTGGCATTGTGGGTGAGAACGGCAGTGGGAAGTCAACGCTACTCAGACTTATTTCCGGACTATCCCTTCCCACGAGTGGGAGTGTAACGGTAAATGGAGAAAGAGCCAATCGAAGAATCAGCAAAGTCGTTTCCTATTTATCGGAGGTTGGTTCTTTTTATCACATATACACAGTAAAAGAAGCAATGGATTTTCAAGCTTCCCAGTTTACTGACTTTAACATGGCTAAAGCGGATGAAATCATGAAGTTTATGCAGCTGGAGCCTGATATGAAAATTAAAAATCTCTCCAAAGGAAATCGCGGTCGACTAAAAATCATGCTTACTTTGGCCAGAGAAGTACCCTACCTTTTGATGGATGAGCCATTTTCCGGACTTGACCCTATGGTGCGGGAATCCATCGTTAGAGGAATGATTTCTTATGTTGACTTGGAATCTCAGACATTAATCATGACGTGTCACGAGACTACGGAAATCGAATCATTACTGGACAGCTTCATTGCGATCAAAGAGGGTTCATTACTTAGAATGGCTGATGTGGAAGAATTACATGAATTAGAGGGTCTCAGTATCACGGGATGGATGAAGAAGAATTATGTTTAGTAGGAGGGGATAAATATGAAAGCAATGGTCTACTCCAAATACGGATCTCCCGATGTTCTTCATCTGAAAGAGGTAGAAAAACCTACACCCAAGGACAATGAAATATTGGTGAAAATATATGCGACAACGGTAACTGCAGGGGACTGGCGTATGCGGAAGGCTGACCCATACCTAGCAAGACTTTACAATGGTCTTTTAAGGCCCAAAAAAGTACAAATCTTAGGATTTGAGTTAGCTGGAGAAGTTGAAGCCCTAGGCAAAGGTGTAACACGGTTTGAGAAAGGTGATCAAGTTTTTGCATGCACTGGTATTAGCTTTGGTGCATATGCCGAGTACAGATGTCTATCTGAAGATGGAATGGTAGCCGTCAAACCGACTAATGTCACCTATGAGGAGGCCGCCGCTGTTCCTGTTGGGGGAATTACCGCGTTAAGTTATCTTAGAAAAGGAAATATCACGGGTGGAACGAAGGTACTGATTTATGGAGCGTCTGGAAGTGTAGGTACTTATGCGGTACAGCTTGCCAAATATTATGGGGCGGATGTAACAGGGGTATGCAGTACTACGAATCTTGAAATGGTGAAATCTATAGGCGCCGATAGAGTAATTGATTATACGAAACAGGATTTCACAGCAAGTGAAGAACGTTTTGATTTAATCTTTGATGCCGTTGGGAAAAAAACATCGAAAATAACAAAATCAACATGCAAGAAGGTGCTTCACCCGAACGGGAAATATGTGAGTGTGGACATGTCAGAAAAGCAACGTATTGAAGATCTAATCCTTCTGAAAGAGCTTACTGAGGCTGGTAAGATCAAGCCGGTCATAGACAGAAGCTATTCATTTGAACAGATTCCCGATGCTCATAGGTACGTTGAGAAAAAACACAAAAAGGGGAACGTGGTCATCACTGTAACGAAATAAATTCAAAAAAGGAGACGGAACAAATGGATGCTAACAGGGCTGTTAGAATGAACGAGGTCTCGTTGTTTCGTCTTTATTTACTGAGGGGACTGTACCTTCTTATCATCGTGGGACTCGGTATCGTGGTATGGCCTGGAGTCATCCACCAAGAAGAGCCGTGGGAACTGATGGAAGGAGTGGTCGCCTGCATGCTGGCCGCCTTTTCGGCTCTTTCAGTTCTAGGACTGCGGTATCCGCTGCAAATGTTGCCTTTACTTCTATGGGAATTGGTATGGAAGTCGATTTGGCTGATCGTTGTTGCGCTCCCACTGTGGTTCTCCGGTCAAATGGATGAGTCAACCTGGGCGACGGCCTCATCCTGCTTGCTGGTCGTGATTTTTCCTTTCGTCATTCCTTGGCGCTATGTGTTTACACACTACGTGAAGAAGCACGGCGATCGGTGGCACTGAAAAAGTATAGAAAGAAGGGAACTAACTAATGAATACCAATAAGAAAAGAGCAATGCTTGTAGGAGTTCTATTTATACTTGCTGCGGTTACTTCAATATTTGGTCTTATTTTATATGATCCTATCCTTAATGGCCCCGATTATCTAATTCAAGGTTCTGAAAATGCAAACCAGGTCATACTTGGAGCGGTTTTCGAATTAATTCTGGTCTGTTCAGCTATTGGCACTTCGATTACATTGTTTCCATTACTAAGAAAGCAAAATGAAAGTCTAGCTCTTGGGTATGTTTGTTTCAGGTTTCTTGAAGCCGTAATTATTACTGTGGGTGTAATCAGCGTATTGTCCTTATTGACCTTAAGTCAGGAATTCGTAAAAGCAGGAGCACCGAATGCATCCTCTTTTCAAACATCAGGTTCATTATTAAAAGCCGTACACGACTGGACCTTTATGTTAGGCCCTAATTTCATGCTGGGCATCAATACGATGATGTGCAGTTATCTACTCTATACATCAAAACTCGTTCCCCGATTTATTTCCGTCATGGGTCTTACCGGAGCAACACTAATCTTTCTTGCAGCCATCTTAGAAATGTTCGGTATCATTCTTCAACTTTCAACGTGGGGAGCCATTTTGGCGATACCGGTAGCCCTTTATGAAATGACTCTAGCGATATGGCTCATAGTTAAAGGATTCAATGAGGTGTTAAATGCTCATCACAATCCTTTGGTGATTCAGAAACAGAACTACATGTTGGAAGATGAAATTAAAGCTCAGAAAATTCTTTGAGAACAATTAGATAGATTTTAAAGAGGTGTGCTTACTTCAGCACACCTCTTTTTTTCAGATGTTAGACTGACGTTTGGCTGACAAGCAAGTTGACATTCAAACAGGAATAACATAAAGTTAAACTATTCAATAAATTAATTGAATAGTTGAGGGGTGTTTAGTGTGAAAGAGAGAGAATTTAAAGATGAGTTATTTACAGAATTCGCTCGCATTGGCAAGTGTTTATCTAGCCCAAAAAGATTAGAGATCCTTGATGTACTTACACAAGGTCCAAAATCAGTAGAGAGGATATCCCAAATCACTTCAATGTCTATCGCAAATGTTTCTCAACATTTGCAATCTCTTTATTACGCGAAGCTTGTTGATTTTAGAAAGCGTGGAAATTTCGTTTATTATGAATTAGCCGATCCAGCTGTTTTGCATTTCTTGAACTCTTTTTATGATCTTTCAGAGAAACAATTGATTGAAGTACAGCACATAAAGGAACAATTTATGGGCCAATTTTCAGAAGTTGAAGCAGTATCAATGGACGAATTATTAAAACACTTAGAGTCTGGAGAGATTACTCTTCTGGATGTACGGCCTAAAGATGAATATGACGCAGCTCATATTCCAGGCGCACTATCGATCCCAATTGAAGAACTGGCTGAGCAGTTATCCGCTTTGCCACAAGACACAAAAATTGTCGCTTATTGCCGTGGACCTTATTGCTTGATGGCTATTAAAGCTATTGAGTTGCTTAAAGCTCAGGGGTTTGATGCGAGTCGTTTGGATAAAAGCGTTCATGAATGGAATGACTATGTAGGTAAGGAAGTGTTAGCTCCATGAAGTTAGGGATTATTCTCCAAACAAAAGAGTCTGAGAAAGCGTGGAATGCGTTTCGATTCGCTAACGCGGCACTAAAGAAACAACATAAAGTTAGGTTTTTCTTAATGGGAGAAGCCGTAGAATGTGAGTCTATTACCCATCCACAACATAATGTATTTGAACAAATGACAACTTTTAATGTTCAAGGTGGAGAATTGTTGGCTTGCGGGGCATGCTTGAAGTCTAGAGAGTTGGAAGATTCAACTCAGTGTCCTATCTCCACAATGAATGATTGTGTAGAACTCGTTGAGTGGGCCGATAAGACGGTGACATTTTAACGTTGCACAAAAAACTTAGTTCAATGCTGTGGAAGGATGTTTTGAATGCATATGTCGAAATCCTCAATCAAACAAGAAGAAATAATAAATAGTTACATTGAATCACCGGATAAACAGCGAAAACTGTATCGTCGCACACTAGTTACTGTTATATTTTCTCAGATATTCGGAGGTGCAGGACTTGCAGCTGGAGTAACTGTGGGAGCTTTACTGGCTCAGGATATGCTTGGCACAGATGACTTCACTGGTGTTCCAACAGCTTTATTTACGCTTGGTTCAGCAGTTGCAGCTTTGTTGGTCGGAAGAATATCTCAGAAGCATGGTAGAAGATTTGGATTGGGTTTAGGATTTATTACAGGTGGTATAGGAGCAATTGGTGTTATAATAGCTGCCGTTCTAAATAGTATTTGGCTGCTCCTTCCCGCCCTTCTTGTTTACGGTGCAGGAACTGCAACTAATTTGCAGGCCCGATATGCCGGTACAGATTTAGCAAACTCAAAACAGAGAGCAACAGCGGCAAGTATGGCGATGGTATTCACAACAATTGGAGCAGTGGCCGGACCGAATCTTGTTAACGTAACAGGAGAGTTTGCAGTTTCAATGGGTATTCCCAGTCTAGGCGGACCATTTATTTTAGCAGCAGCGGCATATATATTAGCTGGTATTATACTGCTCATATTCCTTCGTCCTGATCCGCTTCTGATCGCGAATGCTCTCGCCGTTCGTTCAGTTGGTGCCAGACAATATACTGATAATCAATTGGGACAGCCATTAGAGCGAAGAGGTGTAATTCTTGGGGCTTCGGTCATGATTTTAACTCAGATTGTTATGGTTGCGATTATGACAATGACACCAGTACATATGAAGCATCATGGACATGGGCTGGGTGATGTAGGCTTAGTTATAGGATTTCATATCGGTTCAATGTATCTCCCGTCTTTAATTACTGGTATATTGGTTGATAAAATCGGACGCAAGATAATGGCTGTTGCTTCAGGTGTAACATTACTTACTTCGGGGGTTGTAGCTGCACTTGCACCTGCCGACTCAATGGTTATGTTAATAGTCGCTCTTTCACTTCTAGGATTGGGATGGAATTTTGGCTTAATTAGTGGAACTGCTTTAATTGTAGACTCAACAACGCCTACGAATAGAGCCAAAGTACAAGGATCAGTAGATGTTCTAATAGCATTGGCGGGTGCCTCCGGAGGAGCATTATCAGGGATGGTGGTTGCACATTCGAGCTATGCAGCTCTCTCTTTTACTGGTAGTATCCTTTCTTTATTACTAATTCCGATCATGTTTTGGCCGTACAACAGAGGAAGTAACTTAAATAATCAAGGATAGAGAAAGAACAAGGCTACAAATAACAAAATTTAGTTCCATAAACTAGCGGCAGCTTAGGACTTTTATTTCGGTCCAAGGTTGCCGCTGTTTTGACATTAGGCACCGGTTTAAACGTATGTATCGAATAAGGATGCTTCTTACGAAAACAATTAGTAATTATTTTCATGCGTTTGCGGGTAATGTTATCCTGATGAAATTGTAATCCCCGACAGAATCTCTCTGCGTTTCATTAACGGCAGTCCTCGTAGATTCTGACCTTTGTATGTAGTATATCAAAAACGGTATAATAAGCCGGCAGTGTGGCTGTAAGGCGTTGTATTTTATCTGTCTTTAGTGCTTAAAACTGACTCATCACCGACTCAAAGTCTGACACTCTATTTTTGGTTCGAATATATAATCGCTATGACTGAACGGACTAAAGTAGTGAAGCCTACGAAAGTCTATATGCGAATAGTTTGTTCAATACAAATCGGAGATCTCCACTAAAGTTATGTTTCCTCCACGGTGTTATTTTAGTTGTTGGTATCCAGTAATTGGTTTATTTTTATATTTCGGCAAAGGTATTATCCTCATAACATGCATAATGTCTTCGTAAGGTATGTATCTAACAGCAAGCCCATTCCGCAATTTAGCTTTAGTTTCCATAGAACTGTCCTCTGGAATACCCATTACTATTTCCCCATCTTTTGTATGTAAGCTTACCACTTGTTTCTTTGCAAGCCCTATTTTTAGTTCGTTTAGCATATTATCACTCCTTATCAGTTAAAGGATCCCGGACGATATTTAAAAAAATGAGACCTATTAACTATATCGGATGAATGTCCGCTAATTTAAGTATAAAGGGAAAATAATCAGCGAACACATAATAAATAGCCCTGCTACTATTATTGTAGTCAGGGCTATTATATTTTATTATGATTTTGTCAAATCGTTCACTTCATCAATAAAGGCGTCCATGTATTGATTGAAAATACCTGTATCAAAATTTGAATTTGTATCATTCGCTTTCGGATGGGTGTCCTGAATTTGTTTATACATACGATCGGTTTCTCCTGAGAGTTTTGTCCATAGTTTCTTTATTGAATCATATTTTGTATCTAGTCCATTCACGTAGGTATCATATTCCTCTTCTTGGTCATCGTTTTTCCTAATTGTTCAATTGTAAAATCGACGTCTAATTTTTGACCTGTAGAGCTTGTACCACTATGGATATATGAACTAATATCCACAAATCCAACATTCCAAATGTCAGAAATGACAAAGTTACTGATTTCGCTCAGCATTCTTTCAGTGGACTGCTCGCTTTTGGAAGAAGAAGCCTCCCCAGAAATAGAGGTGTCAGGTACAGGTTCTTTGAAGAGTTTTCTTATCTCGTTAAATCCTGATTTATCCTTGTCGGAAGAGGAATAACCCCAGCCTATTTTATCATCTTTAATTAAAATGACCATTTCACTTTTGGAGTCTGATGGTTCCTCACCCTGGATTAAAAAACGATCTTATCTTTCGCGCCATCGCTGTCGGTATAAACTCCTGACTCAATAACTATCGCGTTCTTAAGCCTTGAAGGACCTTTTACAGAAATTGAGGTTACCTTTACTTCTTGTGCTGCATAAATCAAGTTAGCTGGACTTGTGAGCATGGATACAGAAAGTAAAGCTAGGTTAGTGATGAGTAAAATCTTTTTTAGCAATTTCATTGTCGATCTTCTCTCAGTTACTTCTATGTTATGTACTGCGTCTTCACCCATTTTTCCCTTAAAATAAATAACAAAGTTTTCCTATTCAACCTCACAGTCGTACATTTCAACGATCTATAACAGCAGCCAAGGCGGTTGGAGCAATAACTACCGCTGCAGATAAGTCAAAGACTGAATTCATTATAATCCAACTACTATTTTATCTTGGGTTATTTATAAAGGAAACAAGTAACTATAACAATGTGAATTGGAGGTCGAAATTATTATCGCGAAAATTTAAGGTTCTATTAGCTGAGTTTGCCCACTTCCGTACTCCGAGCAGCTTGGCATACAATAATAATCCAAAACAAGTTCATATATGCACACTTGACACCCTCTCTACATAGTACTACAATATACCGGTACTAAGTAATACTTAATACTATATAACTTATTAGCTTAGGAGGTGTATGCTATGGAAAATTTAACAGAAATGCTCAAAGGTGTGTTGGAAGGTTGTGTGCTGGAAATTATCAGCCGGGGAGATATTTACGGCTACGAGATTACCCGCCGCCTTAATGAAATGGGCTTTACAGAGGTTGTTGAGGGTACGGTCTACACCATTTTGGTGCGACTGGAAAAGAAAGAATTAGTGAATATCGAGAAAAAGCGTTCTGAAATGGGTCCTCCTCGCAAATTTTATTCATTAAATAATGCAGGACACAAGGAACTCGAACACTTTTGGGAAAAATGGGATTTTGTCTCATTAAAAATTAATATCCTAAAGGGGGAGAAATAATATGAAGAAATTTATAGAGCTAATCATTGGCGATTTAGAAAGCAAGAAGGAATACAAAGCATTTATGAAAAAAGTAAATTCCCTACCGAAAGATTACGCCTTTGTGTTCAAAAAGATTCAAAAGTACATGTGGAATTTCGGATATGGATTTGGTGAAGAAATCATCAATTTGTATGAACTGTTTGAAGCTAGTGCAGCAGAAGGCAAGCATGTGCTAGATGTTACCGGTGAAGACGTGGCGGCATTTGCCGACGAATTGATGGCTCTCTCAAAACTAGATGGAGAATCGGTGAGTATATTAGGAGGGCAAGTAGATTTGAAAAAAGAAATTGAGAGTAGAGTTGAAGAGCAAGTAAAAATATGGATGAATAAAAAATAAGGTAGGAGGTTAAATACCATGGTAAATTTCATCAAAAAGATACTTGAGGAGAAAAAAGAATACAAAGAAATGATGGCGCGTGTGGAAGCTTTGCCAGGCGACTACCCAGAAGCCTATAAAAAAATCTGCAACTATATGTGGGGTTTCGCCTCTGGAAGTGGCATGGATATGCTGAGAATCCAGTACGATCTCATTGATTTGTTTGAAGCTGGTGCGGTAGATGGCAAAGACGTATTGGAAGTGACAGGTGAAGACGTGATAGCATTCGCCAATGGACTTACCGACCAAGCGAAAAGATGGGATGATAAGTTACGCAATAATTTGAACAAAAGCATTCTGAATCGTGTGGGTAAGAAAAAATAAGCGTTGAACAACCCAACTGAATAGCTTTTTTGAAAACAGGTTGTTCAGTTATATTTTGAACAAGTAAGTAGTATAACTGATTATCTCTCAGACTAATAGATAAACCCAGTTGCAGGCGCTACTGCGCTGTGAGCACGCGCCCTCAGCTTTATATATAGGGGTCCTGCCGACAAAACGCGGATAATATACGTTAACCAAATTCCAACCTAAAAAAGTCGAATTCCTGTACGCTAAGAAACCGACTTTTAATGTGGCTTGTTAAGCTAACGCTACCGGTTACTTAAGTACAGTAATTCACGATCTAGTTAAAAAATACTGTTTATCAATATGGTTTGTTGATAATCCTATCTCTGGCTTATTGGCTACTTTCTTATTTCATTAAGTTTTCGTGCTTTCATGGAATGGAAATATAAAAGAGAAGAAAAAGAATATATCTTAACTTTATACTCTATGTTTATTTTTTGTTTTGGTCCCAGGCTTTTATTTAATTTAATGAGCAATATCATAACGTATTTCATCTGCGAGAAGACCGGACCGGGATATCCTTAATTGACGATATTGAGGTGCATTTCCTGGAGTTGCCAAAATTAGATGAGCATAGCGTTCCGTCTGAGGGTGGACTGATCAATTGGCTGTTGTTCTTAAAGGGTGCCGATACATCACACTGGGAGGTGCTGAAGATGAATGAGCCGGAATTGGGGAAGGCAATGGATACTGTGCAATATTTAAGTCAGGATTCGGATGCCAGACGATTGTATGAGGCCAGACAGAAATATCTGCATGATGAAGCATCTATGGTTGAAGGGGCAAAGTCCGCTGGAATTATTGAGGGTAAACTTCAAGTAGCTCGTAACTTGCTGGCAATGGGGATGGATTATGCAGCTGTAGCTAAGGCGACAGGGCTTGGTGAAAGTGAAATCAAATCTATAAAGCTTTAACATGTTGTCTGGTTTGGTTTTGAAAATTCACAATAAAAATAAGGACTCTGGAGGGCTTATCCAGGTCCTTGATTTGTTTGTAGCATCTCCGAAGGCGGTGGGTTCAAGGACTGCTGTAGAGTATATTACCGCTTAATACGCTGAAGTACACAGGAATGTCCATTTGATTAGGAACGCGTACCTGCTAATGCTTGTTCTTATAGGATTCCAAAAAATAAAATAAAAAATTTTGCATTAAACCAGCCGTTTTTCCGTTTTGGAGAAACGGCTATTTTTGTTTGGAATTGTAGAATATTTAGCCCCGGCCTACCCATTTGCGACTTGCACGGACTTCATATAACAGGTCTTTTGTATTGCTTTGTATGCATCAAAGAAAAGGAAGATTGAAGTTGAATTTAACCAAGGAGATGAAGGTATTTAGAGTTTACGCCAAAATTGGCGAAAACTTCTTTTGATTTCTTATCTACTTTATAGGGAGAACTGCAATCCAAAAATGGAATGCAGCTTGAAAGGAGGTGATAGCTATTGGCTCTTTAGATAGTGCCATTGTGCATCCACGCGAGGTCTATAAAGCCGCGGTTAAAAGAAGCTATCATAGCATGGAGAATGGCAACGGTGCAGAACTTAAAAGAGAAAAATGAAATAACAGCAAGTAAAATCAAACAGTAATCTCTCTATTTCTTTATAATAAATGTAGGGTGATTGAAACGAGGTGAATAGACGAATGTACGAGTGGCAGAAACAAATTCAAATAATCGTTGATGAAATTGACAAATGTATTAAAAATTATAATGACGAAGCCTTGACACTACGCTTTCTTTCTCGCAGGCTGGGTTATTCCGAATTTTATACAACGAGAAAATTCAAAGAAATATCGGGTATGCAATTTAGGGATTATCTGCGGCATAGAAAATTAGCCTTTGCACTAAAAGAAGTTCGGGATAGTGAAAAAAGCCTTTTAGATATTGCTTTTGATTATGGTTTTTCATCACATGAAGCTTTTACCAGAGCTTTTAAGGGAACATATGGTGTAACTCCAAGTGAATACCGAAAAAAGCCTAAGCCTGTCGTTCTTCGTACAAAAATAAACCCTTTCGACCGCTACTTTTTAGGATTGGGAGAGATTGGGATGATGAAATCTACAGATGATGTTAAAATTTATTTTGTAACCATTCCCGCTCACAAATTTTTGCACATTAATAACTATGAGAGTAATGGGTATTGGGATTTTTGGCAAAAGCAAAGTCTTATTCCGGGACAGGACTGCGAAACAATTTGCGGCTTACTCGATAGTATCAAGGGCAAATTGGATGACGATGGTGGGAGCGAATCTAACGGCGGCAGCGGTCAGATTATGGCGTACATTAATGACCCGGACGGCAGACTCTGCGATTGGGGTATTCCACGTACAGAGTGTTATGGTGTACGACTTCCTTTTGATTATAAAGGCGAAGTACCACCTCAAATGCTTATGATTGATGTTCCCGAAGCTGAGTATATTGTTTTTGAACATGGGCCATTCGATTATGAGCAGGAAAATCGTAGTGTGGAGGAAAAGATTGAAAAGGCAATGGCAACTTTTGATTTTGCAGGCACTGGTTACTGCTTTGATACTTCCCCCGGTAGAATAATTTACTTTTATTTTAATCCGGAACGGTATTTTAAGTATATCAGACCAGTGCGGAAGTAGATAAAATCGACTGCCTATCCACTATTGTTTCTAACGAGAAAACCAAATAGGAAATAACAAATTCCACTTTGATGAAATGTGCGTATTGAAAAGAAGAAAAATGAAATTAGAAGTTTTGAAAAAGATAAGTAGTTCATTAGTTTTATAAATTAAGACAAGAGATAGACTAGCTAATTTAGTAGTCTGTCTCTTGCTATCTAAAGGAGGAAAAATGCGGTATCAGAAATGTAATTCAGAAATACTTTATGTTGGCAGGGTAATTAAACTTGCTCCAATCCAACATAGACATTTCCATCCTTCAGGTGATGACAGTTTATTGGATGATATAGTGCAGATAAGTAAACTAGGGTCGTTGGTTGAGAATGAGACGGATAAGATTATTTTTTCTCACATGTTGACACTGCCTGGAAAGAAACATGGAAAGTGGTCGCTATCGAACCGAAGCATGCAGCTAGTGAAATTGCTCTTACTGAGTCCGAAGCGTTGAAGAAAGTAAAATCTTTGCTGGGCAACGGCGTAACAGTCAAAAGTAAAGGGACTGACCTACTCAGATTCTATACATTCCAAGGTAGCAGATATGAGGGAATTGAACGTTTTTCTATGGTCAGCACGTGAGACTCGCTACCAGATTGCCTTCTTTATAGCGGCCTGGACGGGGATGCGTCAAAGTGAGATTTTGGGAATGCGGTGGAAAGATATTGATTTTGATAACAAGATGCTCCGTGTGGTCCAGACTTTACGACATAACAGCACGGAATTGATCTCAACGACTAAAACAAAGGCAAGCAATCGCAATATCGCTCTTTCCGATCAAACGATTGAGGCACTGCAAAAACACCGCAGACGCCAGATCAAAGAGCGGTTGCATGCAGGAGAAGTCTATAACAATCATGATCTTGTTGTCTGCACGGCTGTGGGAACACCACTAAACTCCCGCAATTTGAATCGTGCATTGTACAATCTGATTAAGAAGGCAAAGATAAAATGAATATCCTTTCACAGTCTTCGTCACACTCATGCTTCATTGATGCTGGCATCCTAAGGAGAACATACAAATGAGGAATAATTATGATGAGCAACAATCGGTGAACAGTAAAAACAATTTGAGAGATGATGAATAAGCGATCTTCCAGAAATCAGGGAGGTCGCTTATTTTATTTGTGCAGATTTATATGCTCGTGACCAATCCGTGACCACAAGGGGGCAACGGCTTCTTTGGCATGTCTATTTTCTGTCCATAAAAAGCAAAAAAGCCTTATAAAATAAGGCTTTCCACATATAGGACGGATGGGATTCGAACCCATGACCCCTACCCTGTCAAGAATGACCGATAGGAAATGTGATTCTACCTTACTCCGACAACGTTTATAATTAATCGACCATCAAATTTAAGAACTTGATAGTTGTATTATAAAGTGGTCAGTCCTGAATGTAAAGTGTTCTATCCAAATTAGGAAGATAGTGGTCTTAGATTGCACTCCTAATTCTAATCCGTTGCCAAGTAATCACACTTGGATCACTTAATAAATAGCATTTCAATTGAATATATGAAAGTACTAATCCTTTAATCTGAATAGTTGATGTCGTTTGACTCAAAATTGAATAATTGGCTGGGTCAGATGGGCTTACTTTATCGTCTGCGAATATTTCCCATGCTACATCCTCTACTCCACTAGATACTGTTGCGGTAAATGTTTTTCCTACACTGGAGCCTTTCGTTATACTCACATAAGTTGCACTAGTTGGAGATAGAGTAATTGTCTTCACAACTGTAACCGGATAAGCCAAGGTTAATGAATAGTAATTTACCTTTGAATTGTCATTGTCAAGGACTGCCTTAACATAAATTGATTCATCGGCAACACCTGTATTCAGATTTGTTACAGTAGCAATATTAGCAGAATCAACACTGATTGTCGCAACAGTAGAAGGTACGGCTGTAATTTGATCAGCATAAACAAGTGAATATGTAACCGTCTTATCAGTAGCAAGCGCACCATTCAAATATACATTTTTATTTACAATGATTTGCTCATTGTAAGCCAGATTATGTTTATTAACAGTGTTGTAAAGTGACATTGTATAGACTTCAGGTGCATAGATAGAAATGGCTAATGTATCATAGATAAATCCATTTGTACTGTTTGAGACAGTAACGGTAAAACCACCTTCTGTAATTCCAGTTACAAGCCCTGTATCGCTCACAGTGGCAATAGCATTGTTAGATGATGTGAATGTGACTGGAACATTGTTTGTACTTGTCCAAGCCAATTGAAGCGTATTACCGATCATTATGGAAGTTGGCTCATTCGTAATGTTCACAGCGCAAGATAATCCTCCTGCAATTCCATTAATCACATCGTCTGTAGCAGAATCAATTAAATCCTTTTCACAGGATAATATTAGAATCCCCTTTTGAGAAAATGTATCAATTCCTACAACTTTGAACTTTTGACCATCAACAAAGAACTTAGAATCAATTTTAAGTCCCAATTCCTTATAATACTCTTTAGTATAGAGAGTTACATTGCCATCTAGGACAGATATTACCTTTCCCTCAGTCACACCCAAATTACCTACAGTAATATAACAATCCACATGAATAAAACGACACGCCGAATTAACAATTACAGTATGAGGTAAACGGTGCATTATACCTTTATATTTGTTATAGCGTTGAGTGTTGATTTCGGAGATAATCATATATTTGTTGCCTTCATAAACAACAAAATCACCACGAGAGAGAGGTGATAGGGAAGATATCTTTTTATCATCATAGTTTTGTTCAAGATTCGTATTGCTGACTAATGCTCTTGTGACTGTTGAGGAATCATTAATGAGTACATCGGAACCAATTTGACTAAGTATAAACTCCAAATCGTCTGTATCGGACTTACCGAATATATCGAACATTGGATCGCTCCTTTCTTATGAATTAAATAACATAAACGTTGAACTGTTGCTGGATGAATCATCTGTGACGGACATCATGCGTATCTTCCGTTCTAATTGATCTATTCTGGATTGAATTGAATCCGCAAAATCAGTAATAGTGATATCGTCACTTTTATATGATTTCATCATGGACGGATTATTTGCAATACTGTTCAGAATGGACAACGCTGCTGAATAGATTTGACGCTTACTAGCATTAGATGATGGGTCATATTCCAGTTCAGGATTGGTAACTCCTTCTTCTTCTAAATATATGGATAGTTCAGCAGGGGAGAGGGTAATACCTTGTGTTTCAAGTTGAAGGCGTTCAGTAAATTTCATGTGATTGCTCCTTTGTATTGAGTATTTTGGACATAGAAAAAACCTACTGGTTAGAGTAGGCTTGGATATTCATTTTTGTATGGTTGTTACAATTCCATTCTCCAAGTATACATATTTGCCATCACCATAAACCCATTGTTCTGAGATATTGTTTTCTGTAATTGTTTTATTAATGTCTTTCGGCAATCCCCAACTAGATGTTTTAAGTTGTTCTTTCGTTTCCCCAATAGCGGGTGGTTGATTAGCATATTTAGCATTTTCAATTTGTCTTCTTTGTTCATTTATTGCCATAGTATCTTTCATATATCTTTCTGCAAACTCTAAATTATATTTGCGAGGTATTGAATCAAAGTAAAATCCTGCTTCTTCACGATCATACTCAAGATATGAAATCATGGCTTTGGCAAAAGAGTAGTATGCGTCAATTTCTTCATTACCACTCTGTAAAATCAAAGTCTTATCAGCGACAGTTGAGTAATCTTTTTTATCAAGTAACGTGTTTAATTCATTTTTAAATTCATCTGTGAACTCAACATGATTGCGCTCTTCGGTTATTCTTTGATGAATGGCTTGTGCATTCTTTATGCTTATTACCATAAAGATCACAATAATGATTGCAGAAACAATAATAATCTTTTTCTTCATAACAAAAACATCCCCAATTCACATTTTACCTAAATTCTACCATCCGAATTATTGTAGGTATATAGAATCAGATAAATAAAATGGTTAGTGGTTTGAAGATAATTGGGGATTGGGGATTTTAGGCATATAAAAAGACATCACATGGATGTCTAATTTACTAATTCTATTCAAAATACTTATTTAAATTATTTGTTATTTCCTCCTTAATTATCAAGATATCTTCTGGGCTGATATGCGCTCCATTTTCGATTATGTATTCACCGTTTTCGTTTTTGTCTAATAGTGGTTCCTTATATTTTGTTCCATCAATGATAACAGTAAATATACTTGCCAAATCCAAAAGCGAATCAAATTTGTTATCATCATCCATAGAGAGTTGAGCACTGGTTTGTATGATATTCAATGCAACTAATATTTCATTGTCCATTTCTATTAGATTAGTATCTTTATCCCTATTGTTATATTTATTCACGATAGAAGTGTAAACCTTACTAATTGCATCCTCAACAACTGTATCATCAATAATAGATGCATATTCTTGTTTTAGTTTCAGATCATCGAAGATAGTAATCATATCCCCGTTTCCACTTCCTGAACACCCAACAATCCCCAAAACCAAAACAAAGGTTATCATGCTTACGAGAATTTTCCTAATCTCATTAATCCGTTTCATACTCTGCTCCCATTTTTACAGATTTATTGTATTTTTACTCTTCTACATATTTACTGATATAAGAAGCATATTTTTTTCTTACAGATTCTTTTTTTAACTCATACTCTTGTTCGCTAATCATTTCTTGATCAAATAATCTTTTTAAAGTATCTAATTCTTTGCTGGCTCTCGTAGCAGAAGCCTTTGCTTGTTCAATTTCTAATTGTCTTAGACTTTCTTTTTGATGTTTTATAAAAGCGATAATAAATAAGACAATGGCTGGAATAACGAATATAACTGGAAGGAAACTTTCTTTTCCAAATATGATAATAGATAAAAAACCAATAATGGAAACGATGATTGCTGTCCAAGTAATTTTATTTATCCCATTCACTGGATCACCTCCCATACATTTTACCTAAATTCTACCATCAGCAAGGAAATAGGTATATAGGATTAGAAAAATATATGGTTAGTGGTCTGAAAGTATCGGTTAACTATCTATTCTTGTATTGCAGTTACAATTCCATCGTCCAAATAAACAAATTTATTACTTCCATAAACCCATTGCTCGGACACACCATACTTAGTAGTGGTTTTATTTATGTCTTTTGGCTTTCCCCACAATGTATTAAGAAGTTCATCTTCTGACATTCCAACAAAGGGGAGAGACATGTCAATTGTTTCACTTTCTTCAACTTTAGGTTGGCGATTAAATGAGTCGTATTCATTGTCAAAATTGCTAACAAACGAATCCATCTGTTCCTTAAAGTCTCCATCGTAATTTTCTAGTTGTAGTTTGATTTCGTCAACTATACCTTTTAATTCATCATAATTTTCTTCGCCATTCATAATGCCTACATTAAAACCGATTCTTAAGTCTATGTACGAGGCTAAGAGACTAAATTTTTCATTTGTTCTTAAATTGTCTTCATCTAGATATCTCTTAGCGCTAAACCAATTTTCTGACTGTATAGACTCATATAAATTATTTTTAGACAGGTGTGTACTTTCTCCATCCCCACACCCACTAATCCCCACAACAAATATCAATCCAGCAATACCCATCACAAGACTTTTCCTCAGTGTATTCACCTACCAAACCCCCTAATGCGTTTTACCTAAATTTTACCACCATGCAATATGTAGGTATATAGGATTAGAAAATAATATGGATAGTGGTTTAAAAATAGGGAACAATTCCCTTTTTTTATTTTTTTTAGTTCATGGGTAAACCCATATGCTAGAGCACTCTTTTTAAAGTTTGGGGTAACGGATTGAATCCTCCCCCTTACTGGACTACCAGATCATATGTATAATAGTACAAATCAGCGTCCAGAATCAGTCAATTGGATAATATTAGTCGATATTTAGACCACTAACTAGACTCTATAGTGTCCTAAATGGTATAGAAGATATATTCTATACCATTTAAGCCCTGTAGTTACCGTATAACTATACTTATAAGGTATTTAGAGAGGAAATAGGCTTTAAATGGAATAATATGGTGATAATAGATCAAATTTAATGAAAAATTGACAGAGAAATGAACAAAAATTTCTGAATACCCTATATAATATTGACCAGCGGCACACCTATAATAATCATATATATAAGTGTGCGCGAATCAACATTGTTCCACGGGAAATGTTCCACGATATATCTACTCTTATGTATTACAAGTCCCATCTACATAATCGTAGTCATTACCATTAATCTTTATTTCCATCATCGACAACAGTATCACTCTTTACCGTTTCTTCACTTAATCTTACCAATTCGCTATTCACATCTGTTGTATACGGAGAGTGTCCTAAGATACTTTCTATACTAATGGCTCCCATATCCTTTAACACCTGCAGATTGTCTATGATATCCTTCTCAGATTGTGGCATAGCATACTGGAACACGATATCCAAGGTATCCCATTCAGCATCTACAAATACAATACCCTGCATCTCTAACAATCTTCTAATCTTATCATTACGTTGCTTCATGCCTTCTTTAATATACTTCTCACCGATCATGGCTTTGATATTCGATAATGAGAACAAAAGTTTAATTGAAACTTCACTCAAATTTGAAATATCAGTCTTCCCAAGTATAATCCCAGGCGTTCCACTCACATCAAGTAGACTCATCATAAGATGCTTATATAACGTCTCAAACGCTTGATGATCAAATTGATTCTGTTCAAATGTAAACTCTGCATCTGAATCCAGTACCAATCCAGCACCAACTATTGATGTAGGTAGTTTGTCACCTGTAAGTTGCTGCCCTTTAATCACAGGAATCCCTGTAATGTGCTTATAGAAAGCATCCGTACTCTTACTAATCAAATCCTCCATAGAATCCAATATACTCTTATAGTCTAACAAATCACTTCGTCCAAACACATCATCAATAGGATTATCATTCCGATACAAGACAGGCAATCCACTCAGATTAGCAAATGATCCACGACTCTGTAATGTTCCACCAGAATTAGAATACTTCTCAACTCTATCTTCATAGTAGACATTATAAAATGTCACATTGCTAACTGTATACGACTCAACGAATGCAATGTATTCATTCTCAGAGGATACAACAGGGAAGGAGTCTGCCACATCTATTAGTTTACTTGTAATCTTGCCATCCTTAACATAAACATACTCGTATGAATTGCCATAACGATTAACACTATGTACTAAATCAAAGTCGAGTTTATCATATCCGTTCTTGTAAACACTTTTAACGGCTTCTACAACACTCTCATTGCCTGTTAGAGTGACCTTATTCCCAATCAGGTATGCTGTTCCAAATTCTAACAATCTCTTTGCATATTGCAATACAATCCGTCTAGGAACAAACTCTTTACCGTTAAACATCTCATTGGGTCTGGTACTGATATCGTGCAAACCTGATATGTATTCTTTAATATCAAGAATCCCCATAACTCTCATCTGATTGTTTACTTCATTTACATACTCCACGAACCATTGATTGCTATATCCAAAGTCATTAATAAACTCTTCAATTTTACTCATCTCACACGCTCCTTTTAGACATACCATTTGTTATTTTTCATTGCTTGGACTGCTAATGAATGACTGATAACCAAGTCATCATGATTGTTTTTCCCTTTGACGTTGCCCATTTTGCCGTTTTGCTCAACAAAAAGAATCATTTGTTGTAAGGTGTCCTTATCTTCAACAAGGATTAAACCTTTCTCAAATGATTCCTTATAGTCACTTATCATGATTGCTTTAGTTTTATCCGTAGTAAGCCAACCAAGGATAAATTTCTTATTACCCTTTTGGTCAAACGTTTTATGTTTATATAAATTCATGTAACTGTAATCGTTTCTAAGCCGCTCAATGACGGGTAAGCCATAACTGTTCTTTTCAACGGCAAGGAAGGCGTAGTTATAATAGCGTCCAACTGCATTTAGGAACTCTGCAAACTCATACACGCTCACTTTATTATTAGCAAATGCTAACGCCTGAACTCCATCAGAATCCATTAACGATAAACTTGATGAGTCACCACCTGAACCACTAGAAACGTCACTACCACCGTAATATTTAACATTACGTTTAGGCAAATGGTAGACATTCAAACCTCTGCCGATGTATTTGAGTAACGTTTCAGGTAATTCAGTTTTCAATTCATCTCTGGAGAGAGGAGGGAGGAGATTCTCAATGCGTTCAAGAATCTTAGATTGATCAAATACATTCTGACCACTCGTTTTAAATGCTTCTTCTGGATAGGAGGGATACTCCGTTTGAAAGTCAATCAATTGCATAGAGGATAGTTTCCACTGTCTCCACATCAACATTCTTAAATTAGCGCCCATATTATGTATTCGTTTTTCTTCATCCGTTAAATCTTTTGCCATTAACCGTTGACCCTTGTTATTTAACTTAAACCATTCCTCGGCAGTATCATGTTCAAATCTAAACTGTTCTTTATAAGCATCAGAAGTCCAGCCATAGAAGAATGCCTTATAGTTGGTTTTACCTTTCCAACTCTTCATAAACAACTCATAGTAATAGTTTGCTGTACCGTTAGCCGTTGTCTCAATTACGAGCCTACTTGTATTATTCTTGGCTAGTGCTTGCTCTAAACTCGTTAATACTTTTGTTTGGTCGCCACCATAGAACGCCATCTCACTAATCAATATGTATTGGAATGTCGATCCCCGACCAATAGATTTACCGTCACTGGCTGCCACTTGTACCCTTGATCCATTCTCTAACACTAATTCCCCTCGGTTGTCTCTCATCGTCTTAGGGAAGGGGTATTTTTCTCTTGGAAGGTTATCATTCATAAACTTTAATTTTTCAAAAAGGGATGTTACAGACTCACCAGACAAAGATACAATCATATAGTTTGTATTGGGATACTTGACCGCATTGTACAAACAGATTCCCAGAGACATTGTGGAGAATCCGATCTGTCTTGACTTGGCAATAATATTAAACTTTTGCATCGTATCTACAAACTCGGCTTGTTCTTTATTTAGCAGGAAGGGAATAGTATTACCTTCATTGTCAACGATCTTGATGAAATTCTTGGCAAACGCCTTGAAATCATCCATAACCATATCAAATTTACTTTTCTTTTTAACCGCTGCTACTACCATGAATACTCCTTTCTGAACGCAAAAAAGGACTCAACAATTTAGTCGAGTCCAGTTCATACATTCCTATGTATTATTATTCAACCTCTGATTTATCCTTATTTTTCAGTACTAGAATCAAATCCTTAACTTTGTCAGGTAATTTAATTCCAAGTTTACCGCCATTTTCAACAATACTCACCAGTTCCACAACAACGAATGCACCTGATATTCCGTCTGTGATTATTCCATTGCTCCCCAATACAGCAGATTCAACCATGAACACAGCGCCGATCAATAAAATTACATATGTTTTCCGAATCAATCCCAATGTACCGATTCGACTGTTTATATTCTTCTCATATATACCGACCATGAAACCTGTTATGAAATCTATCATCATCAAACCTATGAGCACCGTGAAAACTAATCCAAATCCACCTATCATCCATGACACTAATCCTGTGACAATTCCAATTGTTGATTTAATAAATATATCTGTTCGTTCCAATTTGACACCTCCTTTACTTTGGATTACGGATTCATCGTCAACCGCAAAATGCGTAAGACAACTAATTTTAAAGCAGTCAAACTCACTCTCTAAGGTTGGGGAGTCAGATTCAATAACAAATCGCTACTGAGACTCTTAAACTCAATAATGATGATAGAAGTGGAGTAGAGGAGGTGTCTTTGCAAAATGACAAGACACCTCACTTACTGTTGGCAGAGTAAAATTATTTAACTCAACGCTACTCTACAACTCCAAATCATCATCCTTGTCATTTTCATCCTCATCAGCCGCAAAGAATTTCTCTGCTTCCTTGTTATGCAAATTAATCTCTTTCATCAGTTTGAGCATCATCTCAATATCTTTAGGATTGGGATCTGATTCAACTTTCTTCTTCAAATTCTCATATATCGTCAACAAATCATTTGCCTGTTTCGCTGCTAAGACAATTGAAACGATATGTTTATATTCAGGACTCCGCTCCCAACGATAATATGTACCCATGCCTTTTAAATCCACTTGTTTCAGAAACTCTTCCTCAGTCATATTCCGTTCATGTTGCATCCAGATATTGAATTTGTACTTTATGTATAGTTGCTTCTTATATGGTAGTTTCTTTAACACATCATAAATTGTCATGAACTTAACCTCCTGTAACGATACGGTAGATACCCTTGATTAGATCACGAATACTAAATATTAGATTGGAAAGCATATATCCAAAACAAATATAAACAATCACCATTACCAATTTTACGAACGCTTTATCCATTACCTTTTTAATTTTACTCATCATATTATCTCCTTTGATTTCCTTATAATTGAATAACAAAAAAGAAGGGTCGATTGCTCACCCTCCCAATTACC
The DNA here is from genome assembly GCF_030812855.1 of Paenibacillus wynnii. GTDB lineage: Bacteria > Bacillota > Bacilli > Paenibacillales > Paenibacillaceae > Paenibacillus_AQ > Paenibacillus_AQ wynnii_A. The sequence continues at coordinate 59,274 of NZ_JAUSTK010000005.1, forward strand.
CTACCTATATAGTTGACGTTCGGATTCATAGAATTACTGTTATGAATTGACACTTAGAATGGATTGTCGTCACTCAAGTTCAGGTAGTCATTCAATGGTTCATAATCTTCCTGTTCTTCTATGACGATATCATCAGAGTTTAATTCATCATCAATAAAGGGGTTAGCACTTGTTTTGACTTTATTCTTTCTTTCCTTTTGTTTGTCCCATTTTTTGATATTCTTATCAATAATTGATTTGAATGATTCTCTCAAACTATCTAAAGTAGTGATATTACCGAAAATAACATGCTCAAACCGATAAGACATTTTCTTGACACCGTTTATCGTCCGTGTTCCGTTTTGTCTATACTCTGAACCCATCAATCTCATACGGTTGAGCGTATGAACCATCTTATGTACCTTATCATTGGAGAACCCTAAAGTGTCAGCCATTTTATTAATAGACATCCAACATTTTCTCTCGTTGTTGTTACTATACTTACGAATTAAACAGTAAAAGGCAATCTCGGAACATCCTAAACCATTATCTAAGTAATATTGCATTAATTTCAAATCAATACTAATATAATGGTCTGCATCTGTAACAGGAGCATCGTATTCATTTCCTTTGTTCCCTTTTTCTCTCTTTGTATTGGGAAGATCAAGCGCTGTAACAAGCATAAATCCGTCATCTTCATATCTATCCCATCTTGTGACAGAGCATTGAATAACTTTGTAACGAATAAGAATTTTAAACAACTCTTTAGTTTTATCAATAGTAAAACCCGTTTCTTTCTTCAGCATTTTCATGCTGGTTGCAAAAGTACATTTATCTTGATTATAAATATGGTATCTATACAGTGTTAGATAAAGAAGGAAAGCGTCTGCACCAACCTTGCTAAAAATATTACCTTTGTCAAACCAATTAGATTTAACCTTAATATGACTATCTACAAATTTCATTAACGCATCTCCTGACTAATTTATAAATCTATAATGAATAAAGTTGAATAAGGGCAGAGAATTAAAATACAATTAATACATGTTCAAGCGCTTTTGACCTTAATCTTTAAGGTTTACCTCTATTGAACTTAATCCTTAAACGAAGTTGAAATTTAATAACTAGGGAATAAGCGTAGCGTTACACTAGGAAATATTAGTATATTTATATCTAGTTATTATATATATTAATAATATATCCGTTTTAGCGTCATTTTGTCATACTATTACAATAAATTAGTATACACTTTTTATCATTTTGTCAAATGGCATATTATGTATTAAAATAAAAATACCCATATGAAACAAGGTTTATTTAGAATATTTTCAACAAAACAGTATATATCCGTTTTTGGGTCATTTTGTCAAACTTATATTTCATAAATGTATACTCTTTAATTTATTTTGTCAAACTATTATAGGTGTTGTTGTACCCCTTTAGGTGTTTTGTCAAATATAACGACTTAAAACCTTATATATTAACGATTTTTAGAATTCATTTTGTCACACTTTTTTTAAGGGTGATATTATTACGATTTCTTTTTGTGATTATACTCTGTAATGACACGCTTCAATTCTTCCGTGAAGGGGAATTGCCAGAATGGATTTAGTGTTTGTTGATGGAGTCCTGAACAGATGTATGATTGGCTATTCTTCATTAACTGATTACGCAGCCGTTTGTCATAACAGTAAAAATAGCGTTGTGTATTTTCCATTTTTAATTATCTCCTTTAGTTATGTGAATATAAAGAGAGGATACGAAATTATTACGTACCCTCAACAATTTAGTTAAACTACCTTGCATCCTGCTGTCGTATATTTATATTCATTTCTACTTGTTAAGGCGAAACTGAATACATCGGGTTTTGATATTCCAATAGCAGAGTGTCTACCACGATCACCGAACTCATAACTTTTCATAAAACTCTCTTCTGACAATCTCAGGTCAACGTCAAATAAGCCTTGCATGGCTACAAGGTCAATTGTTGTATTCAAATATCCGTTGTTAATTGAAATCTTGCCGTTTAGATTATATTTGTGTTTAACATCATAGTACGCCTGTACAGACGTTTCTTGTTCCAATACGTCTATTAACTCATACAATTCTAACTGTTCCATATAGCGTCTATGAGTGTCCTTAAAATCTTTGTTGTAATGTCCCATGTAACTGGAATCAATGGCTAGGAGGATTAAACGGGCTTCTCTACTCTTAGGAATGGGGATATTGTAATAGGATATGATTTGTAGGAGGGTGGAACCTGCATACTTGTTAAAATAGTTCCTGCGGCTGATATCATTGATTGCGTTTATGTTGGCTGATTGAGGATTTATACTGTCATTTGGCATTATTTTAACTACGTGATTATCCCATGTCATTCCTTGTTCAACGGCAATATCAACGCATACTGTAGGTTTATGAATATGAGGTGCTGAATAGATTGAATCAAAATCATAAAAGTATTTGACTTCGTAACCGAACAACTTTTTCAGAATTGAACAAGAGAACAGGGAATCTAAATCATCAGACATACACAGGTTAAATTTGCCGTGCTGTGAGTCATTACACCATTGTGGAAATTTGTCTTTGAGTTGTTTTTGCATAGTTAGATGGATAAAGAATCACCTAACTCTTACTTTGGTGCTCCCTATGTAATGACGATTGGTTTAAATTTACCTTTTACAGTAGCCAATCACAGTCACAAAGGGAGTTAAATAAATAGTCGATCCATTTTTGACACCTACCTTGTTATAGTTTAGTTATTACTGATAAATTGCTTATATTGGTTGATTTTGTATTCTGACATGTCACCTTTGTTGTTCTCATACAGAGATATGAGAGTGCTGGAACATTGTAAATGTTCTGCTACGGTATTCTGTTTAATTTGGTGCTGAATCCGCTTAATTTTCCACTCCATCCGATCATTCATGATTGTTATCTCCCTAAATAAATTTATAAAATAAAAGGGGTCTGTATTAGATACAAACCCCAATTGATTATGTATTAGGCTTTCAATGTGTATTGTGCAACGGCTTTCTTGGAACCTACACGTAGAGTTGCTTCTGCTGTAACCAAACCACGAACAGAATCGCCCACTTTTGCAAGTGCTTCAAACTCAGGTTGACGGAGATAGTCCAGGGACAACATGCCAGCATCAAAGATAGTCATTTTATCAACAGAAGCATGTCTGCTTAGGACAAGGTTCAGGCTACCGTAGTTTGTGCGAATGGTATCAACAATCAGACCAAACACATTTTGCTGTGCGATGTAACTGTATTTATCTTTGTACAAGGCATCAATCTTTTCCTTCAGGTCAGCATTAACCAATGCGAAGTATTGACCAGATTGGTTTCCTTGCGTCCATAGTTTCTTAACTGTGTTTTTAACTTCATCCTCAGTCACAATACCACTCGCTGCACCAGTAAGCAGGTTAGAAGCATGCGCCCACTTTTCAAGACCATCCATACGGCGAATAAAAGGAGTTAAAGAAGCATCATTACGTGTACCAGAAGTAATTGCCTTTTCCATTGCTACTTTAATTTCAAGTAGACGGTCAGCAACTTCACCACTGAATACATTACCTTGACCAGTTACATTGATTGCGTTCTGTGTGCCAGAAATGGATACACCTTTACTGAAGATTTCTAGAATGTTGTTTAACTCAGCACGAGCAGATTCATAAAAAACAGGAGTTTCAGATCCTTCAATTGCTCCGATATCAGAAGTTGTATCAAGGGATTTTTCTCTCCAAGTCTGAACAGTTCCGTTGGCTTTACCAACAAGTCCTTTCGCCATCAACAGGGAAGTAAGAGGTGTGTCTTGGATTCCGATTTTTGTAATTTCATTCACCAGTGAAATTTTTTCTCCGGCAGTAAGGTTAGTAGTTTTAAACATTATTAATCATCCTTTTCTATTTGGGTTTAGTTGAACAGTTTTGCTAATTTTGCACCAATCATGCCGTTTACATCATTCTTAGCGGCTGCTTGATCATAGGCGGTTGTCTGTTTGTGGTCTTCAGGGACATAGGCATTGTTAATCTTTCTGGCTTCTAAAATCTTGTTAAGTTGAGTAACCTTAACTTTCAATTCATCAGCATTGGACACATTTAAAAATTCAGCAAAATCATCCATCTTATTGGCTTTCAATTCCAAGCCAACTTCCTTTTTGAATAAATCTGCTTCACGTTGTTCCAGTGCCTTTTCTGCATCTGACTTATCGACTGGTTTAAATTGAAGTAAGCCATCACGTTCAGCGGTCAGTGGAGTAAGTACCTCTGTTTCCCATGTCGCCTTTGTGTCGGCTAACATCTGATCAATATGAGCCTGTTGTTCTGGTGTAAATTCCATTCATTCCATCCTCTCTGGTTTGTATTATTCGATTCCCTCATGTAAATTTTTTTATTAAAAAAAGACATCCATTGGATGCCCTCATGAGAGAATAGGAAGGTAACGTTAATTCCTTCATTCATGCCACATCGGTTGATATGAGATCAATGGAAAAATTAAGGTGTACTATCGTATATATAAAATATTGTAATGTGTCAAAAAACCTATATTCTATATGACTATTTCAACTGATTTCATTTTCTCGCTTTTTTTATATTTATGTTTATTCTTATGCCACTTTTCGTTACACACGGAACGTCTCCTTAAACACCATCAACCATATATTTACATATTTTTAAAGTGCCTTGATAAATCCACGTTTAATTAGTTATTTAATTCATAGGTGGTAGCGAAAATGGATTTTTTCGTTATGAACATGAGTATAAAAACCTTATAAACATTGACTTTAACGAATAATAACCGAATGTCGGCATTTCGTGACAAGGTTTAACTATTGCTCTCCTTAAAAGACCATTAAGGATTTTGTCTTAAACGTTGATTTGTAGGGTTATTGTTAATTAGAGAGGTCAAGTTCAAGGGTGAACTTAACCATTTGACATTGAAAAATGGCTCTTAACGATAAAAAACACAGCGTTCCCAATTGTCCACAAGATTTACAAATACTCCTCATCATTACATCTCATAGAAAATCTTTAGAAACGCTTATTGTAAGTGGGGTTAGAGGTGATTTCTAAGTGGTAAAGTTTTGGTACATGACTGACGTGCAGGCTAAACTTTGGAGAATGACACATTGGGAACGTCTGCTATCTTTCTTCCCTATTAGGTGTTTTGAGGTATGAGCAAAATAGCGTTGATTTATATGGGGGAAATGGCGGTGAGTTTTTTCAATAGTGTTTGTAATGAAAGACTTGTTTTATGGGGCATGGGGTAGGAGGGAGCATCTAACTTTCAATGTAAACTGAAAAATGCTGTTCTTTATCCCTTATTAGCGTTCTTTTAAAGTGGTGAAAAAGGTCTATGTTTATAAGGTTAAAGCAGACTTTCTCATTTTTCTTCCTTCTTCCATATATAAGAAATTGACTCGACAGGGCAATGAGCGTTATAAAACCTATGATATTAAAGGGTTCTATTTTCCTGAATTGAATTCCTAAAACATGTGAACTGATTTTGATGTTCTTTATCCCTTATTAGCAGTTTTTACTTTACACCTGTTTGAGCCTTATAAAATGCGGATAATAAAGGGGTTTCTAAACTTGGACATTCTATTTCAAAAGTGTCCACAGATTTAAATCCGCTTATTCTATCACTATATAAAAAAATCTATAGAGAGAATTAACCTTGATAAAACATAGGTAAAACAAGGGTATTCTAAACGATTAGAATTGATTTCTAAATGGTAAAGTTTATTATGCTCTCCTTAAAAGACCATTACGATTTTGAACAATTCCCTTTGTTTATATGGCTAGGTGACCAAAGATCGTGTTGTCTACTCACATTTAACCCATTGTTTTCACGGTATACGGAGAAATCCTAAACCCTTAACATTTTATTCTGCTTCTATATCCGTAATAGACAAAATTGTAATAGTATCAAATGAATCAATGATTTAGCGGTTTAATGGAGAAAGTCATTTTTATCGCTTTTTTTTAGAGGTGCATTTTGCACTTCCATAGTTCCTCATATATAAAAATTATCAGAGTGTTAAAAAAACTATATTTTATATGGTTATTTTGACTCATTTCATTTATGGACAGTTTCCTATTATTATCTTCTATCATATGGGAACCTTGAGATCGTATATGGAGTAAGGGATTTCAGGTTTTTTTGTGTCGTTTTTCAGTTAAAATGAGATATTGGTGAATGTCTCCCATACTGATAAATACCACGTTATAACTTCACACTGATAAATAAACCTTCGGAAAGTGACCTCAACCTTAGAGCCGCAAGGGTTACAGCGTTTTTCTAAAAAGTAACAATTTTACTACCCATACTGATAAATAGAACATGGGAAATGTTGAATTTAGCCTAGTAAACGTTGATAAAACACAGGTTTATATAGTTTTCTAATTGTCGGATTTCTATTTCTATTTGCTAACGCTTCTCATACTGATAAATACCATTCTAAATGCTAACACTTTTTCTACTTTACCCCTCACATTACGATTGATAAGAATTCTTAAAATAGTCAATGTATATATGGGGTTTAAGGTGTTTTCTAAAGCGCTAGCAAATCAAAAAAAACCCTATAAGATTATAAGGGTTTTAATGTTTTACTAAACAGTCATCACACGAACAACATTGTCTCGCACATCATGAGCGCACCTGAGTTTTCTCTGCCATCATCGTCAATTAAATACATTTCACCACTAAATTCATTCGTTAGGATTGGATAAGTTTTACCAACGGATACTCCTATTAATTCAAAAGGTATAGTCAATACAAGCGCATATTTAGCCAATTCAATCATCTCAGTCGTTTCCATTTTTAATTATCTCCCTTAAAATTATAGTTTTTTTTAGAGTTATATATCCATATTGTTCAGAGGATTGAATTTCTCATTCTGTTCGGCTAATGCCGTTCCCCAAAGTGAGAAATATTTCAGGGTCATAGAGATGTTACTGTGTCTGAGTAATTTTTGAATTGTTCCAATATCACAACCAGCCATAATCATGGAGTGGGCTGCGGTATGTCTGAATGTATGACAGGAGAGACGTACATTCTTGAAGTTCATAATTACCTTCAAATGTTTGAATACCATTTTCAAGGCGTTATCTGTTAACTGTTTTCCTTTCCGATCTGTAAACACTGTTTCAGGCATAGTTGGAAAGTATTTCTCAACGAATATACGATACTCAATAAATTCACGCTTCAATCTGTCTGACATTGGAATACTACTGGCAACTCTCTTTTTACCATTAACAGTGATAACTTGATTCACTAGATCAACGTCTGACCATCTTAAACTCACTGTCTCGCCTAAACGACACGCAGAGCCTAACAGCCAAATAATAAGAAAGTAATCACGATAAGCATATAAGGATTTGTCACGATATTTGATGGATTGGTAAAAGCGTAACATTTGTTTAATTTGAGCATCGGTGAAAACTTCAATCTTAACATCTTCTTTGGCAAAGATTATTCGTTTGGTTGGATTGGTTTTAGGAGTGAATACTTCCATTTCAGTTTCAAAGTAATTGAAAAATATCTTGAGGATGTGTAACTTGGAGTTTACCGTTGTAGGATTATTACCTTTTTCCTTACACTGTAACAAATACTGTTTAACAAATGATGCTGTGCAATCTTCAACATTAATGATTTCATGCTGAACACAGTATTGGTGGAATTCATTCATTAGTCCCATGTAAGCGGTGAGAGTACGATCAGAGACATTACGATACATCCGGTCTGATTTGAATTCGGAGAGAGCAAATTTTAATAGCAAAAAGACCACCACCTTAAAGGATTATGTGTCCTTAAAAGTAATGGTCTTTTATTTTATAAACGGGTCACAGTGTGACCACCAATTATAGATGAGGGATGAATATGATTCAAACCCTTACTACAATTGAACATATAGGACGGATGGGATTCGAACCCATGACCCCTACCCTGTCAAGATAGTGCTCTCCCGCTGAGCTACCGTCCTGCAACGAAATTTATAATACCATAGGAATAATGTTGAATGCAATTGTTTTTTAGTCAGTCCGCGAATATCATACATTTTCATAAGCACATAATGGCCTAGCATAGCCGCATATGATTTCTCTATCTGTTTAATAACGTTATTACACGAATTGAACATAAAGGAGAGAAGCGGCCATGTATCCGTCTTATCCATATTATAGTTCGGAGGTTCAATGTAAGAACGTTCCGCTGACATTCCCACCGCAGGAACAGAGGAGGCAGCCGGGATTTGAATACTTAATGGTTCCTCGTCCCATCTCGGAGAATCCAAGTTATATAGGAAGCGGAAAGCTTACGAACAAAGTTGCCCTTATCTCAGGCGGGGACAGCGGGATTGGTCGGGCAACGGCAATCGCCTTTGCCAAGGAAGGTGCAGATATAGTTATTGTTTATTATGATGAACATCAGGATGCCGCTGAGACGAGACAGCGAATAGAGCAGCTCGGAAGAAAATGCTTAACCATGACCACGGATCTAAAGGAAGAGGAGAACTGCAAGTCTGCTGTTATGAAAGCGGTGGAGGCCTTCGGGAAGATTGATGTTCTTGTGAATAATCACGCCGTCCAGTTTCCTCAGCAGAGTATTCTTGATATCACAAGTGCCCAATTGGATACGACGTTTCGGACGAATGTCCTATCCTATTTTTATATTACTAAAGCGGCTCTGCCCCATATGAAGGCTGGCAGTTCTATCATCAACACGGCATCTGTGACCGCTTATCGGGGAGAGAAAACGTTAATTGATTACTCTTCCACGAAAGGGGCTATCGTATCGTTTACTAGAGCTCTTTCACTTTCATTAGTAGATCAGAAAATCCGGGTGAATGGAGTAGCCCCCGGGCCCATCTGGACACCCTTAATTCCGGCAAGCTTCCCGGCAGAAAAGGTTAAGACCTTTGGAACAGAGGTTCCGATGAAACGGGCAGGGCAGCCTTTTGAATTAGCACCGGCTTATGTATACCTGGCCTCAGATGATTCTGCCTATGTATCGGGGCAAATTCTTCATGTTGGCGGAGGTGAGATGGTGGAATCATAGGGCAGTTGTCCTCTACAGAAGCTGCTTCCGATTTCTTTTGGTACGATACATGGCTTTATCTGCATTATTCAGAATAGTATCTTCGTCTTGTCCATCCTCCGGATAAAAGCTAAAACCCATACTCATTTTAATAGTGAGGCTTTTATCCTTATACTGTAGATCGGAGTGCAAGAACTTGGTTTCTAACTGCTGGAGGGTATCCTGAACATATGAAATAGACGGAACGGGACTTAGGAAAAGTACAAATTCATCTCCGCCCAATCTTGCCGCTACGCCCTTTTGGCCTACAACCTCCTTGATCAAGTGTGCGGTATGCCGCAGCACCTCATCTCCTGCCTCATGCCCATATCTATCGTTCGTATCCTTGAAATCATCTAGATCGATAAGAATAACTGCCAAATGATGACCAAGCGACTTAGCCTCATTAATAGCTCCAGCCAGCTTTTCGTAGAAGTACCTCCGGTTCGGAAGCAGGGTCAAAGGATCATGGTAAGCGAGGAAAACAATTTGTTTCTGATTCTCCTTCTGTAAGGTTATATTTCGAATGATCAAAATGACATGGGGCTGATTATCCACGGTGACATAATCACCATCAATTAGAACGTCTAAAAATTGGTCCCCGTTTTGAATGGATGTCTCCAGCTCCTTAATTTCCTGTCTTTTCTTCAGGCTGTTACTAAGCTCTGCACTAGCTAAAGCGTTCAGTACCGCGTGATCCAGATCAATATGATTGAGCATTAATCTGGCGCTGGGATTGGCTTCCTTTATGATGCCTGAAATTTCAATAAGTAATATAGCTGCAGGGTTGAGATTGAACAGTTTCTCGTACCTTTGGTTATTGAAGTTCAGAAACTCATATTTTTTCATGGCAAGCTGGAGAAGGAAGCACCATATAATACCTGCGTATAAATAGGGGAAAGGGGGAATCTTTTCTCCAAATCGAAAGTATCCGAATACACCAGTCCAACCTAAGGTTAGAATAGTGCCCACAATCATCAAATTAAAAATCGCTTTATACTCAGGTGAACTTGTACTCGACTTAGCTTTGAACAGTATCAACAAGGTTAGAGCGCTAATCAGAATGCTGACGGTCAGCCCCGCATAATAAGCAGAGTTAAAGACGGGCCATTTCCAAACTCCGGCTGTTATGAACTTTTGAGAGGATATGAAATTTTTGTTCCCGAATATATTTATGGGGATGATCAGAAGATGGACATAAAAAATATACGGGTTCAATAGCTTAGGTAACCGCATATCCATCCTTGTTATTTTGGCGAAGAAGTGAAAGCCAAGTCCTGGAAGCATAATGCCTATACTAGAAAACATTATTGCAGTCAATGGAGGACTATAATTAATAGGCAATAAGAATCGGACGTACTCTTCGAGGAACAGCAGGAAATAGCATGCAGTGATCAGGCTGACCAGCCTATGTTCGGTTTTTTTTGGATTTCGTACCAGAACATCAAGACCCATATAGAAAAAGAACAGCATAGGGAGTAAATAAACGACTAAGGTTAATAAAACTTCCGACAGGTTCAATCCTTTTGTCCCCTTCCATTCGGGCGCTTATGCCGAAAGTAAAGCTGTAGAGCCTTATAGTAGTATATTAAATTAAAGTGTCTTGTTTTGTCGATTTTAAAATTTAAATAAAACTTGACCATAGGAGTTTAAAAACATAGATGAAAGCTTGTATAGTTCGGTACCTTCATGAGGAACATATAACAGAACTTGAAATTGAATAGAGGGAGGCAAAACCATGGAGCATTCCAACATACCGGATAAAAATTTAATCAATACTGTTAAAGAGCTGGAGCAAGACCCCGTGAACAGCCACCAGGCCCAGCAAATGCAGCAGGATAAGAATGATCGCCGCAAAGAAATGATCAAGGATCTGGATGAAGTTGTTAAATTCAAAAACAACGATCAACATCCACATAGATGATACGACGACTAACGGCTGTCTTAATAATGGTCAGCCGTTAATATCTGGACAAACAAGAGACCTCGCCGGCATTTACGCCGACGGGGTCTCTTGTTTATTTTTCCTCCAAAGAAGTCAGATAAATAGGCGTATCCCGCTCTTTTTTGCTTTTTTCGGGAAACGTGCTGCATTCTTCAACCCTTTATATATAGGCGGTCAGCTTACTCCCTCGAAGAGGAAAACTCCGTGCCGCTATGTTAAAATAGAAGGATACAACCAACTGTGAACTGCATAGATAAATTTAAGATGAAGGAGTTTGAGAACTTGTCGCAAAATGAACCGAAAAAAAATAATCTAAATCCGCTAAAATGGTTAGGCGGCGGTGCTGCTTTTTTATTAGTTAAAGGAAAGGCTCTTTTATCCATTCTGAAGTTCAGTAAAATTGTCGGCCCTCTTCTTTCAATGATGGTTTCGATTTGGGCATACGCACTTATTTACCCTTGGGGATTCGCAACAGGTTTTGTACTGCTCCTGCTTGTACATGAGTTGGGTCACGTTATTGCGGCCAAGCAGAAAGGCCTTCCGGTCAGTGCTCCGTTATTTATACCTTTCGTCGGGGCTTTAATTGCTATGAAAAGGCGTCCACTGGATGCCAAGACGGAAGCTTATATTGCCTTTGGCGGTCCGGTGCTCGGTACATTGGGGGCAGTAGCCGTTTTTGGAGCAGCTTATTATATGGATAGTCCGCTGCTGTTTTCACTTGCTTATATTGGTTTCTTTCTGAACTTAATTAATTTGCTGCCGATCCATCCGCTGGACGGAGGCCGTATTGCTATCGCGGTTACACGCTGGTTATGGTTGGTTGGACTTGTAGGCGGTCTGGTCGTCATTCTTTATTTAAAATCGATCTTGTTCTTTATCATTTGGGCACTATTTGCCTATGATTTGTTTAATAAGTATATCCGGCGGCGCAAAAAGAGTGGGCTGCAGTCTATTACGAGAGGTTTTTTAATTCCAGTGGAGCCTTTGCTGGCTGAGGGGTATCTAATTCCGGGACCCGAGCATCGAAGAGATCTGCCTTTCAGCACTTATAGCGATATGAATCAACAGCAGTACGTTACAACACAATGGGAAGGTCTGAAGTTTGAAGGTACAATGCCTCTTCCCCTGCAAGGGTTAATCCATAAAGTCAAAGTTATAGGTTTGGAAAGGGTATTATTAGAAAATGGATTGCATCTCAAAATGCATTTGGAGGTACAACTTACAGTCTTTGATAATGATAAATACTACGATGTACCTGTTAGCGCACGCTGGAAGTACGGCACAGCTTATTTTCTTTTAGCCGGATTCTTAGCTGGTATGATGTATTTGGTGCATGCTGTAGGCAATGTGTAATCTGTAAACCTCCGAGTGTTTAGAATGACCCAAATCGTCAAAGCTGTTAACGATGTGTTGCAGCAGGGTAAAGACGAAAGGGGTTTATAATTTTGCCTTACAAAACAAGATGGTTGTCAGCAGCGTTTGTATTACTGCTATTGGTGCTTGCAGGTTGTTCCAAAGAGGAGCAAGCTCCGGTATATAAGGAACTAAGAGAAATGCCGTCTATGAAAGAAAGTTTGCATACAGACACCCGTTACGAACCTTTGACTCCAGTTATGCAGGATGTATACGACCGGTCCATTCCTGAAGATGTCTACACCGCCGATTAAGGTCGACATCGGGGTAAGGCTGGAAACTCTCTTATACAGGTCGAGGACACGGCTATACAGAAAAAAGAATGTTCTGTATAATGGGTCAATTATCGTTTGGATATAGAGAGAGGAGTTTAGGGTGATGGCAGCTGAAATTGTACGTGTTACGACAGAGGAGCAGCTTCAGGTGGGGCTGGATATTCGCACAAAGGTATTTGTAGAGGAACAAAAGGTACCGGCTGAAGAGGAAATTGATGAGTACGATGTGATTGGCTGTAATGCTTATCATATCCTCCTTATGGATGAGGGAATTGCCGTCGCTACTGGGAGATTGATTTATTACAAAGCGGGTGCTGCCAAAATGCAGCGTGTGGCTGTCTTAAAGGATTATCGTTCTAAGGGGTATGGACGTGTACTTCTGCTGGCTCTAGAAGAAATGGCCCGTGAGCTAGGGCTGGAGACTTCGATATTGGATGGACAATGCCAGGCAGAACCGTTCTATACTAAGCTGGGCTATGAGGTTATTTCTACCGAGCCTTTCTATGATGCAGGGATTCTTCATGTGCGGATGCAAAAAGCTCTTTAATAAAATGTGTTGCGATACTTGAGTTTTATACACTATAAAAAACAAAAGGCTCAGCGGATGCTGGGCCTTTTTTTCTGTCTTATAAGTGATAGTAGATTAAAAGTTGGGCAAATTATCAAGATTGTTGTCTTTACGTCCATCTGCGTTGGATCTGAGATGCTCTTCGTTATCCCGACCCTTAAAGACGTTTAAGTTCTGAATTTCATTATTCTTTACCATCGACTGGGCGGTTTTATAATCGACAACTTTTCCGGAAGTTAACTTCAAATCAACAATATCGCCATCTCCGTTTTTTCTAACGGCAACAACTTCCTCCTGCTGATTTTGCTGTGTATTTCCTTGTTCCATTGTAATCGCCTCCTCAGTTCTAGTATCACAAAAGAGGTGTTAAGTTATTCATCTATGATGTGAAACTTCAGCTCTCTTTTACTCACGGATTAAAATATATCGAGTGGCATACCTCTATAATGCAGTTACTGAGGATCTATAGACGGTTCTGCAAATCAAAAAATTAGGAGGACGGTTAACCTATCCGTGCTGTCCCTAAGGCAAAGTGATGCCAAAGAATGTGTTCCACGGTATCTCCCTTTGCCTCATCACATTCTATAATCAATATGACTTCAGGTCTTTTTCCCCGTAGAATCCTGTGGCTTCTCCGAACTATTTTGTAATAAAACAAATCAATCAAAAAACCTAATAAAAAACCTGATATGGCACCGATAAGTCCCCAATAAATCGGACCCCACTGCAGCTTGAAACCTATGCTTGCTCCAATAACCGAAAAAGCAGTGCCTAATGCTGCACCTGTGCTGACCAGTGAAATACCATCTGCATTATGTATGCTGTCGAAGAGATTGCGTTCTTTTTTGCGATTGGCTAAAGGGACAGCAAAGATATGTTCTTTTTGGATTCCGTTCTCTTCAAGCGAACTAATGGCTAATTCTAAATTTATGGAATGCTCAAAAGTGGAGAAGATTTGGATCAAGGAAGGTCCACCGCTTTCTCTTTTTTAATCTTAAAATTTGGATTCTGAAAATGATTGATAAGATAATTTTTTTGTTCCGCTTCGAACAGCCTGTTATTCTCCACCGTGTTTATATACGAATCATAAACAGCAAATCCCCACATCGAAGGTATATATAACAGCCATTCTTTATCCAGCACTGCTGTCGAATGTGAAATATCTCCAAGGAAAAGGTAATGCACTGCAATCAAAGACTTAGAGAAATACAGAAAGAGAATCGTCCATACAAGGGAGAATAAAGCAGTTAGAATGCGATGGATGTACAATTGTCCAAGCCCCGGTGTAAACAATGACCATACAACGGACATAATGGGGTTTCTTTTATCTAAGTAGTTAACTTCAAGGGCTCCAATGGAAAAAGTATTAAAGGGAGCATTCTCTCTATCAGCCAGCAGAAATACTTTGTTCATATCAACACTTGTACGATAGCTGTCCCAAATCCCGAAAATATACACAGGTATGTACATAAGCATCCATCTTAGTTCTAACACTTCTTTTGCCATTTCAATGTCCCCGCAAAATGAATGTACCATGGCTATGTTGATTTTAGAGTTGTAGTTGACTATTACTTCCCATGTAAACAAGGAAAGCCCACGTAGATATTTGTTGAGCAGAAGATGACCGAAGCCAGGGAATGCAGCTGACCACCAAGCGATGATATAGGGGTTCTGCAAGTGAATTTGAGTTGTGCCGAATATACTGACATGGGCTTTGTATCGGCGGTTCTTATTGTCGTTGTTACTAAAGTTATCCATCAGATTCCCAACCTTTGAAAATAATAGTAATGGTATTTTGCCTAATTGTAGGAGAAGTATCCAACTCGGGAAGATATATGCGAGATATGATGAAAATAATGAAATTTTTGTCTCTAATCTCCGCAACTTGACTGAGAGATCGAAGTATATATTAACAGCATGAATTGTTTGGAGGGTTCCTATATTATGAGATGGAAAAAAATTGCTCTATGCGTGATTGTATTTTCCCTGATGGGAAGCTCACTGTTATTCGCTGACGCTGTAACCCAGAAGATTCGGGTGTGGAGCAACGGTAAAGAAATGGCAGACGGCGGTTATTTAATTGATGGTAAAACGTATATCCCTGTTAGGGAAGCGGGTGGAGTTGTAACATGGGATGACTCCGGAAAAGTGAAGATTCTTAAACCGAATGTGCATATTTTTCTTTTCAAAGGTGATACCGTATTTGGCAACGTGAATGTAGGAAAGCTTAAATTCAAGGTATTCAGTCAAGTAGACAGTCTAACCGATGAAATTTCGGCAGTTAAAGTAGCGATTACAGATCCGTCGGGCAACGTAAAAGATATTCAATCTCAGGAGCTTGAGGGTTCCCGTAAAGATAACTTTTGGTTTCCAACCTCAGAATTCACTTATGATTTCAAGGAGAGCGGTAAGTATCGGGTAGGCTTCTATATCAAGGGTGAAAAGAACGGAGATTACGTACTTGTGTCCGAAAAAGTAATCACTGCGCTCAATTAGAAATATGAGCTTCTTGCAAATTGACCTGATCTTATCTAACGTGGTACGATACTATGCGTAGGATAATTCAACTTAAAAGTGAGGTATTTCAATGAGCGATCACAAACATGAGCATGGCCATGAACATGGTGAAGCATGCGGTTGCGGACATGATCACGACCATGAGCACGAGGAGTTTGTGCTGACCTTGACGAACGAGCAAGGCGAAGACGTGGAGATGGTTCTGGTAGAAACATTCGACGTAGCTGAGAAATTATACGCATTGCTGCTGGAACGCGAGAACCCTGAAGCAGATGGTATCATTCTGCGTATGGAAGAAGAAAACGAAGAAATGGTACTATACAATATCGAAGACGAAGCTGAATGGAATGCTGTAGAAGCTGCTTATAACGAGTTACTTGCTCAGCAAGAATAGATTTCGATGGTAAAAACCCGATACCGTATGGTATCGGGTTTTTGATTGAGATCTGATGGAATCAGGAGATTGGATTAGCCTCTACAATGACCTTGACATTGGTTATGCTGCGATCCTCGGGTCCCTTTACCGGGAGTCCGATTTCGACATGGTCAATGATATAATCGATGTTATCCTGTGTAATGACTTCCCCGGGGAGGAGAATAGGAATGCCCGGAGGGTATACATAAATGAATTCTGCGATGATATATCCCGCGGATTCCCGGAATGGAACCAGCTCTGTATCTGCATAAAATGCGTCTCTTGGAATTAGGGCAAGCTGTGGAATTTCAGGTACTTGCACCTTCAATTCATATATTTCACCTTTGCTGTAGTGAATGGCAGACAGCACCCGCAAGGCAGCAAGAAGTTTATCTACTGATTCTTGGGTATCACCTGGGGTAATAAGGCAAAGAATGTTATACATGTCACTAAGCTCTACTTCGATGTTGTATTTCTGACGCAGCCAGTTCTCTGTCTCATATCCGGTGATACCCAGATGGCGGACATGAATGTTCAGCTTGGTTGGATCAATGTCAAAGGTTGCCTCGGTACCCAGGATCTCTTTACCGAAGCTGTACAAGCCCTCAATATTATTAATGGTGTCGCGGGCATAGTTGGACAGTGCAATGGTTCTAGCAGCCATCTCATGGCCGTTCAGGGCAAGATTGCGTCTGGACGTATCCAAGGATGCTAGCAAAATGTATGATGTTGAAGTTGTGGTCAGCATGCTTAGAATCGTTTGTACCCGCTGCGGGTTGACAAGACCGGTCTTAGCATTTAGATTCAATACCGAGCTCTGCGTCATGGAGCCGCCCAATTTATGGACACTGGTCGCTGCCATATCCGCACCAGCCTGCATGGCTGATACTGGTAAATCCTCATGAAAATGAATCAGTACTCCGTGCGCCTCATCTACCAGTACGGGAATTCCGTAGCTATGGGCCAAATCCACAATCGAACGCAGGTCGGCACATACGCCAAAATACGTAGGATTAATTACGAGGACGCCTTTGGCATCCGGATGGCGCTTAATGGCGCGTTCCAGCGAACTGGTGGTTATACCGTGATCTATCCCAAGATTCTCATCCTGTACAGGTGAGACAAAAACCGGCTTGGCTCCAGAGAAAATGATCGCTGACATGACTGACTTGTGAATGTTACGCGGTACGATAATTTTTTCTCCAGGTGAGCATACAGAAAGTATCATTGTCATGATAGCATTGCTGGTGCCTTGGACGCTGAAATACGTATAATCAGCGCCGAAAGCCTTAGCCGCCAACTTCTGTGCTTCCTGAATTACTCCGGTAGGCTGATGAAGATCGTCAAGAGGTGCGATGTTAATCAGATCTATGGATAGAGCGTTATCGCCGATAAACTCACGGAATTCGGCATCGGTTCCTAGCCCCTTCTTATGCCCGGGAATATGAAACTGAACGGGATTACCGGCGGCATGCTTTTTAAGAGCAGTGAAGAGGGGAGTACGGTGTTGATTCATTTAATACTGTCACAACCTTTCGCGAAGAGTAATTTTTAGGGCAAGCATCAGTATAACAAAACAATCGACATTTTACTAGGATGTGATGGAATGCATGGCACTGCTGAACAACGTACACATATTAATCTGGCTTCACCGTTTATCGTCAAGATGTGGGTTATCATTTTTTTAGTTGAATTTGTGAAGGGATCATTGCTCGTTGCGCTGCTCCCGGTTTATATGGAGAATATACTCGGGCTGTCGGTGACCGTGGTTGGTTTTGCCTTCGCGATGCAATACTTGGGCGATAACCTGTTCCGAAGTCCATCAGGCTGGATTATGGAGCGAATAGGGTATCGCTGGACGATGACAGGAGCTCTTCTTCTTATCGTTCTGGCAGTAACTATGATCATTTATGTTACGGACGCAGTATGGCTTTCTGTAGCCTGTCTTATCCTTGGCGTCGGAACATCTCCGCTCTGGCCTTGTGTAATGACAGGTGTGACAGATCTCGCTGGTTCAACCAAAAGCGGCAGCAGCGGTGCGGCAATGGGTGCTGTAGAGATGGCTTCACTTGCAGGAACGGGAATTGGCCCTATAACCGTTAACTTTTTAATGGATCATGGTGGTCACAGTTATAGGCTGGCGTTCCTAGTACTACTTGGGTGCGCTTTGGCGGTGGTAGGGGTCTCACTTCTCCTTCCTTCACGGATTAGTCATACGGCACATTCAAGCTCACATGGTACGGCCGAGGGTACTCACGGGATGCGTAAACGGCTCAACCCTTGGGCTAGCCTGAAAAGAACGCTGCATCAGGTCCGAACTACATTGAAGGTCAGCCGGCTTCTATATCCTGCGCTTTTTCTGCAGGCTTTTGCGATCGGACTTATGACTCCTGTAGTAACATTGTTTGCTCGAAGTGAATTGCATGTAACACCTAACCAATTCAGTTTACTATTAATAGCTGGGGGCGGGATTACCGTTTTGGCTCTAATTCCTGCCGGGAGATGGGTCGATCGGATTGGAACAACAGCATTTCTAAATGTTGGTTTTCTTCTTGCAGCGGTCTCGATGGCTCTGTTCTCGCAAATACGATGGTTGCCTTTAGCTTTTGTCTCTGTGATGCTTGTAGGGATAAGTTATGCACTGATCCTGCCTGCATGGAATGCCTTTCTAGCCAAGCAGATTCCAAAAGGCGAAAGGGGAACGGTATGGGGGCTATTCCTGACCCTGCAAGGTTCCGGTATGGTTGCAGGTCCTGTGTTGTCGGGTAAGCTGTGGGATACTGTCGGTCACGGCGTGCCTTTTTTGGCTAGTGCATTGGTGATGCTGCTGCTGTTCATTCTGCATCTCCTGATTGTTCATAGAACGAAGCTAAAAGCAGAGTTGCATTAAAAAGGCCGCTGGTCGCCGATAAACGGTGAACCAGCGGCTTTTTATATGGAGTGGAATCCTATCATTCAAGGATTAAAATGACATGCGGTACAAGGGAAGCAGTATTTCGAAAGTCTCCTGTATCACGTTCAATAGAGCTGCGCCATCTTCGAGGATCGGGTCGTTCTTATCCAAGCGCAAACCACAGGTGACCTCGCCTTTTTTAACCTCACGTAGTTTACGGGCCAGCTCGGCGAAATGTTCATCACTCATATCGGCCTGAGGTATACCCCGGGGATCCAGATGATCTGTAGACCAGAAAAAGTTGCCGGGAAGTTCCTTGCGGATTTTGGAGATCTGTTCGGTAAGAGCCTTGGCAAAAACAACTTTATTATCACTTTCATAAATAATTGCAAAGACGATAAATAAATGGCTTTTGAACATGCCTACCTGAAAATGGGGCAGAGCCTTATATCCGCGTTTGTTGGGTCCCCAAGCCACCCAAGTATCATGGGGAGCATGAACGGTCCGGCGGGCATGTTTGGCCACATGAGGGAACATTTCTTCTCCACAAAGCACAGATAGTACAGGTGCCATTTCCATACCAAGCTCAGTCAGCTTAGGACGTACTCGTGAGATTAGGGCGTTCATCCGTGGCTCCAGGCCTGGAATGTCAAATACTTCGAAGTCTTCTGCTGCAAAACCGGTAAATGCCATAGATGCCACCTCATAAATTTGATCGGATTCTTCATTTTTTTCCAAACTATGGTTAGTAATAAATAAAAAGTTTGGAGAAGACCCGTTACGGGTAAAAATAGTCAATAACCAAGTTACCGCTACATAAACTGAAGTATAAAATAAGAGCAGGATGAACGCAAAAAGGAATTTATTTCAAGTTGAAGTCCGGCAGTCCGTTTGACTCTCGTATTTAGGCAGATGTGTACCAAGTCGGCTTTGCTAAGGTGCAAAGCTTTTAGGGGGGAGTGCCGTGAACAAAAATGTTGAAGTGGAATACTGCAATTTGGAGCTCCGGTTCGAACGCCAGCATATTCAGGATTTGATTAAGGACTTAATTCAGGATGGTTATTCCCTGTATTGGAGCGAGAGTGAGAATATATTTGTTATTTCGGTCCGCACCGGCCGGAAGCTGGTGAAGCTGCGTTTTCAGCGGATTAGAGAAGGATATAAACTGGTGGGGGACTATATGATTCGTGATGCCCGTCTGGCCGAGTGGATGGAGAAGCTGATAGGTGATTTACGCGGGCATGCGGTCGTCAAACGTTTCCGTGATCGCCAGATTATCATTGAAAATATTATGTTCGGGGAAGTGATTCGTCTAGTGGAGATATCAGGCTACCATCAGCGAGTGGTGTTCCAGAAAGGGCCGCTTCTTACGGATCAAGAGCTTACCAAATTATATTACTCCAACGAAGGCGAAGAGCGGATTACACAGCGCAAAATTGAGGTGGATGAGCAGCTTGATCGACTGAATGAAGCTATACAATCGGAGAATGTTCTAGAGGCACAACGATGTAAAATAAAGCTGGCTTTTTTATCAAATGAATTAAGAAAGCTGGAATGGTCAGCGGAGTAATAGGTGAACAAAACAGGCATCCCGGCAACGGGATGTCTTAATTTTGTACTATAAGTTGGTAAGAGGGGTTCACTTCTGTCGATAAAAGCGTTAAAATGGTTACATTGTGGATTCAATTTCCTTACATGATACTTTGTCAATGAAATTGATCTCTTAATGCAGGACGAGCTTTGCTGTACCTGTAAGGGATGGTATTCTTGTTCTGTGAGAAATGGATTACACACAAAAAATATAGGGTGCAAAGGGTGGAGGACCAGATGGCAAAACAACAAATCGGCGTTATTGGCCTGGCGGTAATGGGCAAAAATTTGGCTCTGAACATCGAGAGCAAAGGATTTTCGGTATCGGTATTCAACCGCTCCCCGGAGAAGACACATGATCTCCTGAGCGAAGCGCAAGGCAAAAACCTGACAGGTGCCTTTACTGTTGAGGAATTCGTTCAATCTTTGGAAACACCACGTAAGATTCTAATTATGGTTCAAGCTGGAAAAGCGACAGACTCAACAATCGAGCAACTGATTCCTTTTCTAGACCAAGGCGATATCATTATTGATGGCGGTAACGCTTATTTCCCTGATACGGTTCGCCGCAGCAAAGAGCTGGAAGAACAAGGTTTCCGATTCATCGGAACTGGAGTTTCCGGCGGAGAAGAAGGAGCCCTTAAAGGACCTTCCATTATGCCTGGCGGCCAAGAAAGCGCGTATAAGCTTGTTGAGCCAATCCTTACTGCGATCTCAGCCATGGTAGACGGAGAGCCTTGCTGTACATATATTGGACCGGACGGTGCCGGACACTATGTGAAAATGGTGCATAACGGTATCGAATACGGCGACATGCAGTTGATCTGTGAAGCTTACCATTTGCTGAAGGATGTACTTGGTCTGGATGCCAAAGAACTGCACAGTATCTTCAAAGAGTGGAACAACGGCGAACTCGACAGCTATTTGATCGAGATCACTACAGATATTTTTGCACAGTATGATGAAGAAACAGGCAAACCGATGGTTGACGTTATTCTGGATTCTGCCGGCCAAAAAGGAACAGGTAAATGGACCAGCCAAAGCTCCCTTGATCTCGGCGTACCTTTGTCCATGATTACAGAATCCGTATTCTCCCGTTTCCTCTCAGCAATGAAGGATGAGCGTGTTGAAGCAAGCAAAGTGTTAAGCGGACCTGCAACAGAGCCTTTCCAAGGCGATAAGGCTGAGTTTATCGAGAACGTACGCAAGGCGCTTTTCGCAAGCAAAATCGTATCTTATGCCCAAGGCTTTGCACAGCTTCGTGTAGCTTCTGATGAGTACGGCTGGGATTTGAAATACGGTAACTTGGCTAAAATTTGGCGCGGAGGGTGTATCATTCGTTCCCGCTTCCTTCAAAACATCACTGATGCTTACGAGAACAATGCAGATCTGAAAAACCTGCTGCTAGATCCGTTCTTCAAAGACATCATGACTTCGTATCAGGATGCTTGGCGTAAAGTAATTGCGTCTGCAGTAACTCTGGGAATTCCGGTTCCTGGCTTCTCCAGTGCTCTTGCTTACTATGACAGCTACCGTACAGAACGTCTGCCAGCGAATTTGCTTCAGGCACAACGTGACTACTTCGGAGCTCACACCTTCAAACGTGTGGACAAAGAAGGCGTATTCCACCACAACTGGTTGTCTGAGTAATATTCTGACATATATCGTTCGAAGTGGCCTGGAAGTTTCCGCCCAAAGCGGGGCTTTCGGGCTTTTTTTATACCATCAGCTACCTATAAAAGCCTGGAGATGAACGTTGTCTAAAGTTTTAACCCTGTGTTATGATATGACAAATGTCGCGGTTGGAGGGTAGTCATGACTGGGGATGCAGAAGAACAAGAAGTGAGCATAGTAAGCAATCAGGCTAGGAAGAATATCATTCTAGTCGGAATGATGGGTACAGGCAAATCAACTGCAGGCACTCTTGTGGCTGAGACGCTGGGCTATGAGTTCGTGGATTTGGATCATCTCATTGTAGAACAGGAACAGCTTACGATACCTGAGATCTTCAAGGATCGCGGGGAAGAATACTTTCGTCAAGTAGAGTCAGCTATGCTACAACGTGTTCTTCAGATGGAGGGAAAAGTGATTTCGACAGGTGGGGGCTCGGTCTTAGCTCCTGGAAATTCGTCGTTAATGCTTACGAGTGGCTTTGTAGTCACGTTGACAGCTACTGCTGAGGATATTATTTCACGCGTAGGTGCAGATGCTAATCGACCGCTGCTCGCTGGCAACGCGGAAGAACGGGTCAAACGCTTATTGGAGCAGCGTAAGAATGCCTACCTGTTCGCGCATTGCGCAGTCGATACATCGGGACTTAGTGCGGCACAAGTGTCGCAACATATTTTAATGCACTACCGCGGTTGAGCTTTTAAGTGCTCCATTCAATCATGCCGCCGCTTAGATTAGCCGTTTTGTTATAGCCTTGGTGTTGTAGATATTCACAGACACGCTGGCTGCGGGCGCCGGATCGGCAAATGAAGATAACCTCGGCATCATTTGTTATATCATCAGTACGGTAGGGGATCTCACCCATTGGGATGTGCAGCGCACCTGGTATCATTCCGAGGGCAACCTCATCATCTTCTCGAACGTCGATAAGAATAAGGTCTTCACCTGCTATAATACGCTGGCGTAATTCTTCAGCTGTGATTTGGGGAATATTATTCATGGTTGTGACCTCTTTTCGTAAGAAGATTGATATCATAATACCACAAGCGCGGAATGCCCTGTCAAACAGAGCCGTACATACAAACTTCACAATTAAAAGGAGAGCTATTAACTATGGACGTTATTGTAAGGCCTACGCCATCCTTGCTTGGAGAATTCGGAGCCCTCTCTTCCAAAAACTATACAACCCGCTATTTGCTTGTAGCTGCACTGTCTGAAGGCACCAGCACGATTTATCATCCTGCACACAGCGAGGACAGCGATGCCATCCGCCGTTGTATCGCTGATTTGGGTGCAGAGCTTACCGAAGATAACGAGAAGATTGTCATTAAGGGATTTGGACGCCACCCACGAAATATTAAGGAACTGAATGTAGGGAATGCTGGAGCTGTACTTCGCTTTCTAATGGCAGTCGCTGCTCTCTCTCCAGAGGTAACTTTTGTGAATACGTACCCCGATTCGCTCGGTAAACGTCCGCACGATGATCTTATTACAGCTCTAGGCCAGCTTGGAGTTGAAGTTGATCATAATCAAGGCAGACTTCCGATTACCATACGCGGCGGGAACCCTGTGGGCGGTAAAATATCGGTATCAGGAGCCGTTAGCTCGCAATATCTGAGCGCTTTGCTCTTTTTGACTCCGTTACTTCATGAAGATAGTGAAATTGTAGTCCTCGATGATCTGAAGTCCAAGGTAGTTGTCGGACAGACGCTTGAGGTGCTTGAGCAGGCAGGGATCATTGTGCATGCAGCGGACGATTACATGTCCTTCAAGGTTCCGGGCCGTCAATCTTATGCAGCCAAAACATATACTGTACAGGGGGATTACCCTGGTTCTGCAGCAGTTCTGGCCGCAGCTGCAGTCACCAAGTCAGATGTGAAAATCCATCGTCTTGCGGAGAAGAGCAAACAGGGTGAGAGAGCCATTGTTGATGTGCTGCGTATGATGGAAGTCCCCCTTACGCATGAGGATGGAATTGTACATGTTCAGGGAACAGGTATCCTGAAGGCTGTTGAATTTGACGGGGATGCCGCTACAGATGCTGTTCTGGCTATGGTTGCGGCAGCTGTATTTGCAGAGGGAACCTCGCGTTTTTATAACGTGGAGAACCTTCGGTATAAGGAATGTGACCGTATAACTGATTACCTTGCAGAGCTGACCAAGGCGGGTGCGAAGGTTGAAGAACGCCGGGATGAGATCATCGTGCACGGGATGCCTGAGGGAGTGGAGGGCGGCGTAACGATTAATGCACATTATGATCACCGCGTAATCATGGCTTTGACAGTTGTGGGACTACGTGCCCGCCAGCCGCTGGTGATAAAGGACGCACATCATGTTGCCAAGTCGTACCCTCAGTATTTTGATCACCTTCGGGCGCTTGGAGCGAATGTAGAATGGGTAAACTAAACTAACTTAAGTTATTTATTTAAGCTTAGAAAGGGTGATCGAAATGAGCTTTGAGAATCCGACCCGTGAGCAGATCGGAGATTTACTGGCTTCCGCCGGCAATATTGCAGTTGTGGGTCTCTCTGACAAGACAGACCGCACTTCCTATATGGTTGCAGGAGCGATGCAAAGCCGAGGGTACCGTATTATTCCCGTCAACCCTTCCGTTGACGGAGAAATTCTGGGTGAAAAGTGCTATCACACCCTAGCGGATATCCCTGAACCGGTAGATATCGTCAACGTGTTCCGCCGGAGTGAATACTGCGCAGAGGTGGCCCGTGAAGCCGCTGCTATTGGCGCTAACGTGCTGTGGCTGCAGCAGGGGATTGTCAACGAGGAAGCCGCAGAAATCTGCGCTGAGAACGGGATGATCGCCATTATGGACAGCTGCATCAAGGTTGAAGAAGCCATCACGATGCGGGGCCGCAGCCGGAAGTAACTGGAATCCCGGAACCCCAGAACCCCAGAACCCCGGGACCCCGAAACCCCGGAACCCCGGAACCCCGGAACCCCGGAACCCCGGAACCCCGGAACCCCGGAACCCCGGAACCCCGGAACCCCGGAACCCTTTGGCAAACGGTTCTAGATATTACGGGGGAAGATTGGTATACTGACTCTAGACGAAGAACGTCCTTTATCCGCAAGAAACTGCGGCATACAGGGCGTTTTTTTTGTTATGTAAGGAGGAGAATATATTGATGGAGTTCGAAGAAGCACACCGTTTATTTATCGCCCATCACGAGGATCAGCGGGCGGGGGAGAGGAAAGGCAGATTACTTAGAGGACACAACTATGCGGAGAAACTGTTGCTGCAAAATGTATGGTGGCCGTTATTTGGCACGCTGGAGCATCTACACCCGGAATACGAAATTTACGACTGGAACCGCAAATCGCAATTTTTAGATTTTGCATACCTTCCGCAAAACGGTGGACGTTTCGGAATCGAATGCGACGGCTTCCAAAGCCACATTAAAGATATGGATCGCGAGAAATTCAGCTATGCTGTGAATCGGGAGACTTTTCTCACTGGGATGGGATGGAAAATGATCCATTTTTCTTTTGATGATGTCCAGCAGCGTCCCGAGGTATGCCGTATGCTTCTGCAATTAGTGCTGGCACCTTTTTTAGCTCGACAATCAAACGTCACGGATATTTTGTCCGAGGAGAAGGAAGTGCTTCGCTTCGCCTGGTCTCTGGGGAGACCCCTACGTCCTAAGGATGTAACTACTCATTTTCAGATTAACTTCCGGACGGCCTATAGGTTGCTGAGCACACTTTGTGAGAAAGGCCTTTTAAAGCCAGTTAAGAAGGGGGAACGGGTTCGATACTACGAGGTGAGGACGATGCAGTTGGATCATATGGGGTAGAAGTTTGTTGGACTGGTGGATATGCTGAAAGTGGAGATATGAGTGTGAACAAAAGTAAGAGTAAAGAGAGAAACTAAGAATAGCTAAGAATAGCTAAGAATAACTAAGAGTAAGTAATTAAGGGAAGTTTGAAGAATAGGAGAATGATCGATGAAATATAAGAAATGAGGAGCATTAAGAGTGCTTTTGAGAAATTAAGAGCAATCGAACAAATATAATTGTACTTTTTACACTTAAAAACTCAAAAATGCTTCAATATAGTATTTAGTTGTACTTTGTGCACTTAAATCCTGCTCTAGCTGGTGTTTAAGCTGGAAATGGGATATATAGATGTACAAAGTGCAACTATTTTACTTTTATGTACAAATGAGGGTATTTTAGCTGCATAAAGTACAACTAAATCACACAAGGAAACCAATAAGACTGCAAACCAAAAAAAATAGTAGCAAACCCAACCCAACCCAACCCAACCCAACCCAACCCAACCCAACCCAACCCAACCCATGGTTTCGGAAAGTTTTTCATCAATTATGCACAATGGAGCGATCTGACTATGTGCATTTAGTGTCTTTGGATTTGTTCGATGAAATAGCCGTGCACAAATAAGAATACTTAAGTATAATAAATGTCTGAGTAATTGGTTAAAAGGCCTCATTAAGTGGATTTCTAATGAGTTGTGTAGATACTATGAGTAACCTGTTTTCTTTTTGACAAAAGATAACGCAGCGCTTACCATTCATAATAGAAAGAAAGGAGAGGGTCGCCTTGAATTGGCTCGGATCTTTGCAGCAATTGGGCAGAGCCATAATGCTTCCCACCATGGTACTGCCAGCGGCAGCTATACTGCTGAGTATCGGCAGTTTATCGTGGTCTGCATGGGGACTTTCTTCGGTATCCGAAGTAGCTACATATGCGGGGCAAGGGATAATTTACTATATGCCTTATATATTCGCTATTGGTGTAGCGTGGGGATTGTCTAATCAGGCTGGACCGGCGGGACTTGCGGCACTGGCCGGAATGTATATTTATGATCGGATAGTTCTTCATATGGGCGACGGAAATATTCAACCCGCTACCTTAATCGGTATTATTCTTGGGATTGTCGCCGGTATTGCTCATAACCGATTTAAGAATATTAAGCTGCCGGAAGCGATTCAGTTTTTTGGAGGATCGCGTTTTGTTTTGTTGATTATGGGAATGTTTTCCGCATTATTTGCTTGGGTAATGCTTGGTGTTGCGCCACTTTTACAGATGGGTTTAGACAATCTCTTCAGAGTAGTTGAAGTGACCGGTGGTTTTTCACTATTTCTTTATGGGGTATTATACAGGGTGCTGACCGCTTTCGGGCTTCACCATATCCTTAATAATGTATTCTGGTTTCAGTTAGGTTCATTTACTACGCCTGACGGTACAGTCCTTCAGGGTGATTTGCCGCGCTTTTTTGCCGGAGATCCTACAGCAGGTGTTTTTATGGCGGGGTTGTTCCCCATCATGATGTTTGCGCTGCCTGCTATAGCTTTTGCAATTATTCAGGAAGCTCGGGAGGATTTGAAGCCAAAGATCCGAAAGACCTTTTTGCGCGCGGCTTTGGTATGCTTTTTGACAGGTGTATCGGAACAAATCGAATTTGCATTTCTGTTCGCATCTCCTTATTTATTTGCTCTTCATACCGTAATGTCAGGTCTAGCGATGGCGCTAACCTATTGGCTGGGAATTCACCATGGATTTTCTTATTCGGCAGGGGCCATTGATTTCTTTTTGAACTTGCACTTATCACAGAGAGCCTGGTTGCTGATTCCTATTGGTGCCGGTTATGGAATTGTCTATTACAATCTGTTTCGATGGGCGATCCGCCGTTTTCAGATCCCCACCCCCGGACGGGAGGAAGGTTCCGAACTGGGCGATTGGGCCGGAAATATCCCTTATCAGGCTCCGCTGATTTTAGAGGCGCTGGGCGGTAAGGAGAACATTGTGCAGGTTCAAGCCTGTATTACCCGATTAAGGCTTACTGTGCATAAGGACCGGTATATCGATACGAGCGCTTTAAAAGGTCTTGGTTCTGCAGGAATTATTAAGCTCGGAGGCGGGAATGTACAGGTGGTATTTGGTACGTATTCCGAACTTATACGTGAAGAAATCAACAAGCTATTGGTGCGTGATCTGCCGCAGGTGCTGTTCGGAGCCCCTATGCAAGGTAGGATGATGCCGATTGAAGAAGTGCCCGATCATATTTTTGCTGCTAAGCTTGTCGGTGACGGTGTAGCCTTTTTGCCTGATAAAGGTGAGCTTGTATCTCCCGTTTACGGCAAGGTCATGCATGTGTATCCAACAATGCACGCGATAGGTATCGCGACTCCGGAAGGACTAGAAGTGTTGATGCATATCGGTATCGATACGTCACAGCTCAAAGGACCTTTCGAGGCGTTAGTGAAGGAAGGCGATAGCGTAGAACCCGGTCAGTTGCTTGTCAAATTTGATTTGGCATATCTGCGTGAACATGCAACCTCACTAGCGACACCCATGGTGATTACGAACCCTGACCGTGTGAAATCTTGGAGTTATGCTCCATTTAAAAACGTGAAAAAGGGACAGTCTTCTGTGATGTCCGTTGTATTACATGAGAGTAATGTTGGAGGGATAGAACCATGATACAAGGCATTGGCGCCGCAGCAGGTGTTGCCATCGGGAAGGCCTTTGTCTTGCCGAACTGGGAATGGAGTTTGCCAGACAATGAAGTGAACCCGGTGGATCTAGCTAAAGAATTTGAGCGTTTATATGAGGG
This sequence comes from Paenibacillus wynnii, assembly GCF_030812855.1. Classification (GTDB taxonomy): domain Bacteria; phylum Bacillota; class Bacilli; order Paenibacillales; family Paenibacillaceae; genus Paenibacillus_AQ; species Paenibacillus_AQ wynnii_A. Next base: position 88,217 of record NZ_JAUSTK010000005.1, read on the forward strand.
TATCCGTACCTCCAAGGACGAAATAGAGTTTATCAAAAAAGAATTCCGGGAAGTTGTGGGTCCTGAGGAATCGAGTATATTTGATGCGCATTTGGCGATTCTGGATGATCCGGTGTTTATGAGCGAAATTCGCGGAATTATAGAACGGCAGTACAAAGCTGCTGAGGTTGCTGTAAAAGAAGCCATTGATCATTTTGTAGCGATGTTTGATCTCCTGGATGATGAATATATGAAGGAGCGGGCGGTTGATATCAAAGATGTCGGCAACCGATTGCTCAAGCATTTGCTGGGCGCACCTGAAGTAACGTTACCTTCGGATACCCAGCCTTACATTCTGGTCGCCAAAGAGCTGTCCCCTTCTCAGTTAGCCCATTTGAATCCAACCTATGTACTAGGCATCGTAACGATGATGGGCAGTAAAACTTCACATTCGTCCATCATGGCTCGGGCACTTGGGATCCCATTAGTGGCAGGGCTGGAGAATAAGCTGTCTAATCCCATTCAAACGGGTGATATGATTGTTTTGGATGGTGAGACGGGTTCGGTGCAACTGCATCCTGATGAGTCGACCGTACGTGAATATGCCCTAATGCGTGAAAAACAACATAAAAAACGTGAACAGCTGGAGCTGCTCTCAACCGTTCAATCCGTCACAAAAGATGGCGTAACCATACGTTTGGCAGGCAATATTAGCTCGGTCAAGGAACTGAACATGGCACTGAAGTATGGAGCAGAAGGGGTAGGCTTGTTCCGGACGGAATTTCTCTACATGGATCGGGATTCATTTCCTAGTGAAGAGGAACAATTCGAAGTGTACAAGCTGGTCGCCGAAAAGGTCGGAAACCACTCTGTTGTGATTCGAACCCTTGATATTGGCGGAGACAAGCATCTGGATTATTTCCAGCTTCCGGAAGAACAAAATCCCTTCCTCGGTTACCGGGCCATACGGATCAGTCTGGACCGGAAGGACATGTTCAAAACACAGCTAAGGGCTATCCTGCGTGCCAGTGCTTACGGGAATATCAAACTGATGTTTCCGATGATATCTTCCATAGAGGAAGTGCAGGAAGCAAAGGCTGTATTGAATGAGGTAATGGTTGATTTGGAGCAACGTAAAGTACCCTACAATCGGAAGATGCCTGTAGGAATAATGATTGAGGTTCCTGCTGCTGTCATGATCAGTGACTACCTGGCTCAGGAAGTTGACTTTTTCAGTATCGGCACCAATGACTTGGTACAGTATGTTCTTGCCGTAGACCGGATGAATGAGCATATAGCTCACATGTATCATCCGTATCATCCTGCAGTACTCCGAATGATCCGCATGACCGTGGAGGCTGCACAGAATGCAGGTATTCATGTGAGTGTTTGTGGTGAAATGGCTGCGGATGAGCGCTCTATTCCGTTATGGCTGGAGCTTGGAATCAATGAGCTTAGCATGTCACCGCAGTCCTTGCTCAAGGTAAAACACCGTACATTGAATACTGTTGCATCCGATGCTATATCCATTGCTAAGGTTTGTTTAAAGAATCGTACAAGCTCTGAGACAGAGGAGCAGTTAAGCCATTTTGCCACTTCAGGTGGGATTACACCAGTTAACGTCTTAAATATACACGGAAAAACCTCTTAAGTTCGCTGGTCAAAAGGACATACATCCATTGGAATTTCGATAAGCACAAGGCATTGTTCTTGAAAGTCCGGCAATTCATTGCCGGGCTTTTTCTTTTTGCAAAATTCACAGCTCAAAAAACAAAAACCGTTTACCTTACAGCAGAGTCATTATATATAGAAGTTAAAAAGCCAAGAGTGTAGAGCGGCAAGGAGGGCGTAATCAGGGGGATGGAGAACATTATGAAGGGCGAAGATGTGCATATCTCCGAGGAAGAATTGTTCTTCGAGCAGGTCTCTCAGCAGAAAAGAAATCTTTACGGCATTGCCTTCAGCTATTTGCGAAATGAAGCAGATGCGCTGGAAGTGCTGCAGGAAGCGACCTGCAGGGCATGGATCAAGCGTAAAAGCCTGAAAGATCCAGAACGGCTTACACCGTGGATGATCCGTATTCTGATCAATTGCTGTATGGATGAATTGAAACGGAGGAAGCGGAAAATTACAGCAGAGCCACAGAGGTTTGAGGGCGGAGTAATGGAGCTTGCTAGCGACCGAAGGCTGGATATGGAAAAGGCGCTGGATAACGTCAAACCGAAATATCGACAGGTGCTGGTACTTAAGTATTACCGGGATATGACGCTGACTCAAATTGCAGAGGTGCTCGAGAAGCCGGAGGGTACCATCAAAACCTGGCTGAATAAAGGATTGAAACAGCTGAGGGATAAAATGAAAGGGAAGGGGGATCAGTATCATGGCTGAACCTGAAGAAAATCTACTCAAGGACTATTTTCAAAATATGATCACCAAAGCGGATGAATTGTCGGATCTAAAGCTCGATGCAGCCATCCATGGCGGTATTCTTCGCGGCAGCCGGAAGAGATTTTCCCTGAACAGAGGATTTACAATAGTGGTACTGGCCGCTATGGCAGCTGCACTATTCGTGATTGTGCCTTGGTTACAAAGTAATTTTGAACCCGAGCACGCTCAGCTTCCTCCCAAGAGCTGGGGTGAATTTGAGGTTTTTCGTCCAATTATAAAAGATAATATTTCCCTGAAGTCAGCGCTAGAGGCAGGAATAGTGCAAACCATAGGCGTGTCTTCAGAGGAAAAAGACGGTTATATGTTAACATTGAATGGTGTGGTTGCAGATAAAAAAAGTATGATCGCACTGTATACCTTTCAGAATAAGACACAACATGATGTACTGCTACATGGGGGATCATTAGATAATGCAACAAGTAATACTACGAGTGGTCAGTCATCGTTCTTTGTCATCGATAGTGATAACATCGGGAAACCGGGTGTAACGCGCATGTTGATTCAATATATGTGGAGTGAAGATCAGGAAGGACTTAAGGAGTTGGTGGCTAATATGTCAGTTACCCCACAAACACCTGAGGCCATGCTCTCCAGCAGTGATAAGTATAGAACCACATTAAGCGTTCCCTTTACACTTGAAACTGATCAATTACAAAAGAATTCTCGTACTGTAACGGTTAACCGAAGTCTAAACATTGCTGGGCAGAAGATCGTAGTAGAGCAGGCTTATATAGCAGCTACCGGTATTTATGTAGATATAATACCTTATCAAAAGGGTAATACGATGCAGATCAATAGTCTGATTTCACCCAAAATTATTTTAGGTAAAGGTAAAAACGCCAAAGTGTTAAATATCACTGAGCATGGGTTAGGAACAGAAACATTAATTTTTTATAATGACAACTTGGATAAAGATAGCAGGATGACATTAGAGGTAGAAGGTATTGAGGGATTGGAGAAGTCCAAGCGGGATCTCGTCATAAATACTGAAACGTCAACCATAATTAAGGCTCCTGATAATCGTCTCACTATCTCTGATGAGAAGACTGTTGAAAAAGATGGAGTCTTAGCTTTAACGTTGTTTACTCCCAAGGAAGAGGGGAAGGAAAGTTTAAGTTATGGATTGGGAATTAGTGATAACTTTGTGGATGGAACAGGTAGTGGACACTTTATGTTTAGACCGGATCACTTTACCTATTCAACAACTGGTGAACCTCGCCATGATGAAAAAGGAAGCACAACGACGTTCTTTTTTAATGTGGGATCTGAAAAGCTTCCTCAACCCCTTACCTTTAATCTCACTTTTTATTCCAATCCTATTCAGGAAACGGATAGAGTTAAAATCAGATAGCCAGAAATGGCATTTAAAGCTAGCCTATAATCAAAAAAAAGCCCTGCAATTCACCTAATCGTGAACGCAGGGCTTCTTATTATTCTCCGGCTAGAGCATCACAAAATGCTTTGCCGTATGGAGGGAGGTCAGGTGGACGACGTGCGGAGATAATGTGACCGTCCACGACAACCGCTTCATCTTTCCAGATGGCACCGGCATTCTCCATATCATCCCGGATACCCGGTGTCGAGGTTACTGTAACACCTTCCAGAATCTTGGCTGATATCAGCACCCATCCTGCGTGGCAGATCTGCCCGATCGGCTTCTTAGCTTCATGCATATCACGAACGAGCTCGAGAACCTTAGGGTAACGGCGCAGCTTGTCCGGAGCCCATCCACCTGGAACAAGTATTCCGTCATAATCAGCAGCATTCAATTCATCCCACGAATAATCAGCTTTGGCAGGAACGCCATATTTTCCAGTATAGACTTTATCTTTGGTTAGCCCAGCAAGATGTACCTCAGCGCCTTCTTCTCTAACCCGGTATACGGGATACCATAACTCCAAATCCTCTACTTCATCATCTAATAGTGCGATTACCTTTTTACCGGCAAGTCTCATTGCAGTTAGCTCCTCCCAGATACATGATCCTGTATATTGTAGCAAATTTGAAATATGAAGTCATCTTGAAGAATGTAATACTTTGAACATTTGGTAAATAAAACATGATATGCAAATGAGAAGGATTTCGAAAAGGGAGGTCGAATATTTAAATTGAAAAAGGAACTGTTCGTAATTACTGTTCGTATCCTTTCAATTAAATGCTTGAGGTGTGAGAGATGCTTAAAGATAATCTACTTAAAAAATCATGCAGCTGCGGTGGTGGCATGACAATACATATGCATACGCTGATTTATAGCGCCAAGGTAAAAATAACAGGAGTACCTGTATATACTTGCGGTGAATGCTCACGATATGAGCCGTTGCCAAGTATCAAACGTGATCTGGGAATGTTGATTAAGGAGTTAGGCGGGTCCTCTGACAAACGGCAGGTCTCCTTTGCCGAAAGAAATGAATGGGCTAATGTTCTGAAAGAAACCTTTGCGGGTTTTACTACAGTCGAGTTATCGCATTTAGAAGAGGCGATCAACTCGGCTATTCAAGGACGAATTGATCTACTGCTTGATATATATCAATTTGCGAGTGCTAGTGTTGATAGAGAATGGATGGAAGAAACTGCTATTAGACTGTCTCAATTGACTCAATCTTCCCCCGAAAGAGCGAAATGAAAAGTTTTTCTGCAAAATTAATGAAAATTTTTCACGAATGTTGGATTTTTCAGTCGTATTTTGTTACGATAGAAATAGATGTACTGATTCAGTAGGAGGTGAGATAAATCAGTGGGTAATACAAATCGATTTAGATCACTTTTCTGCACTACGCTTTGTGTTTGAAAGTTTTTAAATGGAAATTGAAGCGTTATCATTGCACAAAAGTACAAAGTGTCGTATCATAATTTTAATTAGTCGAACGATAAAATTTATCGCAATGGAGAGAGTAATTTGACGGTAACCATTTACGATGTAGCGCGAGAAGCCGGCGTATCTATGGCTACGGTATCACGGGTTGTGAATAATAACCCTAACGTGAAACCGCAGACCCGGAAGAAAGTATTTGAAGCAATTGAGCGTTTGGGCTATCGTCCTAATGCTGTAGCGAGAGGTCTCGCTAGTAAGAAAACGACAACCGTTGGGGTTGTTATCCCTGATATCTCCAACTCGATATTTGCTGAAATCGCACGCGGGATTGAAGATATCGCTAATATGTATCATTACAACATTATTTTATGTAATGCAGACAAACGTAAAGAGAAGGAAATTCGCGTTATTAATACACTCTTGGAGAAACAGGTCGACGGTCTGCTCTTTATGGGTGGAACGGTAACGGAAGAGCATATTCAAGCATTCCAGACTTCTGCAGTTCCCATTGTATTGTGTGCAACGCGCGATGAGAAGGGTACTTATCCTTCCGTAGATATTGACCATGAAACCGCAGCATTGGATGCAGTGAACACGCTGATCCGCCACGGGCATCGTGAGATTGCGATGATTAGCGGAACTCTTCAGGATCCAGCTAACGGCTACGCGCGTTTCCATGGATATAAAAAGGCCTTAGAGGCTGCTGGTATTGAGTATCAGGAAGATCTTGTTCGCATCGGTAACTATCGTTACGAATCCGGTGTCGAAGCCATGAAATACTTCCTGGGGCTCAAGAAGAAACCGACTGCTATCTTCTGTGCAACAGATGAAATGGCTATCGGGGCGATTCACAGTATTCAGGATGAAGGTCTTAAAGTGCCGGATGATTTCTCAATTATGAGTGTAGATAACATTCGTATGGCTTCCATGGTACGTCCATTGCTTACAACCGTAGCTCAACCTATGTATGACCTGGGTGCGGTAGCCATGAGACTTTTGACGAAGCTGATGAAGAAAGAAACCGTAGAGAATCCGCGCGTTATTTTGCCCCATGAGACGATTCTTCGCTTGTCTGTCAGTCATGTGAACAAGTAGTTCACCCTTTAATAGCTATTACGTGGAAAGCTCCTTTTGGAGCTTTTTATGTTTTTTATCGTCATTTTAATGAGAGGAGCAAGAGTACATTTGGATAAAATTATAGGTATTATCGGTGCGATGGACGAAGAAATCAATTTGCTGCTAAGAGGTATGGAGAACAAGAGCCTGGAAATGAAATGCGGAATTCAGTTTTATAGGGGGACTTTTGCAGATAGATCTGTAGTTGTCTGTAAATCAGGTGTCGGCAAGGTGAATGCAGCGGTAACTACCCAAGTCTTAATAGATACTTTTAAGGCTTCGCAGGTACTGTTTACAGGGGTTGCAGGAGCATTGCATCCTGAACTGAATATAGGTGATATCGTTATATCTTCAGAGTGCATGCAGCATGATATGGATGTTACACCCCTGGGATTTGCCCGAGGAATTATTCCCTTTCAGGAGGTATCCTCTTTCCCGGCGGACCCGGAACTGATTGGGCTGGCACAGAAGGCTTGCTGTGAGCTGCAGGTACAATATATGACAGGTAAAGTACTCTCTGGGGATCAATTTATTGCCAGTCTGGAGACTGTAACCCGACTTAGGGAAGAGTTCGGGGGTGTTTGTGCCGAAATGGAGGGAGCAGCTGTTGCACAGACCTGCTATATGAACAGTACTCCTTTTATCATCATTCGCTCCATGTCCGATAAAGCCGACGGTTCCGCACATGTTAACTTTACAGAGTTCACGGTTGAAGCTTCAAGGCGTTCACATGCAATTTTAGAGTACATGCTGCCATCCTTATAAGGAAGGACTAAAGATTAACGCTGGATTAGAGTTAGTACATAAATCGTTGTCTGAAACGTACGCGGTCAAATAATTCCTCAGAGGATAAGGGCACCTCTTTACCGATTCGAACCATAAGACAGTTTGCAGGATGCGAGCAAATTTCCGGATTATCCGTAGCATACCATACCATATTCACGATTTTCATCAGCTTCTCCATCATATGTCGGTAGCCCCATACATCTAATCCGCTGCCCTTTAAATCCCAATGCCAATAATATTCGGTTGTGAAGACGATACAGTTCTCTAATTGCTCTTCCTCAAAAGCTGTGGTGATCAACAACCGAGCCAGCCCTGCACCCCGGTAATCATTCGCAACCTCAACCGCTCCAAGCTCAATAAGATCTTCCATACCGCCTTGTGACCATAATTCCATCTCATCGGGATAGTGAAAAGTTACATAGCCAATGATGGTATTGTTCTCGATCGCCGCAAGAATTCGACCTTCAGGAAGTCCTGCTATCTCTAGCAAGGCTTCTTTTTGTTCCTTAGGCCTGCGGAAAGCATCCAGATCAGGATGAATGTCCAAACCTTCTATAAGCCATGGTGAAAGAGGACCTTGAACAGTGATTACCTTTTCGGCGAACACAATGGTATGGGTGCTGAGTACTTTGCGGTGCTCCATAGCCCGGCTCCTCTCAAATCATCATAAACCATGGAATGAAAACGCTTCCTGTGATATACTGATTTTGACATAAAAAGTTCACAATTGATACATTGACATCATTAATTATGAGAGAGTCATACCTAAGCTTAAGTTAAATCAGTGAGGGAGGCAACAGTAATGGGTCAAGTCCATAGCGAAATTATACCGGGACGGGTGCTGAATTCTAACATGCCGGATTATGACCGGGCCGTAGCCGAATTTACCTGGGAGGATGCTGAGCGGCATTTCTCCTGGTACGATACAGGCAAGGTGAATATGGCCTTCGAAGCGGTCGACCGCCATGTTCTGGAAGGACGTGGAAACGCTACAGCTTTGCTCTACAGTGACGCATCACGGGAAGAGGTCTATACTTATTCCGATCTGATGGAACGGTCTAATCGGTTCGGTAATGTTCTGCGGAAATACGGAATTGGCAAAGGAGAAAGAGTATTTATCTTTATGCCCCGCCAGCCGGAGCTGTACTTCAGCCTGCTCGGAATACTGAAGGTGGGAGCAGTAGCCGGCCCTCTGTTCGAAGCCTTTATGGAGACAGCCGTGAAGGATAGACTGGCTGACAGCGGAGCTGTAGCGCTGGTCACAACCCCTGAACTGCTGAAACGTGTGAAGCGCGAGGAACTCCCTGAGCTGAGGCATATCATTTTGGTTGGTGGAGATTCCGATCCCGAGCAAGGAGAGATCAGCTTCGATGATGAGATGGCCTCCGCTTCACCTGATATGGAACTGGAATGGTTAGGTTTGGATGATGGCCTTATTATACATTATACTTCAGGCTCTACGGGCAAGCCCAAAGGAGTATACCATGTACAAAGAGCAATGATTCAACATTATTATACAGGAAAAATAGTTCTGGATTTACAGCCGGAGGATATTTATTGGTGTACAGCAGATCCGGGATGGGTGACAGGAACCTCTTATGGGATTTTTGCCCCATGGCTGAACGGGGTTACGAATGTGATCCGAGGCGGAAGATTCAGTCCGCAAGACTGGTATAAGACTATTGAGCGTAATGCCGTGACGGTATGGTATAGTGCGCCAACAGCGTTCCGTATGCTGATGGGTGCAGGAAAAAGCAGTCTCGAAGGCGCTGACCTAAGCAGTCTAAGGCATGTCATGTCAGTAGGGGAGCCACTTAATCCTGAAGTGGTAAGATGGGGGGAGAAGGTATACCAACAGCGGATCCACGATACCTGGTGGATGACCGAGACTGGTGCGCAGCTGATCTGCAATTATCCAGGCATGGATATCAAACCCGGCTCCATGGGACGACCTCTGCCCGGAATTGAAGCAGCCATATTGGATGACCGGGGAAATGTTGTCCCGCCTTATACAATGGGAAATCTGGCGATCCGAACCCCTTGGCCCTCCATGATGAAGATGATCTGGAATAACCCGGCTAAATATTCAGAGTATTTCAGAATTCCGGGATGGTACATTTCCGGGGATTCGGCCTACATGGATGATGAAGGTTACTTCTGGTTTCAAGGCCGCATTGACGATGTCATCAACACCTCGGGTGAGCGAATCGGTCCATTTGAGGTGGAGAGCAAGCTGGTGGAGCATCCGGCTGTGGCGGAAGCAGGTGTAATCGGCAAACCTGACGCTATACGAGGTGAAGTTATTAAGGCATTCATTTCCTTAAGGGAGGGCTATCACCCGTCGGCCGCTTTGAAGGAGGAGATCGCTGCCTTTGTCAAAGCTGGACTCTCTGCTCATGCAGCACCGCGTGAGATCGAATTCAAGGATAAACTTCCGAAGACGCGATCCGGTAAAATCATGCGCCGTGTACTAAAGGCATGGGAGCTGCATCTTCCCGCCGGAGATTTATCGACGATCGAGGATTAGAATAGATCGCAAAAAGGCCGTTCCCTATAAATAAGGGAGCGGCCTTTGATGTTTGAAGCATCTATAGGATGGTGTGTAGGCATCCTATAGAGTATTTTACTTTTTATTCTTATTACCACCAGCATTATTAGTACTACCATTATTAGGACTAGCATTATTAGAATCAGCATTGATGCCGCTAGCGCTATTACTGCCAGGGGGTGCAAGAGGTACCTCTCCAACGCCGGGATCTATGATAATACTACCTGGATCAGTGGCTTCAGGGATGACCTCTGAGCCTGGTGTAGGCGCTACAGTAGGTATTGGAGTTACGGTAGGAGTAGGTGTAGCTGCTGCTCCTCCAGCAACACTGGCAGAGGTTGTTTCATGGCCCGCTACGTCAACAGCGGTGACATAGAAGGAGGCACTCATGCTGGCAGGTGTGCCTGGTTGAAAGATCGTTTTTTCACCAGCCATAAGTACAGACTGCACTTGAAAAGGTCCGCCGTTCAGTGAACGGTATAGACGATAGCCGACTACATCCGAAGAGCCGCTAGGTGAAAATGTAATGACAGCTTTGCCGGAACTATAAGAGATGGCAATATTAGTGGCCGGAGAAGGCGCCTGACCATCATCCACACGCGGGTCTACTTCAGTTGGCATATCATTTTTGGCATCCTCAGGTAAATAATATGCCAAGGGCTCATGCTCGTTCATAGCCGGAAAAGCTGCCAACAGCTCTTTTACGAGATCCTGAATCGGTTTCTCCCGTGATACAACAATTTTTTCCTTCAAAAACTCTTCAGGCGTCCCTTCCTGAGGAATGTAATTAATTTCATTGAATGTAATATATCTAGCTTTCGTGATTCCATCATCACTATCTTTTGGAATAAACTTAACGTTAAATAAATCGGTTGTAAATTTATCAGTCAGATCAGTAGGGAGCTTTCCACTGTATGCGGAAACGGTCTTTTTAACAATTCCTTTGGGCTGAGTAAACTTCGGTGTTACGAATAACTCCGGTCTTTTCTCAATAACGGCATTCATGACCTTGGCCCATAAAGATTGAGCTTGACGTTTCTGAGTATCCCCTTGGAGCGTGTTAATAGGCTCTTTATAACCCACCCACATTCCAAGTGTAACATCAGGTGTCAGACCCATAAACCAAACATCGGCGTAATTCTGAGTGGAACCCGTTTTACCGACGATTGGAATGTCGCCAAAATGCTTGTAGTTGCTTTTCACTGTGCTGGCAGTACCCTCAGTAATAACAGTTCGCAGCATATCTGTCATAAGATATGCGGTTTGTTCGGAGTATACCTGCTCCGGAGTCACTTTGTGGTGATAGACAATTTTCCCTTGCGAATCCGCAATCTTTTCAATCATGTAGGCATCCGAAAATGTACCTTTGTTACCAATAGAAGAGTATGCATTAGCCAGCTCTTCAACGGATACACCGTAACGCAGTCCACCTAGAACACCGGTCTTAGCGCTATAATCTTCGTCCTGAATGGTTGTAATTCCAAGCTTCTTAGCAAATGCCCATGAATCTTCGATGCCTACCTTTTCATTAAATAGCTTCAGTGCAGGCAGGTTGAGCGATTTATTCAGAGCATAACGTGCAGTAACAAGACCTTGGTACCGGTTATTGGCATTTTTGGGAATGTGGAAGCCTTTGGATCCATCCTTCAAAATAATCGGAGCATCATCCAAGATCCCCGCTGGTTGAATCAATCCGCTATCCAATGCAGGTAAATAGGCCGCGATAGGCTTCATAGTGGATCCGGGTTGACGGACCATTTGTGTAGCGTAGTTCATCTGCTCCAGATTGAAGTCACGGCCTTCGATCATCCCGAGAATAGCACCTGTTTTATTATCGATCATTATGCCTGCTGTTTGTTCTTTGCCCTTGCTCTTGCTGTCCTTAGTAAAGTTTTCACTGTTTTCAGAGATGGTGTGCATCGCACTGTACACTTTTTTATCAATAGTGGTGTATATGCGGTAGCCACCGGTCATGAGCTGCTGACGGGCCTCCTCCAATAAAACAGGATCATCTCCCGAGTTGGTATCGTCTGCAGTACCGGTTACCCCATCCTTGTCTTGGTTAATAGAAAGCATAATCTCTGCAGCTTTACGCTCTGTTTCCAACATTAGATACGGGTAAGTCGCATACGCTTTTGCTGTGTGTGGCGCAAGTGCGCCCTTGATATCAAAGGCTAGGGCCTCATCGTATTGTGAGGTCGTAATTTTGTTCTCCTCCAGCATACGGCGCAGTACAAGCTGCTGACGGTCAATAGCTCTCTTAAAAGCTGCCTCGTTAAATTCTCCCAATCCGTTAAATGCAGAATATTTGGAGGGGAGCTGTGGTAGACCTGCCAAATATGCGGCTTGCGCAATATTCAACTTATCCAGATCATCTTGACCAAATACGCCTTTGGATGCAGCTTTAATTCCGAACACATTATAACCATTTGAACCGTTCCCGAATGGCACCTTGTTTAAATAGGCTGTTAATATCTCCGGTTTGCTTAAAAAGCGTTCCAGACGCAGCGAAAGTAAAATTTCTTTGATCTTCCGATCCTCTGTTCGGTCCAAATTTAGGAACACACGTCTTGCAAGTTGTTGGGTAAGTGTGCTGCCGCCGGTTTGGACAGATTCATTAAGCAGCTTTTGCTTAACCGCACGTAAGGTCCCGCTCACATCAACGCCATCATGCTCATAGAAATTATTGTCCTCTATAGCAAGAACTGCATCAATAATAATCTGTGGAATATTGTTGTATTCAATGAGTCTGCGGTCTTCCTCCGTACGGAGTTGGCCGATTGGGGTGCCGTCACGGAAATAAGCAAATCCGGTTATAGCGTTCTGGCTAACTTGCTGCTGAATTAATTGCTCGGAGCGGACAGGGTCATCTTGTACAATAGAAGTAATATAGCCTGTCACGGCACCGCCGGCAAACAGAATGCCCATAATGCCAAGGATAAACATCCACTTTACCACAGAGCCGACCCTGTTCAGCCAGGTTCTTTTCCTTGGGGGATGTTTCTTTGCAGTCTTTTTCTTGTTCTCTTCAGCCATCGACGATAATCCTCCTTTATAACGGAACTATTATAGCACAATTTGGCGTTTTTGAATGCGCTTATAACTCATTCCGGTTTCTTTCCTGTTTGACTTTTTTTAAGAGCATGTGATATAAATGAAAACAATTAGATAATCAAAAAGGCGCGGAAAGACATCAGTAGAAGGGCTGCCTTATGTTTTCAGAGAGTCGGTGGGTGGTGCGAACCAATAACAGGCCCCTTTGAATTACAGTCTGGAGCTGTCCAGAGGAAAGGCAAGGGCTAAGTTCCTGCTCAGTAGTCCGGCACCGGGTGTTATCCCGTTATGGCAATGAAGTGAAAATCTTTGGCTCCGTCGGGGAGTAACAAGGATTTTAATTAGGGTGGTACCGCGAGCCTCTTTCTCGTCCCTTGGGATGATAAAGGGGCTTTTTTGCGTGGCTGAAACGTCTAATCTGATTAGGTGAACACTCACATAATAGACTTTGTTTCACAAATTATACAAATTTTTAGGAGGGGTAAGAATGAAGTGGGAAGAATTATCAGCAGCCCAGCAGCAGGAAGTTGAGCGTCAGCTTGAAGTCATATCGCGCGGTGTGGTAGAGATCGTACCGGTGGCAGAATTAAAACAGAAGGTTATGAAGTCTATTGTGAGCGGAGTTCCACTTAATGTGAAGTTAGGACTTGACCCTTCAGCACCGGATATTCACGTTGGACACACCGTTGTAATGCACAAGCTTCGCCAATTCCAGGAGCTGGGACATCAGGTGCAGCTAATCATTGGTGATTTTACTGGACGGATTGGTGATCCAACAGGTAAATCGGAAACTCGGAAGCAATTGACGGAGGAAGATGTACAGCGGAATGCTGAGACCTACAAGAAGCAAATTTACAAAATTCTGGACCCTGAAAAAACAAAAGTCTACTACAACTCCGAATGGCTCAGCCCGATGTCCTTCGCCGATGTGGTTACCTTATCTGCGAAAGTAACGGTAGCTAGAATGATGGAGCGGGACGACTTTACTAAACGCTTTCAAGGTGGTCTTCCAATCAGTATTCACGAATTCTTCTACCCGCTGATGCAGGGGATGGATTCTGTAGCTTTGAAAAGTGATGTGGAACTCGGCGGAACGGATCAGAAGTTCAACCTGCTTATGGGAAGGACGCTGCAAAAGGAATACGGTGTGGCTGCGCAAGCTGCAATTCTGACTCCTTTGCTCGAAGGTCTTGACGGTGTTCAAAAGATGAGTAAAAGTCTTGGCAACTATATCGGGATTGATGAAGAGCCCAATGAAATTTACGGTAAAACCATGTCTGTACCGGATGAATTAATGTTGAAATACTACGAATTGGCTACGGATATCAGCAATCAAGAGCTTACTGTTCTGAAGGAAGAATTGCAGGAGGGTGTAGTTCATCCAAGAGATGCGAAAATGCAATTGGCACATACCTTTGTACGAATGTACCACAGTGTGGAAAGGGCAGATGCTGCACAGCAGCATTTCGTGACGGTATTCCAGCAACGGGCGCTTCCGGAAGACATTGAAATCTATGCTGTTCCGGCAGTTGAACTTGAGAACGGAACAATAAAGCTTGTTAAGCTGCTCACTCTTGTCGGGTTTTCAGGTTCCAATGGTGAGGCGAAGCGGAGTATCCAGCAGGGTTCTGTGAAGCTGAACGAAGAAAAGCAGGAGGACCCGAATGCAGAATTCACACCGCAAGAGGGAGATATTCTGCAGGTAGGTAAACGTAAGTTCGCTAGACTCACATTGGGCTAAATATATAAAACACAAGAAACCCTCCGGATTAATCCGGAGGGTTTCTAAACTACTGCCGATAAGATAAATCTTAACGGTTGTAGAATTCGACGATTTGTTTTTCATCGATATCTTGGGACAGCTCGGAACGTTCTGGCAAACGGATATATTTACCTTCGAAAGATCCATCAGCATATTCCAAGTAAGCAGGAAGGTGTGAACGGTTAGTAAGAGCTTCTTTGATTGAAGTCATAGTGCGGCTTCTTTCGCGAAGACCAATTACATCACCAGTGCTAACACGGTAAGATGCAATGTCAACTTTTTTGCCGTTAACAGTTACGTGACCGTGGGATACCAACTGACGCGCTCCAGCGCGGGAGTTAGCGAATCCAAGACGGTAAACGAGGTTGTCCAGGCGGCTCTCAAGCAAGAACATAAAGTTTTCGCCGGCGATACCTTGGATTTTTTGTGCTTTAGTGAAGAGAGTTTTAAATTGTTTCTCTCCCAAGCCGTACATATGACGCAGTTTTTGTTTTTCCAAAAGCTGCATTCCGTAGTTACTTACTTTTCTGCGTTGGTTAGCGCCGTGTTGTCCCGGTGGGAAAGGGCGTTTCAAATCTTTACCTGTACCGCTAAGGGATATGCCTAGACGGCGGCTGAGTTTAAATTTAGGTCCTGTGTAACGTGCCATGTTATAGTAGACTCCTTTTTATTTGAAATTTCAGGTGGGGCCTATTTGTGCCGCGTGCCGTATCCGTGGAAGATTATAGATCCACACTATTAGGGAAGTTCAGCCGCTGCCCTGATAGTAACGAACACGCGTGAGGGTGACACAACGTTACGCCCAATATAAGACTAGTTACAGTCTTGTTCAACAATAAATATTATATGAAAACTACCAACAAAGTCAAGCGCATGTTTAAAGAGATTTTGTCAATCTTTGTCGTTAGTTCTTAGGACCTAAAAAAAATCCGGGATTTGTGGAAAATATAATGCATTAAGGAAAGAAACAGAGTAAAATATGATTAAATCATTAAATGTTATCGGAACAAGGTTTTTAAATTGAGAAACTAAGGGGATCCTCTTTATGTCAGAGCAGGAAGCTTACGGTCATAAAGGCAGCCAAGTGCTGGTACAGGACACCATGTTGACAAAAGACGATTCTGAAGATCCTACCGCATGGCTTAGGGATACGGACATCGTATCCTATGATTTCCCTTATGCCGCAGATCTGATTGCTGACAGCTTTAATGAATGGTTCAAGGGACAAGCTGCCCTCCCATTCACTGAATCGTGGAGTTGGTGTGTCCTTAATTATGAAGGTAAACGTGTACACTATTTAACTAAGAGTCCAGAGCATTGGAATTCCTATTGGGAAGATGCTGCTGGATTAAGTTTGCTTTCCCGTAAGTCCTACAACCTAGAATTGGTGGAAGACGGAAAAAGCATAACCTTCTTGAGTGTGCCTATTTTGACGCGCTCCAAGGGGGATGTTTTTGCTCTGCTTGGCTGTGCTATGTCAACGGAGCAGTATGAGAAGGGCGGCCGGGAGATAGCTGAAGCCATGGCTCTGCATTATAAGACCTGTTTTTACCGCACATTCGAGCATGTCTTTGTATCTGATCTGGCAAGTGTACATCAGAATGCCGAACGAGAGAGCGTCCGTCATTCAGTGTTGTTTCAAATTGTTCAACGGATGCACGATAATATTGATGTGGACTCTGTGCTTATTGAAGTTATTGAGAGTATTTGTGCAATGTACCCAGGAGCCAGGTTAGTGCTATTTATGTCACAGGATCACCGTAGTGCTCATCCTCAAGTGAAGCCGCTCCCCCCTCGATGGGAGAGTAACGATGTATGTGCCAGGGCATTCAAGGATGGGCGGGTAGCGATTCAAACTAGCAATGTAGACAATAGATATCTAGAAATCGGTCTTCCCCTCGGTGGAAAGCAAGGGGTTTATGGTGTTTTTCATATGGTGATATTTAATCCCGACTTTCCGGATGTTGACCTGCGCTTTCTGACTATGGTGGCTGATACAGCGGGTACTGCCTTTGAGAATGCCAAGTTATATGAACGGTCCAATCAGCTGATTCGTGAATTGCGCATGAGCAATGAGCTCACTCAGCGTCTGAACCAGAGCTTGCGCCTGGGTGAGATTTTTCAATTTGCCTTTGAGGAGCTGCTGGAAATGTTCCAGGCGGATTATTGTTGTATTCTTCATTTAGACGAGGAAAAGGGCGGGCTTGAGGCCATAGCCTGCAATTATCCCGCTTTGCTTAATGAAATGATAGATATCGGGCAAGGGATAGGAGGAAGGGTCTACTCTACCGGGGAGCCGTTGATATTATCTGATTATCTGCAACACTCGGAGACGGCCTCCAAGCTGATGGATGCAACTAAATCCCAATCCATAATTGCAACTCCGCTTAGTGTAGGCGGAGAGGTGCGTGGAGCCATTATGCTGACCCACCGGG
Organism: Paenibacillus wynnii; assembly: GCF_030812855.1. Taxonomy (GTDB): domain Bacteria; phylum Bacillota; class Bacilli; order Paenibacillales; family Paenibacillaceae; genus Paenibacillus_AQ; species Paenibacillus_AQ wynnii_A. Next base: position 105,157 of record NZ_JAUSTK010000005.1, read on the forward strand.
ATGCCCATTTTTTCTCATATGATAACTATCGTCTGCTGCAAGCTATGGCAGGCCATATCGGACTTGCTGTCGGTAACGCGCGTTTACATGCGGAGGTACGCCGTCTGGCGAACAGAGACAGCCTCACAGGGCTCTACGCACGGCATTATCTGGATGAAGAGATCAAGAACAGACAGGGTACTGATTTCTGCGGTTCTTTAATTGTTGTTGATATTGATCAATTCAAGCTGGTTAACGATACTTACGGTCATCAGAAAGGCGATAAAATCCTGAAGCAGGTCAGTGATATCGTAAAGTCATCGATCCGAAGGGGAGATATTGCCGCCAGATGGGGTGGTGAAGAACTGGCTGTATATTTACCGCAGCTTGGCGTGCAGCAGGCAGCTTTCGTAGCCGAACGAATTCGTACACGGGTTCAGGAGGAGACAGAGCCGCATGTTACTGTGTCCTGCGGGATTGCTGAATGGAGCTGGACGGACGAACGAGTGAGTGTGGAATCATTATTTTATCGTGCAGATATGGCATTATATGAAGCGAAGAACAATGGTCGAAACCGAGTCGTAATTGATAGTAAACAAACCGAGAGCAGAGTGGAAAATCCTTGAGGCTAAATCCTCAGGGATTTTTTTATGGAAATTAAAAGATTTGGAGCATTGGTCAGTATAACCCCTGCCTATAAGGAGACCCTAAAATAAAATTGGGTAAGGAAGGGTCTGGGGATGATGACAAATCCGGCGGTTCGGAAATGGATAATGACATGGGTCGTATTAATAACCTGCATTTATAGCAGTGGTTGCAATAAGCTGAGTGACAAACCAGCCGGTGAATATTTGGATCTGGCACTGGCAGGAATGGCGGGTAGTGACGGGGTTACCTTTGAGGGTGCTACGGCATTGTTGCGAGGTAGTGAAGGGACTCCATACGCGTCCGTATATTATGGCGGGAACGTGAAGGATCACAATAAGGTAACACTGTATACGCTACTTCCGGATGGGGAAACCACCAAGCCTGAGTCTACTAATCAAATAAAGAAAGCTTCGAGTGCTACTGACAAACCGTCCTATTATAGCAAGCTGGAGAAAATAGAGGGGGGGTGGAAGGTGCTTTCAGAATCCTCCTCGCAAGAAGGTAATCCACTGCCGCGCCTTAATCCCTTACATCAGCTAGAGGAGCTTGAGGGGCTGGATAAGACAGTGACTGAGGAAGCTGGAGCAGGAAGAGGGGTCCGGGTATTGCGCATAGAGCTTTCCCCAGCAGAAGCCCGCCAGCAACTGATTAACCAGTTGGAGCAGGAGATGTCAGCTCTTCGTACCTTTGGACAAACCAAGGAGAATACACTAACGTCCAACAAACCGGTGCTTAAAAAAGTATTGGATACATTTTGGGAAAAGAAGAATGCAGAGCTTAAGACCAAGCTTGAACGGGCTCAAGTGAAGACCATTTACCATTTGAATGTGGACAGTAGGCGCAATCTTCCACAACGTTTGGCATGGACACGAACAATTAGTTACTCAGGGGATGCTCAGAATGCCCTGAGTGAAACCTATGTAGCTCAGGTTAACTTCTATGGTTATCGTTAATTATCACAGGGCAACTGAAGTCTTGCGCTCTTTATTGAGAGTGCTACAATAGATAAGTATGTGATTTTTAGGAAGAGGAAGAGGAAGGAAGAGGAAGATGAAAGATCCCAGAATTCAAAAGCTGGCGGAAAACCTTATCGGGTACTCCGTAAATGTACAGCCAGGCGAGAACGTGCTCGTCGAAATGATTGGCAATGAGCGAGACTTGATCAATGCGATTGTAGAAGAAATCGGCAAGGTTGGCGGACATGCTTTTGTCCAGCTAACAGACCGGACGGTACAACGCAGTATGCTTAAATATGCAACTAAGGAAAGTTTGCAGGCGTGGGCTGAGATTGATTTGAACCGAATGAAACAAATGGACTGCTATATCGGTATCCGTGCGGGCGAGAATGTTAACGACCTGTCAGATGTACCTGAAGAGAAGATGAAGCTATATAACTCCCTGTATTCCCACCCAATTCACAGTGAACAACGGGTAAAACATACGAAATGGGTAGTCTTACGTTATCCAAATGCCAGCATGGCGCAGCTCGCTAATACGAGCACAGAAGCTTTTGAGGATTTCTATTTTGAAGTCTGCAATCTGGATTATGCCAAAATGGATAAGGCACAGGATGCGCTGGCTGATCTGATGAAAAGAACAGACAAAGTACGTATATCAGGTCCCGGCACGGAGCTTACCTTCTCTATTAAAGGGATTGGAGCCGAGAAATGTTCCGGTCAGAAAAACATTCCGGATGGCGAAGTATACAGCGCACCTATTCGTAATTCCGTTAATGGTACAATCAGCTACAATGCTGCGACCCTATATAACGGGGTAACTTTTGAGAATGTGAAATTTAGCTTTGAGAACGGTAAAATCGTTGAGGCTTCAAGTAACGATAGCGAACGTCTGAATGATATTTTGGATTCGGATGAGGGAGCACGTCATATCGGTGAATTTGCGATCGGGTTTAATCCGTACATACTGCACCCGATGAAGGATATTCTTTTTGATGAAAAAATCGCAGGTAGCCTTCATTTCACACCGGGCCAAGCATATGAAGTAACGGATAACGGCAACCGCTCCTCCATTCATTGGGACCTTGTGCTGATTCAACGGCCGGAATATGGTGGCGGAGAGATCTATTTTGACGATATCCTTATCCGTAAAGACGGTATTTTTGTTCTTCCCGAGCTGGAAGGTCTTAATCCAGAGAACCTGAAGTAAAATAGAAGATAAGAAAACACCTTGCGCGAGTAAGCGAATTCAATGTATCATGGAATTGATTACAAGTAGATCATGTTCATATTCAGGTTGCGGAGGGATTCATATGTCCAGTAACAATGCGGCAATCGTTGATATTGCCCAAACAGCGAGCCAGTTCAATTCTTCTATCGTTCTTCAAGCAGAAAACAAGTACATTGATGTAAAGAGTATCCTTGGGTTATTCACTACATTGGTATCCAGCCAAAGCTATGAACTGCATGTGCATGGCACTGATGCTGAAGAAGCGAAGAAGGCAATGAGCGATGTATTCGCCAAACACGGTTTGAATTTTACTGTTGTAGCGGAGTAAATTCTTTTCCCGAAACGTCTTGTCGATTTTGACGGGACGTTTTTTTAATTCTAAAAAACTGTATTCTTGTATTGATATCCGATTTCGACTAATATTAAATTAAATAGGATTACTGTTTAACTTTTGGACATGGGGGGGAAGATGCATGACTTCATCGGATTTGCAGGAACAGCTTAATCTTAAAGCAATTACTCTTCTACAAGAAGATGCCGATAAAATTGAGAAGCTTATCGAAGTGCAGATGGAAAATCTGGCCACGCGTTACTGCCCTCTCTATGAGGAAGTGCTGGATACCCAAATGTACGGTTTCTCTAAGGAAGTTGACTTCGCCGTCAGAGCGGGTCTGGTGTCTGAACTTACAGGCAAGTTAGTATTAAGCAAGCTGGAACGGAATTTGGCCGTTTTATACGAGGCATTAAATAACAAGGCGAAGCAATAAAGTCTGATTCTTACTGCTTAATTATCGGACAAGATTTTTCTTAGCCAAAATTAAAAGCGCACAAGAGAGCCCGGGAGCCGCTCATGTGCGCTTTTTGCTTATCCTAAAAAGTTATACAAGATAGAAGGAGACGCCTAAAATGAGGTATACCGCTAACAGCAGCAGTCCTTCGTACCAGTTGGTTGAACCATCCTGAATAATCGATTTAGCAATAAAAACAGATACACCGATTGCTACTAACTCAATAGCTGTAAAAACGATGTCCATCGTGTCGCCCATAAAATAACTCGCGAAAATAAGCACTGGAGCTACGAACAAGGCGATTTGAAGACTGCTTCCTACAGCTATTTCTACAGCTGCACCCATTTTATTCTTCATGGCAAGTAGAATGGCTGCACTATGCTCGGCAGCATTACCAATGATAGCTACAAGGAATGCTCCTACGAACAGTTCACTGAGTCCGAAGCGTTCTGTCAATGTTTCGAGTGTTCCCACAAGCCATTCACTGACGAAAGCTACCATAACGGTCGCTAGCACCAAATAAAGGATTGATTTCTTTTTGGACCATACAGGTGCATGTTCATTAGGCAATTCTTCTTCGTTATCTTCAGTTACGTCATCCAGGAACTTTTTATGTGTAATCATGGAGAAGACGAGCCACGCCAGATAAGACGCAATGAGCAGTCCAGCAACAATCAGACTGAGAAGATCCGTATCTCTTTCTGTAATGGAATGTGTGTTAAAGAACATAGCGGGAACGAATAAGGCGATCACGGCTACGATCATTAAGGATCCATTAAGCCCAGCAAGCGTAACGTTGAAATTTTGTATCTTGAACTTCAAGCCCCCGGCAAATATACTGAGACCAAGAACAAGCAATAAATTACCGATGATAGAGCCAGTCAGACTTGCCTTAACCATATCGTATAATCCTTCTTTTACGAGGAAGAACGCGATAATCAGCTCGGCAGCATTACCAAAGGTTGCGTTAAGAAAACCACCCAGACGTTGTCCTGCATAATGAGCTACACTTTCCGTTGCTCTGCCTAGAAAACCGGCTACAAAAACGACAGCGATGGCAGAAAGGATAAACTGAAGTGTGTGGTCCCAGTTTGCATAATGTCCTATCGCGCTAAGCGCAAAGGTGACGATGAGTAGTGATGGAGAAATCCATTTTTTCATGTGATAGCTCACTCCAGTCCAATTTATGTATATTTATTTCATACTCAATATACCCAAATTGACCCAGTATGTAAACGGAGAGAGAAAGTGATTTGCTTTTTAGCCTGTTTAGGAATTACAATAATTGATAATGAGTGTAAGGGGGATTTGGCATGGCGGAACAACTTCAGCTGGAAATGGGAAATATACGTATCTCTAATGATGTGGTCTCAAAAATTGCCGGATTGGCTGCTTTGGAGACTCCAGGGATTGCAGCCATGTCAGGAGGCTTGTCAGAGGGCTGGGCAAAACGCCTTAGCGGCAAAAATGTGCAAAAGGGTGTAACCGTTGAAGTGGGTCAACTGGAAGCTGCTGTAGATCTGCGTATTATCGTTCTCTATGAAACACCTATCCATGAGGTATGCCGGATGTTGCAGCAGAATGTACGTTCAGCTGTGGAGAGCATGACAGGACTTCATATCGTAGAAGTTAATGTTAAGGTTGAAGGCGTTGCCTTTAAAAATGATGAGATTTCTTAAACGGCTCATAACTGCTTGGTGATGTGAGAATCTGGCAGCGCTTTACTGAGGCTATCCTATTTGTAGTTTTTCTACGAATAAGATAGCCTTTTTCCTGTTCATATCATGCAAAGTAAAAAAACAGCAGGTCTACGAGTTACCGAAGACTTGCTGTTTGATGTTTGTGATTCACTGAATTGTTCGCTATCTTGCACGCACCTGTCTGACCGTCGTTACAGATTTCGTAACTTCCTCTTTGGCTGGACGGTTAGATTCTCGAGAGATACTAAGCATAATTCCCATGGAGAGCATCATGACCAGCATAGAGGATCCTCCGTAGCTGATAAAAGGCAAGGTGACACCCGTTAACGGGATGGTCTTCGTCACGCCTCCAATATTAACAAACGCTTGAATGGCGATCCAGCCCATTATTCCAATCCCTACAAGTGTTCCGAAGGGATCAGGACACCTTAGTGCAATTAAAATACCCCTCCAAATAAAATATAAATAGATGAGTAGAAAAAGTGCAGTCCCTACAAAACCCAGCTCTTCTCCCATAACAGCGAAGATGAAATCTGTCTCTGGATTTTTTAGATAGTTCAGCTTCTGTACGCTTTGACCGAAACCGGCACCACTTACGCCTCCTTGACCCAATGCAGTCAAAGACTGGATGATGTTGTAGCCGGTGCCTTTTGGGTCGTCATAAGGATCTATAAACGCCTCAATACGGCCTTTCTTGTAGTCTTGCTCCGCCACAGACTTCTCTTGCACAGGTGAAAAGGAGTCAACTACTGTTTTGGCCCCCAAGACAAGACCAGCGCCGAGCACAAGCAGCACAATGGAGGCTAGAATATGCTTCAAGCTCGCTCCCCCTGCAAACACCACAAGACCGCTTGTAGCTACCAAAATGAGGCATGAGCCTAAGTCAGGCTGCATCATAATTAATCCGGCAACGATGCCGACAATAACCATAACGGGGATATAGCCAGTTCGGAAATCTCTTAGCCGTTCACCCTTTTTGGTGATAAGAGCGGAGAGGTACAAGATGATAGAAATTTTGGCGAGCTCTGTCGGTTGAATTCCTAGACTACCTATACTGAGCCAGCTCTTCGCACCATTGATTCTTTCGGTAGATGCGACCATCAGTAATAAAATAAGTGTAATAATGAATATGGGAGCATACCATTTCTTGAATCTGCTGTAATGAATATTCATCACTGTGAACATGACGAAGCTGCCAAGGACCACCCAAACAAGCTGGCGTTTTAAGAAATATAACGGATCTCCTCTAAAGTAAAGGCTGGAACTTGAGCTGAACACCATAATTACTCCAAAGCCAACAAGCAGAAGCGTAAGTATCAATAATTGAAAATCAGGGGTTCCTTTTTTAGCGGGAGTACTCTTTGATTTCATTGTTGTGCTCCTGTTCAAGCCTCAAGCAGCTGCTTTAGTTCCAAAATGCGTTTTCCCGCAATCTCAAGCACTGGTTGTGGCACAGGAGACTCGTATTCCAAACCGTGAGGGAAAGTTGCCTTGCCCAAGTAAACGGCTTCAATAGCAAGCACAGTGTCCGGTTTCTCCAGTTTACCTTCGACAGCACGGGTATTTACTCGAAGGAAATATTCGCCGCCGTTCTGCTTGTCTTCAATCTTGCAGTCATAAGTGGCACGATAGTATTCCCACTGCCAACGTATAAACCCTGCTTTTTCCGCGCTTTCGTCCAGGTAGAGAAGATCACTTTGAAGTCCCACGAGGCCCGTGTTCTCAAAAATCATGGCGCACATATCCCCCTTATGAGTATAATGATTATTTTTTTTAACAAAATGTTCACGTTCTACCTCATGATAGTATGTTTCTATGGGTTGTGCAAGACTGGAGGGACGTGTGTAATACACAGTTTTTCATGTTTCTGCTACAATAAAAGGCATATTATTGATTTTTGCGGGTATAGAGAAAAAGGATGGCTTCCAATTTGTATGGGGGCGACTTTTAGGGAAGGGATGGAGAAAATATGGAGCAGGTGACAGTTGAACAGCTGCTGCCGGATATGGTGAAATGGCGCCGTCATTTGCATCGTCATCCGGAATTGTCTTATCAGGAACGGGAGACCTCTGCGTTTGTGGAGGACAAGCTGATAGGCTTCGGAATTGAGGTTAAGAAAAGCACATCGGGTTATGGACTCATAGGAATTATAAAGGGCAAGAAGACGGGGAGGACTGTTGTGCTCCGTGCCGATATGGATGCGCTCCCGATCAGGGAAGAGAGTGAGTGTCCTTATACTTCGATAAATGAGGGTGTCATGCATGCATGCGGCCATGATGGACATACCGCAATGCTCCTTGGAGCGGCAGCGTATTACAGCAGTAGGCGGGACGAACTTGAAGGAGAAATTCGTTTTCTGTTCCAGCCTGCAGAGGAAGTCTGTCCCGGCGGAGCTCTGGGTATGATTGCTGAGGGAGTCCTGACCGGTGCGGACGCAGTTTATGGTCTTCATCTATGGACACCGCTTTCCGTAGGTACTGTAGCCAGCGCTGCGGGGCCTCTAATGGCCTCTGCGGATGAGTTTTTCATTGATATTATCGGTAAAGGTGGACACGGAGGAATCCCGCATCTTACGATTGACAGCATTGTGGCCGGAGCCGCACTGGTGACACAGCTTCAGAGCATTGTAAGCCGCTCGGTAAATCCGTTGCGTCCTGCGGTTCTCAGTGTGGGCACGATACAAGGAGGCTTCGCCCAGAATGTTGTTGCAGAGAAATGTCGGATTACCGGTACGGTTCGCGCTTTCGATGAGGAAACGAGGTATGTGATTCGGCGCAGGATTGAAGAGATGGCGTCAGCGGTTGCGGGTGCATACGGTGCCGAAGCGAAAGTGGATTATTTGATGGGTTATCCACCGTTGGTCAACGATGAGACTGAAACCGAGCGTTTTTTCAGAGAAGCGCCACGGGCGTTAGGTGAATCCGTGGAGGTTATCACGATGGAGAAGTTGATGCCTGCAGAGGATTTTTCTTATTATGTTAAGCATATTCCTGGTTGTTTTATCTTCGTTGGAGCGGGAAATTCTGATAAGGATGCTGTATATCCTCATCATCACAGCCGATTTAACTTCGATGAAGATGCATTGCTTCATGGTGTGAAGCTGCTGATAGCTATGGCGGATTCGCGACTGAACGAGAAGCAAGTCGAATAATTCTTGTAATTACGGAGAACCTACTCTCATGTTTCACCATAACAAGAGGAGGGTTCTAACCTTGAGAACTGTAAAAGAAGCTATGACTAGGAATCCTATTACCGTGACCCCTCAGGATAATATTTATGAGGTAGCCGTTATTATGAGAGATAATGACACAGGGTTTGTTCCGGTAGTGGACAGTACGGACAGCAAAACTCTGATTGGGGTAATTACAGACCGTGATCTAGTCCTTCGTGGATATGCTGACAAGCATTCGGGATCCAGTTCCGTTGAACAAGTAATGAGTACGAATATCCGCACAGCTTCAGAAGATACTTCCGTAGATGAAGCGGTTGAACTGATGGCATCCCAGCAAATTCGCCGGCTGCCTGTAGTTCAAGACGGTAAATTGATCGGTGTTGTGTCTATCGGTGATTTGGCAGTGCGCCACAACTATGTGGATGAAGCCGGCCGAGCCCTGAGCGAAATCTCTGAACAACATTTACATTAGGATAAGTTAACAGTGGAAAGCTCATGTCCGTAACCGGAATGGGCTTTTTCAGCTATTCGGGTGACCGAAAGGAGGATGGTTGTGTGGAAGGAAGAGGAGCATGTGTTGTTCGAAGGGACCGATTCATACTTTTAGAATGTCTACATACAGAGTTCGAGGCTGCAAGAGTAAAACTTTCTGCGTTTGCTGAGCTTATAAAAAGTCCACCTTCCTATCATACTTACCGTATCAGTAACTTATCTCTCTGGAACGCGGCTTCACTAGGATTAACAGTGGATGAGATTGTGACCGATCTTAGGAACTTATCACGCTATGAGGTACCTTCAGGACTTGAGGAAGAGATTCGACTGATCATGTCCAGATACGGTCGTTTGACACTTCATTCGGATGCTGTAGATCCGGGCCAAATGATCCTACGAAGCGATGAAGGGGTCTTGTTAGATGAACTGGATCAGCAAATGGCTCTACAAGCTCTTGGGCTTCGGAGAGCCGGTCTGCGCGAGATGACCTGTTCCACTTCAAGGCGCGGTCAATTGAAGCAAGAGCTGACAGCGCTGGGCTATCCTATATTGGATTATGCAGGTTATCATGAAGGCCAATCCTTGAGTGTTTCATGGAAAGACAGCAGCTTTGAATTAAGAGAGTATCAGAAGGACGCCGTGGAGCATTTTGAGGGGAAAGCCGGCAGTGAAGGCAGCGGTGTAATTGTACTTCCGTGCGGAGCAGGTAAAACGGTGGTGGGGATGGCAGTGCTGAAAGCCCTGCAGTGTGAAACGCTCATTCTTACCTCCAATACAACCTCTGTAAGGCAATGGATGAATGAGCTTGCACAACGTACTAATCTTTCAGCAGACGAAATTGGCGAATATACAGGTGAGAAGAGGCAGGTTCGGCCCGTAACTGTAGCTACTTATCAAATTTTAACGCACCGACACACAAAAGGCGGAGAGTTCCACCATATGAGTCTCTTTGAAGAACGTAATTGGGGCCTCATTATTTATGATGAGGTTCATTTGCTACCGGCTCCAGTTTTTCGCGCAACGGCGGATATTCAAGCCACACGGCGTCTTGGACTTACCGCTACCCTTGTTCGGGAAGATGGACGGGAGGGAGATGTATTTTCCCTAATTGGACCCAAACGTTATGATCTGCCTTGGAGGGTTCTGGAAAAGGAAGGATGGATTGCCGAGGTGGAATGTGTGGAGATGGTTGTGCCCATGAAAAACCTTCTTAAGCATGAATATATGTATGCATCCGCCAGAGAAAAATTTCGGCTGGCCGCTACTAATCCGGTCAAAGCGGCTGTTGTGGAGAAGCTGCTCAGCAGGCATAAAAAAGCCTCTATTTTGATTATCGGTCAATATATTCAACAGCTGGTTCACATGGCGGAAGAATTAGGAGCCCCTCTAATTACAGGTAAAACACCGCAAGCGGAGAGAATGGAATTGTACACCGCATTTAACGAAGGGATGCTGCCTGTGCTGGTGGTCTCAAAAGTGGCCAATTTTGCTGTAAATCTGCCGGATGCCAGTGTCGCGATAGAGATATCGGGTGCTTTCGGCTCGCGTCAGGAGGAAGCTCAACGTCTTGGCCGCATTTTAAGGCCGAAGTCAGGTGAAAATAAAGCTTACTTCTATACGCTGGTGTCGGAGGCTAGCAGAGAGCAGGATTTTTCGCTGCGACGTCGGATGTTTTTGACAGAACAGGGGTACCAATATGAGGTGAAATACGCGGAGTTGAATGGAGTGGATAGTCATTGATTCAATTAACAGCCCATGCGGAGGCACTGCTGAAGAAGATATATGCAGCTTATGCAGGTCAACCTTTTGAAGAAGGGAAAGAGGAGCAATTCAGGCCGGTAAATCTGTGTCGTGCAGAACAAAGACTTGCCTTGTCTGAGCTGCGTCAAGCAGGATTCCTTGTGGCTTTGCAAAAAATGTGGGGTGAGAAGCTGTATTATATCCCTGAAGAACATCTCCTCACACTTCAAAGCCGCTTCTTTCCCTATACAGCTTGTTTAGAAGACAGCAGTGAGGTTCATATACATATGGAAGAGGGTATAGGACTGGCCAATGAGCTGTTTCAAGCCTTGCTGTTCGTGGAGCAGGAGGGGTTGCCTATTACAGGTAAGGGCAGCATTCATAAGAAGAATATAACTAGGCTAACCTCCAAACTTACCCTTCAAGATAAGCATTTGCGAGGCCTTTCCCTAGGGTATCCATCCCCTGATATCTACACACTGCCTGCTGCGGTAATGCTTGATTTGATGCTATTTCTGGGATTAATAAAGCGGGAAGAAAGCGAATATATCCTCTGTGTTGAAGTTTTGGAAAGCTGGTTAAACCTAGCTGAGTCCGTAATGTCGGATATGCTCTTTAATCTGGCTATGAAACGCTACGGGTGTTCTGATCCAGCCGCTCAGCATTTTCGGTATCTAATAGCACGTCCTGAATTTGTAGTAAGGGAATGGTTGTCTCTAACCCAATTACTGGATTGGATGGAATCCAGAGGTCTGGTAATGCCCATACAACGTGCGGGTCTAGAGGCATCAAGCTTGGCTTGGCTGGAGTGCTTGGCTGGTTTTGGCTGGTGTCAGGTTGGAACTAACCGGGAAGGTGGCTTGTGCTTCCGCTGGATAAAGTTGAAGCCTCAATTAGAGGGGTTCACGACCAGAACCCACCCTGTGTCAGCTTCTCCAGCTAAGTTCATCGTGCAATCAGACTTAGAAGTGCTTGTGCCCCCAGATGTTCCATATTACGTTCGCTGGTGCCTGGCCTGCTGTGCTGAGTTACTATCTATCGATTCCATGTGGAGCTTTCGATTATCACGGGAGCAGTTGGAGTTGGCCTACGATAGGAGGATGCCTCCGGAAGAGGTCGTCTCCTGGTTAGATGATCATACGCTGGGAGGTCTCCCGCAAGAGGTAAGACTCGTGTTAGAACAATGGGGAAAGGATATCGGGCGAACATCCTTTGCCGACGTTTTACTCTTAACCTGCAGAGAGGAAGAGGATGCAGATGCCATTGCTGCACATCCAAGGCTGCAGGGCCTGCTATGTCGGTTGGGAACGGCACATTTCAGCGTACTGAAAGAACACGAGCAGTACGTTCGTAAGGAGCTTACAGCGGCAGGGCTAGTCCCTCCTCATGGCGTGCAGGGCAGAGAAGCAGGGAATTTAACAGCAAGACCCGAATGTTATCTGAAGAGGTCAGAGCATCCAAGCGGTTATACTCTTTCTTCAGCAAATACTCAGCAGGGTCTGATTTCTATAAACAGTCCGATACTCTATTTACAACCGGCGCCGCTTGAACCAGATGTTCCACTCTTGATGGAAGAAGAAAGCATACCCTCTATGTGGTTTAAGGAGCTCCACCGCTATCACACTACTACCGCTCAGAAAATGATGGAGCAAGCATTGACCTGGGGGATTAAGGTGCGTCTTGCCATTGAGGAAGAAATTCAGGAGTTCATACCTACGCGTATTTTGGGCAACCCCTGGCGTATAGAGGGGTATATCATGTCCAGCGAAGTAGGAGAGAGCCCAGAGGAACGGGAGTTTCCTGCGGGCAGTTGGAAAGAGATGCAGCTGATTATTCCACGCCCGATAACAATTCCCCCTTCTGTTACAGCAACTGGATATGTTATGATAAACGAGACTACCATTAAGGTAGATCAACATTTCACATAGAATTGAGATGAAGTTCATGAGCGTAGCGGAATTGAACACGGTCGATATGGCTGAAGTGCTGACATACGCCTATGAATTGGGCGACATGATTAATCAATCCGCCGAAGTGTCGGATTACCTATACTGGAAAGGGCAGGTTGACGCGAGCCCTGAAATCCAGGCGATGATTAAGCGGCTTCAGAGTAAGAAGGAGCTGTTCGATGAGACTCAGAGATTCGGACATTTTCATCCGAACTATCATTCGGCCAAAGATGAGGTTTCAGCGGTTGAAGCTGAGCTCGAGCAATTCGAAGAGGTTGTTAACTTCAAGATGGCTGAAAAAACACTGGATGACATTCTTTTTTCGATGTCGGAAACGATTGCCTTCTCTGTGTCGAACAGCATAAAGGTTCCTAGTAACAATCCATTACCTAAGGGCGGTTGCGGCAGCGGCGGCAGTTGCTCATGCGGTTAAGGCAGCCGGGATAAAGAGAGACAGGAAGGCGGAAGAGCTTATGTTTGCAGAACGTACAGGTTATATCATTTGGGTAAGTGACATTAAAGCAGCGCGTAACCTTGAGAAATATGGAACACTGCATTATGTTTCACGGAAGATGCACTACGCGGTTATGTACGTGAATGCAGATCGGGCTGAAGAAGTTATGAAGAATGTCCGCAGACTTTCGTATGTAAGAAAGATAGAAAGATCTTACCGTAATGAATTGAAAACGGAATATACCAGCAATGGACCGGACAAGTCACGTTATTATGGACTGTAGACCGGAATAGGGTAATGAACAGGCGTGAATTTGGCGCCTGTTTTTTTGTAGGAATTACAAGATATCTTGTTTTAATTATAAGGAGCTGGCACATCCTTCTGAAGAGGCAAAAGCTTGTAGAACCTTCGGCAATGCGGTAAGATGACAACAATAAGTGCATGATACGGTGGAGTGTGATGATGATGGGCGATAAGGGAACAGAATTGTGGGGCAAATATGAGCCCTTCCACATCCTGCTGAATGACTACCGGGTTGCTGACATTGTGATATCAAATCATGCGAAAAGTCGATATTTGGACCGGATTAGTGTAGAGGGTAGTAGTGAAGATGACATTGCACCATGGATATGGCAATCCCTAAGACAGAAACGGATGAAGCCTTATTCACAACATGATCAGAATGCTTATTTAATTGATAATGACATGGTGGTTATAGCCGAGTTCTCAGAGCTTACAGGTGAGCGGAATCATTCCGGTCACCAGCTTTATTGTATGACTATTGTCTCATTTCTCGGTAAAGTTTCAATCACCCCCCAGCTGCGGGATTTGAGGGCTTATTATTCTTTGCTGCGCCAAGCCCGCCGGGTGAAGATGATTAGGAAAAGACGTAAACGTAAGTAGAGTCGTGTAAATGGCATAAAAGGGGATTGGACCATAAGTAACTTTTTCTACGAATGTAATCAATCCTCTTTAATTCAAAATGAACATAAATGTAAAATTAACAGCCAGTCTCCGGTTATTATTGGAGACTGGCTGTTAAGCGTCTCCTTATTTTTTGTTATTCCAGCCAAAGATAAGATATTTTGATTACTTTATCATGGGTTAATATTTCTAAAGTATGCTGGTGGTGAGCGACAGATTTTTTTACGAAAAAGCTTATGGGAGAGATTATGAATAAACGTTTACAAATACATAGGCAGTTATCTGCGATTCCTTATTATTTTCAGCATTTGAACGAAAGAATGAAGAATGAAATGCAGGAGCTAAAGAAATTGGGGGCGGTCCTGGATATTGTGAATAAAGGTCTAATGGATACATACTTTCAGCCGATCCTTCAGCTACAGAGTGGACAAACGATCGGACATGAAGTGCTGAACAGGCCACCGACTTCACCGCAATTTCCTACAACCGAGCTTTTTTATGAATTCGCAGGAGAAACAGAGTTGATGTTCAGGCTTGAAAAGAACTGCCGCCGAATGTCGCTTACTCGTTATGTGGAGAGATTGACGAATCCTACAATAGAGAATGACAACACTAAGCTAATCTTCATCAATATGCATCCTGGTATCCTGAATGATTCACGACATAAAAGTGGGGAAACCGTGGAACTTATGAAAGGGCTGGGTTTATCTCCGAGTCGTGTTGTTTTCGAATTAACGGAACGTCAGGCTGTACAAGACTATGCAAGCTTTGAGAAAGCCTTGTCGCATTATCGCGATCAGGGTTTTCGAATTGCTGTCGATGATGCTGGCTCCGGATACAACAGCCTAAAGACAATAGTTTATTTGAAGCCAGAATTCATTAAACTGGACAAGTCATTGATCCGTGGGATTAATAATAACTCGGAGCAGCAGGAATTATTAGAGCTGATTAGGGAATATGCCCATCGTTCATCAACAAGAGTGATAGCCGAGGGAATCGAAACGAAAGAGGAACTGTATTTTTTACAGAAGTCAGGTATTGATTACGGTCAAGGTTATGCTTTGGGGAGGCCAGTCTCCCAACCAACAGATGGATCTATTAAGGAGTATGTTGATCAAGGGCTACCCATCAATGTCCGGTAGGAAGGGGCGATAAATATGCTTCTCCAAATCGGGGAAATTGCCGAGCAAATCCCGCATATTCCCCGTAATAGCAAATGCGAATTCGTAGATCATATTTTTAAAAGCAATCCCCGGCTTCAGGGTGTGGTTGTTTATGACAACGGTCATCCAATCGCGCTCATTATGAGAATAAGGTTTTATCAGCAAATAGGGACATTATACGGCTATACGCTTTTTATGGGGAGATCCATTGAATTGCTGATGGATAAGCATCCACTTGTTGTACAGTATAAAACAGCCATCACTGAGGTTAGCAAGCTTGCTATGAATCGTAAGGAAGAGAATCTGTATGATTATGTGATTGTCACGCATGAGGGACAATTATTCGGCGCTGTGAGTGTACGTGATTTACTTCTAAATTTTGCCGAGATCCAAGCTGTGGCTGCTAGCTTTTTAAATCCATTAACGGGTCTGCCCGGGAATTTGAGTATTAGTGAATGGCTGGTAAAATCGCTGCTTCAGGATCAATTCAGTGTTTTGTACATAGATCTTGATCATTTCAAGGCCTATAACGATACATACGGCTTTAAGGAAGGCGACCGAATGCTTCAATCAACCGCGGAGATATTAAAGCATTGTACGCTTCGTCTAGGTGGATTTCTGGGACATATCGGCGGGGACGATTTTATAATATTTCTTAAAGATTATAACTATTTGGAAAGCTGTAAGACCATCATTAGGGAATTCGAAACCATGGTAAAGAGCTTTTATCATGAGCAGCATTTGGTGCAGCGGTATGTACTGACGGAGAGTCGGTCTGGAAAAATGGAGGAAATTCCACTTGTTTCGATCTCTGTCGCCGTTGTAACCAACCGGTCCCGTAAGTTTGACTCGATAGAAGACATATCCGGTGAAGCAGCACGAATCAAAAAAAAATGCAAAAAGATCAAAGGATGCTGTTACATAGATGATATGGATGTTGTGTGTCAAGTTAAGGGTTTAGAAGCTTGATCTACCTGCGGCAATGAGGTAAGATGACAACAATATTGTCAAGCTGTGATTCCGGTAACGCAGGGTAGCAGAATGATGTGAACATGAGGCATGCGGCTGGAGGCCGCATGTCCTTTTTTTAACAATTGGTTGTCAGAATTCCCCCACTTCAAAAGTGGTGGGATGAATGGCAACGGTCTTCCTTCTTTGACTAATCCAACTTAAAACGATACATTAGAAGTATTCAGTCCTATTACATAAAAGGTTGTGTTATTAATGGAGTTAGACTCTAATAACCATTCAGTGTTCTCACTTCATTTTCATCTTATTCTAGTCGTGAAGTATCGTAGAAATGTAATAGGTCCAAGAATGGAATCATGACAAGGATCATGTTCACGTTCTTATGAAGACACATCCCAATACCGACATTTCCAAATTCCTCAACGCTTATAAAAGTGCTTCCTCTCGACTTATCAAGTAGGAATTCCCAGATATTCGTAAACAACTGTGGAAGGAGTATTTCTGGTCGAGAAGTTTTTGCCTAATAACTACGGGTGGAGCGCCTATTGATGTAATCCAAAAGTATATTGAAACTCAAGGTAAGAAATGAGGTGGAAACTTGCTGAAAGCCTACAAATATCGCATCTATCCAAGCCACGGGCAACAAGAATATTTAGCAAAAGTATTCGGCTGCGTACGGTTCATCTACAATAAGATGCTTGCGGATAAGATCGAATACTATAAGCAAACCGAAAAGATGCTGGGCAATACTCCCGCCCCGTACAAAAAAGAGTTTGAATGGCTTAAAGAAGTGGATAGTTTGGCTTTGGCAAACGCGCAACTCAACCTAGACAAAGCCTATAAGAATTTCTTCCGTAATAAGAACGTTGGCTTCCCTAAATTCAAAAGCAAGAAGACGAACAACCGTAGCTTCACAACAAACAATCAAAACGGAACCATAGCCATTGAAGATGGATATATTAAAATTCCCAAGCTGAAGACAAAAATCAGGATTAAGCTACATCGTCAATTCACGGGGTTAATCAAATCTTGCACCGTATCCAAAACGCCATCAGGAAAATACTTTGCTTCCGTACTGGTTGAAACGGAAATGACCCATCTCCCAAAATTAGATAAAAAAATCGGAGTCGATCTTGGACTTAAATCATTCGCAATCACTTCTGATGGAGATGTTATTGACAATCCAAAGCATCTAAGAAAATCTGAATTGAGATTAGCGAAGTTACAACGCTCGTTATCACGCAAGAAAAAAGGTTCAAATAATCGCAACAAAGCAAAAGTTAAAGTTGCCATTATGCATGAAAAAATAGCCAATCAGCGTAAAGACTTTTTACACAAAGCTTCTTCCGACATGATTAACGATAACCAAGTGATCGTCATGGAAGACTTGCGCGTAAAGAACATGATGCAGAATCACAAATTAGCTAAAGCCATATCTGAAGTATCTTGGGCGATGTTTAGATCCATGATCGAATACAAAGCGTCATGGTATGGCAGGGATGTAATTATTGCTCCCAAGCATTACGCAAGCAGCCAATTATGTTCATGTTGTGGATATAAAAACGCTGAGACTAAGAAGTTAGGTGTCCGTGAGTGGACTTGTCCAGAATGTAACTCCCAACATGACAGAGACATTAACGCTGCGCAGAACTTGTTGAAACTAGCAATGTAAATTGGACTTACCGGGTTAGGGACTAGCCCATAAGCTTGGGTAAACTTGGAGCAGTAGCTCTATTGACCAAGAAGCTCCCACCTCTAAGGTGGTGTGCAGTTCACCCGGTTAGTTATTCAATGATAGGAGTGACAGAATGAATTTTCATCAGCTACATATTTTTTATACCGTGTCGGAACGAGGCAGTTTCTCTTCGGCAGCTCAGGCACTACATATGACACAACCGGCAGTAACCATGCAAGTGCAGGCACTCGAGGATTATTTCGGGACTAAGCTGTTTAACCGCTCCACCAAAAAGATCGTTCTCTCGGAGGCAGGGAGAGCATTGATGCCCTATGCACTGCGCAGTATTGAATTGTTCAAGGAAACGGATATAGCCATGTCCGCATTCACCCACATGCTTGAGGGGCGATTACAGCTCGGTGCAAGCCTGACTATAGGTGAATATGTACTTCCACGGCTCTTGGGCCCGTTTGGGAAAACATATCCTCATATATCCATTATGATGAAAGTGATGAACACCACTCAGATTATGGATGAGATTACGAGACATCAGTTGAATTTCGGCTTAATTGAGGCACCGGTTACCCATCCTGATATGGTCATTGAACCTGTAATGGGGGATGAATTGAAGCTGATTGTACCGGCTGATCACCCGCTTGCGGAGCGGAATGAGGTTACCCTTGAGGAAGCCTTGCAGTATAAGTTCGTGCTGAGGGAGCAGGGGTCGGGTACGCGCCGGGTCATGGAGGAAGAAATACTGGCCAAAGGACTGAATCCGAGCGATATACAAATTGTTATGGAATTAGGCAGTACAGGAGCGGTGAAATCGGCGGTGGAGGCAGGCTTGGGCATTACTATGATTTCAACTTCATCAGTGAAGCATGAGGTGACGCTGGGGCTTTTGAAAATCTTGAATATCTCCGATGCTTCCTTCAAAAGACAGTTTTATGCCATACATCTGAAGTCGACACTTCTGCCGATTTCGGCGGTCACATTTCTGACTTTTTTACGGCAACATGCATTAGAGGGGTGATGGTGAATGACAATCGGATGACCGCGAGCATCTGAACTGGAATGGCCCTTATAAGCCTTTGAAGAAAGTCAGTTATGATGAGTATGCAGAGAAATATAGACCGGATTTGAAGTTTGCAGGTACTGAGTCAGCACGAAACTATCTAGTTATCGAAATTGCTGGTGAACTGAAAGGGACTGTAGGCAGATATTGGGTCTCGGAAGAGACGAACTGGTTCGAGATCGGTATTTAAAGGGGCATTCTTCGTGAGGAATGGAGTGAGTTGAAATGGAGAACGAAATGAAACCGATGGCTAATCGCTGCGACCTGCACACACATACGCAAGCCTCAGACGGTATGCAACCTCCAGCGGAAAATGTGAGGCTTGCTCGGGTAAAGGGCTTGGCGGCAGTAGCGATTACGGATCATGATACTGTAGCGGGGATATCGGAAGCCTTAGAAGCAGGAATACAATACGGAATAACGGTGGTGCCGGGTGTTGAAATCAGTACACGAGCCGGTGGGAAAGATATTCATGTGCTTGGGTATTATATCGATTGGGAAAACGACTTATTTTTATCACGTTTAGCTGAACTGAGAGATACCCGGGCACTAAGGAATGAAGCCATCCTCCTCAAGCTGCAAAAGCTTGGGATTTCTATTACCATGGATTCCGTAATATCGGGTATCGGACGTGAGTTGAAACCGGATGAAAGTATCGGCCGCCCCCACATTGCTGATGAGTTAGTTCGATTAGGGGCTGCTATAGATATGCGGGATGCTTTTGATAAATATTTGGCCGAGGGGGCGGCAGCATACGTGTCACCACCGCGGATTACTCCCGTAGAAGCTTGTCAGTGGATTATCGAAGCAGGAGGGGCGCCTGTATTGGCTCATCCCGGTCTGTACGGGGATGAAGAACTGGTTCGTTCAATAGTGGAGCAAGGTGCTTTCATAGGCATTGAGGTCTATCATTCGGATCACGGCCCTGCTGAGGAAGCGCGTTATCTTGCTTTGGCTGAGGAATTTGAAATGGTCGTTACCGGCGGTTCGGATTTCCATGGTGCGCGGCAAGGTGTAATATTTCATGGGGACATAGGCAGTGTATCCGTCACTGTCGAAGTTCTGAAGCAGTTGAAGAACTAACTGAAAAAACCTCCATACCCGACGTTTTAGCGTCTGTGGCATGGAGGTTTTTGCATTCTATCCGTTAACTTTTCAAACTGCTTGGAAGACTCTTAATCCGATCTTCATCGGGGGTGACAAATAATGTTTTCTGATGATCATAAATGACAAAACCAGGCTTAGAACCGCTCGGTTTGCGTACATGACGGATAAGAGTGCAGTCTACCGGTACACTGCTGGATTGCTTAGCCTGACTGAAGTATGCAGCGAGTTGAGCCGCTTCTTCAAGGGTCGCATCTCCAAACGTCTCACTGCGGATGACAACATGTGATCCCGGTATATCCTTAGTATGCAGCCAGGTATCATTCGATGAAGCTAGTTTGTTGGTAACATATTCGTTTTGGAGATTGTTTTTACCGACATAGATGTCTATCCCCTCAGAAGAAGTGAATACCTGCAAAGTAGGCCTTGTCGTTTTTTTCTTCTTTTTACCCTTTTTGTTACGATCGCGCAGGTATCCCTGACCAACCAGCTCTTCACGGATTTCTTCAATGTCATTCAAAGACGCGTGAGCAAGCTGCTGGAGCAGACTCTCCATGTAGGCTATTTCCTCATGGGTCTTGATAAGCTGTTCATCAATTACGAGCAGACTGTTCTTATACTTGTTGTATTTTTTAAAATAGCGTTGAGCATTATCCGATGGGTTAAGCAGCGGGTCCAGCGGAATGACAATATCTGATTGATTCTCATCATAGTAATTCACCAGGGTGGCAGATTTGTCCCCTTTGGAGACGGTATGAAGCGAACTGAACAATAATTCACCCCAGATCCGGTAGCGATCAGCCTCCTGGGCTTCATCCAGATCCTCTTGAAGCTTGGCAAGCTTCTTGACGTTCTTACTGCGTTCGTTCCCAAGGAAGCGAATCAGATCACTTACCCGCTGCTTAACGGTATCCCGCTCCGCTTTATCCCCGTAGTAGTCTTCCATACACTGGCTGATGGAGCTGTATTCTTTCACGGCATCTGCCAAAAGCGTTAACGGTATCGCAGAGAAGATCAGTTTGCCTTTGGCATTTGCACCCGCAACAGGAGAAAATTGATTCTCGCGCACTTGCTCCATAATGGAGCTGAAGGCTTCCCATAACTGCATTTGATTTTCTATGCTGAATCCAAGAGTAGCAATAAGGGCTCCAGAGCTTGTATAACGCTGCACGATTTCTCCCGCAATGAGAGGACTGATTCCGCTAAAAGCATGCACAATCCAACCTAGTGGGTCCACCGAAGGTGCAGGCCCACCGGAACCGTCAGCCTTGAGTTCTTCCTCCAAATCACCTATTGCCTCTGTATCAACCTCTGGGATATCTTGTTCGGCCTTTGAGATTAAGCTAAGAAATTCATCTTCGCTAATTTCCAGTGGGTTCAGCTTATGCTGCTGAGGAGGCTCTGTGTAAGCGAATCCGGGCATTACAATTCGGTAGCTGCTTATTGAAGGGGTAACATGGTGAATCCCGTCTATAATTGTTCCCGAGTTAAGTTCAGTAAGGATGATGTTGCTATGTCGTCCCATCAACTCGATAATGATTTTTTTGGCAGAGACATCACCAAGCTCATCCCGAGTTCTAACGATCATGTGGATAATTCGTTCCATTCCCACTTGTGTAATACTTTCAATGGTTCCGCCCTCACAGTGCTTGCGCATCAGCATGCAGAACATAGGTGCTTCAGAGGGGTTGATGGAGCTTCTTTCTGTAAAATGTATGCGCGGGTATGTAGGATTCGCAGAGAGAAGCAGCTTGCTGTTTCCCGATCCCCGCAGATTAAATATGAGATCGTGAGTGCTTGGTTGATATATCTTTCCTATCCGTGCCCCTACACATGATTGAAGCTCATGCACGATGGAACGGGTAACAATACCGTCTAATGCCATAATAAACTTCTCCTGTCGCGATAAAATAAATTTCGTTCCACTACCTATGATGCCACACTTTACTCGGTTCGCGCAAAAGGGGACTTGGGATGAGGGTGATATTTCGGGACGACCCTGAATACATTGGTCTTAAACAGGTGGAAAAGCTGTGTGCCGCCGGAAGGCAAGAATCGACCGGGAGGGGATAGAAAGGTCATGGAACAAAACAGTTGGCACCGGCTCGGTGCAGAGGAGCTTCAAAGGATGTTCAGCGTTAATCCGCAAACGGGCCTAAGTGAAGAGGATGCCGTGGAAAGACGCAAGTCGAGCGGGTTAAATGAACTCTCAGAGGGAAAGAAAGTTTCCCCGTTTACCCTGCTGTTGAACCAGTTCAAGGACTTCATGGTACTGGTGTTGATGGGTGCGACTCTGGTATCCGGACTGCTGGGTGAATATCTGGATGCCGTCACGATTATTGTAATTATTGTGCTGAATGCGGTCCTCGGATTTGTTCAGGAGTTTCGTGCCGAGCGCTCACTTCGGGCTTTGAAGCAATTATCTGCTCCTTCAGCCAAAGTACTTCGTCAAGGGAAAAGCCAGATCATTCCTGCTAAAATGCTACTGCCCGGAGATATAGTGATGCTGGAGAGCGGAGATCGAATTCCGGCAGACATCCGTTGGCTGGAGTGCAGCGCACTATATGCGGAGGAATCCGCATTAACCGGGGAATCCCTACCCGTAGCCAAACACTCGGAGCCCATTCAGGCGGAGGAGGTTCCACTGGGTGACCAGAGGAATATCGGATTTATGGGAACGATGGTGACTAGAGGTACAGGGAGAGCCATTGTCATTCGAACCGGAATGGATACAGAGATGGGGAAAATCGCCGATCTGATCCAAAACACAGACTCCCAGGAAACACCTCTACAGCATCGTCTGGAGCAACTGGGGAAAATCCTGATCTATGTATCTTTGGGCTTGACTATTGTTGTTGTCGTTGCAGGTATCATGCACGGTCAGCCTGCCGCAGCAATGTTTCTAGCTGGCGTCAGTCTCGCAGTAGCAGCAATCCCTGAGGGGCTGCCAGCAATTGTTACCATCGCGCTCGCACTGGGTGTCCAACGGATGATCAAACGCAAAGCCATAGTCCGTAAACTGCCTTCTGTAGAAACCCTAGGCTGTGCTTCGGTGATTTGCTCTGATAAGACCGGTACATTAACACAGAATAAAATGACGGTAACCCGTCTGTGGTCGGGAGGCCGAAATCTGGATGTAACAGGGGAAGGTTATGCACCTGTAGGCCAGATTCTGGATAAGGGCAGACCAATAGATCTTAAGCATGATCAGAGCCTACGCAGATTGTTGCAGGTTGCGGCTTTATGCAGCAATGCGGAAATTAATGAGACAATTCCCACGGACAACAGTAAGCGAAAAGGGAAAGGGAAAGCTGTTGAAGGGGATATAATTCAGAATGAATCCTCGGTTTGGGAGCTGAAGGGAGACCCTACTGAAGGAGCGCTCGTAGCCCTCTCAGGAAAAATGGGACTGACTGCTAAATCTCTTGCTGTCTCTTTCACCCGGGAGAAGGAATTCCCCTTCGATTCCGAGCGCAAGCTTATGTCTGTTATTGTAAGCCAACCCGGCGGACGAATGATCTGCACAAAAGGAGCGCCTGATGTCCTATTGGGTCGCTGCTCGTATATGCTCTGGGATGGTGGTGTGGTTCCATGTACACCTACTTTGCGGCAGAAGGTGCTTGATGCCAACGAGGGCATGGCTTCTGGAGCGCTACGCGTCTTAGGTATGGCTTATCGTGATATGCGGCCTAATGAGGTTGCATCCAATGAGAAAGAGGCAGAAGGTCAGTTAATCTTCATTGGATTAGCGGGAATGATTGATCCGCCGCGTCGGGAGGTGCGCGATGCGATTAGCATTACCCGAAAGGCTGGTATCAAGACCGTGATGATTACTGGTGACCACGGCACCACCGCTGAAGCCATCGCCCATCAGTTGGGAATTCTTCAACGTGGAGGTACCGTTCTAACGGGTAGTCAGATCTCACGGATGAGTGAGGATGACCTGGATAAAGTATCCGACAATGTGTACGTTTACGCGCGCGTATCCCCTGAGCATAAACTCCGGATTGTAAAATCTCTGCAACGTCATGGACACGTGGTGGCGATGACGGGAGACGGAGTAAATGATGCGCCTGCGGTAAAAGCGGCAGATATCGGTATTTCCATGGGGATTACCGGAACGGATGTGACTAAAGAAGCGTCATCATTGATATTGGGTGACGATAACTTTTCCACAATAGTGGCTGCTATTGAAGAAGGAAGAAATATTTATGAGAATATCCGTAAATTCATCCGTTACTTGCTTGCCTCTAATGTAGGTGAAATATTAACGATGTTTTTTGCGATGATGTTGGGTCTGCCTCTGCCGCTCGTGCCGATTCAGATCCTATGGGTGAATCTGGTCACCGACGGACTGCCTGCAATGGCTCTTGGTGTGGATCAGCCTGAGAAGGATTTGATGGAGCACAAACCACGTGGTGCTAAAGAAAACATTTTTGCCCGCCGCTTGGGCTGGAAAATCGTCAGCCGTGGAATTCTGATCGGCTTATGCACCTTATCTGCTTTTTGGCTGACGCTTCGTATTGCACCGGATAGTCCATCCCAGCTCATTCGCGCTCAGTCGGTAGCCTTCGCAACGCTGGTTATGGCCCAATTGATTCATGTGTTCGATTGCCGCAGTTCCCGTTCTGTTTTTCACCGGAATCCGTTCCAGAATAAATACTTGGTACTAGCTGTGTTGTCCTCTGTGATCCTTATGATTGTGGTCATGTATCTTCCGGTCCTGCAGCCAGTTTTCAAAACAGTGCCGTTAAACTTCCGCGAATGGTGTCTCGTTCTGGTAACTGCAGGCATACCAACCTTTGTAATGGGAGCTGGTAGTGTCTGGAGCGGTAAAAGAAAACGGAGCCGGGGCAGCAATCGTCCAATGATAAAAAGTACAAAATTTTCGGCATAAAATCAATAGCATTGCTCCACTCCTTGAGGTATGCTTGTTGCAGTTAATTTTAAGGGAGTGGACGTTTCAATGGAATTCACAAAAATGCACGGACTTGGCAACGACTTTATCGTCGTTTTTGGAGAGCAGGAATTGCCCGCGAATGCCTCTGAATTAGCCATAAAATTATGTAATCGATTCTTTGGTATTGGTGCTGACGGTTTGGTATATATTCTACCTTCGGAGCGCGGCGACTACATGATGCGTATCATGAACTCGGATGGCTCTGAAGCGGAGCAATGCGGGAACGCCATCCGTTGTGTATCCAAGTACGTATATGATCACGGTCTTGTAAGCTCCGAAGAAATTGTAATCGAAACGATCGGAGCCGGAGAACAAAAGGTTACGCTAAATGTTAAAGACGGAGTTGTAGTAACAGTAACTGTTGATATGGGTGAGCCTGTACTGTCAGGTCCACAAATTCCTGTAGCCATTGACGCAGAGCCAGTGATGGATCGTTCTATTGAAGCGGATGGAACTGAATTTAAGTTCACGTCCGTTTCTATGGGGAATCCGCATTGTGTTATTTATGTAGATGATGCTGTTTCTTTTGACCTTTCGACCTGGGGTCCGAAGCTTGAAGTTCATCCTTTGTTCCCGAGAAAAGTAAATGTGGAATTTGCAACTGTTCTCGACCGTGGACGGGTTGATATGCGTGTCTGGGAACGCGGCGCGGGTCCAACACTGGCCTGTGGAACGGGTGCATGTGCTACTCTGGTATCTTCCGTTCTCAATGGACTTACTGATCGTTCCGCTTGGATCAGCCTCAAGGGCGGCGACCTGTATATTGAATGGAATGAAGAAGATAATCATGTGTACATGACGGGTCCTGCCGAGGTTGTGTATACGGGTTCAGTTTCCTAACAAACAACCGGATTTACCGATAACGAATCTTGTTTTCTTAACCGCCGTCATCTAACGGCGGTTTTTTGCCGTTCAATAGCGGCAATTCCCATTTTCCCTTAAGGCGTATAACAAAAGCTGGAGTCGCAAATAATGGGAAAAAGAAGCGGGATAGGAGCGGAGGTGGATGAAATACAGTGAGTACATCAATCGGGGCGGCAAACGTAAAAAGGCTTCGAATGAAACCTCGTCCAAAATAGGACAAGGCGCCGCTCCAAAAATTTCAAAAGATCTCAAGCAGATGCTGGACAACATTGAGCGGGAGCTCGGGGCCAGTCCCGACCTGACAATCAGACATGTTCAAATCGGCGGTGAAGACCCGTTACAAGCTGCTACCGTCTATATGGACGGCCTGGTAAATTCTGTTGCCGTAAATGATTTTGTAATGAGGTCACTGCTCGAAAACTCCGTCGTCACTTCGCCGGATATGTCCCGGGTGCCGGAGGAGATACTTCAGTTTATTTTGAACAGGGCGCTGGAATTGGGCGACGCCAAAATCAAAAGCGATTGGAACGACATGATGATCGCCATTCTGTCGGGGTACACCCTCATTCTGCTGGATGGTTGTAACAAGGCCATTGTGGGGGATACGAAAGGCGGTGAAGGGCGAAGCATTACCGAGCCTTCCTCCCAGCTGGTGATTCGGGGACCGAAAGATGCCTTCGTAGAATCGGTGAATACGAATATTTCACTGATCCGCAGGCGGATCAAATCTCCAAAGCTGTGGTTTGAATTTATGAATATCGGCACAGTAACGAATACGGACGTCGCTATTCTGTATATTAAAGATAGGGCGGATGACAAGATCGTAGACGAAGTGAGAACGAGGCTGAAAAAAATCGATATTGAGGCGGTTCTCGAATCCTCATATATCGAGCAGCTTATTCAGGATAAGGTGTTTACACCGTTCCCTACTCTCTATAATACGGAACGTCCGGATGTAGTGGCGGCCAATCTGCTGGAAGGCAGAATCGCGCTGATCGTTGACGGCACGCCTTTTGTGCTTATTTTGCCTACGGTGTTCGCCCAATTTTTCCAATCGACTGATGATTATGCCCAAAGGTTCGATATTGCCACATTAATGCGTTTGGTTCGTTATATCAGCTTTATCATTTTGCTTCTCGGACCTTCGATATATATAGCGCTGACCACCTTTCATTATGAAATGATACCGACACCGATGCTGATCAGCTTGCTGGCCCAACGGGAGAACGTCCCGTTTCCGGCTGCAATTGAGGCGGTGCTGATGGAGATTGCTTTTGAAATCCTGAGGGAAGCCGGCACTCGTATGCCAAGAGCTGTAGGGCAGACTGTCTCAGTTGTCGGCGCCTTGATCCTGGGCCAGGCGGTTGTGGAAGCAGGCATCATTACGCCGGTTATGGTTATTGTGGTGGCACTTACAGGTATTGCCAGCTTCGCGATTCCCGCCTACAATCTGGCGATTGCGGGACGAATCATCCGTTTTGGCTTTATAATTGTTGCCTCCTTATTCGGTTTTTATGGCATTACACTTGGATTGATAGTATTGGTTGCCCATTTGAACAGCCTGCGATCGTTCGGTGTTCCATATTTATCCCCGTTCAGTCCGTTTTCCTTGAGAGGACAGAAGGATACTTTAGTGAGAGTACCCATGTGGATGATCAGTCTCCGTCCTCATAAAACAAAAAATGCGGATAATACTGCTAGTATTGATGACGGGTTGTCGTCTTCCGGAAAGGATGGGCGAACCGATGCTTAGAAAATTAACGTTGTTTCTGCTCTCGGGTGTCTTTCTTCTGATGTTGACAAGCTGCTGGGACAGCATTGAGCTGAACCGCAGGGCCATTGTTTCGGGTATGTCCATCGACAAAGACCTGTCAAAGGATCAAAAATACACAGTCTCATTCCAAGTGGTCGTGGCGGATGAAATCTCGGGTAAAAACAGCAGGGGAAATTCCCCGGTCGTCTTGTACAGTGGAAGCGGCAGGTCGTTATACGAGGCGCTGGGCAACGCATCCAGGAAAGTCGCACGGTATCTGTCCCTGGGTCATGTCCGGGTGATCATTATTTCGGAGGAGCTTGCCCGCGAAGGGATTTCAGATATTATGGATTTTCTGGAGCGGGACTCCGGGATGCGACTGAGCAGTCTGCTATTCATATCCAGAGGGCAGCCGGCTAAAGACATCCTGTCAATCATCACCGTTTTCGGAAAAATTCCTTCCAGCGATCTTGTGCAGAAGCTTGAAACCACATCCAAGGGTTTCGGGTTTAATTTCAAGGTGGAAACAGACGATGTAATCCGCGGTATTGAGGCCAAAGGAGCGGGCGCGATTATCAATGGTGTGGTTGTAAGCGGCGATCAGGAATCGGGGGGAAGCAAAAAAAATGTGGAGGATATCGAGCCAAAGGCCATATTAAGGACTTCCGGTCTCGCCGTATTCAGCAAAGACAAGCTGGTGGGATTTCTGGACGGTGCGGAGGGAAAAGGCACAAGCCGCCTGTATAACAAGCTGCAGCAGCATGATTCTATCATCGAACTCGGAGAAGATAATGTGGCAGCATTTAACATATTTATGGTTCATACTACTGTAAAAGCAAATGCCAAGGATCCGGAGCATCCGATCATTAACATAAGCATTGGACAACAGGCCGGACTGAAAGAATCCTCAGGCCCACTTGATTTGACAAGGGCGGAGGTGCTGAGAGATTTGGAGAAACGTTTAAGTGAGCAGACAAAGGAGGAAACTGAGGCTGCCGTCAAGGCAGCCATGAAATTCAAGAGCGATTACCTCGGTTTCTCAGAAGCAGTCGAACGGGATAATCCGAAAGGATGGAAAAAGGTGCAGGACCGTTGGAATACCGTTTTTACCCGCTGTGAAGTGAACATCAAGGTGAAGTCCGTTATCAGACATACCGATATGAGGACCCGTTCCTTCCAGTCGAAAACAGGGAATAAGAAAGGAGGAAGTTCATGAGAGGTCCAAAAATAGGATTGTTACAGTTTTTTTCGCTTACGCTCCTGTTTGAACTGGGAACGGCGCTTCTTGTCAATGTCGGTATGGTATCCGGCAGAGACGCCTGGATTTCCATACTGGTCGGTTGTATGGCGGGGCTTGTCATATTCGCGGGTTACGCTTATCTTTACAAGCTGTATCCAGACATGCCATTGTCTCGTTATGCACGTGAGATTCTCGGCAAACATTTGGGAGCGGCAGTGGCCATTCTTTATGTGGTAATGTTCATGAATACGGCGGGCCGCGATTTGCGCGACGGCAGTGCTCTGCTTGTAATGGCAACCCTGCACCGCACACCGATTCTGGTCGTAGGCGCATTGATGATCTTGTCCTGCGCTTATGTTCTGCATAAAGGAATCGAGGTGTTGGCGAGAACATCCCTAATCTTTCTGTTCCTTGCGCTGTCAATCGGCGCGATCTTTACAGTGCTGGCCCTTTTGTCCGGGGAAATGGAATGGAAGCGTTTATTTCCCGTGCTGGGGGACGGATTTCTGCCCGTGGCGATTTCGGTGGTCCGGCAAAATTATATGTTCCCGTTCGGTGAAATCATCTGTTTCACTATGCTGATGCCATATCTCAGTAACGATAGAAAAGGAGTATGGGTCATCCCCGCCGCCATGCTTCTGGCTGGACTGCTGATCAGCTACACCTCAATCGTCAACATCACGGTTCTCGGCAGCGATATGGTAGAACGTTCACCGTTTCCGCTATTGTCCACCATAAGCAAATTGGCCCTGTCTGAATTAATCCAGCGATTGGACATTCTGGTAGTCATGCTGCTGATTATCGGGGTTTTTTTCAAAATTGCAGTTTTCTACGGAGCGGCATTAGTCGGTATCTCAGATCTGTTCGGTCTTCCTTACCGTACCATGATCTATCCCTCAGCGTTAATTATTTTATTTTCTTCTATACTAAACGCCCGTAGTTTAACGGAACATCTGGACGAGGGAGGGCAACTCCTTTCCGACGTCCTTCCCTTCTTCACCATTGTCATCCCGACTGCCTTGATAATTGTCGCTAACTTCAGGCGTTATCGTTCGGCTTCCCGTCCCGGTTGATGTCCGGTGATCCAGTGAAGAAGATCCGGACCTAACAGGATAATAAACAGGATGACTCCGAGCAGCTTTTCAAAAATAGTGAAAAATAAAAAGGAAGTTAGGTTGCTTATGTTGTTCATGCCATACCCGAATATCACATCACCTACGTACAGATACAGAAGTCCAAGCACCGAAAGAAGCGCGGTTACGGCGTATTTTTTGAGCAGCTGTTTTCGGATCAGCTTTTTCATAGTTGTTCGACTCCTCCGTTGTTCGTTATATTCGTACTGATTATATTATGAAGCAATGGAACGGTCCGCATGCACGCCTAGACGAACGTTGGGTCTTCTTTTGTCGAGAAAGCTTATCAATCCTCCCGATTTATGTTACATTAGTATGAAACTATGGGTAGGGGAGGGGCTCTAATGAAGCCCGATTTGCGGTCTGCATGGGGAAAAACTGTACTTGTCGGGGACGGAGCGATGGGTACCTATTTATATCAGAAGGGTTTTCCAGTAGGAATCTCCTATGAAGAACTGAACCTAACCTCACCTGAGGTCATTGAAGATGTTCATCGCAGCTATATAGAGGCGGGTGCCGTCTTGCTGGAGAGTAATACGTTCTCGGCTAACTATGACAAGCTGTCCAAATACGGATTGGAATCTAAGGTAGAAGAAATAAACCGCGCCGGGGTCAGAATTGCCCGCCGTGCTGCTGGTACGAATGGATATGTCGTCGGTGCAGTGGGTTCAATACGGGCCGGCAAGCGAGCTAATCTCTCGGCAGCAGAACTCAAGAAATATTTCGGACAACAAATTATTGCCCTGCTGGAAGAGGATGTTGACGGCATTATGCTGGAAACCTTCTACGATGTAGAAGAACTCCATTTAGCTCTTCGTACCGTTCGTAAACATAGTAAACTTCCTGTTATCTGCCAATTGGCAGTTGATGAAACAGCACGAACATTGGATGGACTTAGTTTGCCAGAAGCTTTTCGGATTCTGGAGAATGATGGCGCTGATATTATAGGTTTCAACTGCCGAACAGGTCCGAACGGGATTAAGAGAGCACTTAAGCATTTGCAGGGCAGTCTTGTACTTCCTGTATCTGTGTATCCGAATGCAGGAGTGGCGGATTATGTGGATGGCGAATACAAATACGGAGCTTCACCTGAATATTTTGGTGAGATGGCGTTAACTTTTGCAGATATGGGAAGTCGGATTATTGGGGGCTGCTGTGGAACAACGCCGCAGCATATTGCAGAGATTGCCACTGCACTCCAAGGTTATATCCCGCAGCCACTTCCTGTACCGACCTCCCGTGTTGTAGAGAGAGTACAAATTCAGGAGCATTTTGGCGATGATACTGGGAAAAGCGGCGGAGAGCCGACTCTGGTTGATCTTGCTAAAGAACGGCATACGGTAATTGTGGAGCTGGATCCACCTCGTGATCTGGATATAGCCAAGTTTATGAAAGGTGCTGAGGCATTGCGTAGAGCAGGTGCGGATGCATTAACATTAGCTGATAATTCCTTGGCTGTTACCCGGATGAGCAACATGGCGTTAGGACATCTGGTGCAGGCACGGACTGGTCTTCGTCCGCTTGTGCATATTGCCTGCCGTGACCGTAATCTTATTGGAACACAATCCCATTTGATGGGGTTTGATGCCCTTGGAATCGATCATGTCTTGGCTGTAACGGGTGATCCTGCCCGGTTCGGAGATTTACCTGGATCCAGTTCGGTATACGACTTAACCTCATTCGAGATCATTCGGATGATTAAGCAATTGAACGACGGCATTGCATTCTCAGGCAAACCACTTAAGCAAAAGGCTAACTTCGTCATCGGTGCAGCCTTTAACCCGAATGTGAAGCATTTGGATAAAGCGGTTCAGCGTCTGGAGAAAAAGATTGCATCGGGAGCCGATTATATTATGACTCAGCCTGTATATGATTGTGAGTTGATTGCAAATATTGCCAAAGCAACGGCACATCTTGATATTCCTGTCTTTATCGGAGTTATGCCGCTGGCTAGCGGACGAAATGCGGAATACCTTCATAATGAAGTGCCTGGTATCCAACTCTCTGATGAAGTGAGGTTGCGGATGAAAGGTCTTGAAGGTGAGGAAGGCCGCGCAGAGGGAGTAGCTATTGCCAAAGAGCTGCTCGATGCAGCTACAGAGCACTTCAATGGGATCTATCTGATGACACCGTTTATGTTCTATGACATGTGTGTACAGCTGTTAGAGTATGTGTGGGAGAAGTCCGGACGTAAATTGTCCCCCTTGTTTCGCTAGTAATAATCAATTACAATAGTGTAATGGATGTGATGCCGATGTCATTTAGCATGACCGGATACGGTCAATCGTTTCTGTTATTCGGCGGCTACAAGATTACGTTCGAAGTTAAATCGGTGAATCACCGATACTCCGAAATTGTGCTGCGGATGCCCCGGGAATGGACTTTTTTTGAGGATGTGCTGAGAAGAAAGGTTCAACAGCATATCAAACGGGGACGGGTTGATGTCACAATCAACAGAGAACAAGATGAAGAAGATACAGCTTCTGGTCCGGTTCTGAACATCCCAATCGTAAGGTCTTATTTGAAGGCAGCTGAGGAACTGAAAAGTGAGTTTGGTTTGATGGGTGAGCTTAGCCTCCGCGATATATTGACTTTACACGGAGTAATGGAGAACGGTGAAGGTGTTGCCCTAGAGCCTGTTATATCGGATTCCTGGCAGGCAACCTTGGTAGAAGGCTTGGAACAAAGCATTCATTCCTTGCTTCAGATGAGGGCTAGAGAGGGAAGTTACCTAACTGCCGATTTGGAGCTAAGGCTGGCGAAACTTGAGCAGCTTCATAATGAAATGCTGGAACTAGCCCCATCAGTTGTAAGTGAATATCGTGATAAGCTTCGACAACGCCTTAATGAGCTTAATGATGGAACATTTCCTTTTGATGAGCATAAATTCGGGATGGAAATTGCAATTTTTGCCGACCGCTGCAATATTGATGAAGAGTTGACTCGACTGTATAGTCATATTGAGCAATGCAGAACACTCCTAGGAGAGAATGAGCCAGTGGGACGCAAACTGGATTTTCTAATTCAAGAGATGAACAGAGAAACGAATACCATAGGTTCTAAAAGCAACCACTTGACTCTGATCAACCGTGCTCTTGAAATGAAAGCAGAGCTGGAGAAAATCCGAGAACAAGCCGCGAATTTAGAGTAGGGTCTTTTAGTAAAGACAAGCTGTAACTTTTGGGGGGAACAACCGGAACATGGCAATCAAACTTATTAACATCGGCTTTGGAAATATTGTATCGGCTAATCGTATCATTTCCATAGTCAGCCCGGAATCTGCACCGATTAAGCGGATTATCCAGGAAGCTAGAGACCGGCATATGCTGATTGATGCTACATACGGTCGTCGGACGCGTGCCGTCATTATTACAGACAGTGATCATGTCATTTTGTCAGCTGTTCAACCGGAGACTGTAGCACACCGCTTGTCCAGTAAAGACGACGATAACGACGAATAACAACTAATTGGAGTGTATTATGTCAAAAGGATTACTAATCGTATTATCCGGCCCTTCTGGAGTCGGTAAAGGAACCGTTTGCACTGCTTTACGGCCAAAAATGCCAAGACTGGTCTATTCGGTGTCTGCTACTACGCGTACTCCACGAGTAGGCGAACAGGATGGCGTTAATTATTTTTTCAAAACCAAGGAACAGTTTGCCGATATGATTGCGGCTGACCAGTTGCTTGAATATGCGGAGTACGTGGGCAATTTTTACGGTACTCCCAGAGATTTCGTAGAGCGGACACTTGAAAGCGGGAAAGATATTATTCTCGAAATTGAGGTACAGGGTGCACTCAAGGTTAAGGAGAAATTTCCTGAGGGCATATTTGTATTCCTTCTTCCTCCATCTATGGATGAGCTTAAAGATCGGATTCGCGGTCGTGGAACAGAACACCCGGATATTATTAATCACCGCATGTCTGTAGCCGAAGATGAGATTAATCTGATGAGGCATTACGATTACGCAGTGGTTAATGATGAAATTGATCTGGCCTGCAAGAGGATAGAAAGTATCATTATGGCCGAACATTGTAAAATCAGGTAATTTGTTAACCGAGTTAAACTAAACTATGAAGAGGTGTCCCATGTTATATCCATCGATAGATGAAATGATGACTAAAGTCGACAGTAAGTATTCCCTGGTAGTAGCATCATCTCGCCGGGCGAGAGAATTGCGGGAAGGCGGCAAGACAGATATCAAATCACCAAAATCTCACAAACAGGTCGGCATTGCACTTGAGGAAATATATGAAGATCGCCTTATTGTTACTCGCGGAGAAGAAGACGAAGAATAGTCTTTACTTGGTTCGATACCGTACAAACAACTATTAGTAAACTGTGATATGAGCAATTTATAGAACCTATTATAAGTTGCTTATATTTTTTGCGGAAACGCTCACTGTCTTATCTTCATGACGGGGATGTCGTTTCTTATTAAGGTTCTAGTTATTTATGTAATACAAATGATTTATGATAGCCCGGATTGGGCTGTACCTGACAACCGGAAGGTTGTTATTTTTTTCTTATCCTATAAGAAATATGTCCAAAAAACCCGATTGTTAGAGACAGACATGGGAGGGAATATCATGTTAAAGGGTAAAACAATAATCCTCGGCATTACCGGAGGCATTGCGGCCTATAAAGCGGCTTCTTTGTGCAGTAAGCTTGTGCAAAAGGGTGCTGAGGTACATGTGATTATGACGGCATCCGCGAAGGAATTCATAACAGAGCTGACACTGCAGTCCTTATCGAAGCAACGCGTATATAGTGATACGTTTCAAGAACGTGATCCGTCCTCTATTTCTCATATCGACCTTGCCGATTCTGCTGATCTCGTACTTGTTGCTCCGGCAACTGCCAATATCATTGCTAAAATGGCACATGGTCTTGCTGATGACATGCTATCGACTACTCTGCTGGCAACAACGGCCCCTGTAATGGTGGCTCCTGCAATGAACGTACATATGTACCAGCATCCGGCAGTTATACACAATATGAATATACTCGCAGACCGCGGCGTGCATTTTATAGAACCAGGCGAAGGATTACTGGCTTGCGGTTATGTTGGTAAAGGACGATTGGAGGAGCCTGAAGCTATAGTAAGCTGCATTGAGACTTTTTTCAGACAGCAGCAGAGTGTTCAATCAGGTCCTTTAGCTGGAAAAAAGGTAGTTGTTACGGCTGGAGGTACGATTGAAAGAATTGATCCGGTGCGATACATTTCCAATGATTCATCCGGTAAAATGGGTTTCGCCATTGCTAGTGCAGCGCGCGCAATGGGAGCGGATGTCACTCTGGTGGCTGCCCGCACAGACGACAAGCCCCCGCATGATATTAAGGTGGTCAAGGTTCAATCTGCCGAAGATATGCTAGAAGCGGTTTATTCACTCTGGGAGGATTGTGACATTCTTATTAAAGCGGCGGCGGTGTCTGATTATCGCCCTGAACAGAGCATGCAAACCAAGATTAAAAAAAGTGGAGACTCTATGACGCTTGAACTTATAAAGACTACTGATATATTGGAAACGCTCGGCAAGCATAAAGGGAATCAATTTCTAATTGGTTTCGCTGCCGAGACCGGCAATTTAGAGAGCTATGCTAGAGATAAGCTGGTTCGTAAAAATTGTGATCTGATCGTTGCGAATGATGTCAGTGTCGCCGGAGCAGGTTTTGGAGTCGACACCAATATAGTATCTATCTTTGATCGAGACGGCTTGGTAATCAGTCTCCCGCAGCTTTCCAAAGATGAGGTTGCCCGCCAGCTTCTTGCGTTGGCGGCAGAACGTATTTCCGGAGCAACTATATAATGGATATTGCCAAGGTCATTGTCGATGTTCCTGTCCGCAGCACTGACCGGCCTTTTGATTATTCCATTCCCCAGCCTCTGCGCGTTTGGATTGAAGTGGGCAGCCGGGTGGCAGTTCCTTTCGGCCACCGTACAGTTCAGGGGTTTGTCATCGCTTTTGAGTCAGGGGATGTTAGAGAAGTCCCGGGATTAAAGCCTATCCAGGAAGTCTTGGATTTAATTCCACCTCTTTCACCGGAGTTAATTGATTTGGGGGAGTGGATGAGCCAAAGATATGCATGCCGCCGAATTTCGGCGCTGCAGGCCATGCTCCCGACGGCTTTAAAGGGTAAAGCTGAACGGTTTATTTCACTTGGTGAACCTGTAGACGATCAGGCTGCTGACAATAGTGCGGATTCAATATTTTTGGATGAGGAACTGTTCCCGATGTTTCCAGATACGGGTCGTGAAGAACGTGAAATTACGGACTTCATAACACGAAGCGGCGGCGAGGTATCGATGAAGCAGTTAACCCGGACTTTCCCTGAGGCAGCGGAATCTGTGAAGTTTATGCTGCGTCGAGGCGTACTTGTCGAGAGTCAGACGATTAAAGACAAAATGGGCAAAAAGAAACTAAAAGCGGTTAACTTAGCCGTAGGTGCAGATTCAGCCCGGGAAGCACTGAGCAGCTTTCCGGCTAGATCTGCGCGTCAGAAGGAAGTGCTCTCTTTTCTAATAGAAATGGAAGCTATGCTTCCCCTGCCTCTGAAAGAAGTCCTAGCTATGCTGCAAGTCACCGCAGGCACTGTAAAAAGCTTGGAGGAGAAAGGCTACATTGAAATCAGTGAGATAGAAGTATATCGGGACCCCTACCGAGGCCGTGATTTCAAACCAACAGAACCTCTTTTGCTAACGGAAGAACAAGAAGTAGTATATAAACGAATAGCAAGGACTGTTGATGAGCTGCGGCATGAAGTTTTTTTATTGCATGGGGTGACGGGGAGCGGGAAGACGGAAATCTATTTGCAGTCTATCCAACGATGTATGGATCAAGGTCGGCAAGCTGTTGTTCTTGTGCCGGAAATATCGCTTACTCCGCAAATGGTGGAAAGATTTAAAGGCCGGTTTGGCAGCGGGGTGGCTGTAATGCATAGCCGTTTGTCTGTCGGTGAAAGGTATGACGAATGGCGCAAGATCCGCGAAGGCAAGGCTACTGTGGCTGTCGGGGCTCGTTCTGCTATATTTGCTCCATTTACCAATCTGGGACTGATCATCATGGATGAGGAGCATGAAGGCTCATACAAACAAGAAGAAAATCCTAAGTATCATGCCCGTGATGTAGCTGTCCGCAGGGCTGAGCAGGGTGATGCTGTGGTTATTTTAGGTTCAGCGACACCTTCTTTAGAGAGCTATTATGCCGCTAGAACGCAGAGTGACCTCCATTTTTCCCCGATATTGCTGGAGATGCCAAGCAGGGCATTAGGCAATGAATTGCCCCAGGTACAAATCGTGGATATGCGCGAGGAGTTAAAAGAAGGCAACAGGTCCATGTTTAGCCGTTTGCTCCACAGCTCATTGGCTGCGAGGTTAACCCGAGGGGAGCAAACCGTGCTTTTACTGAACCGGCGGGGATTCTCCACCTTTGTCATGTGCCGCAGCTGCGGATATGTGGCCGGTTGTCCGGAATGTGACATTTCTTTAACGTACCACAGCCGCAGCGACAATTTGCGCTGCCATTACTGTGGACATGCTGAACCGTCACCAAAGGAATGTCCGGAATGTGCTAGTGAGCATATTCGCTTTTTTGGAACAGGAACACAACGGGTGGAAGAGGAGTTGGGCAAACTTTTTCCAGGGATTCGCGTAATTCGTATGGATGTGGATACTACCACAGAGAAGGGTTCCCATGAAAAACTGTTAGGCCAATTTAGAGATAAGAAGGCTGATGTTCTTCTGGGTACTCAAATGGTAGCCAAGGGATTGGATTTCCCCGACGTAACGCTGGTGGGTGTAATTACCGCTGATTCTGCGCTTAATTTACCGGATTTTCGGGCCGCGGAAAAAACCTTTCAACTGCTGACGCAAGTCGCGGGAAGAGCGGGACGCCATCAACTCCCGGGTGAGGTTGTAGTTCAATCGTACACCCCCGAGCATTACTCGATTGTTCATGCAAGCGGTCATGATTACACTTCGT
This sequence comes from Paenibacillus wynnii, assembly GCF_030812855.1. Taxonomy (GTDB): domain Bacteria; phylum Bacillota; class Bacilli; order Paenibacillales; family Paenibacillaceae; genus Paenibacillus_AQ; species Paenibacillus_AQ wynnii_A. The sequence continues at coordinate 143,110 of NZ_JAUSTK010000005.1, forward strand.
TTATGCTGGAAGAATTGAATCATCGCAGAGGTTTGCATTACCCGCCATATTGCAGGTTGATTCTGGTTACATTGTCACATGAGCAGTTGCCCGTTCTACTTCGACTTTCGGAGAATTATGCTCTGAATTTACAGGGTAAAGCTAGGCAACGAAGATGGTACGGCAGTTTGGATAAACAGTCCTCAGATGCGTTAGAGCTATTGGGCCCGGTGGCATCTCCAATGCCGCGGCTGAAAGGCAGATACCGGTTTCAATGTATTATAAAGTGGCGAGGTTCAATTAATGCCATCGGTCTTGCACGAGAAATAGCAGAGGAATTGGAAGATTCAGCACGTGATACGGGTCTTCAAATCAGCATCGATGTGGATCCTCAGATGTTAATGTAATTTCTTTTGAAATAGAAGGAAATAATATGAATTGCAACTTTTACTTCAAAATTATTTCAAAAAAGACGAAAAATCCGTTTCTTAATATGATAAAATACTACGGGACTATGTTCAAGACAAGGAAGGTGTTGGCAGTATGGCAATTCGAATGATCGTACTAGAACCGGATGATGTGTTGCACAAACGGGCAAAAGAAGTAGCAGTAGTTACACCTAATGTTAAAAAACTGCTTGATGATATGGCTCATACGATGTATGACGCTGAAGGTGTCGGATTAGCAGCACCGCAAGTAGGAATCCTAAAGCGGTTGATCGTTATAGATGCTGATGATGAGAACGGGTTGATTAAAATGATTAATCCAGAGATTATTCACTCTGAGGGGGAACAGCTGGGTCCAGAGGGCTGCCTGAGTATTCCGGGAATTAACGGAGATGTACGCCGGGCGGAAACAGTAACTGTTCGTGGCCTTAACCGGGAAGGTGAAGAAATAACAATTACCGGCAGTGGACTTCTGGCACGGGCGTTTCAGCATGAGATAGATCACCTTAACGGAGTATTGTTTACAGATATTGCTGAGAAGGTATATGAGATGAAACTTGACCGTAACGAGACTGAGGAGTGAACAAAATGAAGATTGTGTTCATGGGCACACCTGCCTTTGCGGTGCCATGTCTGCAAATGCTGGTTGAAGAAGGATACAATGTCGTAGCTGTGCTGACCCAGCCCGATCGGCCGCAGGGCAGAAAAAAGACTCTTACGCCCTCACCTGTGAAGGAAGCAGCATTGTCACTAGGTCTGCCCGTCTTACAGCCTGAACGATTGCGCCGTGAGGAGGCTGTAGCAGAACTTGCTGCCTATGAGCCCGAGTTGATTATAACAGCCGCATACGGTCAAATATTGCCAAAAGCAGTGCTGGATTTGCCGGTGCGCGGCTGTGTAAACGTCCATGGATCCTTACTCCCGAAATATCGCGGAGGTGCACCTATTCAGCGTTCCGTGATCAACGGAGATAAGGTGACAGGTGTTACATTGATGTATATGGCTGAAGGTCTGGATACAGGGGATATGATCTCGAAGGTGGAGGTCCCGATTGACGAGGCCGATACGGCGGGTACTCTGTTCGAGAAGCTAAGCTTGGCCGGCAGGGATTTGTTGAAGTCGGAGATGCAGCGTTTGGTAAGCGGACCTGTTCCTGCAATATCTCAGGATGACAGCGAAGCTACTTATGCTCCTAACCTTAAAAGAGAAGATGAGCGGATAGACTGGAATGCTGGTTCCCGGGATATTTACAATCGGATACGAGGATTAGTACCGTTTTCCGGTGTGTTTACGCTCTGGAATGAAGAGACGTTCAAGGTGTGGGCGGCAGCGAATCCCTCGAATGCTCCCGGTTTAACGTTTGAATCGGCAAATGCCAATGTTGTGCCCGGTACGGTTCTTGCATTGAATGAGCAAGGTATTCTAGTGAAGACCGGAGACGGCGTTCTACTTCTAACATCTGTTCAGCCTGCCGGTAAAAAAGCCATGAGTGCAAGTGACTTTGCGCGCGGCGGGTCGATGAAACCTGGAACGGTGCTAGTGTGAGCCCGGGTGACAGCGGCAAGGGCCGTAAAAAAGGGCAAAGTAATAATCCCAAGCTCAGAGCATTAACAGCCAGGGAGGTTGCACTTGATGTGCTGGTTCGTGTGGATGAGCAGGGAGCTTACAGTAATTTGCTTCTGAACAGCAGTCTGCAAAAATCAGGATTAAGCAGAGAAGATGCAGGGCTTGCCACAGAGCTTGTTTACGGTACAATCTCCCGGCTGATTACGCTGGATTTTGTGCTGGAGCAGTTTGTTAGTAAAGGGATTGTTAAGCTGCAGCCTTGGGTACGGAGTTTACTTCGGCTCAGTCTCTATCAGATCATGTATCTAGATCGAATTCCTTCGCATGCGGCTGTTAATGAAGCGGTTAATATTTCCAAGAAACGTGGACACCAGGGAATTTCCGGTATGGTAAACGGCGTTCTCCGCAGTGTACTGCGGGCCGGCGATCTGCCAGTTTTGCCAGAAAATCTAAGCGAGGCCAAACGTATCTCACTCCAGCACTCCCACCCTTTATGGATGGTGAAGCGCTGGATCACTGAATATGGTGCGGAGATAGCAGAGGCCATGTGTACTGCTAATAATGAACCGCCGGCAGTAAGTGTTCGGGTCAATACAACTATGATCAGCCCCGAGAAGTTGCTTAATGAAATGCAGGAACAGGGGCTGAACGCTTTAGCTTCTGAGGTTAGTCCGTATGGTATTGTAGTCAAAGGCGGAGGCAATATGGCACTTACATCTTGGTATCGTGACGGTTACTTGTCGATTCAGGATGAGAGCTCAATGCTTGTAGCTGAAGCTGTAGCTCCAGAGCCAGGGATGAAAGTTCTTGATTGCTGTGCAGCACCAGGCGGTAAGACCGCTCATATGGCTGAGCTCATGAAAGACGAAGGTTATGTTTACGCTAATGATCTGCATCTCCATAAAGCCAAGCTAATCTCTGATCAGGCAGAGCGCCTCGGGTTGGAGAGCATCGTAACTGGCAGTGCAGATGCAATGGATTTAGATAGTACTTGTGAGCATTCTTCCTTTGATCGGATCTTGCTGGATGCTCCTTGCTCCGGTTTGGGAGTTATCCGCCGCAAGCCCGATTTGAAATGGCGAAAAGAGCCGGAAGATGTGGCAAGCATTGCTGCATTACAGAAGGGACTTCTAGAATCGGTCTCGAAACTGCTTAAGCCGGGGGGTTTGCTGGTATACAGTACATGTACGACGGAGCAAGCAGAGAACGGCGATATCGTCACCTCCTTTTTAGACATGAATCCGGACTTCTCCGCGGTAACCTTTTCATCTTCGATATGGGGTCGTCTTCAAGAAACTGCGCTGGCAAGAGGAGAAGGAATTCAGATTTTACCGAATCATTTTGGGAGTGACGGGTTCTTTATTTCCTGTCTTCAGCGTCGCTTGTAGATGGACTGCTTCTAAAAGGCAATCCCGCCTGCCGGGCTCTCCCGGTGGGCTTTTCTTTTACCGTGTCTAAATTTTATGTTAAAATAGGAAGAATGAGAAATAATAAGCATATCCTTATGAAAGAACAGGTGCTAACTATAATGAAACCTTTAATATATGATTTTTCTCTGGAAGAGTTGCAGCAATGGGCCAAAGACAACGGAGAACCGGCTTTTCGCGGTGGGCAGATTTTTGATTGGCTGTATGTGAAACGTGTGAATGAATTTGAAGCAATGAGCAACCTCTCCAAAGGTCTGCGTGAAAAGCTTCAAGAACAATTTTCAATAGACGCATTGAAAGAAATAACTAAGCTGGAGTCTAAGGACGGTACAGTTAAATTCCTGTTCGGTCTGCATGATGATCATGCGATTGAGACTGTAATCATGAAGCATAACTACGGCAACAGCGTTTGTGTAACCACACAGGTCGGCTGCCGAATCGGGTGTACATTCTGTGCGTCTACCCTTGGAGGTTTGAAGCGTGACCTGACGGCAGGCGAGATTGTTGCTCAGGTGGTACGATCCCAACAAATTCTGGATACCCGCGGTGAACGTGTCAGTAGTATCGTAATTATGGGTACCGGGGAACCGTTTGAGAACTATGATGCAACCATGAGGTTTTTGCGTCTGATGATCCATGAAAAGGGTCTTAATATAGGACAACGCCATATCACGGTATCCACCAGCGGTATTGTGCCAAACATTTATAAATTCGCGGATGAGGATACGCAGATCAATCTGGCGATCTCCATTCACGCACCTAACGATGCGCTGCGTTCCAAGCTGATGCCGGTTAATCGGCGTTACCCTTTTGACGATGTAATTGAATCCTTGCGTTATTACCAGGCCAAAACAGGTCGGCGCGTAAGCTTTGAATATGCGTTGATCGGCGGAGTTAATGACCAGCCGGAGCATGCCGAGGAATTGGCCGGTGTGCTGAAAACGATGCTGTGTCACGTCAACCTGATTCCGGTAAATCACGTTCCGGAACGCAAGTATGTTCGAACTTCCCGCAATGACATCTTTGAATTTCAACGGATATTGGCAGATCATGGAGTGAATGTTACAATACGCCGTGAGCAAGGCCATGATATCGCAGCCGCGTGCGGACAGCTGCGCGCTAAACACATGGAGTTGGGGTGAGGATATTTGATCAGAACAGTTCATGCCAGCGACATTGGCCGGGTACGTTCCGTCAATGAGGATTCAGTCTGGGTCGGCGCTACGCGCCACGGTTATACACTTGGCATTATCGCCGACGGAATGGGCGGACATCAGGCTGGTGACATCGCAAGCAAGCTCGCACTAAATGATATGAAATGCAAGCTTGACAGTCTTCAGCCGGATACTTCTGATGATGGGCTGAGGGAAGCCATATCCGCCGCAATACTGGAGGCAAATGATACTGTCTTCAAAGAAGCATCCAGTGACGAGAAGTACCACAATATGGGTACAACAGTCGTTGCTGTACTGCTGAAAGGATCAGCCGGATATATAGGTCACATCGGCGACAGTAGAGCTTACAAGGTGAAGGAAGGTATTGCGACTCAGCTAACTGAAGATCATACGCTGGTCAATGAGCTGTTTAAGAACGGGCAGATCAGCCTGGAGGAGCTTGAACACCATCCTCGCCGAAATGTACTTACGAGAGCACTGGGGACGGATGCGGAAACCAAGGTTGAACTGACAGCAGTAGCGCTAGATCCCGGGGAAGTACTGCTCCTATGCAGTGATGGCTTAAGTAATTTTGTCAGCACGGAGCATTTGGGGAAAGTAGCAGGGATATTGGAAATAACGCTAGAGGAAAGAGCAGACCGATTACTTCAGCTGGCATTACTTGCCGGCGGCGGCGATAATATTAGCGTCGCTATGTTGGAACATCAAGAAGAGGCCTCTGTGCCCGAAGCAAAGGGGTGGGACTTATGATCGGTCACGAGTTGGGCGGCCGTTACCAAGTCATCGAACGGATAGGTGGAGGCGGAATGGCGCTCGTATATAGAGCCCATGATATATTGTTGAACCGAAACGTCGCTATTAAAGTTTTACGCAGTCAGTTTGTGCATGATGAAGAATTTATTCGCCGGTTCCGGCGGGAGGCGCAATCAGCAGCTTCCTTATCTCATCCGAATGTGGTCAGTATTTATGATGTAGGACAGGAAGATGAAATTCATTATATCGTTATGGAATATATCGAAGGCAAGAATTTGAATGAAATCATAAAAGAACGGGCTCCACTGCAAGTGGATGAGTCTGTACGCATAGCTTCGCAGATTTGCGATGCACTCGATCATGCACATCAGAATCAGATTATTCACCGTGATATCAAGCCTCATAATATACTTATTGGACGTAATGGAAGAGTCAAAGTGACTGATTTTGGTATTGCACGCGCGGTTACCTCCACAACAATTACACAAACCGGCTCTGTTGTTGGTTCAGTACATTATTTTTCCCCGGAGCATGCTAAAGGTGTAACTACTGGTGAGAAATCCGATTTGTATTCCTTAGGGATTGTATTGTACCAGATGCTGACCGGAAGCCTGCCTTTTTTAGGGGAAAGTCCGATTAGTATTGCCCTAAAGCACCTGCAAGAGGATTTTGAAGAGCCTAAGAAATTGAATTCATTAATTCCGCAGAGCGTGGAGAACGTAATTCTAAGATCCATGCGTAAGAATCCGGAGGAACGGTATCATTCTGCCAAGGAAATGTTACAAGATTTAGAAACCTGTCTGCTCCCGGAGCGTCGCAGTGAGTCAAAAGTAGACTTCCATGATGAATATGATGAGGACAAGACCCGTATTATTCCTGCGATCAAACCTCTTCAGAGAGTGGCTGGTTCCCGTAACGGTAGCAGTGAAAGGATGCAGCGGGTAGAGGACGAGTATCCAGTGACCCCAGGGAAGAAGAAATGGCTCAGTCCTACATTATGGATTGGACTTACCTTACTGCTTTTAGTGGCTATGTTTAGCGTTGTCTGGTATGTAAAGTCCATGCTGGACGTTCCAGAGGTGGCTGTACCTAATGTGGTCAATATTTCTCTTGAGGATGCAAAGCTTAAACTGGATGAAGTAGGTCTACTAATAGATGATCCAGTGATTAAAGAGTACAACCCTAATTACGCTGAAGGTATTGTCTTTGATCAAAGCAAGCCTGAGGAAACGATGGTGAAAAAAGGCACAAGTATTGTGCTTTCAGTGAGTATAGCCAAACCTATGGCAAGCATGCTGGACCTTTCTGGAAAGACACTTGAAGAAGCAACTCAAGCTTTGATTGCTCAAGGGGTAACGGAGAACCGAATTACTTCGGACAGCCGCAACAGCTCAGACGTAGAGACGGGGCTAGTCATAACGCAGGACCCGCTTCCGAACAGCGAGTTTGACCCGGAAACGGCTCAGGTTACACTTATCGTTAGTAAGGGTGAAGAAAGTATTGATATGCCCGATCTAACCGGCCTTACTGAGAAGGAGGCTGAAGCGAAGCTTGAGGAATTCAATCTTGTGCTTGGTGACGTGAAGGAAGATTCCAGCTTTACTGTAGACAAGGGCAAGGTAACTAAACAATGGCCTTATGATAAAGGTACCCCTGTAGCACCAGAAACCAAAATAACCATTTATTTAAGCACAGGCTATCCGCCTGAAGCTCTGGAATATACTTTTAATTTACCTGTTGCTCCTACACAGAATGGTAAAAAGACCAAGATGCGAATTGTTTTTGCAGATGCACGGAACAATGGTGAGAATCAGGAATGGGGAACTCGGACGGTTGGTAAAAGTCAGGTGTTGTCTGTGAATCTGGTGTTAGCGCCGAATAAGGATGGGGTTGTCTCCCTTTATCGTGATGGCGAATTCTTTGAGACCTATCTGGTTTCCTATATGGATGCCAAAAACAACACGGTGCAGATACCTGAGCTTGTGGGAGAACCTACGCCGGAGCCGACACAGCAACCAACGGATCAGCCAGCAACCCAAGATCCGGCAACGGATCCAACCATCACTCCGGTTGATCCAGGAGATGGCGGTACAGTAAATGGCGAAGTAGATCAGACTGGATTCCAAAGTGATAAGCCCAAGGGTAAAGAAAAAGTAAAGAACGGCAATTGAGTAGAGAAACCAACTCAGGAGAGGAAGGCTCACTATGTATGCCTGAAGGAGTAATTACTAAGGCTTTAAGCGGATACTACTACGTCAAACCGCTTCGGGAAGGGGCAATAGCCTCGGAGGAAACGGCTGTAACATGCAGGGGGCGTGGTGTCTTCAAAAACAGAGGAATTACCCCCCTTGTTGGTGATCGGGTAGTCTATGTTCTAACAGAAAACGGAGAAGGTACCGTTACTGAAATTCTGCCGAGAATTTCTGAACTGATAAGACCAACTGTCGCTAACGTCAGTCTAGCAGTACTGCTGTTTTCGGTTCGCGAGCCGGATATGAATCTGAATTTATTGGATAAATTCCTGGTACACATTGAGCATTCCGGGATTGAAACGTTGATTGTTCTTACCAAACAGGATTTAGCAGAAAATGACCAAGAAACAACAAATCAAGTAAAAGAATTATATGAACGTATTGGTTATGAAGTGATGGTTACAAGTTCACTGACGGGTTCCGGAAGTGAAGACCTGCGAAAACGATTGTCAGGGATTATCAGTGTATTTTCCGGACAATCTGGTGTGGGCAAGTCAACTTTACTGAATCGGATTGTACCCGGCCTTCTTCTGGAGACCGGTGAGATTAGTCTGAGATTGGGCAGAGGACGCCATACAACTCGCCATGTTGAGCTGATGGATATCGGAGAGGGCGGATTTGTAGCAGACACTCCAGGCTTTAGTCAGTTGGACTTCCTTGAGCTTGAAGTCGATGAACTCTCCGCCTGCTTTCGTGAGTTTGTCCCTCTTGCGGAACAATGCAAATTTCGCGGGTGTAGTCATCTGCATGAACCAGATTGCCGCGTAATTGAAGCTTTGGAAGCAGGAAATATCGCGCAAAGCCGTTATGAACATTACAAACTGTTCTATCAAGAAATGAAGGATAAGAAGCGGAGGTACTGATTCGATGATTATTATTGCCCCATCCCTGTTGTCGGCGGATTTCGCCGCATTGGGTGCTGAAGTAGCAGAAGCTGAAGCCAGCGGTGCGGATTGGATCCATGTAGATGTAATGGATGGACATTTTGTGCCCAATATTACTTTAGGACCTTCAATAGTAAAAGCAGTGTCAGCCCATACGTCATTGCCGCTGGATGTACATCTGATGATCGAAGCACCCGAACGTTATATATCTGATTTTGCTGCCGCAGGCGCCGGAGTGATTACAGTTCATGCAGAGGCTTGCATTCATTTACATCGTGTCATTCACCAAATTAAGGAGCTTGGGTTATTGGCTGGCGTAGCGATAAATCCAGGGACTCCTGCATCTGCTATTCGTGAAGTACTTATGGATGTAGATATGGTGCTGGTGATGACAGTGAACCCCGGTTTTGGAGGTCAAGCGTTCATTCCTGGGACTTTGCGTAAAATTCGGCAGATCCGCCAGTGGGCGGATGAAGTAAATCCCGGTCTTCGTATTGAAGTGGACGGTGGCATTGCAGAGTCAACGGCTGCGTTGGTTGCAGAAGCCGGAGCGGATGTATTAGTGGCTGGCAACGCGGTATTTGGTCGGAGTGACCGTGCAGCGGCGATTGCCTCTATTCGTGCAGCGGCGAATGAAAAGGCCCAGTAAGAGGCCATTAAGAAGACTTAAGGTAATAGGATAAGCCCCATACGCATAAATATGGTTACATGAGCAGAAATCTCATGTAGCCTTTTTATTGAAATATAAGAAAGAAATAAGGTTCCCACAATCCTTCTTATATTTCTACGAGAAACGGGTGTCGTCTAGTTAAAGACGGCTAAGCCGTTTCTTCTTATGGAACGGAGAGGACTGCAATGCCGTTTCGCTTCGGATTAAGAGTTAGTCTCCTACCGTAAGGCATGAAATGATGGGAGGGTGAATTATGAAATTTTACACATTCAAGCTGCCGAGATTTTTGGGAGGGTTTGTGAAAGCAATTCTGAATACATTTCAGAAAAGCTGAGTCCCTAAGACAAAAGAAAACATGAAAAAAAGCACCTTACAAATGTAAAGGGTGCTTTTTGCTTGATAAAAAATATAGGTCGGGTCTGGAAGTTTCTAGAAACTAGACGCGCTCAACTTTACCGGATTTCAAAGCACGGGTGCTGACGTATACGCGTTTCGGTTTGCCGTTTACCAAGATACGGACCTTCTGAACGTTAACTCCCCAAGAACGACGATTGCGGTTGTTTGCGTGAGACACGTGGTTTCCAGTACTTGGGCTTTTGCCTGTTACTGCACATTTGCGGGACATATATTACACCTCCTTGTTACTTACACCTGCATAAAACAATACTTAAATATAATATCACAGTAAAAAATGCTACGTCAACCGATTCAAAAACATTTATTTCTTTTGTCTCTTATAGTACAATATAAATTAGTGTATTATGTCCAGTTAATGAATGCGTTGATTAGGCATGAAGTTAGGAAGGGGAATTCTCATTGAGCAAGCGTTCTATAAATGGAACAGACTTTACCGCAATGGTTTTAGCAGGTGCGGAAAAGCTGCAGCAGCATGCTGAGCACGTCAATTCTTTAAATGTTTTTCCGGTTCCAGATGGTGATACGGGGACTAATATGAATTTGACGATGACCGCAGGTGCGAATGAATTGAAGAAGAATAATACATCCTCTGTTGGGCAGTGTGCTGGTGTCCTCTCTAAAGGTCTTTTAATGGGCGCACGCGGCAACTCAGGTGTAATACTGTCTCAGTTGTTCAGAGGATTTAGCCGGTATTCTGCGCAGCATGAAGAGCTTAGTACAGTACAATTTGCAGCAGCATTGCAAACAGGAGTAGATACCGCTTATAAAGCAGTTGTTAAACCGGTTGAAGGAACTATTCTTACCGTTGCCAAAGAAGCTGCAAGACATGCTGTTTATTATGCCCGTCGTACAAGCGATGTTACTGAGCTGATGACAGAAGTATTGTCGAAAGCCAAAGAAGCATTAGCAAATACACCTGAGCTGTTGCCTGTGCTTAAGCAGGTAGGTGTTGTTGACTCTGGGGGACAAGGCCTAGTCTACATCTACGAAGGCTTCCACCAGTACCTTACGAACGGTGAACATTCCGTTAGCGCCCCATCACAGGGACAAGCCGTTCCAGTGAAGACTGTGCCAGTTTCCGTATTAACGAAAACTGATCTTGCCTTAACTACGGTACAGACTACTGCGCAATCCCAGCTGTCTACGGAAGACATTGAATTCTTATACGATATGGAATTTTTCATTAATCGTCATCTAGGCGGAACCGCTGTAGCGGATTTTGATGAGGATGCATTTCGGAAAGCGTTATCAGTTAATGGTGATTCCATTATCGTTATTTCAGATGATGAGACCATTAAAGTGCATGTGCACTCCAAAGCTCCGGGTGAGGTTCTTAATCTGGCCTTGAAATTTGGAGAGATCACACAAATTCATATTTTAAATATGCGTGAACAGCATCGTGACCTGCTTACAGCTGGAATGGATATTGCTCCAATGCCTGAGGTTTTTGCAGATATTCCTAAGGAGATAAGCAGTATTCAAGCTCCGGCGGTACCCCCAGCGGACGATTTGGCTCCCTTTGGTTTCATAGCGGTGTCATCCGGCAAGGGAATTGCTGATATTTTCAAAAGTCTTGGAGTAGATGCCGTCCTGGCAGGAGGCCAGACCATGAACCCGAGCACAGAGGATTTCGTAAATGCGATCTCTTCTATATCTGCGAAGCATGTTTATATTCTGCCTAACAACTCTAACATTATATTGGCTGCACAACAGGCCAAGGAGCTGTTGGAGGGTGAACGTGATATTACAGTGATCCCAAGCAAGAGTATTCCACAAGGGATTGCGGCCGCCTTTGCTTTTCAGGAAGAGGATGCAGTCGAGAGTAATACTGAGAACATGCTTGAGGCTATCTCCCAGGTTAAATCGGGCCAGGTGACCCATGCAGTGCGTGATACCAGCTTTGACGAACTAGAGATTAAAGCAGGACAATTTATCGGAATTTCCAATTCAAAAATTGTCGCTGCTGCGGATGATCTTTTAGCCTCCAGTACAGCTTTATTATCCAATATGATTGAGAATGGCGATGAAATCATCACGATCTTGATTGGTGAAGAAGCGAATGCGGAAGTTACGGAGACTTTGGGGCAGTGGTTGAATGAGACCTATCCAGATGTGGAAGTTGAGATACATGAGGGCGGCCAACCTATTTACTACTATTTATTTTCCGTGGAGCCGTAACCTGAACTTATTACTCTAAAATATAGCGGTGTGTGTAATTAAATGGGGGAGGCAATCTATGAATCGTACCATAATCGTAACCGATAGTACTTCCGATATCCCGCCAGCAATGGCGGAAGCACTGGGTATTGAGGTAGTCCCATTGACATTAATGTTCGGCGAAGAAGCTTTCCGGGATAATTTGGATATGACACCAGAGCAGTTTTATGAGCGTCTTCCCCGTTCTCTACAGCTGCCGACTACTTCTCAACCGTCACCGATAGAGTATATGAATGTTTACCGGACTATTTTAGAGCGTTATCCGGATAGTTCTATTCTTTCCCTTCATATTTCTTCCGCTCTAAGTGGGACCTACCAATCCGCAATGCTGGCTAAATCCATGCTTGAGGAAGAGGGGGAAGGGATAACGGTTGTGGATACCCTTTCTGCGTCCTACGGTTTCGGTGTAATGGTAACTCACGCGGCCAGATTATCTGCAGAGGGTAAATCAGTTCCGGAAATTCTGGAATCCGTAGAAAAGCTGCGTCTTTCCCGTAAATTGTACTTTTTGGTGGATACGTTGGAGTATCTTCAAAAGGGAGGCAGGATCGGTAAAGCTTCTGCTGTACTGGGTACATTACTGAATATCAAACCGATTCTCTCGATTGACTCCGAAGGTGTTATTTATGCGGTTGAGAAGGTCAGAGGACGGAAGAAGGCAGTTGCCCGTATGATCGAGCTGTTCAAGGCAGATCTGCAGGGTGTGAATAAAATTAATGTGGCTGTGGGTCATACCGCTGAACCGGAGTCCGGCAAGGAATTCCTTAACGAACTGGCGGGGCATTTCACGCTGGAAGAGCAAGTGCTAACCAACATAGGTCCTGTGGTTGGCAGCCATGTCGGAAACGGAACTTTAGCCGTATTCATCTGGCCCGCATAATGAGGGATGAACATGACACATTCTTTAGATAAAATTGAAGTTAAGAAAATAACTGGCGTGAGCGCTCAAAAGCAAGGCGAGCTCCACGCCTTTGGCGTTTCTACAGTGAAGGATTTGCTGGAATATTATCCGTTTCGCTATGAGGATTATCGGCCTCGAACGTTAAGCGAGGTAAAGCATGGGGATAAAGTTACCCTGGAAACCAAAGTGATCGGCATACCTGTGCTGCAACGTTTCGGCGGCAAATCACGTCTAAGCTGCAAAATGGTGGCGGAGCCATGGATGTTCACTGCGACCTGGTTCAACCGTCAATATGTACGTGAACAGCTGACCATAGGGCGGGAAATTGTTCTTACAGGCAAGTGGGATCAGAAGCGGAATCAAATTACAGTAACTGATTATGAATTTCCTGACCGAGGTGAAGGAAAGACGGGTACGCTGCAGCCTGTATATTCTGTAGGTGCCAAGATTACGCAGTCATGGATTAGAAAAGTTATTCATCAGGCCTTGCAGCAGTTCGGCGATCTAATCCCGGAAATTTTACCTCATTCGATTATGAGGAAATACGATTTCATGCCCCGGAAACGGGCAATCGCTACGATTCACAAGCCTGAGGACAGTCAGGAAGGGCAGCAGGGCCGGCGGCGTATGGTTTACGAAGAATTGTTTCTTTTTCAATTAAAGGTACAAGCTTTCCGTGTACTAAATCGCGGACGGATGGACGGAGTTGTTCATACCGCGGATAACGCTACGATTCGGCAGTTTGTCCGCAGTCTTCCGTTTGAGCTGACAGATGCACAAAAAACTGTGGAGCTCGAAATTCTCCATGATATGCGCTCTCCCTATTGTATGAATCGGTTATTGCAAGGGGATGTAGGCTCAGGCAAAACTGTTCTGGCTGCCATTGCATTATTCACCACTGTTCGCTCAGGGTTTCAGGGAGCTCTTATGGTTCCAACGGAGATTTTAGCTGAGCAGCACATGAGGTCTCTTACGAAGATGTTTGAGCCGTTTGGGATTACGGTTGGATTGCTAACAGGAAGCGTAAACGGACGTAAACGTAAAGATTTATTAGCTTCACTCCAAATGGGGATGACGGATATTGTTGTAGGAACCCATGCCTTGATCCAGGAGGATGTGTTCTTTCGGAGTCTTGGGATGGTTGTGACGGATGAGCAGCATCGATTCGGAGTGAATCAACGCGGTGTATTGCGCCGTAAAGGCTACAACCCCGATGTACTTACGATGACAGCCACCCCTATTCCGCGTACACTGGCCATTACCGTATTTGGGGATATGGATGTGTCTACGCTGTCGGAGCGCCCCAAAGGGCGTGTACCCATTACTACCTACTGGGTGAAGCATGATCTTATGGAGAGAGTATTAAAGCTAATTAGACGTGAGGTAGGCCAAGGGCGGCAAGCGTATCTCATTTGTCCCCTCATTGAAGAGTCGGACAAGTTGGATGTTCAGAATGTTATTGATCTCCATATTCAGATGAGTCAGGCCTTTCCGGACTTTAAAGTTGGGTTATTGCATGGACGGATGACTCCGAGTGAAAAGGACGAGGTTATGCGCGCGTTCTATAGCAATGAACTGCAATTGCTGGTCTCCACAACGGTTGTAGAGGTTGGTGTTGACGTTCCGAATGCTACACTGATGGTTATCATGGATGCGGACCGCTTCGGCTTGTCACAGCTGCACCAGCTGCGTGGGCGGGTAGGCAGAGGAGTGCACGCCTCTTTCTGTGTACTGGTTGCTGATCCGAAATCTGAAATTGGGCGGGAACGGATGAGCGCTATGACAGAAACGGATGACGGATTCGAAGTCTCGCGGAGGGATTTGGAGCTGCGTGGACCCGGAGATTTCTTCGGGACGAAGCAGAGCGGATTGCCGGAGTTCCGCTTGGCGGACATGACTGCTGACTTCGATGTTCTAGAACAAGCACGGGACGATGCGGCGGAATTGCTTAAGGATGCTCAATTCTGGACTTCTCCTGACTTCGCTCCGTTACGGAGTTATCTTCAGGGCGAGCAGATTTTCCAAGGGGATTTAATTGATTAATTAGGCACATGCGGCACTTCTCCAACATATACTAAGCAAGATTGGATATGATTGGGGGTGCCGAGCTTGAATTATCAGCAATTTGGAATCAGCCCACAGCTCGTTGAACGGATTAAGCTGAAGATGAAGAATCCTGCGATCAAGGAACGTGTTAAAAATATGATCAATGGAATCTCTAAGAAGGATCTTCAGGACGGTGCGATTGTACGTAGGCTGGTGCGCAATGCAGCAGGTGTGATGAGTGAGAAATTAACATCTACACAAGAAGAACAAATTGTAAAGTTTATTATTGCTCAGAAAATTGACCCTAATAACACCTTTCATCTTATTCGTCTATGGGGGATGTTCCGCTAAGGTATGTGATAAGGTATTCACAATAAAAAAGCGTACCCGCCCGACAGAGGCAGGTACGCTTTTTTAGGAGTTTATTTTAATGAATACGCTGCATATGAAGAACAACATCACTCCAATAACCTTTATCCAAATCACTTATCTGTACCCCAGGGTCACCCCAGGTGTGAATAAACTTACCATTTCCGATATAAATGCCGACATGTCCAGGAATCGCATTACTTTTAAACCGTCCGGGTACAGTAAAGAATATTAAGTCGCCTTGCTGTAGCTCGCTACGATCGACACGCCGCCCCAAGTTATCCTGATCTTTGGCTAACCGCGGCAAGTTGACACCGAATTTTCGGTATACATGACGGGTAAAAGAAGAGCAGTCAAAGGTCTTGGTATCCTCGTAGGGTCCAGCTCCAAATACGTACGGAACACCCATAAACCTTCTAGCGTAGGAAACTAATTCATCAGTATCCACGGAAGTACTACTTTGGATTCGGAAAGACTGAACCTGGTTGTTATTTATAGGCTCTGTAGGGGTGTCTATCATAACCTCACCGTTTTTTGAATTTACGCTTACCTTAGTTTGCAGTAATTTCGATAACGAGGTGGTCGTCAAATAAATATGACCGTTTCGTCGTTGTGGGGCTTCCGGTAAGTAGAACTGCTTGCCAAGGGAGTATACTTTCCTCGAAGAAGGACGCATCATGTACATCACATCGCTGTAGCCGATTTTGGCGTAGCCTCCGGTTGAGGATTCATCTTTAATACGGTATCCGAGAGAGGCTATTGCAGGTTCAAGCGGAACCCATGTCTTACCTGTCTGATCTGTTATTGCAGATTTCTCGATATAGCTTGAGGAAGCTGTTCTGTACTGTGAACTAGAGTCGGCAGATTGAGTGTTCGCGTTTTGTGTATTGCCGCAAGCTGTACCAGTCGAGATAACAACCGTCAGAATTAGGATAGATCGAATTTTTTGCTGAAAAGAAATCATGTCACACGCTCCCCGAATAAACTGTAAGTTAAGTTTGTGCAGAGGGCGTTTTTTTATGTATTCAGAGTAAGGCAATGTATGTCAAGGAAATCAACTCTCTTCATTAATAAAAAATTGAGATTGTGCTTATTTTGTAAAATATGGCGGGTGCATAAATGATTGACGGATATTCAACCTCCATATAATATTAGTTTAATAGATTTTCCTAGGCATATGTAAGGTTTGTGGGAGCTTACACTTTAACGCTTTTATCTATAAAAGCGACAATGCTGTAGCGCTACTTCCAATGCACGCGCTGATACCGTAAACGAAAAGGGGTATTGAGATGAAAAAGAAAAAAGTCTGGGCGGGTTTAAGTTTATGTTTGGCACTGATTGCCGCAGGTTGCGGAAATAATAATTCTGCTGCGAACACGAATACAGGTACTGGTACGAACGCAGGAAATGCAGCTGCGGGCAATGCTGAGGCGAAGTCATACAAAATTGCCATATCACAATATGTAGAGCATCCTGCACTTGATGCAACCCGAGAAGGGATTCTAGCTGCGTTAAAAGACGCTGGAATCGTTGAGGGTGAGAACCTGAAAGTGGATTTCGAAAATGCACAAGCGGATGCCACCAACAATCTGTCGATCGCCCAGAAAATTGCGGCGGATGACAATGATTTAGTACTTGCCATCGCGACACCTTCCGCTCAAGCCGTTGTGCAATCGATGAAGAACGACACACCTATTCTTTTCGCAGCTGTTACTGACCCACTGGATGCCAAAATTGTTACTGATCTAGAGCACCCGGGCGGTAATGTATCCGGCGCATCGGATACTAATCCTGAAGCCATTACTAGACTGATGGATTATATTGCAGCCAACTTTCCTAAGGTAAAGAGACTGGGGCTCGTTATTAATGAAGGCGAACAGAATGCAGTTATCATGGCAGATTTGGCCAAGAAAGCTCTCGATAAGCATGGAATTGAGTTAGTAAAGGCAGCCATTACGAATACTTCTGAAGTGAAACAGGCCGCCGAATCACTTATAGGCCGAGCAGATGCATTGTATATTACACTGGACAATACGGTGGTTAGCGGAGTAGATACGATCATTCAGACCGCTAATGATAATAAAATGCCGTTCTTTGCAAGTGACCGTGATACGGTTGAGAAGGGTGCTTTTGCAACAGTTGGATTTAAATACTACGACCATGGATACCAAGTAGGGCAAATGGCTGTAGAGATTCTCAAGAATGGTAAGAAAGTCGGCGATTTAAAAGTTACGATGCAGGAAAAGCTGGACCTTATTCTCAACCTTAAGGCTGCTGCAGCCCAAGGTATTGAAGTAACAGATGCTATGAAGGCAGATGTTGCTGATCAAACCAATAATATTATTCAATAAGACACATTAGAGATGTGAGGAGCGTTTCCTTAAGAGAGCGCTCCTCTGCCGTTTGAGGGAGGAAGTCACCTATGTCAGAACAAATAATTGGAGCTATTGAACTGGGGCTGTTATTTTCTTTTATGGCTCTAGGAGTATATATTACATTTCGAATTTTAGATTTTCCTGATCTAACCGTGGACGGAAGCTATACAACAGGCGGTGCTATTGCTGCTGTAATGATTTCTAATGGTTTCTCACCGTGGCTGGCAACGCTGGCTGCATTTGGCGGAGGGATGGCTGCCGGAATGTGTACGGGGCTGCTTCACACCAAAGGAAAAATAAACGGCCTCTTGTCAGGAATTCTGATGATGATTGCGCTCTACTCTATTAATTTACGGATCTTGGGGAAACCCAATGTTTCATTAATGGGAGATGACTCTCTCTTCACTTCGATAAATCCGCTACTTGTCATGCCTTTTGTAGTTATTTTTGTGAAGGTGCTTATGGATCTCTTCCTGCGAACGGATTTGGGTCTTGCACTGCGGGCAACTGGTGATAATGCACGTATGATTCGAAGCTTTGGAGTAAACACAGATAATACGACTATTCTCGGTATAAGCCTGTCGAACGGAATGGTTGCGCTCTCGGGAGCCCTAATCGCCCAGTACATGGCTTTTGCCGATTCCTCTATGGGTATTGGTATGATTGTTATCGGATTGGCTTCTGTGATCATTGGTGAGGCTATCTTTGGAAGAGGGAGTGTGTTCCGCGCAACACTGGCGGTTGTACTTGGTTCCATCGTCTATAGGATAGTAGTGGCACTTGCCTTGAGAGTTGACTGGCTTGAGGCTTCCGATCTGAAACTGATTACTGCTATCATTGTTATTGTTGCTCTTGTATTCCCTTCTGTACAGCGGTTCCTGAAGCTCAAAAGCACGGCCCGGAAGCGGACCATTGAATTGGCTGAACAGGCCCTTAACAGTAAGAAGGGGGGCAATATCGATGCTAAAGCTAGATAATGTAACCAAGCTCTTTAATCCCGGGACACCCGATGAAAAAATTGCGCTTCTGGGCATAGACCTCGAACTGCATTCTGGAGATTTCGTTACGATAATTGGTAGCAACGGGGCTGGTAAATCCACTCTGATGAATATCATTTCCGGTGTAATGAAGCCAGATCTTGGTGAAGTTCGGATTGAAGGTAATTCAATAAGCCATCTGGCTGAGTATCAACGAAGCCGTTGGATTGGTCGGGTCTTTCAAGATCCGATGGCTGGGACCGCTCCGCATATGACGATTGAAGAGAATTTGGCGATGGCGTATAAGCGCGGCAAAAACCGGAGACTGTCGTTCGGTGTGAATTCAGCGAAGCGCAATCTGTTCCGTGAGCAGCTGGAACACTTGGGAATCGGGTTGGAGAACAGGCTGCGTGCGAAGGTTGGCCTGCTTTCCGGTGGGGAGAGACAAGCACTAAGCCTTCTTATGGCCACCTTCACTCAACCCCAAATCTTGTTACTGGATGAGCATACAGCAGCATTGGACCCTTCCCGTGCAGAGTTGATTACGAAGCTGACAGAAACCATAGTCCGAGAGAAGAAATTGACCACACTTATGGTCACTCATAATATGGAGCAGGCTATACGGCTCGGAAACCGCTTGATTATGATGGACAAGGGAAGCGTGATTCTGGATATTGATGAGACACGTAAAAAGGATCTTACGGTTGAACGTCTTCTAGGTGAATTTGAAGCGATAAGCGGCCACAAGCTGGCTGATGATCGAATGATGCTTGGATAGGATTGTCCAATAAGCTACGACCCAATTAAGGCTTGGATATGAAGTCTGGAATGAGACAACATATTCAAGTCTTTTTGGTGTATATTCTCAACTTAAATTGATTTGATTGTTCTCCAGTAACGGATAATTACAAGTTTGTGTTTGATCCAGTTAGCTACTAGGAGTCTGAATCCGTGGCAAATAAAGTTTAGAGGGAAAATTCCCCTCTAAATCACAAATAAAACCTTGTAATCAACATTTAGAGGGAAATATCCCCTCTAAATGCTAGGAGATTATCCACTTTGAGGCTTTTTGAGGCTAAAACCTGAATTTAGAGGGAAAAATTACCACTAAATAACTCAATAGGTGGTTCAATCCTTAACTTAGTAGGAAAAATTCCTTCTAAAATAATCCTGGGGAAAATTGGAACTGTGGGAGCGATAGCAACCGCTCAAAAGCTTTCCGTAGGAAAGCTCGCTTCGAAAGCAGAAGCTCTATCCGGATTTCAACCGCTTTAAGAAGGTTAAATCAAAGAAAGTCTTACGACAACAGCGGCCGGAAGTCAAATCTTCGCTGTAGTAACTCCTGAGGCTTAAGTTAACATTTTACGTTCATCTTAAATAGAATAAATAAAATAATAATAATCAAATCACTTGTTATCCGTTATAATATACTGTGTTTATCAAGTTAAGGAGAGGTTTCTATGCAAATGCACACAGAAGCGTTAGTCAAATTACTTCTTGCCATGCTGTTCGGGCTTTTCATCGGTATTGACCGGCAACTGAAACAGAAGCCGTTGGGGATTCGGACCAGTATGGTCATTAGTATCGCAAGTTGTCTTGTCACTGTTGTCTCCATCCATGCATACGACAAATTCGCAAATCCCAACCATCCTAATATGGACCCAATGCGGTTGGCAGCTCAAATTGTAAGCGGGATCGGTTTTCTGGGAGCAGGAGTTATTCTCAGAAGAGGCGGGGATGCAATCTCCGGTTTAACCTCGGCAGCATTAATCTGGACGGCTTCCGGGATTGGAATAGCGGTAGGGGCGGGCTTTTATGTTGAGGCTGCTTATGCTGTAGTGCTTTTAATGTTCGCGGTTAATGTGGTTCCGCATTTAATCAAGGCGATTGGCCCGGAGGGATTGAACAAACATGAGGTCTCCGTCAAAATTATTATGGAAGCCAACTATGTCTTAACCGAAGTAATTCAAAAAATTGAGAACCGCCAAGAAAATGAGAACAAGAAGTCCAAAGGCGGCACTAGAGTGATCCGCAGAATGAAAATTAAAGATTTAGAAGACGGAAGACAATTGATAGACATGGTTTTGTCTGCACCGGACAGGGATTATGCTACCGAAATTTATTATGATGTTAAGCATATCAACCATGTAATGAGTGTTGAAGTAGAGCAATTATAAATTGACATGTCGCTTCAGAGGCAAGTTGTGGTAATCTAACAAGTGCAGAGATATTTTTTGATTCTGGAAGGGAGAGTTATAGTTATTATGTCAATTTCAGCATTTGAAGGACAATATGAAGGCGAAGCTGCTATTTGGTTGAAAGCCGGACGTTATGAGGCAGCAGTGCTGCCTGGAATCGGGGGAAATTTAATTTGCTTCCGTGATACCGAAAACGGTTACCGTTTTCTGCACGAGCCTGGTGCAGAGGAAATGGAAGCTTTCAGACAAAACCCGGGCATTCATGGAATACCAGTGCTGTTTCCTCCAAATCGTTACGAAGATGGAAAGTTTCCGTGGAATGGACAAGTGTACCAGTTTCCGGTCAATGAAGCCGCAACAGGCAATCATTTGCATGGGTTCTTACATACAGCTGCCTGGGAAGTTGAGGAATTCGGCAGCGGCGTAAGCGAAAGCTTTGTTACCGTGAAGATACAAGTAGATGAAAATCATGATTCCTATCAATATCTCCCACATAAATATACCATTAAGCTGCGTTATACCCTTGGAGAGGGCGGATTGTCCCAACAGCTTCTTGTGCATAATGACGGGGACGATATCATGCCTTGTCTGCTGGCGTTCCATACCGCGGTCAATGCTCCGTTTGCACCTGGAAGCTCGGCTCAGGATTATCGTGTTAAGCTTACGATCGGTGATCGTTGGGAGCTGAACGAACGGATGCTGCCTACAGGTGGTTATCAGGAGCTGCAGCCGGAGGAAGTAGCTCTTCGCAACGAAGGCGTGTATCCTTTTTATGCAGCTATGGACAACCATTACACCGCTGTAGCACAAAACGGACGCAATCGAATGGAACTCACGGATAGCAAAGCAGGAGTGACCCTTGTTTATGATGTAGGAACCTCCTATAAACAATGGATGATCTGGAACAACTTTGCTACAGAAGGTTTCTTTTGCCCGGAACCGCAAATCAATCTGGTGAATGCCCCGCATGTTGACCTGCCAGCAGACGAAATTGGACTCTTCAGTTTGCAGCCAGGGGAATATTGGGAAGAAAGCAGCCGTTTGTACGTGAAAGCATAGTTTTAGGTATTATTTTTACTTAGAAGAGGCATTATGGAAGGAGACTTCCGTGAGCCTCTTTTCTTTATATATTTGTGAAATAGATATTTATTTTGTAAATTAAAAGGGGTATGATGGGCATGGGTCACTTTACCCATATTCACAATTGAAAGGGGTTTCAGTATGAAAAAGCTGTGGCTTGTTTATGTCTTTCTAATTGGAATTTTCCTCGTATATGTACTGAATTACAAGCTTCAGGCACGAACTGCAGATCCATGGGAGACAACTGGGTTACGGGGGAATATAGAAGATACCTATGTTATGGTTACTTTTCAGAGTGGGATCGATTATTGGAAAAGTGTCCTGAAGGGCTTCGAGGACGGGGCCGAAGAATTGAATGTCTCCGTAGAATATCATGGTTCTACTCAACATAATGCAAATGAACAAATGACCGTGCTTGAGCAAGTAATTGCCAAAAAGCCTGCAGGAATTGCCATCTCGGCAGTAAACTCCAAGCTTCTAACCGCTACTATCAACAAAGCGGTGGAGAGCGGTATTCCCGTAGTCCTATTTGACTCAGGAGCACCGAATAGCAAGGCCTATTCCTTTTTGGGCACGGATAATTATAGTGCCGGAATAGAAGCAGCCCACAAAATGGCCGAACTGACAGGGAGTGCCGGCAAGATAGCTATTGTTACCACACCCGATCAGCATAATCATCAGGAGCGTACAGATGGTTTTCGTGACACTATAATCAATGATTACCCGGGAATGGAGGTTGTTGCTGTTCAGGATGGACGGGGTGATCAAGTCTATTCCAGAGAGGCCGCTGAACAAATACTAACACGCTATCCGGGGCTCTCAGGAATATTTGCTACAGAATCGAATGGCGGTATAGGTGTTGCTGAAGCGGTACAAGCACATAAAGGGACAGGAGTATCTCCCAAAATCATCAGCTTTGACACTGACAAGGGAACTCTTGATTTAGTGAAAAACGGCATCATCTCAGCTACTATGGCCCAGGGTACTTGGAATATGGGGTATTGGTCACTTATGGAACTATTTCAGCTTAATCGTGATCTTGCTGCCGCGCCTTCGGGATATTCTCAGTACAAGCCTATGACGGTTCCAGATACGGTGAATACAGGAATTGATGTAGTTACGCGGGCAAATGTGGATAACTACTATGCAAAGTAACTGCTGCAAGAGGAGGGTTGAACAATGACCCGTAAATCACGAATTACGATGGACAGTCTGAAGTTAAATAATCTACCTTTACGCTACAAGCTAATTGTACACTTTTTACTCATTAGTATTTTGCCCTCCATCGGCTTAGGACTGCTGATAGGCTGGACTGTAGACCGTATTGTTGAAGATCAGAGTAATGAGAATACGATCCAGTTGATTGGAAAAGTTAATACGGCACTGGAGAATGACGTTGAGAATCTGCAGAAGATCACTTATTTAATCTCCTTCGATCCAGGGGTTCAGAAGTTTTTAGCGAAAGGGATATCCACTGATATTTCGGGAACCACCAGCGGTGAATCTGCTGAATATAATATACGTAAATTTCTACAGGGATTCACGACACTGAGCTCGGAAATCGCTGGTATCATGGTGGTGAACAGCGGGGGCGATTTCATTAGTAATGAGATGTATACGCGCTCTGGAACTAGTGTCACGGACGAAGAGTGGTATAAGGCAGCTGTTGATAATAAGGGGATTTTCAAAATTGTTGGACATCCCTATGGTCGGGCAGTAAGGTCACATGCAGATTATAAGGAAAGTGAAGTTGTATCCGCAGTAAGAGCCATTATTGATCCGGAGACTCAAGTCGTGCAAGGTGTTGTGCTGGTGGATTTGAAGCTTCGTGTTATTGCAGAGACAGCTAGAGATGTTACACTTGGCAAAACCGGTTATTTAACAGTGGTGGACAGCAGCGGGGATATGATATATACACCGCAGCATCCACTTATCAAGAATATACCTATGAAGCTATTCACTGAAACTTCTGGTATTTCCTCAGAGAAGGTGGATGGAAGGCATATACAGATGATTTACAGAACCTCTCCATTTACCGGATGGACGACTTTGGGTGTTTTTCCGATGGAGGAATCAGCCTATGGGGTCAGAGAAATTACGTTTAATGTCGTCACCTTTGTATTCGTGGTCTGCATGCTGGGCATGACGGCATCTTTTTATCTGGCTTATTCTATTTCACGGCCTATCGGACAGCTGATGTCATTTATGAGCAAAGCGGAATCCGGGGATTTAACCATACGGTACTGGGGCGAGCGTTCCGATGAAATTGGGATGCTGGGACGAAGTTTTAATGCCATGCTGGCACAAATATCCCGCTTGCTTTCTTTGACAGAACTACAGGAAAGGCAGAAGAGGGAAGCGGAGCTGCGCAGCCTGCAAGCCCACATTAAGCCGCATTTCTTGTATAACACTTTGGATACGATACATTGGATGGCTCGCAATAAAGGGGCCGAAGACATTGCGGAAGTGGTACATTCACTATCACGGCTATTTCGTCTCGGATTAAGCAAGGGAAGTGACATTGTTCCTTTGGCGGATGAACTCGAGCATATTGTCAGCTATTTGAAAATTCAGCAGGTAAGGTACAGCAGCAAGCTTGCCTATAGTATTGAAGCAGATCCGCAGCTGCAGGAGTTTTATGTACTGAAGCTTTTGTTGCAGCCGATTGTAGAAAATGCGATTTATCACGGGATCAAAGAGCGGCGTGGCCCAGGACATATCTCTATTGAAGTGACCGAGGCAAAAGGGGATCTTTACATGACCGTTCGGGACAATGGAGCCGGTATACCGCCGGACCGCCTTGCTATGTTAAGACAGAAGCTGGACAGAATAGGGCTAGAGCAGGAATCAGGTGCGGAGCAACATGTACCTGATAGTACGGGGAGCGGATATGGTATTCTGAACGTTCAGGCGCGGATTCGTCTAACATACGGTCAAGAATATGGTCTTCACATTGATAGTGAAATAGGAACCGGAACTACCGTGATCGTTCGCCATCCAATTGTCCGAGATAGCTATAACACGCATAAAAGCATATAGAGTAACTGCACATGGAGGTACATGCTATGGAACGCTGGAGAGTTATGATTGCGGATGATGAGTACATCATTCGAGAAGGAATTCGGCAGTCGGTGGATTGGGAAGGCCTGGGGCTGCAGGTTGTAACGGAAGCGGAGGATGGCGAGGAAGCGCTGGAAAATGCCCTGAAGCACAGTATTCATATTGCGCTCGTTGACCTTAATATGCCTATTATGCACGGAATCGAGCTAATGAAAAATCTTAGAGAGAAACTGCCAGCCTGCAAGATCATTGTGATTACTGGACATGATGAGTTTACTTACGCTCAGGAATCGATTAGACTCCAAGTTAATGATTATATTCTTAAGCCTGCTGATCCAAAACAACTGACACAGGTGATACGGGGGATAAGGGATGAGCTGGAATCCGAGCGACAGAAGAGTCAGCATTTGGAGCAGGCCTCCAGGCAAATCCTGAAAAATTTCCCGTTGCTGCGTGAGCGCTTCTGTCAGGAATGGCTCGACGGCAACTTGAGTCCGTCCGAGATTATGGAACAGCTCAACTTTTTGCAATTGCCTTTAATTCGTCCTGAATTGCTAGGCATTATCCGCTGGCGTTGGGAAGTACAGAACTCAGGAATGAAGGAGAACGAACGGCAGCTGTTTTTGTTTGCGATAGAGAATATTACCATGGAGTTATTAAATGAATATCCTAAAGCTATTTTTCGTGATACTACCGGTCTAATTGTTGTTCTTTTATGGGAGAATAACGCAGAGGCCGTGCTGGCACGTGTGGAACAAGAGGTCCGACTTCACCTGAAGATCGCCGTAGAGGTTGGTATTGAGCTGGTTGAGGGAGACATTACAGAGCTTTCTGCCGCCTACCGCAAGTGTAGAGTAACTCTTTCTAAGGAAGTGCCGTTATCCCCTTTAGTCCGAAGAGCGAAGCAATACATGCTAGAGCATTACAGCGAATATGGCTTGACTCTGGATTCAATGGCAGGCATGCTGCAGGCTTCTCCGGTTTATCTCAGCAGGCTGTTCAAGCAGGAACTAGGCACGTCCTTTGGGGCTTATTTGACACAGATTCGAATTCGGAAGGCTGCACAGTTGTTGAATGCAACGGATATGAGTGTTAATGAAGTTGCAGAGCGGACAGGTTATGAGACTCAGCATTATTTCAGTACCTCTTTTAAAAAGCAAACGGGTGTATCTCCTCTGCAATTCCGCAAAGGGGCAACTCCGGAAGATGGCAGTGTAACTTAGGTAAACAAGGAGTTGTTACAATTAGATGAAAGAGATTACTCTTCGCAAGTCCCAGAATTCAGATGTTGAGACCCTCGCTAATTTACGGGCTATTGTACTTCGTGATGATTTAACTAGGTTGGGAAGGTTTGATGAAGAGAAAGTTCGCCAACGATTCCGTAATGCATTTGAAGCCGTTTATACTTGGATCATTGAGGCAGACGCTTCTTTTGTGGGCTGCATAGCTTTTAAACCGACGTTAGAGGGTTTTTTATTGGAACATTTTTATATTCAACCCCTTTACCAAGGTAATGGAGTCGGCAGTCAAGTATTAAAAAAACTGCTTGAACAAAATGATGTAAAAGGAAAACGTGTAACATTGAATGTTCTACAAGGCAGTTCTGCTAGACGTCTTTATGAACGGTTTGGTTTTAAAGTAGATCGAGAGGATCCCATAGACGTTTACATGTCTGTAAAAGTAGAGGGGGTTTCCAGCACCGTCGTCGAAGGAATGTAATACGGCTCTCCCTAAAGTGTTGCTCTAAAGATAAGGGTGTTCCTTTAGCCATTTATATGGTGATTGGAACTCCCTTATTTTTTGCGCCTATTTATGAAAACGCTAACAAAGGTTCGATTTTTATAAAAACAGTAGTTTCATTGTAAATACCACACCCACACTGCCTTGCTATACTCAACTTGTCAAACGAAGCATTGGCTTTCGTAAAGACAAAGAATAGTTCAGGGGGTATTGCCAAATGAAAAAGTATTCATGGATGATGTTGACGATGGCACTTGTACTTATTTTATCCGCTTGTGGAAATGGTTCTAGTGGCAGTTCTGAAGGAGACAAAGGTAAGGTCGGGATTGCAATGCCTACCAAATCTTCGGAGCGTTGGGTTAATGACGGCAACAACATGGTAAAAGAGTTCGAGAAGCTGGGTTATGGTACTGACCTTCAATATGCTGAGGACGTAGTTGAGAATCAGGTTTCCCAAATTGAGAATATGATCACTAAAGGCGTAAATGCAATTGTAATCGCTTCAATCGACGGCGAGGCTCTGACAGATGTCCTGCAAAAAGCACATGATGCCAACGTAAAAGTTATCGCTTATGACCGATTAATCAAAAAAAGTGAATATGTAGACTATTATGCTACTTTCGATAACTTTAAAGTCGGAGTGCTTCAAGGCTCATACATTGAAGAAAAACTTGGACTGAAAGAAGGCAAGGGACCTTTCAATATTGAGCTGTTCGGCGGTTCCCCGGATGATAACAATGCTTACTTCTTCTTTGATGGAGCAATGTCCATCCTGAATCCTTATATTGAATCCGGTAAATTGGTTGTTCGCAGTAAACAGACAACTATGGATCAAGTTGCCACCCTTCGTTGGGATGGAGCAGCAGCTCAAGCCCGTATGGATAACCTGCTGAGCGCGAACTATGCTTCCGACAATCTGGATGCAGTACTTTCACCTTATGATGGTATCAGTATCGGTATTCTCTCCTCGCTTAAAGGTATTGGTTATGGTTCAGGAGACAAGAAGCTTCCAGTTGTAACAGGTCAAGATGCTGAGCTTGCTTCCGTGAAATCTATCTTGGCTGGCGAACAGACACAAACCGTATTTAAAGATACTCGTGAGCTTGCAAAGAAAGCGGTTGAGATGACTGAAAGCGTGCTTAAAGGAACAGAAGCAGAAGTGAATGATACAAAAACCTATGACAATGGTGTCAAAATCGTACCTGCATATTTGCTGGAGCCGGTATCTGTTGATGCTACTAATCTAGATAAGGTTCTCGTAGAAGGCGGATATTACACTAAAGATCAACTCGGTCAATAATTAGCCGGTAATGGATATCCAGTGATCTACTTAGTTAACTGGATAGAAAAAATGAGGATGCGGCGGTGGGTCTGAATAAAGCCCGCTTGCCGCTTCCGTTATTACAGTCACAAGGAAAGCTGGGTGAAAAGCATTGACAGACTACATTTTGGAGATGAAGGGAATAACCAAAACGTTTCCCGGGGTTAAGGCACTCTCAAATGTTAACTTAAAGGTTAAAGAGGGCGAAATTCACGCTTTATGCGGAGAGAATGGCGCCGGTAAATCTACTCTGATGAAAGTGCTCAGCGGTGTGTATCCTCACGGAAACTATGATGGAGATATTTTATACAAAGGACAGGTCTGCCAGTTCAAAGATATAAAGGATAGCGAAAGTCTTGGGATTGTTATTATCCATCAAGAACTGGCGTTAATTCCGTATTTGTCGATTTCGGAAAACATCTTCCTCGGGAATGAGCAGGCGAAGCGTGGGGTGATCAACTGGAACGAAACGACGGTTAAGACAAGAGGACTGCTGCAAACCGTCGGCCTTAAGGAATCGCCGTTTACACAGGTATCTACTATCGGGGTCGGTAAACAGCAACTGGTAGAGATCGCAAAAGCACTCTCCAAGGAAGTTAAGTTGCTTATTCTCGACGAACCCACTGCGGCACTCAATGAGGATGATAGTGAGAATCTGCTGGAGCTTATTTTGGAGCTCAAAAAACAAGGGATCTCGTCCATTATCATTTCGCATAAATTGAACGAAATCGAGAAGATAGCGGATTCTGTAACGATTCTTCGTGACGGCCAGACGATACAGACCCTTGATATGAAGAAAGATCAGGTTACCGAAGATGTCATTATCAAGGGAATGGTTGGGCGTGATCTGACGAATCGATATCCCGAACGTACTCCAGAGATTGGAGAAACAATCTTTGAAGTCCGGAACTGGAATGTGTACCATCCGACTCAACAGGATCGCAAAATGCTGAATAATATAAATATGAATATCCGCCGCGGTGAAGTGGTGGGGATCGCAGGGTTGATGGGTGCTGGGCGAACTGAGCTTGCCATGAGTGTCTTTGGCAGATCTTACGGTAAACGCATCAGTGGTCAAGTATTCATGCACGGTAAGGAAGTACATTTAACGGACATTAACAAGGCCATGGAGCATGGTTTAGCTTATGTTACTGAGGATCGCAAACATTATGGGCTTATTCTAATTGATGATATTAAGCGCAATATTTCTTTGAGCAGTCTGAAGAAGCTTTCCAAGTATGGTGTTATTAACGAGAACGAAGAGGTGCTGGTTGCGGAGGAATACCGTAGAAAGCTGAATATCAAATCACCAAGTATCTTGCAAAAAACAGTTAATCTCAGTGGTGGTAATCAGCAAAAGGTTGTACTGAGTAAATGGATCTATACGGGGCCGGATATTCTCATCTTGGATGAACCTACCCGTGGTATTGACGTAGGTGCCAAATATGAAATCTATTCAATTATCAATCAGCTGGCGTCTGAAGGTAAAGGTGTGCTAGTCATCTCCTCGGAGCTTCCGGAAATTCTTGGGATGTGTGACCGGATCTACATTATGAATGAAGGGCATATCAGCGGAGAAGTAGATCGTCAGGATGCGACGCAGGAGATATTAATGAAATACATGACACGAAGCAGGGGGTAATACCAAATGGGAGCCATAGGTGAACTTTTCAAAAAAAATATCCGCCAATACGGCATGATTATTGCACTGATCTTTATATCCATTTTCTTTCAAATCCTTACAGATGGAATTTTGCTAAAGCCGCTTAACGTAACTAACCTGATCCTCCAGAACAGCTATATTCTTGTGCTGGCAATCGGGATGGTGTTAGTCATTATTACCGGTCATATTGACCTTTCTGTAGGGTCGGTAGCCGCATTTATTGGTGCATTTTCAGCAATAATGATGGTGGACATGCAAATGAATCCGGTACTCGCCGTTATTCTATCCTTGTTAATGGGTGCACTTGTAGGTGCCTGGCAGGGGTTCTGGGTAGCCTATATCAAAATACCGGCATTCATTGTTACGCTGGCGGGAATGTTGTTGTTCCGTGGCTTGACAATGATCGTGTTAAATGGGCAATCGATAGCTCCTTTTCCGAAGTCATTCCAGAAAATCAGTTCGGGATTTATACCCGATCTATTTAATGGAAGTACGATGCATGTGCTAACGCTTGTAATAGGCGTCCTTCTTTCCACACTAGTTGTGTATCAGGAATTCAAAACCCGTAAAATTCAAGCCAAATACGGTTTCGAACAATCCTCAGTTTGGCTGTCTTTTGCTAAGTCAGCTGCGCTTGTCCTCGTAATTAATGCATTCACTTTTGTACTGGCTCAATATAACGGGATTCCGAACATACTCGTAATTCTGTTGGTGCTTATCGCTATATACTCCTTCGTGATGAATCGGATGACCATGGGCCGGCACATCTACGCATTGGGTGGTAATGAGAAGGCAGCAGGCCTTTCCGGTGTTAAAACGAAGCGAGTTACATTCTGGGTATTCGTTAACATGGGCGTATTAGCAGCCTTATCCGGACTTGTATTCGCAGCCCGACTGAACTCAGCAACACCTAAAGCGGGTACTAACTTCGAGCTTGACGCTATCGCCGCTTGCTTTATCGGTGGGGCCTCTGCTTCAGGGGGGATCGGAACCGTAATCGGGGCTATAATTGGTGGTCTCGTAATGGGTGTTATGAATAACGGGATGTCTCTCGTAGGTCTGGGTGTAGACTGGCAGCAAGGGATCAAGGGACTTGTGCTCCTGCTGGCAGTTGGATTTGATATCTACAATAAATCGAAAACCTCTTAATAGGATATTTATCTTCCCAGCCGCTTCCGATTCACCTCGGAGAGCGGCTTATTTTCGCAACTTGCGGAGATGGGCAAATCATTAGATAATATAAGGAAAAAAAAGAGGGAGGCCCCCCTTGCAGCTTATTGCCATGTTAACGATGCTGATTGACCATATCGGATATATCTTTTTTCCACAGGATATGGCTTGGAGGTATGTCGGAAGAATTGCTTTTCCGATCTATTGTTACGCCCTCGTTCAAGGGCATCTTCATACATCCTCCAAACCGAAATATTTATTACGACTGCTGTTGATTGCAGTTCTGGCACAGCTGCCCTATAATCTGGCGCTAGATCCTCATGGACTAAATGTCGTATTTACATTACTTTTGTCTGCTCTTGTCTTGGTAGTACTGGATCGTTTTCCAAACCCATGGCTTGGGTTAATAATGGTTGCTGGAGTTAGTGTTATTATGGATTATTTCCCTGTCGACTATGGAGCGTACGGGTTGCTGCTGGTGCTGATTTATCGCTATACCCAATCTTATTGGATGGTACTAGGTCATTTGTTACTGAATACCTTTTACTTATTCTATAGCGGTTGGGTTATACAGATGGCAAGCTTATTGCCTACATTTATCATTGTTTTCGTTCCAGCCTTTTGGGGACATTTAGAGAAGCGGCGTGTCCCACGAATAGCATGGTGGTCTTTTTACCCGGGGCACCTGTTGATACTAGCTTTAATAAAACTATATTCTAATTAAGTAAAAACTGATAATTTACAAATCTTACCCTTACTGAGATAATAAACAGGTTATCAAATTATCCCAGGTAGAGGAGAAATGTAATGAGGAAATTTATCGCACGCTCAAAATGGTTTGTCCCTTTCATCGCAGTATTATTAATCCTGGCAGGCTGTCAATCCATTGGTGGATTTGATACCACAAAAGCATTGATCGGAAACGTCGACATCAAATCATCAGAATCCAATATGACGTTCTCCTTAAATGCTGTACCTGCAGCTGGTATTAGCCAAGAGGATAAGGACATGATCGAACTTATCAATTCATTCTCCTTAAATGTTAGTCATGTTAAGCTTCAGGACAATGGTAATATTTCTGCCCAAGGTTCTGTGATTTTTAAAAAGTTGAACTTGCCATTCTCAGTATACTTAGATAAGGAAGCTGTGGTATTTACTGTAGAAGGTGCTAAGCAGCCATTCTACTACCCTATTGCTGACTATCAAGCATTGCTAGGTGAGGAAGGTCTGGATACTGCTAAGGCCGAGGAAGTATCCAAAATCATGACCCGCTTTGTGGTCAAGAACCTGCCGAATCCTTCCGTAATTCAGGTAAGCCCGGTTACAGAGGCTGTTTATGGAGAGCAAGTAAGCATGACTAAACTACATGCTGAAGTTACAGGAGAGGAATTTCCTGCACTTCTTAAAGCTTTCCTTAAATCAGTATCTAAGGATGCAGAAGGCTTAACAGAGCTTCTTAACGGTTTATATGATTATTTACTTCCTATCATTAAATCAGCTGGTGATTCTGCCGATGAGCTCTTAGGCTTGGGAGAAATTCCACTGGACAATAAAGAAGATGTTGTGACAGTCCTTCAAGATGCGGTAAAACTTGCAGTTGATGCTGTGTTGTTGGTTTATGACAAACAGCTAGATAACCTGTATGAAACCACACCGGAACTGAAGACTGTATTAAGCAAGGATACGAAACTAAGCGTGGACCTCTTTGTGGACAGCGGACTTCATGTTCGCAAGCAGAACGTGGAATTGAACGTAGCGCTGCCATCTAGCGAAGATCTTCCTTTGAAGAGTATTTCCTTCAAAGCGCAAAGTGAATCTTGGAATATCAACGGCAAGGTTACGGCTGATCAAATGAGTACTGAGGGTGCACTTGATTTATCTTCCATCCCGCTTACTCCAGGTCAAACCATGAGAAACTTTGATGTGAATTCAAATGCATATCGTATCCTGAAAGAGGATATGGGTATTACAAAAAAATCATTAGTTATCGCTCCTGATGATGAATATTATTATCCGGTTGTTGTTGGTAATACAACAATGGTTCCTCTTCGTTATGTAGCTCAAGATTTGGATGCCAAAGTAGAATGGGATGGAGCAAACCGCCAGATTATTGTAACGGATGATCTTAGCGGCAAAAAACTCAGTTTCAAAATTGGCTCAAATGTAGCTGTAATTGACGGAGTTAAGGTTAAGCTTGAAACCAAGGTATTCGTGGATGAGTATGGAGACACTTATGTACCGCTTCGTATCTTGGTAGAATCCTTACAAGCAACAATAGAAAAGGACAGCGACGGCTATATCTTAATTGATCGTGAATAGTTGTCATTGCTGTTACTATCTTTAAAACGTCCCAAACAATAAGCCCGGCACTCATACCGCATAACTGCGGAGGGAGTCGGGCTTCTTTTATCTGATTATCTTTTTGTCAGAACAACTTCCAGGGCCACATTATCTGGTTCCTTAGGGGCAATCATAGTCTGTATATAACCAGGAATGAACCCGTCAGTCACTTCATTCCATAACTTGAAACCCGGCATATCCATGAGGTCTGCAACGCGACTTCCAGCAGTCCCGGCAAAGTACCGTACATTTAGAGCAGACATGGCTTCGGCCATCGATACTTTTTGTTCTTCTGTAAAATCACTTTCTTTTAGACTGTTGTAAGCTTTGGTATACGAACCCTTTGCGAAGCTTTTTTCAGCATAAGCTTTGAAGCTTGTTAGATTAGGATCTGAAATTTTGTTAGCTTTAGCCCAACCTTCAACATTAACAGGCACCGACTTGTAGTTAACAGACCTAGTATTAGGATCAAAGGACATAGCCCCATATTGGTGAGGGTTAACTGCAAAAGCGCTGGTAGCGATATCATAAACGGGACTTAAGATAGAATCTGCTGATTTATTATTAGGGTCAGGATCAAGGCGTATATCTTGCATATGAATATGCCCTGATAAAGCTAGGTTAAGGCCGTTTTTGCGGAAATTCATCATGGTTTCCTGGCTGTTATTCAGCTTAAATCCGGAGATAGACATACTGGTATGGTCCAACAGGTTATGATGCAGAACAGTAATAATGGAGGCATGTTCCTTGGCTGCAGACTTCACAGACTCGTCTATCCATTTCAGAGTAGATGGAGCCACTCGTCCGTCCGTCTGGGGAAAGCCGAATTTACGGTTATTTGAGTATTGGCTGCTATCGATCATCAGGAGCCATAAACCTGGAGCGGCTCTTACTACATAGCTGAGCGTTTCCTTATCACGAAACAGTGCTTCATCATACCCATACTGACCGTACATTGTAGCAAATTCTTTATCCGTGATACTATCGACAACGATCTGTTTATCATCTTTAAAGGCTCTTGCCCAAGGATTAAATAGATCATGATTCCCAGGAATAACATAAACTGCGGTTCCTGCCTTTTCAATTCGGTGTAGCTTTTTTGTTAATTCTTCGTGACTGCTGCGTTCTCCATTATTCGTGATATCTCCACTAAGAATGATAAAGTTAGGCTTCTGCTGATTTATATCGTAGACAAAGGCTTCAGTAATCTCATCTATATAAGGAAGTAGCTTTCCGTCTCCTCCGTTCACATAGGTCTGGAAAGCTTGGCCTCCGTCCTGTAGTCCTTTATCCAGATAGTGAAGATCTGTAGCCACCCAGAAGGAAACGGCCTTACGATCTCCCATATTCGCTGTTGTTGTCGATAAGGAATTAGTAGAACCGGCGTCCTTACATCCTGCCAGACCGATACTTGCTGAAAGGATGAGCAGAGGGAGGAGAGGCCTTCCTTTTTTTAAAAGTGATGTTGTCCATAAATCCATTCCATATACCTTCTTTCAACACATTGGCTGATTCATTATAGCTTATCCAGGTTATTATATATATCGGAATAAAAAAACAAGAAATTAGGGACAATAGACGTTGGTCAGGAAATGTTGTGAACTAAATCTTAATTAAATGGAGGTAGTGAATTAATGCAGAGTAATTTCTTTGAGGCTGTTAAAACCAGACGGTCTGTATATGCGATCAGTAAAGAATCCCCTATATCCGATGCTAAAATCCAAGAGATTGTTGAAGAGGCGGTTCTACATAGCCCTACTTCGTTCAACTCCCAAACCTCTAGAGCTGTAGTTCTTTTGGGAGAGCAACATGATAAATTATGGGATATTACCACAGAAACCTTACGTAAGATTGTTCCTGCAGATCAATTTGAAGGTACTGCACAAAAGATGGGTTCATTTAAGAGTGGATACGGAACGGTCTTATTCTTTGAGGATCAGGCGGTTGTGAAGCAGCTACAGGAAAACTATGCAGCTTATGCTGATAATTTCCCGATCTGGTCCAATCAATCCTCAGGTATGCTTCAATTCGTAGTATGGACAGCATTTGCTGAAGTTGGCCTTGGGGCTTCATTGCAGCATTATAATCCGCTGATTGATGATGAAGTGAAAGAAACTTGGGGCATTCCCGCGGAATGGAAATTGATCGCTGAGCTTCCCTTCGGTTCGATCGCAGCTGCACCAGGTCCTAAGGAGTTCCAACCCATTGAACAACGTGTAAAAGTATTTAAATAATCAACAAATTCGAAAAAAGATCATTAAAAAGCATAAAAAAAGAAGGACAGGGCTCCTAGGCCTTGTCCTTCTTTGGTGTAGGGTAAAGTTATTCAGTAGCTGGCGCTTCGGTTGCTGCTGGAGCTTCTGTTGCTGCAGCGTCATCTTTAGGATCAGTAAGGGTATTAGTAATTTTTGCTTTCGTTGTGGTTTCTTCCAACCAGGTAGCGGACATTTCAGAAACTTTTTGAGTGATGAGGGTTTTGCGAACTTCTTCTTTTTTCTCTTCAAAAGTAGAAGTATGTGCTTCTTTACGATCTGTTACTTTAATAATATGGAAGCCGTATTCAGATTTCACAGCACCGCTGGTTTCTCCAACCTTCAGCTTGAAGGCTGCATCTCCGAAGCTAGGATCCATAGCTTCACGATTGAAGAAATCAAGATCACCGCCGTTGTCCTTCGAACCTGTATCTGTAGATTTTTCTTGAGCAAGTGCGGCGAAGTCAGCTCCATCCTTAAGTTGTTTCAGGATGGCATCTGCTTCAGCTTGGGTTTCTACGAGAATATGGGAAGCGCGAACCTGTTCTACAGTATCGTAAGTTGCTTTGTTATCTTCATAATATTTTTTAACTTCATCATCTGTAATCTTAATTTGCGGCTCTAAAATTTTACGCAGTTGAACTTGTATAGGCATTTGCTTCTTAAGATCATCAATGGTCATGCCGCTTTGACTAAGCGCAGAATTCAGGGCAGCTTCACCACCGAATTGAGTCTTGAGATCTTCAATTTCTGTATTAATATCCGCATCAGTTACTGCAGGCACATTGGCCTTTTTGGCTTCTTGTTCAACGATGGTGGTGGTAATCATTGA
Organism: Paenibacillus wynnii; assembly: GCF_030812855.1. Classification (GTDB taxonomy): domain Bacteria; phylum Bacillota; class Bacilli; order Paenibacillales; family Paenibacillaceae; genus Paenibacillus_AQ; species Paenibacillus_AQ wynnii_A. The sequence continues at coordinate 179,220 of NZ_JAUSTK010000005.1, forward strand.
TTTAAGAGTATTTTCGCCACCGGCTTCAACAAGTTTAGCGTATAACTGATCCTTCGTAATGTTTGTTCCGTTTACCGTAGCGACAGCTGCTTCACCGTCTGCTTTTTGGAAGGGAGGTTTAATTAGAACAACAATAAGTGCTGCTGCCAGAATCAGTGAAGCAACCATCCAGCCCTTATTGCTTTTTGGAGAGGATTCAACGACAGCAGGAGCTGCGCCTACTTTACTCATCACGGGAACGCTTTCCTCTATTTCCGCAGCAACAGAAGGCTCGGAGGTAATGACCTCTTCTACCACTGGGCTGGTTTCCTCGACGAGAGGACCTTCAATTTCGTTATCGGAAGCGTTGTGTTCTTCCGTAGTTCCGTTGTTTTCCAGATGTTCATTTTCGTTGTAGTCTTTTTTATCCATTAGTATTAATGACTCCCTTCAATATAGGTGTTGCCTGTCTTTCTACAACTTTATCAGAAAACTTCACATGATACCTTAAGAAAGTATAAAAAAGCACTTTTTCTTTTTAAGTTTTCATTAAGAAAAGCAAAAAACCGGAAGAATCACGGTTGCCCATGTTCTTCCGGCCTTTTGAATACGGGGAAATTACTAGCAATTTATGAGCTGAGTCGTCCTCTTAGGAGATGACGGATACTTTCCTGTTTCCGTCTCGGGACTCGAACTTGCTTCGCATACAAGCCCATTTCCCCAAAATAAATGCAGTCATCCTCGATGGAACTGATTTTGTTTAGATTGACATAACAGCCGCCGTTCACATGATAGAAACTTGAATGGGACATTAAACGATTCAATTGCTCGGCAGACATTCTCTTTTTAATGTTATAGTTTCTGCCGTGAAAAATGACTAGGTCGTGCTCTCCGACCTTAAAGAACAGAATGTCCGTTTCCACCTCGAAGTCCTCATATACATTTTTGGCTTCCAGCAGGATGCTACTCATTCATGTTCCCCCTTTATACGGAATAAAAGATTAATGTTAGCGCTTTCATCATATCATATTCCTGTAGGCTTGAGAAGCCTTATTTTTAAAATATTTTATGACATTTTATGCGTTGCATTTGTCATGGACGCTGAAAAATTGTAAATTATATTAATGGCTGATGCTGCGGCGGGAAGTCGGAGAACGAGTCTGCACCTTTGAAGGAGGAACAATATAATGAATAAACATGCAAAAATGCTGCTTTTTACAGGCTCCTATTCTGATAAAGCTGACGATGGTATTCAAGTATTTGAATTTAATGAAGAAGCCGGAGGGACACTGAGTCTGCTACATAAAGTAAAAGGGCTGACCAATCCAACGTTTGTGGAGGTAGATCCTGTCAGATTGAGATTGTATGCTATTGGAGAAAAGCCTAATGGTGAAGGTGGTAAGGAAGGGGAAGTAGCGGCATACGCGATCCATCCAGAGTCAGGGGAATTGAGTGAACTGAACCGCACAGCAACAATGCCTGCCGGAGGCAAAGGTCAGACGACAACCTGTCATATTTCCCGAGACGCGGAGAGTCAGTACCTAGTGGTATGCAGTTATCATGGAGGAAGCGTGGGTTTGCTCTCACTGGATGAAGACGGAAAGACCGGCCGATTGTGTGATGTAGCGGTTCATACAGGTCATGGGACTGATCCTGTTCGTCAGGATCGCCCGCATCCTCACTCTGCAATATTCAGTCCGGATGGACGTTTCATATTCGTTCCTGATCTGGGTCTTGATGTCATCCGAAGTTATAGTATTGACCGGCTTAATGGGAAATGGGTGTATCAAGGGGAAACAGTACTTCACTCCGGAGCTGGTCCTCGTCATTTCACCTTCCACCCGGACGGAAGATCAGCTTATGTCATTAATGAAGTGGATTCCACGATTACATCCTTTACCTATGATCCTGAGACAGGGCTCCTGAATACTATTATGACGGTATCTACATTGCCGGAAGATTTCATAGGAGACAATATTTGTGCTGAGATCACCCTGTCTGTGGATGGACGATTTGTATATGGGTCAAATCGGGGGATGGACAGTATTGTCGTATATGCTGTTGATCCAGCAACGGCGAAGCTTACTTTCATTGAGCATGTATCTACACGGGGAGGACATCCGCGACACTTCACGGTAACACCGGATGGCGGTTATCTCATTGTCGCCAACCGCGACGCTGACAATTTAGTGGTGTTCTCATTGGATAGAGATACAGGACGTCTTGCCTTTACAGGAAATACAGCTGAAGTATCCAAACCGGTATGTGTCAAACCGGCTTTGTTTAACCTATAGACAGGAAAGAACACCGGATTTAATGTCCGGTGTTCTCATTTTTAATGTGTTGTGGTAGAAATTGATGGATCAAACTGTGAAGTAAAGCAGAGTATAGATAAGATCTAATCTTACTTAAGAGAGACTGGCTTTAGGGGAACGATAGTAGATACTGCTGATTTGAACAGTACGTTCTGTCTCCCGTCACCCTGACCATGCAGTGTGATGGTAAAGGCGTCGTAAGAGGTTACAAGGCCCTGCATTTTGACACCGTTAGTTGTAAAAATCGTTACCGGTACCTTTGTGGATATGAATTGATTCAACAAACGTTCTTGCAGCTTGAGACTTTCCACTTGGCAGCACTCCATCTCCGTGAATTAATTTCTAAGCAAGTATACCACGGGAAAGTCTCTCTCAGGAAATGGGTTGGTGATGGGAGTAACAATTACTCATCGGGGGGCATTTATGAGTTCTGTGAAATATGGTTTTAGGGGATTTGTCCTGTTTATTGTATTTACTTTGGTTTTCGCAGCGATAGCTGTTCTGGTGGTAAATAACTGGGTGTCCAATCTAGATCTCTATATCATCAATAAAGTGCAGTCGGTGGAGTCGCCTTTTCTGACATCGCTGGCTAAAAGCTTATCTTTTGTAGGCTCTTCGCAATTGGCTCTTGAGCTTGCATTAATTACCATGGTGCTGCTCATTATTGTTGTAAGGCATCGGATGGAGCTTGTATTGTTTCTTTGGGTAGTGGTTCTTGGCTCTCAGATTCTGAATATGTTCCTGAAACTTCAGTTTCATCGTGCGAGACCTACTATATATCAAATGATCGAACAGGAAGGACATAGCTTTCCAAGCGGTCATTCCATGACAGCCTTTTCTTTGTACGTCGTAATCGCGTATCTACTGTGGCACTCTATAAGCTCAAAATCCGGGCGCAGATTATTGATCGCTGGAACGATTCTCATCACCACCGGAATCGGATGGAGTCGTGTTTATCTCGGTGTTCACTATCCCAGTGATGTAATAGGTGGATATACTGCCAGCGCAGCTTGGCTTATGCTTTCTATTGGATTCTTGCAGATGTACCGCGGATATCAAAACACACCTTCCTGAGAGTTCAAGAAGGTGTGAGGAGTTGCATTTCATTCTATTCGTGAAATATATCCATATTATTAATTTTAAGCTTTAAAATAATGGGGAGCTGTTCCTTGAGCTTCTTCGCTTCTAAATCGGTAATACGGCCTTCAGCTACGGCCTTATCCATATTCCGACCTGCGGACTCAGCCAATTTTTGTACATACTGATCCTCAGTCCAGCCTTTTTTCTCCAAAGCGAGCTGAGATAGCGTTTTTCCGGCTTTTAGATTCTCAACAAGGGAGGAAGGCTCCATTTCCAGCAGTCTGGAAGACTCCTTTATAATGAAATGCTTACCAGCACGGACTTTTCCGTCTTTACCATGGTGGTGCATATGCCGATGACTTGAATCCGGGGTAGTACGTGAGGGGGAAGGGGTTGCTTTCTCCGCTCCAGCACTTCCTGTAAATCCGGTTGATGGAGATAGGCAGAATAGAGTCGCTGTTATTGCCAGGGCAAGGATTTTTGTGATATTCTTACTCATTCTTACACCTCCTCTTTGGTGGGTTTTGGGCTGCTGCAGTATCATTATTCCCTAAATGGAAAATTTCAGGCTAAATAGGAGCAAGAAAGATATCAATTATAGGAGGGATGAATTTGGCTTTTGGCGCCCGCATACTTAAAACGGGAATGGCAGTGACTCTTGCTCTATACTTGTCCGCACTGCTTCAATTTCCATCTCCAGTTGGCGCGGCGATTGCGGCTATTTTTGCAATGCAGCCATCCATTTATCGTTCCTGGCGTTATTTTCTGGATCAGATCCAGACCAGTTCCATCGGGGCCGTGATTGCTCTTTTAGGCGGAATGCTTTTGTCTAATGAACCGATTGTTGTCGGTCTTGTATGTATTCTGGTCATTATGATTAGTATGAAGATGAACCGCGGGGACACTATAGGACTTACGCTTGTCACTGTAATTTCTGTTATGGAAGCCTCCGGGCAGTGGGAATTTGCACTGAACCGTTTCTTGCTGACACTTACAGGTATCATATCTGCCTTTTTAATTAATATTATTGTGTTCCCACCGAAGCCCCGGAAGCAATATATTCAGCAGATCGAGAATGTTTTTACAAGTTTATCTTTACTGCTGCGAACGGCGGTTTCCCATGAAATGAAAGAAAGCGTCTTTCGTGACGAGAAAAATGCACTTGAAGGCTCCATTAAATCACTAACTGATAAATACAGTCTGTTCGAAGAGGAGCAGAAACAACTCAGACGTCCTAAGTATAGCCAAACGCGACAGATGGTCGTGTACAAGAATTTGCTGGCGACCGTTCAAAAGGGCTATGAGGTACTAGAGGCGGTTGATCGTCATTATTTTCAGGCGGAGCGCACCGGACAAATTGATGAGCTCTTTGATCGACATCTAGAGCAATTAATCAAATATCATGAACATATCCTACTTAAATTTGAAGACAAGCTGAAGCCGAATACTACGGATACCCTTTTGCTCGGTGATGAGAATGACCGGTTTCTTGAGTCAGCTATTCTGGGGTATAATACTGAGAAATCCGGACAGCTTCGATTGTCTATCGTCGCAGCGGCTGTGTATGAATATGGTTACCAATTGGAAAGGTTGGATCGGGTAGCCGATCAAATTAACCGAATGGTTGAGGAGAAGGATAAATAGAGGTTTACACAGAAGACATGACAGATACTCGATGTCAACCTTTTAAAGGGGATGAAAAATAGTGACGAATAACGAAAGCCAATGGAAAGAAGAACAAGATCGAGTCAGTGGTGTTACTAAGCTTTTATCCAGCCGTATTCGAGTGTTATCTGAAGAACTCGGGCTCCACCGAACCGATGTAGTAGAAATGCGTAAAGATTTCTGGGAAGAGGTTACCGTGAACTTTAGTAGTCCAGATGATCTGGGTGAAACCTCTACAAGTCTTCGTCAGCAATCGCAGATTCTGTCAGAGCGCGAGCGGCATCATTTACAATCCAGTAAGGCACTGAAAAAATATAAAAAGCTGGTAGTCTCCCCTTATTTCGGCCGAATAGATTTTACTGAGAAACCTGATGGGAAGTCGGAACAGATCTATTTGGGTATCGGTTCTCTCATGGAGGAGGACGGGACTTTCCTGATTTACGATTGGCGAGCCCCCATATCGAGTCTTTATTACGACGGTGCACCTGGGCCGGCTGCCTATGATACCCCGAGCGGCATAGTATCGGGTACTATGGATCTAAAGCGCCAATTTGTTATAGATGAAGGTAATATAGAAGTTATGTTTGATACAGGTGTGACGATTGGGGACGAGCTGCTGCAGCAAGTTCTGAGCCATAGTGCGGATGACCGCATGAAAAGCATTGTAGCTACTATACAGAAGGAACAAAACGCCATTATCCGAAATGATAAAAGTCGAATGCTAGTCGTTCAAGGGGCAGCGGGTAGCGGTAAGACATCTGCCGCACTTCAAAGGGTAGCTTATCTGCTGTATAAATACCGTGAAGTCCTGCAGGCTGATCAAATGCTTTTATTTTCCCCAAATCCTCTATTTAACAGCTATGTATCAACAGTTCTGCCTGAACTGGGTGAAGAAAATATGCAGCAGACCACCTTTCAAATGTATCTGGAGCACCGATTGGGTCAGGAGTTCCAGCTGGAGGATGTCTTCACGCAGACAGAAAGTCTCCTAAATGCTCCTGATGTACCAACAGCGAGTATCCGCAGAGCAGGAATAACCTACAAATCCTCTGTATCCTTCCTAGATGTTATCCGCAGGTATGTTTTTCTGTTAGAACATGAAGGCATGCAGTTTAAGCCTGTCGTATTTCAAGGGCGCATTGTTGTAAGCAAGGAGGATATGCTCAAGAAGTTCTACGGCTTTGATCCCGCCATTAAGCTGGCTAACCGTATTGAGTTAATGACAGGCTGGCTGCTGAAGCAAATTTCCGACTTCGGTCATGTGGAACGTAGTGCGAGCTGGGTAGAGGATCAAATTGAGATGCTGGATTCGGATGAATATCATCGGGCCTATCAGATGATGCTGCGGAAGAAACGTGGGAAGGGAGAAACGTTCAATGATTATGATACGGAAAAAGAGTTGCTGGGACGTTATATTGTCAGCCAGCGTCTGAAGCCGTTGAGAAGATGGGTGAAACGTGGCCGTTTTGTAGATGTAAAAGGTCTGTACAGCTCATTATTCACGAATCTTGAACTCTTTGAACGTCTTAATGGCGATCAAGAACTTCCCCTTGAGTGGGATAATATATGTGCACAGACCTTAAGCTCCATTCATACTAATGAGCTTTCATATGAAGATGCTACACCTTTCTTATACTTAAAGGAGCTCAGTCAAGGCTTCCGAACCAATACATTAATTCGTCATGTTATCGTTGATGAGGTTCAGGATTATTCACCGTTTCAGCTTGAGTTCATGCGCAGATTGTTTCCACGCGCCAAAATGACCGTTCTCGGTGACCTTAATCAAGCCATCTACGCACAGGGTGAAGTACTTGGGGATCTGTCCAGCTTAGTCAGTGTGTATGGGGAAGAGAATACAGAAGTGATCTCGCTGACACGCAGCTACCGTTCGACGTATGAGATTGTAGAATTTACACGGGCTATGATTCCCGGAGGAGAACGGATCATTCCGTTTAATCGCCGTGGTGAAGAACCCCTGTTAAGTGTGGTCTCTACTGAGCAGGAGCTGCTCACTGCGGTGGAAGCTGATATTCGAGAACTACACTCGCGTGGGTTCCATTATGTAGCCGTTATCTGTAAAACAGCTGAGGAAAGCGAACAGGTCTGTACCCAATTAGAAGGAAAACTACAGGTGAGACTCGTTACGAAAGAGACCCCTAATTTTCAAAAGGGTACGCTTGTGCTGCCGGCTTATTTGGCAAAAGGAGTTGAATTCGATGCTGTCATTATCTATGACGGTTCGGATCAAAGATACAGCCGAGAAAGTGAACGGAAATTATTCTATACAGCTTGCACAAGAGCGATGCATTTACTTCATATATACAGCTTGGGTGAGGCAAGCCGCTTTTTACCAGTCGCCAAGTCTCAATCCTTAATTGCAGAGTCCGTGCAAGTCTAATATCACTCAACTCAATCGCTGGCCACCTTCCGTTTTATACGAGGGTGGTTTTTTATATTCATGAATAAAGGGGAAGATTTAAACCACAATAATGACTACTGCGAACAAAGACAAAGGTGGTCAGAACATGAAGGATAAAAAATGGGATCTGGTTGCATTGGCCTCCATTCCGCTAATTATGACCCTCGGGAACTCCATGCTTATCCCTATCTTGCCGCAAATATCTAAGGAACTGGATATATCAACGTTTCAAGTCAGTATGTTGATTACGGTTTTTGGGTTAGTGGCCATCATACTGATTCCTATTGCCGGCTTTCTCTCTGACCGTTATGGACGGAAAGTAGTAATATTACCGAGCCTTATCCTTGCAGGGTTAGGTGGAGCCATCTGTGTAGCGGCAGCTTTTTTTATGGACGGAATCACCGCTTACTGGGTCATTTTAGCAGGTCGATTTTTACAGGGAATCGGAGCCGCAGGTGCTTTTCCTATTGTTCTACCCTTTGTAGGTGACTTGTTCAATGATGAGAAGGAAATTAGCAAAAGCTTAGGAATTATCGAGACCTCCAATACTTTCGGCAAAGTTCTAAGTCCGATTCTAGGAGCGTATCTCGGAACACTGTTGTGGTATGCGCCTTTTATTGCAATTCCTATTCTCTGTTTTATATCCTTTCTGATGGTATTATTTCTAGTTAGTAAACCGGAAAAAGATGAAGATGCCGAGAAGCCGAACATCCGAGAATTCATGTCTGAAATCAAACGCGTTTTGCATAAAAAAGGCCGTTGGCTGTATGCTATTTTTGCGATAGGCGGTATCTGCATGTTCCTGATTTTCGGTGTTCTGTTTTATTTATCAGAGACACTGGAAACGAAATATCAATTACATGGGACTACAAAGGGTTTTGTTCTCGCAATTCCTCTTACACTCCTATGTCTATCCTCTTACGGCGGTGGGAAGATCATTGGTCAAAACAAAAGGCTGATGAAGTGGCTTGGCTTTGCCGGTATGGTGCTGCTTACAGCAGCAATGATTGTTGCCGGATTCGGGAAAGGGATTTTCTTTTTATTAAGCTTTCTAAGTTTGGTGGGGATCGGGATCGGAGTGGCGTTACCTTGCATGGATGCACTAATTACGGAGGGAATTGAAAAGGATAATCGCGGGACTATAACCTCCTTATATAGCAGTATGCGTTTTATCGGAGTGGCGGTGGGCCCACCCGTGGTTTCTCTGCTAATGCCGAGAGGACATTGGGTGTTATTCGGCAGCCTGGCTGCTGTGGGAGTCGTTGGCGGTTTACTGACCTTGTTCGCCGTAACACCGAGTGAAGACAAAACAGGGAAGAAGAGCGGTAGGCATAAGGATAAGTCAGGGCGGAATATACGCCATATTCGGCGTCAGCGGGCACGTTGATCATTGGATACTGAATAAGTAGATCTATGGGAACTTCGAGCATTAACAGCCAAATATGTGATATAAACCACCAATAGAATACCCGGAGCTAATGCAGAAAAACGGTACATGACGGCATAGCTGGTGAACATTGCGATGGAACCAAGGAGCAGGGTTCCCGTTGCCACCCCTAGGTTACTAGCCATTCCAAAACTGATGCCAAAGAGCATACGAAGTAGCAGCATGGTGTTGATGCTATCGGCCCGTTCCGAAGTCTTGTTCAAAGTTTCTTTCTCCTATTCTGGCACAACACCAAGATCAGTGCTTGACAGGTGAAGAGAAGGACAGAAATTCGTTACGCCCATAGAGGGGAGTTCATCCTCTATTTTTGCACCCGGCACCCCGTATGGTTTTCAAAATATACAGTTGCACAATGTACACTTATATTTCTCCCTTAGCACACTTTAGGGTGTTTAATTGCACTTTATACACTTATTTTTGGGTATTCCGGGGTTTAACCGGCATATTCATCTTTTTAGTTGCACAAAATACATCTATCCATACTTCCGAGCGCCAAAGGCTAGATATAAGTGTATAAAATACATCTATTTCACTGATTATCTCCGAGTTTTGGTAGCGTCAAGAAGTTTGTGTAAGAGAGAAGGAAGTAGTTTCTCGGGTGTTGTTTGTAGGTACACGATTTACCGTATTTGTAGCGGAAACCTGGGGAGATACTGCTACTCTCATACACAAGTATCTTAACGTTATCTCTTTGGGGCGGTATGCATAAAATTTTAGGAATATTCCCTATTTAATCCCAAATTCGTGGCGTTTCGTTCAGGATTAGCGGCATTTTCCTCTCTAATTCGACGATGGACTGGTCCGCAACCCGGATTCGGCTACCTGTAAGAGCGTAGTTTCCCCAAACCCGGTGAAACGGCAGGCGAAGTCAGAACGAAATCGTTCCCGACACAGTGACGTAAACGGAAAGTCAAGTTTCTGTATTGTGATAAATCAAATCTAACACTTCACGCAGCTCCTGAATTTGTTTTTGCTGCAATCCGGCCAGTGCAGCTGTTATATTCTCTTGTTCTATTGGAAGCGTGGTTTCTATTAATGCCTGCGTAACAAGTTAAATGGTCAATAAAGCCAACCAGTTATCTCCTGGTTGACCCAATAATATACAAAAGGCTGTCGCCTGAGTAGAAGTATCTACTTGGGTGACAGCCTTATTCTCTATTACAGGTAGTTTATCTTATGCTTGAGGAACGGATTCCCAATCCTTCAAGAAACGTTCGATACCATTATCAGTAAGCGGGTGTTTCCAGAGCGAAGGCAAGAGAGAGCCTGGGATGGTAGCAATATGTGCTCCAGCAATAGCGGCTTGCTCAACATGGGCAATGTTGCGAATACTTGCAGCAATGATTTCTGAAGTCATGCCGTAGTTGGTCAGGATGGTTTTCAAATCCTTGATCAGCTTCATGCCATCAACACCAATATCATCCAGACGGCCAACAAAAGGACTGATGTAGGTAGCTCCGGCTTTGGCGGCCATAAGGCCTTGAGCCGCGGAGAATACCAGTGTCACATTCGTCTTGATGCCTTTCTTGGTGAGCTCATAACAAGCTTCCAAGCCATCTTCGGTCATAGGCAGCTTAATAACAACATTCGGTGCCCACTCAGCGATTTCATAAGCTTCTTTAAGCATTTCTTCTGCTTTGAGACCAATAACTTCAGCGCTTACAGGTCCGGGTACGATCGCAACGATTTCTTTGATAACATCTTTAAAAAGTCTGCCTTCTTTAGCGATCAACGACGGGTTCGTCGTCACGCCATCCACTAATCCCAGGCGGGTAATACGTTTGATTTCCTCAATGTTTCCAGTGTCCAAGAAAAACTTCATTTCCGGTTATCCTCCCTTGAATTCCATATGGATTGACAAGCAGTCGTTCTAAAATACATTATGATACATGTCCAACAAAGTTTCAACTGTTAATTTGAATATTTCAAAATAACTTTATAGATTCCGATAGCTTCATATTGTACAATGAGATCGTTCAAATTAGATTGGGGACTGCTAAATCAGGGTATTGATGTTAATATATTATCGATGTAATTCGTTTTTTAGAAGAAACGGGATGGTGGCTGACGGATGATATACATTTTATTGGCTGTTGTTTTCTTATTGTTGGCTGCAGGCGGAATATTAGCTTATAAAAATAGTAAATTGATAATTAGTCGTGATGAATCTGGCGCTGCACCCCGTAGTACCTCATTAACATATTCCGTATATAATTACTCTGCAGCAGATCTGGACGTGAAATCAGAGGCCGTTGCGCTGTTTCAACTGACGGTTTTGACAGATGCCCACGCAGTCCCTTCGACAGAGTCCGATGAGGCTGCACTAACCCTTTGCAGGGTTACTGAGGGCAAAGGTGAAATGGTACTGGAGGATGGACAGAGTTGGATGCTGAACCATATTAGACAAGCTGCTGTCAGAGGCCTCCTGATACAGTATGAAGCTTTTATAGATAAAGTCCGGGGTACCGATGAGATGGAGTTGATCGTCAACTTAGAGAAAGCTGCAAAGGAGGTAGCCTATCTTGCAAATCAACATTTATTACGAAATGGCAAGGGGATATAGATTTTATTTGTTATGCGAATGAAAATGCAGAATTGTATGACACACAGCTTAGCCTTTATAATGATCGTATATAGAACACGTAATAACAATGGCTCTGGAGGGGGAAGTTAGTGATACCGGTAACAGATGTGAACTTTGTTGTAGTCCAGTCAGATCATACTGATTTAAGGGCGCTTATTGAGCATTTGGACATAGATCTGAAGCAACGATATCCTCACGAGAATATCTATGGCGTCGACTTTGAAGACCCAAAGGTAAGGGAAATGATTTTTGTGGTTGGTTATTTAAATGAGAAACCGGTGGGGTGTGGGGGATTGCGGCCACTGGATGATTTGCACTTAATGACTCCTGCGATGGAACTGAAACGTTTTTATGTCGACCCCAACTCCCGCAAGATGGGAATAGCTACGAATATGCTACTGTTCCTCGAAGAGAAGGCAGTGGTTTCAGGTTATAGGGAGATTAGACTGGAGACAGGGATCAAACAGCCGGAAGCCATTGCACTTTATGTCAAGCACGGCTACCAGCCTATTGATCTGTACGGCCCTTATGTGGGAGATCCAGACAGTCTCTGTTACGGGAAAGTTCTGTAATTAGGCTAAACCTCACATTTAGGCATGATATTTACCTACAGGTGCATTCATGACCCATTCCAGCATCATCAGCATGTCTTCGAGACGGGTGAGCTGGGCTTTAAGGTTATCCTGCTGCGGACTGTTTTCTTCTAATGGCGTCAGACGTGATTCCAGTGCTCTGCGCTGAAGTGTGAGTTCATTGATTTTAGATTGGATCTGGTTTTCGGTTCTCATCTGAAATCCTCCTATTCTTGGGTTTATCACAATTTCAATATAGATCATTATAACGGATAACATGGGGGTATTTAAATGAGTATCAATGTTAAGCAGTTGGCCGCAGAAAAAGCAGTAGAGTATGTGCAGGATGGAATGAAGGTGGGTCTGGGTACGGGGTCGACAGCCTACTGGGCTATACGCAAGCTAGGAGAACGTGTCAGTGAAGGGTTGAAAATTACCGCAGTCGCAACATCCCAAGCTTCTGAGGATCAAGCACGCGAGCTGGGAATCCCTCTTGTGGCCTTCGGGGATATTGATAGTCTGGATTTGACGATTGACGGAGCGGACGAGTTGGATAGTAAGCTGCAGTTAATCAAAGGCGGTGGAGGTGCACTGCTCCGCGAAAAGATCGTAGCCAGTAATAGCACACGGATGATCGTTGTTGCCGATGAAAGCAAAGCCGTAACCACACTTGGGAAATTCCCGCTTCCGGTAGAGATTATTACTTTTGCCAGGGAATGGACCGTTGCGGAGTTGGCTAAGCTGGGCTGTAAGCCAGTGCTTCGTAAGAACGGAGACGAGTTATATAAGACAGACAACGGTAATTACATAGCAGACTGCCATTTTGAAGCTATTGATTCGGCTGCTGATCTTGCACTTAAATTGCAGGGGATTCCTGGAGTTGTGGAGCACGGGTTGTTTATTGGAATCGCAGATTTAGCTATCATCGGCAAAAACGATGGAAGTATTGAAATTATTGAAGGCGTACAGTAGTGCCGATTCAAAGGAGTAGCGTGAAGTGGCTACGCCGATTAATAGGACCAGCATTAATCCTTTATAGTGTAACAGTTATCTATTGGATGTTTATCGGTTTTGGGAGAGAGATTCATACCGGGGGTATCTTGAAGTATAATCTCGTGCCTTTGCGTACAGTGTTCCTCTTCCTTAATCTTGGTAACGGAGTAGCTCTAACCGATCGGCTAGTAAATTTAATTGGGAATATCGTAGTGTTCGTTCCTTTTGGATTTATGCTCCCGTTCATTCGGAATCGATTATACTCTTTGACAAGACTCACGCTGTATGCGATATTTATCATTCTCATATTGGAAATGATGCAAATGCTGCTTCATGTAGGCAGCTTCGATGTCGATGATCTGCTGTTGAATCTGGTTGGCATTTGGACAGGGTATAGTTTACTCCGGTTTTCCAAGATGAATTCAGAAATGTAGGAGGATTTACATACATGTTAAAAGATATAAAGCACCTCTTAGGAACCCCGGAGGTGAATGAGCTGCTTACTTATGCTGTAATTGACGAGCCTGATGCACTTCAGCATACCTCGTCAGAATATAGCGAACAAGCGGCACTCCAATTATTTGGTTGGGAAGAGGAGCAGTTATTGCTAGGCCTTGTAGGCTTCGAAGAAACGGAAGACGGTTCACTGGAAGTGAAACATATGGCCGTCCTCCCCGAAAATAGAGGCAAAGGCTATGCACGAGGTATGATTTTGGAGCTGCTGACCTCACGCGAACCCCGTTATCTAATGGCAGAGACAGAGGATGAAGTGGCGGCTAACTTTTATCGCAACTTAGGGTTTATGGTATATAGTCTGGGTGTCAATGGTGCAGGAATTGAAATGTTCCGCTGTGTGTATGAAACGGAAGAGTCCGAAGATATGGAATAAGATATATTTTTAAGAATAGGGTTTCCTTACAGTGAATTTATACTGCAGGGGAGCTCTTTTTTATTTGACTTTTTTAGGAGTAGGCAATATAGTTTTACAATGAAACTATTTCATAGTTGAACTATTAGCGGAGGTCGAATCATTGAATAAAGAGGCTCAACATTGGATCAATCGCTACATGGATGCCTACCTCGTCGTGACAAGGCGGATTAATGCCCAGATCAGAGACAGCATTTCGGAAGAACTGACCAGCGACCAGTATCTCATTTTAAGGCTGATCCAAGGTCAGGAACTGTGTACCTCTACTCATTTAGCAGAATCCTTTGCTGTGGGTAAAAGTTCGATCACAGCTATGACCAATCGGTTAGTGGAAGCAGGTATGATTGAACGCACCCGGGATGAGAATGACCGCCGCCAGGTATACCTGTCGATGACGGAGTATGGAAAAAGCATATTTGATGCTGCGGAGAAGCAGGTTCAAGAAATCGTCTCTCCGTACTTGTTCCATTTTGAGGAAAGTGATATTGAGATGTTCATAAGGATGTTTGAGAAGTTGGGAAGTCTAATGCAGGATTCAGGAGGGAAAAACAATTGAAGACCATTTTAAAAGCAAGATGGGCCGTTATTCTTATTTGGCTCGCAGCAGCAGTAGTCTTATTTATGACGGCACCGGCGATATCGGATCTCGTTCGTGAGAAGGGACAAATTTCGGTTCCAGCCGGCTATACCTCATCAAGGGCTGCTGAGATTATGAAGGAAGTATCAGCAGCCAAGGGCGGGGAAACGCTGCATCAGGTGGCATTGGTATTCAATAAACCTAAGGGTATTGGTACCGAAGAAACACAAAGCATTAAGCAGGGTGTAGAGAAGCTGTTCGCGAACAAAGAAGCTCTGCAGATTAACTCCATTGTTGACCCATTTACACAAACTGAACTGAAGGAAACTTTAGTTGCCAAAGACGGCAAGACCCTTATGGTGGCATTGTCCGTTATGGGTGGTGAAGAGGCTGTTAAAGAGCTTCCTGCTAAAGTAGATGCATTACTGTCGGATGTTGATGCTGATCATTACTTGACCAGTGAAGGACTAATTACCGAGGACACGATTGCCAGCTCGGAAGCGGGATTGAAGAAATCCGAATACATTACAGTTGTATTTATTCTACTTATTCTGTTTGTGGTGTTCCGTTCGTTCGTTGCACCGTTTGTACCGCTGCTGACCGTTGGGCTTAGCTACATTGTTGCTCAATCGATTGTGGCCTTTTTGGTCGATTTGTACTCTTTTCCATTATCGACCTTTACGCAAATATTTATGGTGGCTGTCATGTTTGGGATAGGGACCGATTATTGTATCCTCTTGATCAGCCGGTTCAAAGAAGAGCTTACCAGCTCAGAAGATACCAAAAGTGCCATTATCGCAACCTACCGTAAGGCAGGGGGAACGGTCTTTTATTCAGGGCTGGCGGTATTCGTTGGTTTCGTGGCCATTGGATTTTCTAAATTCGTTCTTTATCGTTCAGCGGTTGCAGTTGCAGTAGGGATTGCTGTGATGCTGCTGGCTTTAGTTACCGTTGTGCCTTTCTTCATGGCTGTATTGGGCAAAAAAATGTTCTGGCCGTCACGCGGCAAGCTTGAGCATAGTGAGAGTCGGATATGGGGAGCAGCAGGTTCTTTTTCCTTAAAAAAACCTTGGGCAGCAATGCTGATTGTTGCTGCGGTTGTTATTCCCTTTTTGGCTACGTATGACGGCAAACTTTCCTTCAACAGCATGGATGAGATTGGTTCAGACTATGCTTCGGTTAAAGGCTTTAATATCATCTCTGAGAGCTTCTCTCCAGGTGAAGCCATGCCGGGCAAGATTGTGATCAAAAATGATGATCGAATGGATACCTCTGAATATATGGGCTTGGCTGAGAAAATCAGCCGTGAACTGGAAAAGGTAGAGGGTGTTAAATCTGTACGCAGTATGTCACGCCCGGCTGGAGAGGTAATTAATGACTTTCTAATTCCAACGCAGGTGGGAACACTATCGGATGGTCTAGATCAGACCAATGCGGGATTAACTCAAATTCAGACGGGTTTGTCTGAGGCGAGCAAGCAACTGAGTGACAATGCGCCGAAGCTTAATGAGGCAGTTGCAGGCAGTGCCAAACTCACAAAAGGTACTTCGGATCTCAAAGAAGGCATAGTTGCTTTGGGCGATGGACTATCCCGTATTGAGAACGGCATAAAAAGCGGATCCACCGGAGCAGGAGAGATCAAAGCCGGACTGCAGCAAGCAGCGGCAAGTGCTCAGAAGTTAGCAGATGCCAATGAGGCACTGCTGGCAGGTTATACAAAAATCGGCGGTGGATTAACAGCATTGAGTGGGGGGCTGGGACAGCTTCAAGATCAGCTTGAAGGTGTAGCGACAGCGCTCAACGGATTAGGAACGTCCTTTACAGGCCTGGAAACTAGCCATCCTGATCTTCTGCAGGATGTTAACTATCAGACCATTAAGGGGACTGTGACCGCCAGCGGTACAGGAACCTCCAAGCTTGCGGCAGGCCTGGATCAAGTCTCGGGTCAATTAAAAGGCGCAGCTTCAGGCTTGAATGAGGCTAATGCAGGGTATGCCAAAGCCGCTGCGGGTCAAACCGCTCTGGCTCAAGGCTTGGAGAAGCTGGTTGCAGGAATAGGTCAGCTGCAATCAGGTCTTAATCAGGCCGCAGCCGGCCAAGGCCAAATTGTTGATAAAATTCCTGCTATTTCAGGAGGCCTGGATCAACTTCAAGGTGGACAACAGCAGCTTGTAGACGGTTTTGGCCAACTGACGGGCCAAATCGGAGAGCTGACCGCAGGACTAAGCGACAGTGCGGATGGTTTGAAGCAGATTACAGGCGGTCTGGACTCCGCACAAGACTACCTGAGTCAGATTCAGGCAGCCAAGAATGATGAGTTGAGCGGATTTTTTGTACCTGCCGAGGCTCTTGAGGCGGAAGGGATCCAGACGGTTTTTGACAACTATTTATCTGGTGACCGCAAGGTTATGACTATGGACGTAGTGTTCTCACAGAACCCGTACAGCTCAGAAGCAATTGATAATGTTGGAGATATTCAGGCAGCAGTGGACCGTGCTGTTATCGGGACCAAGTTGGAAAATGCTGAAACAGCCATTAGCGGGGTTACAAGTACTTACAGCGATCTACAGAAAATATCCAATGAAGATTACACACGTACCGTTATTTTGATGCTTGGCGGGATCTTTATTATCTTGGTTCTACTGCTCCGCTCCATAGTTATGCCTATTTATCTTATTGTTTCATTGGTAATCACCTATTTTACATCTTTAGGTGTAACTGAGGCTATATTTGTGAATCTGCTAGGCTATTCAGGGATTACCTGGACTACGCCGTTCTTCAGTTTTGTAATGTTAGTAGCACTTGGAGTAGACTACAGTATCTTCCTTATGGCGCGCTTTAACGAGAACAAAACCTGGGATGTGCGCGAAGCCATACTTCATGCGATGCGGAATATGGGGACAGTGATCCTGTCAGCCGTAGTTATTCTCGGTGGCACCTTCGCTTCCATGTATCCTTCAGGAGTATTGTCGATGATGCAGATTGCAACCGTAGTACTCGTTGGATTGGCCTTGTATGCCTTGATCTTCCTGCCATTCTTTGTACCGGTTATGGTACGGATCTTTGGACGGGGGAATTGGTGGCCTTTCAGAGTTAAACCAAGCGAGCCTTCTTCAAATGAATTGAAAATGTAATTAAAGTGCATTAATAAAACGCAGGCAGTCTCCTATAAACCGGAGGCTGCCTGCGTTTTTAACTTGTAATGTGTGAAAGGTTTTTACTTATGTATGTAGTGGCTAATTATCTCATTTTAGCGAAAAAGCTGCGAAGTGCCCAACGGCGTTCCTGCCGTTTTTTATATTTGGGGAGTGAGCGATAAATGGCTGTGCATTCTGCGAAAGACCGTTTTGCGTCATCTTCTCTGCCTAAAGCCCTATACATGGAGCCAGCTAAGTAATAAGCCTCGCTTGAGGAGGTATGGATCTCTTGAAATTGACTTACATAACACAATGCTTTGTCACGGTCCGTATCACGAAAGCCTTCGGCAAGTCGTAAATAAGGTTGGCCATATTGAGCTTTAGAGTTGATCGCAAGCCCTTGAAGCATCTGCGATTCCCCCTCTTCCAATTGTCCCAGCTTCAGATTCACGAGCCCTAACTCTACCCAAAACTCAGCGGATTGATCATAGCGGGATTGGATTTGAAGAAATAAATCTTTGGCTTCTGAATATCGCTTACGATCTGATAAATGCCGGGCTAGCTCATATTTGGACGCCACATCATTAGGGTTTAATAAAATTGAAGTACGCAGCTTGGAGATTTGTCTGGCTCGGCGAAAAGGCTTGGTAACGTTGGGGAAGATCCCCACGTACTTGCGATCCAGCAAGTACACAATGACCAGCAGAATAAGTATTGCGAGAAAGGGATTTCCCACGATCCTACTAAGCAAAATATAACCTATAAATAATTTAAACATGATTTCCCTCCATTATTTAGCTGTACACAATCATTAAAAGTCAGCAAAGAACCTTTGAAACAGGGTAATTATACCATATTTTTCAATGAACTGATTCCGGATTTTTATTTTGGATACAACTAATCTACTTGTTGAGCGAAGGGGATGTTAAGTGGATTGGACTAGACTAAGCATAAATCAAGAAAATTTAAATTATTATTGACACTTTGCCTAAATTTAAATATATTGAGTAGAAGAATAAATGTTTCCCGTAGGAAACTTTTATGTATAATTACATCATTGTTTCTTGAAGGAAACAAAAATTATTTCAGTCCAATAAATTTCCTAATGGAATTACAAGCTGTCGTAGATTAGAAACCTCATGGTTCTCAGAAGTATTAGTGCAAATTATCTCAGCCTTTAACGAACAGGAGATGATGAAAGTAAAGCTACATAAGATACTCATAGGAGATAAGGAGTTTTGTTATGATCGAGATTAATGACTTAAATGTTGATTATTTCGGTAATTCTGCACTGGAAAATGTAAGTATAGAAATACCCTTTGGGCATGTCGTTGGTATTATTGGGCCGAACGGTGCTGGTAAATCTACATTCATTAAGGCGTTGTTAGAAGTCATAAAAAAAAGAACCGGAACGATTATGGTCGAGGGGAGAGGTATTTCTGAGTATAAACGGAAGATTGCATATGTACCGCAAAAAAATGATATTGACCTTTCTTTTCCAATAACCGTGAAAGATACAGTGCTGACTGGAACGTACCCAAACTTGAGACTTTTCCAGCGTCCCGGAAAAAAAGAGCGGGAAAGGGTCGAGCATTGTATGGCAATGGTGGATATAAGTGACCTTGCGAATAAACAAATCAGTAATTTATCCGGGGGACAGCTTCAAAGGGTCTTCATTGCCAGGGCACTAGCACAACAAGCCCATGTATTTTTCTTGGATGAACCTTTTGTCGGCATAGATCTGGTCAGTGAGAAAATTATTGTAGACCTGCTGAAGCAACTTCGCGAAGAAGGGAAAACGATACTGGTCGTTCATCACGATTTGCATGAAGTCGAGGAATATTTTGATAAAATAATTATCCTCAATAAAAAAATGATTGCTTTTGGTGATGTTAAAGACACCTTTACAACTGAGAATATTCGCCGTGCCTATGGGTCCTCCTTAGGAAATGTGATCATCAAAGGGATGGGAGGGGGGGATAATGATTGATTTTTTATCTGCTTTGTTGAACATTCCAGTCTATGCGCTAAACGCCGGATTATCTGCCATCATTCTTGGCATCGTTTCAGGAGCGTTAGGAAGTTTTATTGTTCTAAGAAAGATGTCGTTGATGGGAGATGCCTTATCTCACGCTGTACTACCTGGTGTAGCGTTATCTTATATCTTAGGGATTAATATCCTTCTGGGAGCCTCACTATTTGGTCTTTTAGCCGCAATTCTCATTCAATTTATTACAAGCCGCAGCAATATTAAAAGCGATACCTCCATCGGAATTATTCTCAGCTCATTTTTTGCACTTGGCATTGTCCTGATCACCTATGCCAAAAGCGGACTTGATCTAACGCATATTTTGTTTGGTAACATTCTAGCCATCCCACAGTCTGAGTTAACGAGATCGTTTATGATTATGATTGTTGTTATCGCGATAATTATATTGTTATACAAGGAACTCTTAATCAGTTCGTTTGATCCGATAGTCTCAAAGGCATATGGTTTAAGAACGGGTTTCTATCATTATCTATTGATGATGCTTCTATCAGTGGTCACCGTATCTTCATTGTCTCAGGTAGGGATTGTACTTGTGATCGCAATGCTGGTTATTCCGGCAGCCACATCCTATTTGTGGACGAATAAATTATCCCACATGATTTTTTTAGCCTCGGCGGTTGGTGCTCTTTCAGGAGTAGTAGGGGTGTTTGCGAGCTTTAGCTTTAATTTGCCGACAAGTGCTACGATCGTCTTGGTAGGAGTAAGCATGTTTAGTATCTCATTTATACTCTCACCTAAAAATAATTTTCTAAGAAAAGGGCTGAAATAGTGATGAAGAAAATAAAAATACTATCTTTGACAATGTTTATGTTGCTACTTGCCGCGTGTTCAAATGTTGGTGAAGAGGAAGCCGATAATGATAAGTTGAAAATTGTTGCAACTTACTCCATTATCGCTGATATGACAGAAAATATTGTAGGGGATAAAGCTGAAGTATACAGTATGGTGCCCATCGGAACGGACCCCCATATGTATGATCCGTTACCCTCGGATACAAGCAAAGTATCAGGCGCAGATTTAGTTTTCTATAACGGATTGAACCTTGAAACGGGTAAGGGATGGTTTCAGGACCTTCTCGAAGTGACCAATAAAAAAGATGTTGCATTTGCTGTTTCAGAAGAAGTAACTCCCATCTATTTAAGCGAAAAAGGGAAAGAAACTCAAGAAGATCCCCATGCTTGGCTAGATATTCAGAATTCAATAAAGTATGTAGATATCATCACACAGCGTGTAATTGAAAAAGATCCAGACAACAGAGAGTTTTATCTAAAAAATCAAACTGATTATGTTAAACAGCTTGAGGAAATGGATCAATATGCAAAAAAAGCTGTAGAAGAAATCCCACAAGAGAGACGTATTCTTGTTACAAGCGAGGGGGCTTTCAAATATTTTTCGAACGCCTATGGATTTAAATCAGCTTTTATCTGGGAGATCAATACAGATAGCCAAGGAACGCCGGAACAAATGAAAAAAATTATTAAAATCATTGATGAAAATCAAGTACCTGCTTTATTCATAGAAACAAGCGTTAATCCGAAAACAATGGATACCATCTCAAATGAAACAGGGGTACCGATTTATTCAAAAATATTTACCGATTCTTTAGCTAAAAAAGGCGAAGAAGGGGACACTTACCTTAAGATGATTAAATGGAATATTGATAAAGTCATAGAAGGGTTATCCCAGAAATAAACGATTGAATTTAATTCCTATGGTTTATGAAGTCGACTTAAGTATTAGCTACAAAGCTGATACTTAAGTCATTTTTTTTAGGTGAGGGATCATTAAAAAAATGTTTAGGATTGGAAAGACCGGGGTAAATAAGGAATAAGAAATTTCGCATCTATCGTAAATTCATTGGAAAGATTACGGAAGGAGGTTGAAGTAAATGAGTATGACAGTACATAATCTTATGGCTTTCAATCATCAGTTTTTTAGACCTCAGCCCGTGGTCAATCCAAAGCTAGAGAAATCCGATAAGACCACCCTAAGCTTTCAGGAAGTTCTGAACGAGAAATTGAGATCAAACCATGGAACAAGCAAATAAAGAACTTCCTAATAGGTTGACATGTGAAAAGCCGAATGTAAGGCCCTTGGTTAGGGTCGATGCATTCGGCTTTTTGTTGTTCTAGCCATTAGGAATGAACAATATTAGTAGCTCCGAAGGAATTTCCACTCGGATCGCGAAACCCGAATCCCCCTAGTCCTTTTCCATCCGGAAATAGATGTAATGGGGTTACGGTGACTCCATTCTCGGATAGGAATGCATGAAATGCTATGAGGTCAGGAACATAGAAATCAATAACACTATGGGTGATATCTGTATGACTGTTTTTAAAGGTTAAACGCTCATTGTCACTGGTTTCTACCAGATAAAGAGTAGGTTCACCCGAGGAATTTGTGGCTGAATAAGTCAGCATAGCTGTATGATCAGTTTTTGTAAGGATAGATGTGCCAAGATTCTTTGAATACCAAGAAATGGACTCTCCCAAATTTGTTACGGGAATTTCTACGGTTGCCACACGAAGAATGTGTTTTTCGGTCATCTCCATCCACTCCTGTACTTAGATTAAGATCTAACCTCATAGAATTCGCAGGTTCGTCGGGAATAATAGGCTAGATCGCTTACTCTTGACTGCAACACGACATCAGCATCAGTAAAGCGCACGACAGCAGCACTGGAAACCACCATGTGATCATCCTGGAAGACACGGACATGCAATTTGCGATCCATCGCTTCCTGTAATTCGGTATCAGTAATTATAGGGCGGTTAATAGGCATAGGTTAGAAATCTCCTCTGATCAAGTTGTTCAAAGCTATAAATAGAAGTAACAACAGTATACCTTTGGTGAAAAAGAAAACCAACCTTTAACCGAAATTCCATGGCGTGCTTGCTGTGAAAACGGAATCACTACTATACTGAAGTTACTTTTAGTGGAGGAGGTGATCGAGTTGAAAATGAAAAATAAATTTGAGTACATTCCGCAAGTCCTTCAGTGGGTTTTGAACATCGCTCTAATTGTGTTGGCGCTCATTCTTGTTACATTTCTAGGGAAGGAGACGCTGTATATCTTTGGCTTCATAAATGACAAGGGAGATTTAAGTAAGCTGGATTTATTGGAGGGTATTCTGATTTATTTTTTGTATTTCGAGTTCATTGCCTTAATCATCAAGTATTTCGAGGCAAGACATCATTTCCCACTCCGTTATTTTATCTATATCGGAATTACGGCGATTATTCGACTGATCATTATTGATCACGAGAATCCATTCGACACACTGGTTTACGCCGTAGCAATTCTGGTACTGGTCATTACGTTGTATCTTGCCAATTCCCAGCTGCTTAAACGGGATAATTAACGGGCTATTATCATCAAAATATAGAGTTTTCCTAACAGCTATTTATGGGCTGTTGGGGCAACTCTTTTTAATGTACAAACAAAACCGTAAGTATTTCCACCTTAAATCGGAAGTTTGCCTCCTCAAAAAAAAAGAATGCCTACTGTACACTGGAAAATGTAAGAGAAATAGTCGAAAGGGGTACAGATGAATGAAAAGAGTAAAACATTTGGCACTGATGTTGGTTGCTATCATGCTTGTAGCTTCACTTGCAGCATGCGGAGGCAACAACAATGCCAAGAACAGCACTAATGATTCCAAGAACACTTCAGGTAACACCGCTGCAACAAACGATGCTACAAAAACTGAAGAGACTGCTGAGCCCGCAGAAAAGGTTGAGCTTTCCGTCTGGACACTCGGTATTGTTGACTATGAAGATCTGGCTAAAGAGTATACGAAAGAACATCCAAACGTAACCTTCAAGTTCCAAAATACAGGCGATCAAACCGCTCACCACAACAACCTGACCACAGCGTTGTCGGCAGGATCGGGTGCTCCTGATATTTTCCAACTTGAGATCGGTTTCATGGAACGTTTCATCAGCGCTCAGGATAAATTCTACAACTTGAATGATTTAGGTGCGAAAGACATTCAAGCTAACTATCTCGACTGGAAATGGAAACAAGGTTCCTCTGTGGACGGCAGCTTCCAACTCGGTCTTCCAACGGATATCGGTCCAACGGTTGTGTATTACCGTTCAGATCTGATGAAGGAAGCCGGCCTGCCAGTAGATCCAGCAGGATTAGGAGCAGCACTTGATACTTGGGATAAGTTTGCAACCGTTGCCAAACAGTACAAGGAAAAAACCGGTAAACCTTTTGCAGACGTAACAGATTTGGTGTTCAATGCACTTCGTGACCAGTCTCAAGATGAAATCTATTTCAGCAAAACAGATGGCTCATTCATTGGTGACACCAATCCACAAGTGAAAAAAGCGTATGATTTTACAGTTAAAGGCATTCAAGAAGGTTGGATCAGCAATGCAATGTTATGGTCCCCTGAATGGGGTCAAGGCATGACAGACGGCGGATTTGCAGTCGTTCTTGGACCTGCATGGATGGCTGGCAACATCAAGACCAATGCTCCGGATTCAACTGGAAAATGGTCCATTACGCAACTTCCAGAAGGTGCTGGTAACTGGGGCGGTTCATTCCTGACACTGCCTAAAGAAGGCAAGCATTCTAAAGAGGCTTACGATTTCATTCAATTTGCACTTAACAAAGAGAACCAATTGGGATCATTTAAATCTGTAGGCCTTATGCCTTCGATTCCAGCATTGTTCGAAGATCCTGCCTTCACAGAAGGTAAAGATGCATTCTTCGGAGATCAAGTTACAGCAGTTGAATATGGTAAAGCTGCACAACGCGTAAAACCGGTATTCTACGGACCTTTGCATGACCAAACAGATACTTTCTTCAAAAACGCCCTGAAAAACGTATTGGAGAAAAAGGCAGACCCGGCCAAAGAGTGGGATGAAGCAGTAAAACAAGCGAAGAAGCTTGCAGAACGCAGCTAAATTCGAACCAAAATGAGTGAAATGTCCGGGTTTAACGGGGAGCTGTAAGCTCTGTGAACCCGGATTTATCCGTATATTAACTGGAGGTGTGACATGGCACAACCTGTATTGATTAGTCCGCATGCCGAGAGCAAACGTCCTTTTTTAACTGAACAAAGACGGAGCCGCATAACTGCGTATACTTTCATATCTCCATTCTTTATTCTGTTCTCGATATTTGGACTGTACCCGATATTCTTCACAATTTATTTGTCTTTCTTCAAATGGGATGCTATGGGCCCTATGAAATATGTGGGCATGAAAAACTATGAATTGATTACGAGTGACCCTACCTTTTGGATATCTTTCAGCAATACGCTGATTATGGGAGTAATGGGAACCGTTCCCCAAATCATGTTGGCACTCTTGATTGCAGTACTGCTGCAGTCAGGAATGACTCGCTTTAAGAAAACCTTCCGTATTTTATTCTTTATGCCCAATATTACTTCGATTGTGGCGGTTACCTTGGTATTCAGCACCCTGTTCGGTAATAACGGAATGATTAACTGGATGTTAAATGGTCTTGGACTCGAAAGCATGGCCTTTAACTCCGGTTGGTGGGGTGTGAAAATAGCAATTTCCACGATGGTGATGTGGCGCTGGACGGGTTATAACGCAATTATTTTCCTTTCTGGACTCCAGAGCATACCTACAGACTTGTATGAGGCGGCTCGAATTGACGGTGCGAACAGAAGGCAGCAGTTTACCTTCATTACATTGCCGTTGTTGAAACCGTTCATCGTCTTTGTAACCCTTATTTCGACCATTGGCGCCCTGCAATTATTTACGGAACCTTATGTATTCCTAGGTCAATCCGGAACAGGCTCAACAAGGCAGGAAGGTGTTACTATGGTAACTTATTTGTACAGTGAGGCATTCCGTAATGGATTCTTCGGTACGGCAGCGGCTACCGCAGTTATGCTGTTCCTAGTTACGATCATTTTCTCTGTTATTAATATGCTGGTCTCCAGCCGCATGGGCGGAGATACAGGAGGGAGAAAAAAATGAGTACATTAGGTGTTTTTCGTAAGAAACCGGACGATATGGGGTTGCTAGGCAAAATCGGCTTTTACTTCATTCTCATTCTTGGTGCTCTAGTCTCAGTATTCCCTTTTTATTGGATGTTTGTTGTCGCATCAAACGATAAGGGTGCAGTGTTTCACGTACCACCGCTTCTAACCTTAGGAGATCAGTTCATAGATAATTTCAAAAGAGTGTTGGAGAAGTCTGATTTCTTCCAAGCGATAGGGAACTCCTTGTTCGTTTCTTCCATGGTTACGATTTCGGTTGTGTTCTTCTGCACATTGGCTGGATATGCCTTTGCTAAGTATGAATTTCCGTTCAAAAATATATTGTTTTATTTTGTCATTGCTACACTGTTCGTTCCACAGCAGCTTGGGGTTCTGCCAACGTATGTCATTATGGCCAAGCTTCACTGGATCGACTCCTTCAAGGCACTAATCGTTCCTGCCATGGTAAATGCATTCGGGATTTTCTGGATGCGTCAGTATATTTCCACCGCTGTACATACGGAACTGATTGAAGCAGGCCGGATTGATGGAGGCGGACATTTCCGTATCTTTTGGAACATTGCGATCCCGGTCATTACTCCGGCGATGGCGACACTTGGTATTTTGAATTTCATGACGGTGTGGAATGATTTCTTCTGGCCTTTGGTTGTGTTAAAAAGTCGGGAGCATTACACGATTCAAATCGCATTGCAGCAGCTGTTTACTACGCGGGACGGTATCGATTACGGGATGATTATGTCAGCGACCTTTACAGCAACACTTCCTTTACTAGTTGTATTCCTGTTGTTCAGCCGTTGGGTTATAGCCGGTCTTACCTCAGGAGCTATAAAAAGTTAAGACTCTTTTCCAGTGCAAGCAAGGACTTTTGAACATGGTGAAGAATACTAGAGAACAGAGACAGCAGGAGGAAGGGAAAGACGATGAAGCTCCGCCGTAAAATCTTGTTCGCTATTATTCTTCTCGTGTTTATTCCAGTGATATTAATGGGAACCGTAACGTATATTAATTTCTCGAATGCCATGGAGAAGAAATCAAGTAATTTCTACTGGATCTCTCTTCTGGAGACCGACCGTAAGCTGAAATTCGCACTCAGTGAAATAGCCTCTATTTCAAATTCCGCAATCACACAGCCAGCCATTCAACAGACACTTAAGCAACCTGATTTTGTAATTACTTATGACCGCAAACAAGAAATCAATAACCTGCTGATCAATCATCCTATGATTACTTCATTCAGTCTTTATAGTAAGGATCAGCTGTTATATCAATATAATGCACCCATGTCTTATGAAGATATGAAAAAACAAACCTGGTTCGGTTCGATGGTAAGCGCTGAAGGGCGTCCTGTCTGGTACGGTCCCGGGGAGAATGGATCTGCTCAATCCGGAAATCCAGTGCTCATTCAGGCCAGAGTCATTAAGGATTATTACTCGTTGGAGGATATCGGCTATCTGGTCGTCTATGTGAAACCGGATCTGCTCGATCAGATTTTTTGGGAAGCAGCCACCTTGAAGAAAGGTGATATTTTGCTTGTGAATAAGCAAGGGAATATAGTCTTCAATAAATCCGGTGAACACATTGGGCAGCGGACAGATTTTCCGTTTCTGGAAAGCGATTATTCCAAAGAACAAGACTATTACATTGACAATTATGAGGACGAGAAATCACTGATTACTTTCCTCCCTTCGCATAATTTAGATTGGTATTTGGTAGCGATTACACCGATGAATCTCATTTCCTCGGAATCGGACACGATCCGCAACATTGCGATCATCTTGGTCATGGTTTCTCTGCTGTCTGCAGTTTTGTTTGACCGTTATTTCGTTACCCGACTTGTACGTAGTATTAACAGTGCTGTGAACGGAATGAAGCGGGTGAAGCAGGGGATATTTATGCCCATTACTACACCCCATCGCGCGGATGACGAAAGTGACCTGCTGATTGACGGATTCAATCAGATGAGTACGCAAATCAATGAATTGATTGAACAGGTGCAGACCGAGCAGGGGCGCAAGAAAGAAGCGGAGCTGCAAGCGCTGATGGCGCAGATAAATCCTCATTTTATCTATAATTCACTGGAATCCATTAACTCGATGGCCGTTCTGCAGGGCAATAAGGATATTAGTAAAATGGTGATCTCTCTCGGCAAGTTGCTGCGTATCAGTATCAGTCAAAACCAAGAGCTTATCCCGCTGCATATGGAATTCGAGCACGTTCGTCATTACTTGGATATTCAGAAATTCCGTTTTGAGGATAAATTCTCCTATGCTATTGAAATTCCTGAGAATCTCAGAACCTATATGACACAGAAGCTGATTGTTCAGCCTATTGTAGAGAATGCTCTGTACCACGCCATAGAGCAGATGGAGGATCCGGGTACGATTGTACTTGAGGCAAGCGAGGTCGGGCCTGATCTTATCATTATGGTGAAGGATAACGGGCCGGGCTTCGACCTTTTGACATTGCAAAGTCTTTGGGATAAAGAAACCGGCAATCAGAAGAAATACAATGACAGCGGTGTAGGACTCAAAAATGTACATGAACGCTTAAACATTCGTTTTGGCAGCCCTTACGGCATTCTTGTATGTTCATCCCCTGGGTTCGGTTCAACCATTCGCATCCGGATACCAAAAATACTACCTTGAACATCAGGGACAAAAGGGGAGAATGCCGTGAAGTGGCTAATGAAATGGGGATGGATCCTGCTATATGTTGTCTCTATGACTAGTGCCGTCCTTTTTATAACCCTGGGTGACAGGGAACCTATAGAAGATCAATCACCGGATAAAATAACGCTGACGTTTCGCCACTTTTGGATTAAGGAGCATGACCGTCCGTTGCTGAGTATTTTTGAAGAGATCGTGAGTGACTATCAGAAATCACATCCGAACGTTAAAGTAAACTTTGAAGGCCTCGATCAGACCATCCACCGTGAACAAAAGCTGAAGAGTGAGATGGTAACCGGCACACCTCCGGATATGTTTGTATTATTCGGGGGGGCGGAGATTGAGCCTTATATACGTTCCAACCGATTGATGGATTTATCTGATTTTGTGGAAGAGAATGAGCTGGGCAACCAGTTCAAGGATATTCATCTGTGGACGTTGAACAAACATATCTATGGCCTGCCCATTGAGGGGAACGCCGAACCTTTGTATTACAACAAAACTCTATTCAGTAAGCTGAACATAAGGATCCCTGAGACCATAGAGGAATTGGATGCAGCTATCATCAAATTGAAGAAGAACGGATATATCCCCTTTGCGCTAGGGAATGAGGATCGGTGGCCGGCGGGGATTTTTGCCCAATACTTGATGGATAGGTATGCAGGTTCAACGCTTATCAATAATCTGGTGACAGGGAAGGAACAGTCTACATTTCAGAATAAAGAATATTTACAAGCCTTCAACCATCTAGATAAATGGATCAAAGTCGGTGCTTTCAGTCCGGAAGCTAACGATCTATCCACGGAGAAGGCCGTGCACCTGTTTACCAGTGGAAAAGCCGCCATGTATTTGAACGGAAACTGGGATATTAATTTATTCTCCGGCGGGGATACGCCAGCTAATTTTCAAAATGAAGTGGGGGTTATCTCATTCCCTACGTTAAAGGTTGGTGAGGAGGCGTCCATTGCCGGTGGGTATACCATGGGGATCGGTCTGTCCTCTAATCTAAATGGAGCTAAGCGGGAAGCGGCCCTAGAGCTAATGAAGGCTTTTTACACGAAGGACGTGCAGACACGTATTGTATATGAAGGTTTGCGTATTCCGTCCATGCGGATATCCTTTGATCCCGAGAAGACAGGGCCTGTCTTTGCTCAGGTCATGCGCCTTATGGAGGAGAGTCGTCTGAGCTTTGTTCCCTATGACAATGTTTTGTCACCGGAAGTGAAAAAGACGTTTTTGAGTGTGATCGAAGAAATGATTGGTGACAGTGTGGATTCAGACCATGCACTACAGCAACTGCAGTCGGCTTCTGAGCAGTACTGGAAACTGATTCAAAGCTCGATCGTTAATTAATACTTGGAGGTGCTGCAATTGGGAGTGCAACAAGAGAACTACAAAGTGATATTGGTCGATGACGAACCTATCATTCTTCGCAGCTTGAAAATGGCCATTCCGTGGAATGATCTTCAGCTCGATATAGTTGGTGAAGCGAGGAACGGGGAGGCAGCTCTTCGCCTGATCAGCGAAAGCTCTCCGCATATTATCATTAGCGATATTCGAATGCCTGTTATAGATGGAATTACTTTAATGAAAGAAGTACTGTCCCGCAATTCCAAGCTGATCTTTATTTTTATAAGCGGCTATGGGGAGTTTGAGTATGCCCGGGAAGCACTCCGGCAGGGAGCTTTCGACTATTTACTGAAGCCTATTGATCATGAAGAGCTGACTGAAATGCTAACCCGAGCCAAAGCAAGGTTGGACCAACAGAAAGAGAATGATCAGCTGCTACATTCGGTACATATGCTGTCCTTATTAGCCAGAGAGCGTATGTTTGCAGAATTCACCTTGGGCAATCCGCGTCCCTTACAGCATCTACAGTGGCTGGAGAACAGTGAGCTGGAGGGAGATTATTTCATGGCAGTCGTCCAACTCGACGATTATGCGTCCCTGACTGCGAAGTGGAGTGCCGAAGAGAAACGACTATGGCTGTTCGCGATCCGGAATATAACAGAGGAATGGTCCATGGAAAATGGTGGGCTGACGGTGTTTCCTTTTCATAACGGCGAGTGGATTATTCTGTTTCCGGGTTCATTAAGCAACGAGAAGGTAAGTCTCGGAGAAAACTTGACTCGTTCGATTAAAAGATATTCCAAATTATCTTGCTCCGTAGGAATTAGCCGCAACACGCGTGGAATTGATCAACTGAGCACCATCTATCCTTTGGCAGCAAAAGCATTATATCAACGTTTCTATTCCGGTCAGGCTGGAGTATATATTGATGAAGATAAGTTAATTCCAGGAAGTCGGGAAATCAAATACCCTAAGGAATTGGAAGCCGCGTTAATAGACAGTATCCGAACCTTGAATTTGGAGCGAATGCTAACCCTATTCGATGAGATGTCAGCATTTATCGAGGTGCAGGCTTTTCCCAAAGAAATAGCTGAGCGGCTCATCATTGAGATGGTTGTTGTCCTGTATAGACAATTTGAGCATTTAAATTTACTGGCAGATTGGTCCTTGGACGGATTGCTAGGCAAACTGCATACGCTGGAAACCCTAAATGAGATGATAGATGCTCTGAAGCAGGAATTTCGGGAATGGATGCTGCAAAGCAACAAGACCGTGACCCGTGAGGACGGACGAAGTGTTATTGAGAAAGCCATACGGTATATCGACAGTAATTATCATAAAGATCTTAGCATTGAGGAAGTATCCGAGCTGGCGGATCTTAGCATTAGCCATTTCTGTACGCTGTTCAAGCAAATATCAGGCTATACCTTTTTGGAGTATGTTACCAACTGTCGAATGGAGAAAGCGAAATATATTCTGCAGAACAGTAATGTAAAGGTGTACCAGATTGCACCGCTTGTCGGTTACCAGGACTCCAGATATTTTACTCAGGTGTTCAAAAGAGCTACAGGCAAGACGCCTACAGAGTATCGCGAGCAGAATGCTAAAGAGGTAAATTAGGCAAGATGTGGCTGAATGGACCTCCGCGAACGGACCGTTGCTACAATCGCTGTTGTCTCCAGATGTATTGAATAACACTTAGCAGTGTACATCCGGAGACAAAGGCGACCGCTACCGCTTTTCCGCAATCAGTCCGTCCTCTCCGCTGGTTTCAGTGTGAACTGTTTATTAAATCAATTTATTTGCCATCATCACTGGCCTTCCTCTATATTTTCCACAGTAGTAAATATTCGCGAGTAGGCATCTTACCATTTTATTACTTCTATATAGATTGTACTAAAGACTTACTTGTTGGGAGTGTGGTAGTTACTACAGTGAATGTTTGGATTTCCAGCCGCTGTTGTCGTCTCCCGATTTCTTTGATTTGTACCGCTGTCCGCGGATGAAATCCAGAGACAGCTTATGCTTACGATGCGAGCTTTCCTACGGAAAGCTTTCGGGCGGTCGCTGACGCTCTTCCAGTTCCAAAATCACCTTTCGTTACTACCACCCCGAGGTTGTTATTTAGTTCAGTCTATATACATAGATTGTACTTAAGATTTCTCTTTGGGAGTGTGTAATAACAACGGCGAATGTTTAGACTTCGAGCCGAGAGCAGCCATACGAAAATAATTAGGTGTTCATGTAGGACAACCGTCATAAATAAAGTTTAGAGGGAAAGCTTCCCTGTAAATCATAAATAAAACCGTTTAATCAACATATAGAGGGAAAAAATCCCTATAAATTCAACAAAATTATCTATATTGTACTAAAACCTGATATTAGAGGGGAAGATTCCCTCTAAATAAAACCAAAGGGTTTGAATCTTTAAATTAGTAGGAAAAATTCCTTCTAAATAAGCTGAATAAGCTGAAGAAAAAAAATTCAAAGAGCGAGAAGGAACGAAAGGTAATATGAAAACCATAGGAGCGGTAGCAAGCGCCTTGTATCCGAATTAACGTTACTACGTTGATGAGAAGCATCAATACGAACCTGTTGGAAGTTAATGATGGGCTTTGAATTCACCTGTAAATCAAAAGTTCAGTCTATATAATTAATTTTCTCTAAACGTCAATTAAAACCTTGCAAACCATTAATTTTGCTCTTGAGTATGACAAATGTCATACTCTCCACTTGATGTTTATGTCTAACAAACAGGGGATACAATATCTATAATTAAATATAGATACATGTAGATTTTCTTTCCCAGAAACATCAAGGAGGAACCCTTACAATGAACAAAGATCACACCAAACAGCTCACCAACCTAAAAAAGAGTGTTGCCCCTTACGAAAAATATGATCGAAAAGCGAGCATAAGACAGCTTGTGAATACCTTGGTGCCGCTTGTGTTCTTGTGGTACGCAACTTATCTCAGCCTGTCTGTTTCCTACTGGCTTACGCTTCTGTTGGCGGTTCCGACAGCCGGGTTTGTGATCCGAACGTTTATTATTTGCCATGATTGCTGTCATGGATCGTTCTTTAAAAGTCGTAAGGCCAACGATATTATCGGCACCATTACGGGTGTCATTTCCCTAGTTCCTTATCGGCAGTGGAAGCATAGCCATTCCATTCATCATGCCGGCAGCAGCAACCTCGACAAAAGAGGAATCGGTGATATCTGGATTATGACCGTTGAGGAATATGAGGCCTCAAGTGCTTGGAAGCAACTATATTACAGGTTCTACCGTCATCCGTTGGTGATTTTCGGGATCGGACCGATTGCAGTCTTTGTGGTTCAATACCGGTTTAATGCCAAAGGCGCTAAACGTAAGGAACGGATGAACACCTATCTGACTAACTTCTCCATTGCTGCTGTGTACGGATTACTTACATGGGCTATCGGCTGGCAGTCTTTTCTTCTGGTTCAGCTCCCTATTATATTTGTATCCGGTTTTCTCGGGATTTGGTTGTTCTATGTTCAGCACCAGTTCGAGGACACCTTCTTCGAGAAGGAAGAGGATTGGAGTTATGTCCAAGCGGCTGTAGAAGGAAGCTCCTACTATAAACTGCCTAAGCTGCTCCAGTGGATCACGGGTAATATCGGATTCCACCATGTTCATCATTTGAGTCCAAAAGTACCTAATTATAATTTGGAAAAAGCACATAACGCTACACCGCCGCTGCAAAAGGCAACGACCATCACCATCAAAACAAGCCTTAAGGCGCTGCACTACCGCTTATGGGATGAGGAGAATAAAGCTTTTATCAACTTCAAACAGCTAAAATCAAGACTTCGCAATCCGGAACCCGCGGCTGAAGCTCTAATCATTAAGCAGCGCAGATTACAAAATGAATAGCATAAATCAGTGCAGACCATAAGCAGTAATTTATAGGGAGATCAAAGCCGAGCAATGCTTACCGGTTTTGATCTTCTTCTCTTTTTAATGTGGTTTACCGGATGTGGTCGGGTTTATGCTAAAATAAGGGTATCAATCCATGGAAAAAGGATGGCGGACATGCAGAAGTGGCATCATATCTTTCACAAAAGTACGGGTCTAAGTCCTTATGTCTGGGCTGTTTTTTACATTTTGCCTTTTTACTTTATTTTTCGGTCCTCCTCCACGTATGAAGTAGTATCCGGAATTATCATGATTGCTGTTTTTTTCGTATGTTATGTGCTTTCTTTTATATCCAAAGGCTGGGTCGTTTATTTCTGGACAAGTGTACAGATTGTGGTCTCCATCGCGATGACACTGTTGTTCGGATATGTTTACTTTGCACTTTTCCTGGCTTTTTTTATTGGTAACATACAGAATCGTATTGGTTTCTTTACCCTATATTCAATACATTTGGTGACGACTATCGTTACGATAAACTATGGATTACTTTCGCGAAACCCAGTGTTCATTACCCAGCTGCCCTTCGTTCTTGTGAGTATGATTGCTGTTGTTCTGCTTCCAGTGACTACCTATAACCGCAACAATCAGGATAAGCTGCAAGGTCAGCTGGAGAATGCAAATAAGCGTATTTCGGAGTTGGTCAAGCAAGAAGAGCGTCAGCGGATTGCCCGTGATCTGCATGATACGTTGGGTCAGAAGCTCTCACTCATTGGGCTGAAAAGCGATTTGGCCGGCAAGCTGATTACCAAAAATCCGACGCAAGCGATTTCTGAGATTAATGATGTACGCCAGACGGCAAGAAGTGCCTTGAAAGAGGTACGTGAGATGGTTACGCAGATGCGCGGTATTCGGTTGGAGGATGAGCTTCTGCGGATACGACAGCTTTTAGAGGCAGCTGAAATTGAATTCATATTAGAAGGTAACCCGAAGCTGACCAATACGTCACTTATTACTGAGAATGTCTTAAGCATGTGTATTAAAGAAGCCGTTACCAATGTGGTAAAGCACAGTAAAGCCAAGGAGTGTCAAATCATTATTGAGCCGTCCCGTACGGACCTTACGATTAAGGTGAAGGATAATGGAGCAGGAATTGCAGTTAGTAATGTATATTTTAAAGGACATGGATTGCAAGGAATGAGAGAGAGACTAGAATTTGTAAACGGCTGTATGGATATCGTTAGTGATCAGGGGACGACCCTTGTCATTAAAGTGCCCAATGTATTTCAACAGCCCGGACAGGAGGCTAATGTATGATAAAAATTGTGATTGCCGAGGATCAGCGAATGCTGCTGGGGGCATTGGCCTCGCTGCTTGATTTAGAAGAGGATATGAAGGTGGTAGGCAGGGCAAGCAACGGGGAAGAAGCCGTAATGCTGGTGCAGATCCATAAACCGGATGTATGTATCATGGACATTGAGATGCCGGCTATGAGCGGTCTTGAAGCCGCAGAGGCGATTAAGGGGTCAGGCTGTAAAGTGATGATTCTCACTACTTTTGCCCGGGCAGGTTACTTCGAACGTGCAGTAAAAGCTGGGGTTAATGCTTATCTGCTGAAAGATAGCCCGAGCGAGGAGTTGGCGCTTGCTATCCGCAACGTAATGACCGGGCGTCGGATATATGCCCCCGAGCTTATGGATGAGGCTTATGGCGGCGGAGAATCTAATCCGCTCACACAGCGGGAGAAAGAAGTTCTCGGACTAATAGCCGACGGCAAAAATACGAAGGAAATCGCCAGTCAACTGTACATTACAACAGGAACCGTACGTAATTATATCTCTGTGATTTTGGATAAGCTTGGTGTAGGCAACCGGATTGAAGCTATTACCCGTTTTAAAGAGAAGGGCTGGTTCAAATAAACTTCATCAAAGAATAAACACTTTAAAGGTGTGCCTGACGGTTGGTTTGTGTTATTCTTAATATTCTGCTGAATAAAATGGTAAGATAGATATATGGATGAAATACACGAATGCTGAATATTGAAGGAGAGATCGATATATGAGTGCAAAAAGCAAGGGTGGCGGCACAGGACGCGGTACAGGCAGCAAAGGCTGGACCCGTTGGAATAAAACGGCTAAGCCTATTAAGGTCAAAAAGGGTGTGCCTGCTGGACCTGGGGCAAAGGGATCGGAATCAACAAAAGGCAGCAATTCCGGTAAGAGCGGAAACCGCATCTAAACCCATTTAATAAGTAATATGACCATTTACCATAGCTTCAACTTCCGGCATAGTGTATGTATGTGCTGGTTTTTTTATAGGAGTGTGAGACATGAGGATCGCGTTTTTGGATTCAGGGATCGGTGGGATCACCGTTTTAAATGAGGCATTAAAGCAACTGCCTGACGAAAACTATTTGTATTTCGCAGATACCCTACATGTTCCGTACGGAACGAAATCCATGGAAGAAGTTAATGCATGTGTTAAACAATCTGTAGACAGAATAATGAATGAGCAGGTTAAAGCACTGGTCATCGCATGTAATACAGCAACTAGTTCAGCCATATCAGAACTGAGAAACTCCTATAGTATTCCTATTATCGGGATGGAGCCTGCGGTTAAACCTGCTGTGGAAATGAACCGTACAACCGGTAAAAGAGTGCTGGTCTTTGCCACCGAACTGACTTTAAAGCAATCCAAATATACAAATCTGGTCTCGCGTGTAGATGAACAGTGCATCGTAGATTCGATGCCTTTACCTGAGCTTGTAGAGCACTGCGAAGCACTTAACTTCGACAGGAATAATATTCAGGATTTTTTTACAACAAAACTGGCAACCTTTGACCTAGAGAACTACGGCACGATTGTACTTGGTTGCACACATTTTCCTTTCTACACCGACATCTTGAAAGAGATGCTGCCTGAGCATATTCAAGTTGTTGATGGAAATGCCGGTACCGTAAATAGATTATCCCAATTATTGCAAAGCACGGATCACATTCATACAAATAGCTCTTCAAGGGTAGAATATATGTGCTCCAGTAATGATCCGGAATACATTAAGAAGATGAAGAGGGCAATGGAAATCCTCCGTACTTAATCTTGACTTTCCAATGGGTGTCATTGTATTCTTAACTCAATTATTACGAAGCGAACTGCTTAATTTCATAAGGGTATACAAAAACGGAGGAGCCTGTCACCAAGGGCTTCTTCTTTTTATTTTCAGCTATACAAAATTATCTTTTGGAAAGTGGAGGAATTAAAACATCATGGAACAGCAAGCAATCTGGGCAATAGGAATTTTTCTAGTTATTTACGCACTAATTATTTCTGAAAAGATACATCGGACCATCGTAGCCATGATCGGCGGATTACTTATGGTTGGGTTAGGAATTGTTGATCAGGAAACGGCACTGCATCATATTGATTTCAATACACTTGGTCTACTAATCGGGATGATGATTATTGTAAGCATAACCGCCGATACGGGACTGTTTAAATTTATTGCCATCTGGGCCGCCAAAAAGTCTAAAGGGAATCCAGTAAGCATCCTTATAGCCTTGGCGCTGATTACAGCTGTTGCTTCGGCGTTTCTGGACAACGTGACAACAGTGCTCCTTATGGTACCTGTTACCTTTAGTATCACACGTCAACTGCGCGTGCCGCCAATTCCATTTTTATTAACACAAATTATTGCCTCAAATGTCGGAGGTACAGCTACACTAATTGGTGATCCGCCAAACATTATGATTGGTAGTGCAGTTAAGGAATTAACCTTTATGTCCTTCATCAGCAACTTAGCACCCATCGCGGTAATTGTATTAATAGTCTATGTCCCTATCTTCATCCTCTTGTTTCGCAAACAAATACAAACAACGCCAGCGTTAACCAAGAGTATTATGGATATGGATGAAAAAGAGCTGATAGCGGATTCAAAATTACTTCGTAAATGTCTAGCTGTATTAGGTCTTACCATTCTTGGTTTTTTCCTTCATCAGTCTTTACACTTGGAATCAGCTACAGTGGCATTAGCCGGGGCTTTTATACTGCTTCTGCTTACGGGTGAGCATATGATGGAAACAGCATTCACTAAAGTAGAATGGACTACCATATTTTTCTTCGTAGGACTGTTCGTTCTGGTTTCAGGTCTCGTAGAAACAGGTGTAATCGCCAAACTAGCTGCACAAGCCATCGAATTAACTAACGGCGACCCAGTTGCGACCTCCTTGCTAATTTTATGGCTCAGTGCCATAGCATCAGCCTTCCTGGATAATATCCCATTTGTTGCAACAATGATCCCTATGATTCAAGAAATGGGCAATATGGGTGTTAGTAATCTGGAGCCTCTGTGGTGGAGCCTGGCTTTAGGAGCCTGTCTGGGGGGGAATGGATCTCTAATTGGGGCAAGCGCCAATCTTATTGTTGCTGGCATGGCAGGTAAAGAGGGGCATCCCATTAAGTTCATGAAATACCTGAAATACGGTTTTCCACTAATGATTTTATCTATTGTTATCTCGAGTTTTTACGTATACTTTAGATACTTAATGTAGGAATTAAAGGAGGCGTAGGATTAATATGGAACTAACCTATCAAATTAACAAGGATGTTATTGAGATCTCAGAAACGGTGATGGAAACGGATGTTGAATTTGAAATTCGGGTTTTGGCAGAAGATAAATGGGCGGGAATGAAGAAAATTCAAAAGTTCTTTGAGGAAGATAGAGTGTATACGGACGTATTATTTTATGCCTATGAGAATCACCGCTTCCGTGTTATTGTTCGCAAAGATTATTATGTAGATTTTATCCTGGCGTTAATGAAATACCGCCTTGTAGAAAGTGCAGTGTGGAGTTAATCTAAACATAAGTGCGTGCCGACGTAAACATCGGCACGCACTGTTTTTTGCGAGTCAGAGTACTTGAATTTCAATGATTCGTCCAGTGAGGGAGTGGATAAGGGTTAATGTGGTTTTGTCAGGTGTGACGTACTGTAGCTTTACGGCATAAACGAGAGGAGTTCCCGGACGTGTAGGCAGGTAATAGCTTTCCACTTCGGGTTCTTTTGCGAGTTCCCTCGGAATTAATCCCTTGGCCCTTCTAATCGCTTGTTTTTCTGAAATGGCTGCATGCATGGGCCGATGAAAGAGCTGACGTTCCAAATTCGGATGTATGGTGCCTTCGACCTTTCGTATAACACCATCACTACTCATTTCAACGATTAACTGGTCCTTCCAGACGGGTATCTGGAACAGCAGATGCTGAAAATGAACCCTGATTACATTTGTTTTCTTCTCGACTTTGACCGCCTTTAGATCGCGACTTAGATTTTGAAGACCGTACAATGTTCTTAATTTGTTCAGAAACCCTCGTGCTATCCATTCCGGTGAATGTTTGGATGGCAATGATAATTTCCCGGTGATCAATGAGGGAGTATTAACGTTCGGGTTCCATTTTACATTCATAGTTCCATGGCTATCTTTCTCTAATTGATTGAGAACAGAGGTGGCCTTAGGAGGCTTCTCTTGAGCGAATGTATGTGTATTTAAAGGGTTGAACAGCGAAACACCCATAACCAGGATGAGGCTGAGAATTTTATGCATGGAATTATCCCTTCCTTTAAGGTTCTAGATTAATATTTTTCACAATCCGGGGAGGATCTAATCAAAAGATCATAAAAAAAGGATGTGTCCTATGAGAGCAGAAAAGTTAAAGCCCAGGGACGAAATTCGGGTGATTTCACCTTCAGAGAGTTTATCGATTGTAGCAGCAGAGAATATAGAACAGGCCGTAAGGCAGCTTAACAAATTCGGGTTTGAGGTTACCTTTTCAAAACACGCAAATGAAAGAGATGATTTCGATTCATCGGCGATAGAGTCCAGAATAGAGGATTTACACGCTGCTTTTCTGGATCCGTTGGTCAAGGGTATATTAACATCCATAGGAGGATTCAATTGTAATCAGTTACTTAGAGAGATTGATTATTCGATCATCAAGAGCAATCCAAAGCGTCTATGCGGATACTCGGATATAACAGCGTTAAGCAATGCTATTTACGCAAAAACAGGATTAATTACATACTCCGGACCCCATTTTTCAACCTTCGCCATGCGTTATGGAAATGATTATACATTGGAATATTTTCAAAAATTAATGATTGAGGAAAAAGATTTTACAATTGGTCATTCCGAGCAGTGGAGCGATGATCTGTGGTTCTTGGATCAGGAGAATCGTACCTACGAAAAAAATGAAGGCCCATACACCATAAACAACGGGGAAGCGATGGGGACGATAATTGGCGGCAATTTGTGTACGTTAAACCTGCTGCAGGGTACCGAGTACATGCCTAGCCTGGCTAACTCCATACTATTTTTAGAAGATGATTACGAATCCTCTCCTGCTACCTTTGAACGAGATTTGCAATCATTAATTCATCAATCGGATTTTCATAAAGTAAATGGTATCGTTATAGGCAGATTTCAAAAAGCATCAAAGATGACCAGGGATTTACTGACAAAAATCATTAAAACCAAAAAGGAGTTAGCTGGGATTCCTGTGATTGCCGATGTGGATTTTGGACATACATCCCCTTTAATTACATTTCCAATTGGTGGGCGGGCAAAGATAAAGGCATTTGAAACGACAGAAATTATTATATCTGAAGGTCTATCGTAGAAAATCCGACATTATGTACACTATGAGAATTCCAAATATTGGATTATCCTGATTTAGAAATTAATGAGGACTTACTAAGGCTTTGGTATGAGATGCTTGACGATAAATATATGAAGGTCATTGTTATTGAACGAAATGGCGAACTACTTTCCTCGTGTGTACTTAATATTTTGAAGAATTTGTCTAGAAATGCTAGACCTTATGGCCTGATTGAGAATGTAGTATCGCATAAAGATTACAGGAGAGAAGGGCTTGGAAAGGCGGTTTTACAAAAGGCTATAGAGGTCGCTCAGCAACATAATTGCTACAAAGTTATGTTAATGACGAGCTCTAAACGTGAAGAAGTACTTCGGTTTTATGAGAGGGCAGGGTTTATGAAAGATCTGAAAACGGGGTTTTTAATGAAGCTGGAATGAGAGATTCAAATAATAAAATTCCGAGAGCAGCGGGAGATTACGAAGTCTAATTAGACTTTGCAATCTCCCTTATTTAATTTCCAAAATATAGAACGACTGGTATACTGAGAGTGTTCGTAATACTATTTTTCTCAACAATACATAAGGATAAACCATATGAAGTTTTAGTTAGGGGATTCCGATATCCAGAAGCATTCTTTGAGTAGAAAATGGAGGACTTAACATCGACCACAGGAGGCTTGAGATGTTCGAAATTATCGATGTCAATAACGGAAATGTGGATGAAAAAGGATTTTTCTGTATGAGAAGTAAACCTAAATCAAAAGGGTATCAAAACAAACTTGCATGGCTAAAACAGAGATTTCAAGAAGATTTGAAATTAAAGATAATAGAAGAGGATGGACAACCCAAAGGATTTATAGAATATATGCCAAGCGAAGTAGCCTGGAGAGGAATAAGCGGGAATAATTACATGATCATTCATTGCCTTTGGATTGTGGGTAGAGGAAAGGGTAAGGGTTACGGGTCTATATTGCTTGAAGCCTGTATAAATGATGCAAGATTACAAGGGAAATCTGGAGTGGCTATGATTACTAGTTCGGAAACGTGGTTAGCGGATAAATCATTTTTTATGCAGTTTGGTTTTGAATCTGTAGATCAAGCACCACCTTGCTTTGAA
Source organism: Paenibacillus wynnii (assembly GCF_030812855.1). Classification (GTDB taxonomy): domain Bacteria; phylum Bacillota; class Bacilli; order Paenibacillales; family Paenibacillaceae; genus Paenibacillus_AQ; species Paenibacillus_AQ wynnii_A. The sequence continues at coordinate 220,607 of NZ_JAUSTK010000005.1, forward strand.
TTAATCGTTAAGAGATTCGATGAGGAACCCATACCTAGATTTAATGTGGGTTGGGATGAGCGGGCTAGTGAATATATTGAGGGTATAACCATTTTAAAATCTGACCAATGCCCCTATATTGAGGATGCTGTGAAGATGATTCTTGAAGTGGCAGAAGAAAGGGCTATGCGATCACAAGTTATCGATTTGACGGACTGTAAACAAGCACAAAGTGCTCCCTCTGCTTTTGGGGTGTTTAATGTGATTTTAAACGGTCGCGTTCTTACATATCATCCAGTTACCAAGCGAGAACTTAATAAACTACTAAATATGAGTGAAGTGTGAGTTAAAAAATTAAAAATGAAGGAGATAAAAACATGAGTGAATTCAGCGAAAGCTATCACCTGCTATCCAATAACCAACAAGAAGGAATAAGTTTACTTCAAAATGCGGGTATCGGAGGTTTTGTATATCCAGAAACTAATAACTGGGTGACCCTACTACCTGAAGGGGAAATCTTCGAGTTAAATAATAAATTGATCACTCAAAATTCCGGTTTATTGCTTCACTATATTTATGCTGAAGATCATGGCTGGTCGCTTAGTGTTTTTGAGCGCACAAATCGAACGTTTCATTATGAATGTACCTGGGAAGAGGAAGTGGAAAATAATTATCAAGAGATTAACAAGAGTAAAATTATTGAAATTATGAATAGTAATCCTGATAGAGAGAACGATATAACAGCTTTTGAAATCTTAAAATACTTTAAGATAAGTGATATAGAAGAATTATTTGAACTTAATCCTGCATATCGAGTTGCGGAATTAATCGGCTTAAGGAATTTTGAATGGATATCCTATGAATATATGGAAATGGATCAGAATGATAATGCAAATCCGGTTGGTGACAAAGGCATAATAATCGTGAATCCGTAATAATATGAAAAACTATAATAGGGAGGAATTGAGGTTTATCCAAGAGCTACTAGGCCATAAAAACCCCCGTACAACTGAGCTGTATACACATGTAAGTGTAACCGATGTTCGACGAATTAAGAGTCCTCGTGACCAAATTGGAGAGTAACGACAGAGATACCAAAGAAAAAGTACACAAAAAAGCGATATGACGAGTATTTACGAAGTACACAAATACCACCGGTGAAGAAAGCTTTTACGAAGTTCGTAAAAAAGACGTTATGTGAAATCATAAAAAATTCAAAACCTATATAAATACAGGAGGAGATGACGGTGAAGAAAAGCTGGTTATTCGAAGATCCGGAAAATCTAGCTGTATTTACAACGAAGGAAATCCTAGAACGAGTAAAACCTATAAGATACGTAAGTCATGATGAAGAAGATGGAGCCTGGCAATTTCACACTGGTGAACAAACAAAAGAAGAAGATGCGAGAATCATTTCATTGAAAGAGGCTACAAAGATCGACCCAAGTATTATGGAACTAGCGAATTTGCCACTTGGCTGGATCGCCTTTAGAAAGGATGAAAAAGAGGAATGGATTAGAGAAAAAATATTAGATGAATGATAAAGAAGTAAGGGATCGATAAAGCTATATAAATATTAATTGAGTAATTGAGTGTAATCAAAGAAGACAATGACTTCACATAACACAATATTCCCGCTGCGTCGCTTACGCTCCTTGGTCTGCCATGATGCTAGGTCAAGGAAGTGGAGACAAGCAGACAACCCTACGGGTTCGGGAATACGACAACGTTATCCGAAAGAACCGAAAAAAAAGAAGTAGTTACTTATTCTATTAAGGGGGAATTAAGTTGAAAATTATTGAGGAAAAATACAACCGCTATGGGGAAGAAGACTATGATACTCAATATATTAGTTGGGGATTTGATGATCTAGAAACCCAAATCGTTATGGCGAAGAAACTCCAAAAATTATTTCCAAGTAATGCAAATACAATTGTTGATATTGCCTGTGGAATATCTAGATATCATCAGGTATGGTTGAAATCAGGATATGAGGTTACTGGCATAGATATTTCTAAAACGTTCATTGAATACTCTAGAGACTACTATATAGATTTTGAGAAAGCACGTTATTTAGTATGTGATTTTAATGAGTTGAATTTCGAGAATGAATTTGATATTGCAATTTGGACCGATCCGGTAGAACTAACTGGAATCTCTGTCCATCGAATATTTAAAGCACTAAAACAAAATGGTGTATTTATTTATGAAATGTGGAATGACAATTACTATAAATATCATACCGATACTAGACACAATGATTGTCGTACTTGGACATACAAGGACGGAATTTATCACCTAATAAGACACGAATACAATAAAATAACATGTGCATCAGAACATGAAGAAATCATATTTGATATACCAAATGATACGATGATACATAAGACAGGACTTGATGCCAAAAACGTAAATAATCATTGTAGTGTACAAGTTTTGGAGGCTGCGGGATTTAAGAATATTCGGTTTCTAGATTATGATGGGCGACCTTTTAGTACGGAGAATCAACAAATCAAACAGTTTTTTATGATTGGTGAGAAATAATTTAAGAGAGAATGAGATAAGGAATATTAAGGTCAATTATTTTTGTATTTCAAAGAAGCCGGTTCCTTCGGATAACACCGCATTCCCGCCGCGGGCCTAACGGCCCTTGGTCGCTAAAGATGTATTTCGGGGAAGAGGATTCAGGCGACACACCTGCGAACCTAACTGCCGCAAGCGGCAGCCGGTTATGATCGCCCAGCTTCGCAAGGGCGATCAAGTTCCCTTAAGGTTCTCGGCGTCGGGAATACAACAACGTTATGTGAAATTGCCTGAACATATTTAAAGAAAGTTGGATCAAGGATGCGAAATATAATTAATTATGCTGCCTTTCCGTCTTATCAAGGAAGTAATATTTCTACAATCAATAGTAATCTAAAACTTCAAGGTTCATTACCTCATTCAGATTGCTTTGAGGTTACTTTGAATAATGAATTATTGAGCATACCGTATAGAATATATTTTGAGGAGCCTTCTACCGAACAAATGAGTCAGTTGAGTTCTGAACAAGTAGATATATTGAATTGTTTTTTTACTCGACATTACAATGGCTATATAAGGGAACGGAAACTTAAAGAAATTATATTGGTAGATAGACCTCTTGTCGTACCATTTGTTATTCAATTAGCAGGTGAATATGTCTATGAAATTCAAGAAATAATATATGAACATTTAAACTATCTAAACATAGACAACTATCTAAACTTTATATCCGAGAACCCAACTTATTATCAGAAGACAAGAGCTAGAATGATAAGTTATTGGAATTGTAATTATAGAAATCAATATAAAGATTTAAGACACTATAAAGGTCTAGAAATATTTAAGTACTTTGAAAGAAATCTCAGGTAGGGGCAACATCACATAACACATCATTCACGCTGCGGGCCGTTCGGCCCTGGGTCTGCAAGTAGATAATTCGTGGGTGTTGAAACAGGCAGACAACCCTACGGGTTCGTGAATACGGGAACGTTATAGGAAATCAGTGCAAACCATTGACTGGATGTGATTTCGATGAAGTATTTTGATTATTTGAATTCAATGAAGAAGGAATTTATTGATCAAATAGATTATTTATTGACTCAATATAAAGTTCAGCCGGTAGGTAGTGGATATATCGACTGCATTACTATGAAAGATTTTTTAAAACCATTTATTAATGCAGTTTCTGAGATAGGGATCCTAGTATCTGATGTAACTTGGTGGTGTTATGTAGATCCTAGTAAAAGTTCAACAGGGTGCCCTCATGGAATGGGCGGCCCCTTATCTGATTACTATGAAGGTTGGTTTAGTGAATTGCAAAACGAGATTTATGAAGTGGATAAAGAAAGAATAACATCTTTTCTGGATTCTTATGATAAGCAACAAATAACTCTAACAAATCAAAATACAATTAATCAGGTGGAGCAGATACTTAAAAATCCTTTTAGGTATACTCCTTCAGACTATATTGATGAGAATAAATGTGTAATGCCTGGTATATGGTTGCTTGTCCCGGATGATTGGAAGAGGGTTTGATATGAGTAAATTCATTGAAGGCACTGACATCCTATAACAATGTGTTCACGCATCGGGGGACAAGCCCCCTCGGTCCGCAGAAGTTAGAAGTGCGATTCGGAGAGGAATTTCAGTAGCAAGGAAGCAGATTCAGCGGACACATCCGCACTACCTAACCGCGTCGTGGCCGGTCCTTCAGACCTTAAGGTGGTGGGACGTCGTGAACACGGAAACGTTAGGCGAAAGTAATGCAAACTCAATATTAAAGGTGATGCGATGATGCCAGAAGAAATAATTGAAACAATACAATCAATACAGGATCGAAAAGTTCGATTTGTTCGATTGGCCAGGAATTCATTAATTATATATTGTGATTGTGAACCAGATGACCTGAACCAAGGATTTAGTATTTGGTTAGAACCAACATGGCATTTTAGGAATACTGAACGAGTGATTACCGGATCAAGAGAAGCTCAAACCGATGATGAAGTAGAACATTCCAATATTATAGAACAATTAAAAACTCTATATTTCAAGACAATAAAGAAATTATCTATAGAACCAATAACGAATGATGTAGTGATCGAAATAGATGAAGGGAATATATTAAAAACATTTGTATCAGATCCGAATGATGAGGAATCATGGCAGATTAGAAACTTTAATAAAGGCATAAGAATTATAGGAAACCCAAGGGCTATACAAATTATTAAAGACCTATCGTAAGTAATTTCAATGATGGCATTACCATCGCCTAACAACGTATTCACGCTTCGGGCCGTACGGCCCTTGGTCTGCAGAGGCATTTCGAGGAAGTCGAGTCAGCAGACAACCCTGCACTGGCTAAGTCCGTCGGACCCGGGGCTTATGCCCCTTAAGCCAGTGAGGGTTCGTGAATCCAACAACGTTAGCTGAAATTGCTGTAAAGAATATATAAAGGAGGAGGAGCATCCTTGAACATAAATAATTGGTTTACAATCGAAGAGATCGACTCAATGACATTTGCTATAAGTGAATATGGTCATTGGGAGAAAGTTCATTCATATCTAGTTATAGGTGATGAATATGCTGCGTTGATAGATACAGGTATCGGAATTTGTAATATCAAAAGAGTAGTTGATCAACTAACTTCATTACCAATTAAAGTGATTACAACTCATGTACATTGGGATCATATAGGTAACCACGGGCTTTTTGATGAAATATATGTGCATGAATTTGAGAAAGATTGGTTAGAGAATGGAATGCCTGGATTACCAATCGAAGTTATTCGTCGTGATGTAATTAGAGATATTACCAAGCCCCTACCAGAGAGTTTTAAAATAGAAGAATATGAACCTTTTCGGGGTAAGCCCACCGCATTATTAAGGGATAATGAAATGATAGATCTAGGCAACAGAATTCTAACTATTTTACATACACCCGGTCACTCCCCAGGACATCTTTGTGTTTATGAAGCAGAGCAAGGGTACTTATATACTGGAGATTTACTTTACAAGGGAACTTTGTTTGCATTCTACCCCACAACAGATCCCTTGTTGTTTGTGAAATCAGTAGGAAAGATAAGCCGTATAGAACATATAACAAAGATATTGCCTGGACATAATGAAATGGACTTGAATAAGAATTTTATCACTGAAGTCAATAGAGCATGCCAAGATCTATTGAATAAAGGACTAGCTAGACATGGATCGGGAGTGCATGAATTTAAAGATGTAAAGATATATTTTTAGTAGTTCGAAGAAGACAGCAACATCAGCTAACACAGTATTCACGCTGTGGACCCTGACGGGGCCTTGGTCTGCAGAGGGTTTTCGAAGAAGTGGAGTCAGCAGACAACCCTGTACTGGCTAAGTCCGTCGGACCCGGGGCTTCCCCTCCTTAAGCCAGTGAGGGTTCGTGAATACACCAACGTTAGATGAAATCGCCGAACATGGTAAAAAACATAAAGAAAATACTGATAACTACAGAAACAAGAATGGGGCAAAATGAAAATTTATAACTTTGGAAGTGAAACAGGGAAGAAAATTGATGCCTTTGATAGTAAAAACCTTATAATGACAAAAATTTTAAATGGAACTAAAGATACTCACGTTGGATGTATGTACATTGAAGCAAATGGAATAGTTGGCCTTCATCAAGCGGTGACACCACAATTGTTTTTAGTTATGAGTGGTGAAGGAATCGTTAAGGGCAAAGGGGATAAAGAATTAATTATTAAGGCAGGATTTGCAGCATACTGGGAAGCAGAGGAATGGCATGAAACAAAAACAGAAACAGGCTTAACTGCTATTGTTATTGAAGGTATAACGTTGGAGCTAATGATGGAAGAGAAAGAATGGTTAAAAACTAATTAAATAATTTACGAAGCATTTCGGAGAAGTGGCGACATTATCTAACATTGCATTACCACAGCGGTCACTACGTTTCCTTGGTCACCAGGAGGAAATTTCGAAGAAGTAAATTCAGGTGACACATCCAACCGGCTTAGTGGCAGAGCCACCCGGACCTATGGTCCTTAAGCCGTTTGGACGTCGGTAATACGCGGACGTTATAAGAAATCAATGCAAATCAATTAAGTGAGGGTTGAAAGAATGAAGATCGAATTAAAACCACTAACAGAAGCCGATTTTTCGCTAATCGTAGAATGGGTAAATGCTCACGACGAAGATTTTATCTATCAGTGGGCAGGAAATACTTATAGCTATCCATTAACAGTCAAACAAATAGAAGATCATTATAGTAAAGGGATCAATGCAATAGATGCCGGTGTTTTTATTTATAAGATCATTGATACTTCGACACAAGAAACTATTGGCTCAGTCCAGCTATGTAGGATGGATCTAATAAAAAGTGAAGCAGTTGTAGGTAGATTTTTAATTAAGTCAGAACAATATCGAGGTAAAGGCATAGGAACCACAGTACTAAAAGAATTAGTTCGAATAGGATTTGAAGAATTCTCATTGAAAAGAATAAAACTAAATGTCTTTCATATCAATACGCAAGCGATTCGTTGCTATGAGAAAGTTGGCTTCATTAAAGGACAGATACATGAAAACGTATACCAATCATTAACCGGTGAGTATTGGAATGGAATAGAAATGACCCTAGAAAAAGAATTGTGGGAGCAAATTCATAGAAGGCATTGACATCCTATAACAATGTGTTCACGTATTGGGGGACAAGCCCCCTCGGTCCCGGGAGATAAGTTGAAGAAGTGATTTCCGGGACACATCCGCACCACCTAACCGCATCGCGGCCGCTCACTACGTTCGCTTAAGGTGGTGGGACGTCGTGAACACGGAACCGTTATGTGAAATGCGACTAGAGAATTAATATTAAGAAAGTATTCGGAGGAGATTGATTACATTATGACTTCACAAACACTCGTATGGTTATTCATAGTAGTCTTTATTCTCCATGATTTAGAGGAAATTATATGGGTTGAGCCGTGGATTAAGAAAAACAGAAATCAAGTAATTACTGAGGTTCCTATTAGAATAAAGCAACAGATAGAGAAGATGTTTAATATTACTAGTAGTCAATTTGCCGTAGCAGTTTTACTCGAGTTTATTGTTTTTATTCCATTTACTTTTTTAGCTGCAGAACAAGGAAAGTTCTTCATATTCTTATCTTTTAATGCTTTGTTTCTATTACACGTGTTTACACATATAGGACAATCATTTTACTTAAAGATGTATACGCCGGGAGTAGTAAGCGCTGTGATTATCGTACTGCCTTATACGTTGTATCTATTTTATCATATGACAAGTAAAGAATTAGTAACATGGAAAGAGGTTATATTGAGTGTTCCAGTAGGTTTGATTTTAGTGCCAATAGTATTACTTGGACATGAAATAGGAAGAAGAATAGTGAAATGATGAAATAAAATGAATGCTATGAAGGTAATTCTGAGAAGAGTCGCACATCAGATAACACGATATTCACGCTTCGGGCCATTCGGCCCTCGGTCCGGACCGGAGTTAGATGAGGGTTCGGTGATGTAATTGGCAGTAACTAAGAAGCGGATTCAGCCGGACACATCCGCACCGACTAAGCGCATCGCGCTCGGCGACATTCGTCGCCTTAAGTCGGTGGGACGTCGTGAATACAACAACGTTATATACAATGGCTGCAAGGACTATGAAAAGAGGTGTAAGATGACCCTGGATGACTATATGAATAAGCATTTTCCAGACTTAATGCTATGTCCGCCTCTCTTTTATAGTTGGGAAATTGGGATTCGTTTCGAGCTTGGGAACCCACCTATGTTCAGGATTGATAAGCAACAATATATGGAGCAAGTTTACGATAGGGCAATTAGTATCTATAAATACCTACATAAAGAGAGCGATGAAATATTTGTTGTAACTAATGCTCATTTTGCTGATGAGCCTAATCTAATAAGACGAAAACCTAAAGTTTATCGAAGATATATTACAAATAAAGAGGTATTAAAAGGCTTAAAGCATAAAGTAATTCCATATGTATTTGCTGATGTATATGGAATAGATGATTTTGAAACACATCGGTTTATCTTAAAGTGTTTTGGAAGGGACATTAAGTATATGAGCATGATTAAAGCAATTTGTAATAATGATGTGGCGATCAAACCAAAAATTTATCATGATGTATTTTTTGTTAATTTTACTACAGGAACAATATTTCATGTATACGATGATAGGGGATGCGATGTGGTCTCGAATTCAAAAACTGCATTAATGAATTTATATAGAGATTATAATGAATGGATATTAAATTATGATAGATCAAGGATTGATCAAACATTAGGTAGTAATTTCACTGAAGGCAGCCACAGCATATAACAATATGTTCACTAAGTCGAGGAAGTGGATTCAGGCGTCACATCCGCACCGACTAACCGCATTGCGGCCGGTCCTTCGGACCTTAAGTCGGTGGGACGTCGTGAACACGGAAACGTTATCTGAAAGAACTGCAAATCTATTATAAAGGAATAAAACACATGGAAATTAATAAACTATTTGATTACTCTCCGGTCTTCGAAACACCTCGCTTGTTTTTACGAAGATTGAATTTAGAAGATGTTAGTGATTATTTTGAATTTGCATCTAATCCGTTAGTTACAACTTTTACCTGGTGGGATAATCATAAGTCATTAGAAGATTCAGTAAATTACATAAATCAAGTAATTGATAAGTATAACTCTCAAGGAGCATATCATTGGGGAATAGTTTATAAAGATACGAACAAGATTATTGGAAGAACTGGATTTGTTAGTATAGATGAATTACATAAACGAACTGAGATTGGATTTGCCCTATCAAACGATTTTTGGAACATGGGAATTATTACGGAAGCGACAAAACCGATAATTAGGTATGGGTTTGAAGAGTTAGAATTAAACCGGATTGAAGGACGTTGTAATTTTGAAAATCTAGGATCAGAAAAAGTAATGAAGAAATTAGGGATGACATTTGAAGGGATATTAAGAGAACAATTAAAAGTAAAGGGGGAATTTACAGACCAGAAGATGTATTCAATACTTAGAAGAGAATATGTCAGTTGTTTCGAAGAAGGCAATTCCATCAGCTAACACCATATTCACGCATCGGGCCATTCGGCCCTCGGTCCGGCAGAAGTTAGAAGTGGATTCGATGAGGCATTTTCAGTAGCAAGGAAGCAGTTCAGGCGGACACACCCGCACCACCTAAACGCATCGCGGCCGGTCCTTCGGACTTTAAGGTGGTGGGGCGTCGTGAACACGGAAACGTTATCCGAAATAACCTAGAAGATAAATATTGTAAGTAGGTGAATCAATGAGGTACTCAGCAGTAGTTTTAGACCTAGATGGAACACTACTTAACTCGGAAAAAAAGATTTCAGACAGAAATTACAAGAGTGTCATGGCTTGTCATAAGCAAGGAATGCAAATAATCTTCGCTACTGCTCGTCCTCCAAGAGCCGTATATAGTTTTCTACCAAAGGAATTATTAGATGTTGGCTCTTTTGTATTTTACAATGGAGCTTTCATATCCAGTTCTAGTCTTGGTGTTAATATTCATGAACCAATCCACTCAGTTCTTTCTGCAGAAGTTCTTGATCATTGTACAAACGATAACCCTAATAATGAGATAGGGATTGAAGTACTGGATGAATGGTTCAGTTTGAAAGAGATTGATTACTCGATTGTCACGAGTGTAAAAGAGAATCCAATTGTAAAATCTCTTGAGAAGCTCAAAGAATTTGATGCTACAAAAATATTGATAACTGGCAATATAAATGTAAGAATGCTTAGGGAAAAATTTAATTCCAGCCTAAATATTATAGTAACTGATAATGGGCAGTTGATTCAGATCATGTCAAAGAGGGCATCAAAAGAAATTGGTGTAGCTAAACTACTCAATGGGTTTGGTCTTCAAAACGAAGAGGTTATTGTTTTTGGAGATGATCATAACGATATTGGATTATTTAATACTTGTGGGTGGTCAGTTGCCATGGGTAATGCAATACAAGAATTGAAAAATATTGCAAGTACAATTACTAAAAGCAACGATAATGATGGGGTTGCTATTGAATTGGAAAGAATTTTGGGGGTAACACAGGGTTACATCAGCTAACAATGTGTTCACGCATCGGCGGACAAGCCGCCTCGGTCCCGGAAGATAAGTCGAGGGAGTAGTTGCCGGGACACACCCGCACCACCCAACCGCGTCGCGGCCAGTCGCTTCGCTCCTTTAGGGTGGTGGGGCGTCGTGAATACCAGAACGTTATCAGAAATCAGCGTAAAGGCGGTTTAATAATGAGAAGAGGCATAAGCTTTGAAATACCAAATAAATTCGGTAGTTTTCTTGGAGAGATTTTGAGTCCAATACATATTATCTGATTTTTGCAAATCTAAATGCTTTTCCAATTGGAAAGAGTGCTACAGAATTAACCACGTTAGAAGAATACATAGAAAGTGAATGTTTATTATCACTTTTGGTCATTGATAGTAGTTATATTTCAATTTATTGTAAAGATCCAAACTTACTTGAAGACTTGTATAACAACGCACTGAATAGAAATTTTGAAAAACTTAAATATGTAACTGATGATAATGATACTAGAACAAAGCTTTCTGTATGGGAATCGAATTTTATTGAAAGTGCTTTTGAAGTTAATTCACAGAAGTCGCTGATTTCTGATAACACCATATTCACGCATCGGGCCATTCTGCCCTCGGTCCGCCCGGGGCATTTCGAAAAAGTGGATCCAGGCGGACACACCCGCACCATCTAAACGCATCGCGGCCGGTCCTTCGGACTTTAAGGTGGTGGGGCGTCGTGAATACAAGAACGTTAGATGAAATGGCCTAATAACATGTAAAGGACGAATGAATAGTGAAAAAAACTTTTACTATTAACGGAGATAACTTCTCCGATTTTCAAGGTTTTACTAAAGAGTTTTCTTCCATCGTTTTATCTAATAAACATATATGGAATGGTAATTTAGATGCATTTAATGACATACTGCGTGGTGGATTTGGTTTTGAAGATGACGATGATATAGAAATCGTATGGAAGAACTCTATTAATTCAATTAAAGACTTAGGTTATATTGAGACAATTAAAAAATTGAATGAAAAATATGAACACTGTCATCCAACAAATAAGGTATCAGTATTACAAGAATTACATAAAGCTAGAAATAATCAAGGTCCTACAGTATTTGATAGGATAATAGAAATTATTAATGAACACGAAAACAAAAACATAACATTAAAACTTGAATAAATAGAACCCAATAAATACAAGAGTATTTTAAATGATTACTTAAAGATGAGGCCACATCATCTAACACCGTATTCACGCTGCGGGCCATACGGCCCTTGGTCTGCAGAGGAATTTCGAGGAAGCGGATTCAGCAGACAACCCTGCACTGGCTAAGTCCGTCGGACCCGGGGCTAGCGCCCCTTAAGCCAGTGTGGGTTCGTGAATACAACAACGTTAGATGAAATTACACTGCAAAGCTATTAATAGGAAGATGGTGAATGATTATAGAAATTCTAAGTAACAATAAATTAAATAGTTTCTTCCAACAGCTCGAAAATATTAAACAAACTTATAGCGAATTATCGTCCTCATGTTTACATAAGGATTCCAAAATGCCATGGACTGAATTCAAAAAAGAATACGAAAAGATAGGGGGAGCTATTAATTCAGATAAGTTCAGTCATATCCAATCAGAATTAATAGAAGAGGTCATTTATTCAATACTCGAAATGCTTGATGGTTATAGAAATTTAGGTTTTGATATTGATATTGTGGACAAACAAACAGGAGAATCAATTATAAATGGATTACAACTACATGATAAGTATAGAGATTTTATAAATAAAGAATGAATAGTGTGAGCAGCTCGAGAAGGCAGTAACATCATCTAACAATATATTCACGCAGAGGGTCGACTTCGTCGACCCTCGGTCCTCCAGATGGATTTCGGAGAAGCGGATTCAGGCGGACACACCTACAAGGCTAAGTCCTGTTGGACCCGAATAAATTGTGGACTTTTGATGCTGCTATACTTCCACACTATCTTATAGATAACTATAGAGAGCAAAATGAAGGTTTTTTTTACTTTAAACACGATAAAGAAAACCTATATATAGTTAGAAAATCTGTTTGGAATGAAGAACCTTGGAAGTTATTTCTTTGAGGGCGTATACATCACATAACAATATATTCACACTGCGGGCCATACGGCCCTTGGATCGTAGAAGGTAAGAAGCCAAGAAGCGGAATTAGGCGATCAACCCTGCAAGGCTAAGTCATCGACCTGGCGCTGACGCGCCTTAAGCCTTTCGGGTTCGTGAATACAGAAACGTTAGCAGAAATTAGTTGAAAGGAAGATTGCCATGAGTACATGGAGGTCATGGGAAGACAATATAAAAGCATTTCTTCAAGCGATTCAACGAATTGGTGGAGAAGTGGACGGCTATTTATTCAAAGCACCTGCGAACGTTCAGCTAATTCATGAAGTTGAAGAAAAACTAGGAATCAAACTACCAGTATCTTTCACTAAAACTGTGATTGAATTTTCAAGTGGAATGGAAATGAATTGGTCATTACCTGATGATGAAGAGCTAGAAGTACCACTTCCAACAGAATTAAGAGGAATATTTGCGGGAAACTTTAGCTGGAGTTTGAAGGATATTATTATTATAGAACAAGATAGAAAGAGTTGGGAACTAGAAGTCTTTTCAAATTTTGAAGATGACTATGATCGTATTTGGCATAATAAACTAGGATTAATGGAAGTAGGCAACGGAGATTATATTGCTTTCGATTTATCTATCCAAGTTGATCCACCTATAGTTTATTTGTCTCATGATGGCGGAGAAGGCCATGGTTATATTTTGGGGGACAATTTTATTGATTTTATGAATAGATGGACAAGAATAGGTTGTGTGGGTTGTGAAGATTGGCAACTGATTCCTTTCATGAATGATTCTTCAACGGGTATTTTAGCAGATGGCGAGAATGCCATTCAGTGGAGAAAATATCTAAAAGTACAGTTACCTTGAGGGCTTTTTCAGTGAAGCCAACTAACTTCTGCTAACAATATGTTCATGCATCAGCGGACAGGCCGTCCTGGTCGTTAGGAGATAAGTCTGGGGAGTAGATTCAGGCGTCACACCCGCACCACCTAGCCGCATCGCGGCCGTCCCTTCGGGACTTAAGATGGTGGGACGTCGTGAATACAACAACGTTATCTGAAAGAGGCTATTATTTATATCGAGAGCTTCACTTCGAAGTTGAATTTGAAAAAAAAAGGAGATCAATAAATTGATTCTAATGAGAGCAGAGGAAACAGATGTTGAAGATATTTTACAATTACAACGTGAAGCCTTTATGGTTGAAGCAACGCTATACAATGATAATAATATTCAACCATTAAGACAGACAATTGATGAACTGAAATTAGATCTCTGCAAACAGACAGTACTGAAAGGAATCGTAGAGGGTATTATTGCTGGTTCTGTTCGAGCGTATGTTTCTGGTGATACTTGTTATATTGGAAGATTAGTTGTCCACCCTAACTTTCAAAATAGAGGAATTGGAACAAGATTACTAAATGAAGTAGAACAGATATTTATTGGATGTATGAGATACGAGTTATTTACAGGGCATAAGAGCGAGAAGAATCTTTATTTGTACAATAAGAACGGATACAAGATTTTTAAGTCTCAAGTAATTAATGAGAATTTAACAATGATGTACCTTGAGAAGACAAGTAATGATATGTAGGCAAATGTCAAAGAAGAGGCTCCATCAGATAACACTGCATTTACGCTGCGGATCGCAAGCGATCTTTGGTCTGCCCGAGGAATTTCGAGGAAGAGGATCAGGCAGACACACCTGACTGGCTAAGTGGCAGAGCTACCCGGTGCTGGCGCACAGGAAAGTAATATAAAAGTATTACTTAAATTATCTTAGTTTGTTTGGATTTTGCGATGTCTAAATCCGAATTGAGTGCACAAGGTTCCCTAGAAAGTACGTGCGTTTAATAAGAGATGATATTGTGAAATGTCCTGGGTCGTAAGTGAATGACCAGGGACATTTTTAATTATAGGCTCTGTTATCCTTGATTGTTGATTTGCGACTAAAAGAAAAACCGCCAAATTAGGCGGTTCATTCTGAACCATCGTTTCCCGTTAACGTATTCCAAATAACTGGTAGTGTAACGCAGTTTAGTGCTTCAAACCTTCCTACTGGTTTGTGACGATTGTCCTCCTTACTCTTTTTTCTTCATTCTTGTGCCCAGTATAATGAAAGCGGTATAGATTAGGATGGCAATAGAATCGATTAACGTATTCGTAAGTGCCGAAACATCATAAAATGCGGTTACACCGAGAATGACCATCAGACGAACGAGCAGAAGTGACACGATCATCCACACAGCAAACCTGATCTTCGATTTCTCGCTTTGAAATGACAGGATAATGAATACAATGCCGAAAACCAGATTCTCAGCGGTGATAATGTGCCAGACATACGTAAATGTTATCCATGTATCCAAGGCTATATCATTCACTAAGAGCGTCGGCAGTACAGTGAATTGCCCATTCCATGCGTGCGTAACGGCAAAAAGTATCGCAAGAACGCCGGCAATCAAACAATAATAATTCTTAATTTTAATGTCCATCACAATCCTCCTTGGTTATTCCAGGTTCCTTCTTGTGAAGATCTCGGTAAATCTCTCGAACGAACTCTGCCAGACGTTTGTCACTTTCATGATTAAAGTCCCTTAGCGTGTCAAATGCTACGTCTAGCAACTGACTGATCCTTTCAAGATGTACGATTTTCTTGCGTGTTTCTGCTTTTTTGGCATCAAGGAATTCAGCAACCTCCTGGCAATAAGCAGGATCTACACTCTGCATTCTGTGGAACTTCCCCTTGATTTCTTCTAGAGAAAAGTCCGCATACTGCATGATTTGAATATTCATCAGATCGACGATGTCGTCCCTAGAATACCTGCGATAAGAATTGTGTCCCCGAGACGGCGATACGATTCCAATACGGTCATAATACCGCAGCGTATCCTTAGGGATACCGAGTATCTGTGAAACCTCTTTTATAGAATATTGTTTTTCCATACATTCACAATAACATTGGAGTAAACTCCAATGTCAACTCGTTTTTACTATCTTTTTCACGCGGTATTCATGCGATCCTTACAACTATGCTGCCCATCACTTCAATAAAAAAATTAACAACACAGTTTATCAAAGCCTATTTTAAAGAAGTAGTGAAATAAGAAAGGGAAAGGGATACAATTCCAAGTATGGGCTTGAATAATAGCGTATTTTGAATGCAGCTCAAGATGTCGGAGACATCACTTAACATAGTATTCACGCGGCGGAGCCTGGCGGCTCCTTGGTTCGCCCGAAGGGATTGGCAGAGTAGTGGAATCAGGTGAACAACCCTGCAAACCTAACCGCAGTCGCGGCCCCCCCTTAACGGAAGCTTAAGGTTCTCGGGTTCGTGAATACAATAACGTTAGACGACATCAAGAAGCTGTATAAAACCCATATATAAAACCGATAGATGAAATATTTAAAATTCTCTTATGAAGGATTGAACAGACATGGAAAAATCAATTAATCTCCAGGACATTATTGATGGATTAGAAATGCAAATTGATGGAACGAGCACTTATTTAAACCTCAAGACCGGTGAAGTCATCTCTGTATCTGATGAAGATGTCAGGTCGGCAGAAGAGGATGAATCTTTTGATCATTTACCAGATTGGAAGCAAGAAGATATTAAGTTTGCAATTGATGTACTTGATAACTTTGATGATTATAGAGAATTACCAACTAAATTTGAAATCAATGAATATAAATTGCTGGAAGATTTTTGTTATGAGGTTAAGGATCTTGGGAATAGAGAGACTTTATTTGATGCAATTCGTGGGAGAGGCGCCTTCAGAAGATTCAAGGACAGAGTAAATGAAATGGGTATTGAACAAGAATGGTATATTTTTCGAGATGAACAATATAAACAAATTGCAATTAATTGGTGTAAAGATCATAACTTGAAGTACATTGAATAAAACTTAGATTTGAGAGTAACTCAGATTGACGTCGTCTAACAATATGTTCACTCATCGGCGGACAAACCGCCTCGGTCCCGGAAATAAGCCGAGAAGTGATTGCCGGGACATCTAGTCACCTAACTGCATCGCGGCCGGACCTGAAGGTCCTTAAGGTGAATAGACGTCGTTAATACGGAAATGTTAGGCGTAATGCTAGGATTATAATTGAAATATTTGGGGGTATTATCGTGCGAAGATTTAAACACAATAATTCTCTTGAAAATATATGAAAGACTTGCAATTAATCTGAAAGAAATTCAAAGGAGTTGCTTATGGAAGAACAATGGAGGATAGCAAATTATGATCCGGAGTGGAGAAATATATTTCTTGAACTCGGATCAAAGCTTCGGGAATCATTGGGAGAAAGGGCTATAAGAATAGATCATGTAGGTTCTACTTCAATTATTGGAATGGATGCAAAACAAATAATAGATATTCAAATCTCAGTCCCTAACCTAGACAATGAATTGAGCTATAAGTTTCGAGTTGAAGAAGTTGGTTTTGAATTAAGAAGAGAAAATCCTGATAAGACAAAGAAATACTTTCGGGAATTACCAGGTAGAAGTAGGACCCATATACATGTAAGGCAATCTGGAAGTTTCTCGGAACAGGTAACATTACTCTTTAGAGATTACTTGCGTAAACATCCAGAAGATTGTTTGGCATATGCTCAGGAAAAACATCGATTAATGAAACTCTTCAAGAATGAACGAACAAGGTATGTTGAAGGCAAAGGACCAATTGTTTGGGAGATTATACAGAAGGCTCATTTTTGGTCACAAGAAGTAGGATGGAAACCTGAAAAGACGGATATTTAAGTAAACTCGAAGAAGGCAGTGGCATCAGATAACACTGTATTCAAGCTGCGGGCCTGACGGTCCTTGGTCTGCAGAGGCATTTCAGCAGACAACCCAGCACCACCTAACCGCATTACGGCTGGTCACTACGTGACCTTAAGATGGTGGGCCGTCTTGAACACGGAAACGTTATAGGAAATCAGTGCAAAAAACGGAAAAATTAACAGCAATTCATTCATAGTTGATTAAACTAACTGGCAGTATAACACAATGGTGTTTAAAGCACAGGTATGTTATTAGATAGGACTTTCCTATTCAACCAAAACACATTTATAATAAAATCGAGCTGAATTATGAGTGAGTTCAGTGCAAGTTATCATATAAAGACAAGCGACCAACAAAAAGTCATTGATTTAATAAGAGCTTCAAATAACAAGGGATACGTTTTTCCTGAGTCTAATGGTTGGGTTACTTTTTTAATTCAAGGACCTGCCTTTGGTATCCGTAAATCGATTGTTTCACTAAATCCTGGCTTATTAGTACATTATTCATATATGGAGGACCACGGTTGGGAACTAATAATTTTTGAAAAAGATGAGATCGTATCTACTTATAAGTGCGACTGGACTGATGATCTGATTATTGAGAAGGATGAGTTTGATTTATTTTTACTAAGGGAATTGATAATCCAGCAAGGCAACACAGCAGAAGATATAGAAGATATAGAAGAGATCTTTGATTTAGTTCGATTTACTGGCGAAGAGCCACCGGCTTATTTAATTGCAAAGAAACTAGGATTAAGATATTTTGAATGGCTATCTTCAGATAATATCGGGGATGGCGAACATTATGAAAACATAGTATTTGTAGATTAATCGAGGAAGAATGGAATTCACATAACAACTTATTCACGCATTGTGAATAAGTTGTTATGTGAAATTCAAGTTAAAATTGGAGAGATAAAAAATGCCATTAAATAATAACAAATTGATGAATATTTTTAAGGGTAATGATATTTCTGAAAGTCTTTGTATAAGAAGAATAGATCATATTACCAGAGATAGAGCAACAATAAACAAAATTGAAATCCACAGGAAAGACAATGAATTTGTACCATTAATAGAGAAAAATACTATTTCCAGTTCTTGCCCACATGAGAATATTGTTTATAAGTATTTCTCCAACAAGGATGTGTCCATTCCAAAGGTTTATTACAATGAGTATGATCAATATAGACAAGAAGGTATATTGTTGATAGAAGATCTATCTCCAACACATAGAAATATATCTGATTGGGAAGTACCCATAGAACTTAATAAACTAATCAATTTAATTGATGTGATATCCCAATTTCATGCGGTCTCTTGGGGGAATGTAGATTTATCTGCTCCTAAACATTTGGAAAGTGTTGAGGAATATATACAACATATTGCTTATTTGGAAAGAGATTATTTTCATTTTAGAAAGCATCAAACGTTTAACTTTGAAGAAGAGCATTTTCAAATATATGAGAAGAGTCTTATTTATTTGCGCAAGAACGCTCAACAGCATATTGAGCGAATAACTAACAATCATAATACTACATTCATCCATGGTGACTTGAATGTTTGCAATCTGTTATATCCGTCCACTAGAAATGCAAGGCCATATATAATTGACCTTGAAGCAGTGAGAGTAGGGCTTTGTACAGAAGACCTGGTAATGTTATTTATTCATGATTTATTTCATGGAGGGGAGGAGACTTTACGCATCTTTCAACTCTATTACACTGCAATTAGTCATAAAATCTCTTGCCAATATTCATATAATCAATTTATTGAGGACATAAGATTATCAATAATGGAAGGAATCTTTTTCCCAATAAAACTTTTTGTTCATAATGGTATTAAGGACGAAGAATTAGTAATGAAATCAATAAATGCTTATAAGACTTTTTGGGGATAACTCGAAGAAGAACTTGCACATCGCCTAACACCGCATTCCCGAAGTGGCCTGAAGAACTTTGGTCGCCAAGTGACATTTCGAGGAAGTGGATTCAGGTGACACACCCGCACAACTTAACCGTATCGCGGCCGGTCGTGATCGCCAGCTGCGCTAGGCATTGTGCTTCCCTCAAGTGGTGGAGCGTCGGCAATGTCACAACGTTGGGTGTGCAATAACATTTACCTTGTCTTTTACTTATTAACTTTTATCTCGAATGGAAGTTTTGTATTTTTTTCCTTTACTGTCATAAGTAATCCATTCACCAACAGGCTCGCCAAATTCAAAATAACCAGAACGTTTTAGTGTTCCATCGGAACGATACCATTCCCAGTAGCCAGTCGGCTTATCGTCAATCATTTTTCCCTTAGACCAAATTGTTTTTCCGTTTGCGTGATACTTGATCGTATAACCATCAATCACTTCAAGTTTCTTTTCCTTGACACCGTTTGGGTGTATAAGGTCACATTTTTCATTTTCCACGACTAGCCTCCGATAATCAGATTTATAGATAATTATATCTCATTTCAATGATAATAATGATTAGCTCTTGCGTCGTTATGATGAAGAGAATACGAAGTAGTATCGAAATTCGAAAATGCATTACGATTCTTAAAAGCCTATAAAATGTTACTTAAATCATGGTGCATGGTATAATTTAACAGAATTTAAGGATAGAGTATTTAAAGAGGTAAGCAGCATCAGATAACAATGTGTTCAAGCATCGGTGGGACGTCGTGAACACGGAAACGCTATGCGAAATTACTGCAATTCAGAGAGGAGAATATAGTGAAATGGACAATTTACATTTTTCCATGGGTCAATTCAAACCAATAATTAATATCTCTGAAGAAGGAAGAATCAACTTAATTAATCAAATTCCAGATATTACAAAGACACTTAGAAATATAACTAAAGAACTTGAACCTGATCAGCTTAATATTCCTTATCGTCAAGATGGATGGTGTATAAAACAAATCGTACATCATATAGCTGATAATGATATGAACGCTTATTTAAGATTTAAGAGGGCACTAACTGAGGACGAACCAATGGCAAGTTCTTATCGAGAAGATTTATGGGCGGAATTAATTGACTACATGAAATTACCTATCGAAAACTCTCTTGTATTAATTGAAACACTACACAACCGGTTCGCTGTTCTGCTTACTGGTTTAAAACCGAACGATTTTAGTAGAAAACTAAGAACCCAAGCTTTGGGGAGTATTACATTAGATATTGCCCTTCAAAGATTTGTATGGCATAACCGACATCATATTGCTCAAATAGAATCTTTAATAAAGAATAAGGGATGGTAAATGAGGAGGAAAGTAGTGAACAATACCATATCGAACCCGGGCGTTGCAGCCGTATTTGATGGATATCCACCAACGCTGCGTCGCAGGCTCATGCAGTTGCGTCAGTTGATCTTCGACACTGCAGAAGAGATCGACGGGGTGGGCAAACTGGAAGAGGAACTCAGATGGGGTGACTGGTAGATACGTTTCGAACTGTCTATCCGAACGAGTTAAGATATGAAGGGAATCGGGCGATCATATTTGACGAGGACGATGATGTTCCTGTTGAAGCGCTGAAGACCTGCATCGCATGGGCTCTTACTTATCACAGCAGCAAACGAGCTGGTAGAGGACAATGATCAAGGTGCGGGATACCGGCGAAGCGATACGCTGAGCTCAAGCAGCGTAAAGCGGGTTCATAACAATTAATGGAATTAAACTTGATCGAGAATACGTGCTGCAGGCCATACGAGCTATCTGAGGGGAATGGACGTTGTCAATACACCAACGTTATATAAAACCCTGAGGAATATTTTTAAGGAGCTGTCTTAAGATGTTTAAAAAAGCACTATTCAACAATAGAATCTTAAACATTGTTTTCCTAGCAATTGGGATGACTTATCTATTGATTATGATTAAGCTACTCTTTTTAAGAGGAAGGCATTTTGGAGACTATTATATGTTTAATTTAATGCCTTTTAGAACGATAAATAACTATTTAATACATAGAGAACATTTTCCCTTTCATACTTGGTTTGAGAATTTGATCGGTAATGTTGTTCTTTTTATTCCAATGGGGTCGTTTATTCCAGTATTGAATCGGACGTATTTCAAAACATTAAAATTCCTAGCAATGTCCCTAACAATTCTATTTTCAGTAGAATTAATTCAAATGTTAACTTGGGTAGGAAGCTTTGATATTGACGATATTATATTGAATAATTTTGGAGCATTAATTGGCTTAATAATGACAAGAATTATACTATAACCCATATCTACATCTTATAACAATGTGTTCTTGTATCGGGTCGGCTACGCCTCCTCAGTTCGTCCGTAGTTAAGAGTAGAATCGAAGAACATTGATTTCCCTAAGATATGCATATCTAATTGAAATCAACGTCGCTAACACGGTAACGTTAGATGAAACCTGCGTCAAACTATTAAAAATTATATTCAGGAGGTTGAATATGAGTGACCCCAAACATATTGTTACTGCAGGAGCAATAGTGATGAATGATCGGAAGGAAATCTTATTAATCAAAGGTCCTCGTAGAGGTTGGGAACCACCTGGAGGACGAGTAGAGATAGGAGAATCTATAAGGGATGCAGCGATCAGAGAGACAAAAGAAGAATCAGGGATTGATATAGAAGTAATAAAATTTTGTGGGATATTTCAGAATGTTACGGGCTCTATTTGTAGCACTCTATTTTTGGGGAAACCGATTGGAGGAGAACTCACGACATCGGTCGAGAGTCTAGAAGTTGGATTCTTCCCATTAAGTGAAGCATTAGAAATGGTGACATGGACAAGCTTTAGGCAAAGAATTGAATATTGTTTAAACCCTGATTTGCAACCGTTTTATATAGAATTTTAAGCTTATTATAACCGAAAGAAATACAAATACATGTGTTCACGCATAACGTTAAACGAAATTCTTTCACAAGGATTGATAATTCTTTGAAAGTAGGAGATCCTTAATGAAGATAAATGAAATGATTGAAAAGACAAAAAGACCCTTAATATTTGAGAAAGGTACTTCGCAGATGTGGGTTGACGAGTATATATCACAACAAATGCTAGAGGCCCACTTAGATCCTAATACAGATGCAGCAAGCAGGAAGCCGAATACAATTGATGCTTCAGTGAAATGGATCAAAGAATATATTTGTGGCAATAATTTTGAACAAAAAATACTTGATTTAGGTTGTGGACCAGGCCTTTATACAAATCGGTTGGCTAAACTAGGATTTAATAGCGTAACAGGAGTGGATTTTTCAAGTCGTTCTATTGAATATGCAAAGTACCGAGCATCCGAGCTAGATTTGAGTGTTAATTATGTTTGTCAAGACTATCTAACCCTTGAATATACTAGTTCTTTTGATGTTGTTTTGCTTATATATTGTGATTTTGGAGTTTTTAACGAATTCGAACGGCGTGAATTGTTGAACAAAATCTACAATAGTTTAAAACCCGGGGGAAAAATTGTCTTCGATGTTTTTACACCTAATAAATATAGTAATCATGCTAATTCAAGAACATGGACTTCATACAAAGGTAGTTTCTGGAGACCAACTTCTCATTTGTGCTTAGACTCTAGTTATTGGTATTCAGAAGAAAGAGTTCATTTACAACAAACAATAGTGTTAGATGATAATGAGGATATCCAAGTCTACAATATTTGGGACCAGACATATACAATTGCTGAGATTTCATCAATTCTCGGCAGTATTGGCTTTGAAGATTTTGAATTTTATGCAGATGTAACTGGTCGAAAATATGAGGAAGAAACAGATGTTATAACAATAATTGCCAGTAAAAAGTGATAGAGTTACGCCTAATGGCGGAGCCACCCGGACCTAAGGTTATGCCGCTGTGACGTCGTGAACACGGAAACGTTTGTCGAAATAGACTAGAAAGGAATAACTAGATGATTACAATATCATTGACTAAGAAACTATTTGAACTAAGCTCCTTTGTGCAAGATCAAGATAACGAAATAAATGATGAATTTTATAAGTGGCATGCTAATGTTTTTAGAATGGCGAAAAAAAATAACATAATCTTTATGAATAATAAAACAAGATATAACTTCATTTTATTTGGGGTAAAGAAAGAACACTTTAAAAATTTTAATCAGTTATTTATTAAATCACTCACTGAAAACCTACAAGCCGAAGGAATTCCGGACTCAAAGATTATTGAATATGTAAGTAAAGCAAACGAACTAAAGTTTACTAAAACGTATGATCGAAGTGTTCTAGGATCAATGACAGATATGGTTAAAATGACGGACTTCTTAATTGAACGATACTTGCCATTACAAGAAATGAATATCATAGAACTTAATCAAAAAAATAACCATTGTCCTATAGTAAAACTGAAAAACTTTCCCGATCAATTAATGAAAGAGGCTTTTGGAATATGATCCAACTAAATTAAGACATTTTATATGGTTAAACTGGTTCATTTTTATACGAAAGTACTGCAACAGAAGGAGTAAATCATGAACCTATCTGAAAGGTCAATTGCAATTGGAACAGAGATGATAGACAAGGAATATGAATATTTTACATATCATTTTTCAAATTGCTATAGTTGTTATTTTGTACCTTGGGATACCATGGTAAGAGTAGATGAAACATCAGAGATAACAGAGCTAGAGTTAGAGATAAACGAATCAGAGCCGGAAGGGGAATATATTAAGATAACATGTTTAAGTGATAAACCAGGGATAGAAGGAGGATACTTATTTATTAATTCTGATCATTTAACGATATATGACCATGTAAATCAGGAATTAACGTTTGACGATATGAGAATACTTGCAAACCGATATTGGAATAGCCTTAGATAGTTTTTCAAGATGGCAGTACCTTCGCAAAATCATATTCACACTTCGGCCATTCGGCCCTTGGTAAGGCAGGAGCAAGAAGTGATGTCGTTTACGTCATCTATCACGTATTAAAGCTGTGTCACGAGCGATCCTTGGTACGTCCCGAGGCAACAACAGCTTGAGGGGCTTCCTGTTCAAGGATATGCTGCCTAATGTGCTGTCGCTGGAAGAATCTGAAGCATCAGGCACTACTTTACCTAATGAAATCAACCGAAAACAAAAAAACCACAGATCATATTGACCTATGGATTGGTATGTCATTTTTTTCAAGACCTTATTCAACATCATAACAAATTGGTAATTATAAGTCTATATTTTTTTGGAGGATTACTTTACCATCTTATTATAAGAAGCTGAATGGAGAGGGTAAATATGCTCAAAGAAATATTGGTTCATAGTTCAATGACTTATGAATATCCCCCGGATGGAGGGACAATTCCGATTATTGATCCGTATGATGGATGTACAATTGGATGTCCTTATTGTTTCCAATTAAACGATGAAACTTGGAATATCAACTTGAATGTTAAACTTAATATTGCAGATATTTTGCAAAAAGAGCTTATTCAATGGAATAAAGAAGACACTGTATACTTGGGTAGTAAGTGTGACCCTTATATGGAGATAGAACGGAAATATCAATTAACAAGAAAATGTTTAATAGAATTAAGTAAGTTAAATTTGAAATGTATGGTTACAACTAAAGCAGGGTCAAAACTTATTTTTAGAGATATAGACATAATAAAACCTATGGGTAACAAATTCACTTTGCTTTTAGGATTATCTAACATACAACAATTGAGTAAGATCGATGATTATACTCTTATGAGTAATATACAGACCGCAAATCAGTTACACCGAATGGGCATTTCTGTTTGGGTATTTATTACTCCAATTTTACCTGGTATTACAGATGTAGATTTAATGATTGAAGCTATAGACAAAGACATTCCAGTATTTTTAGATAAAGTTAGATTAAAAGAAAACACTAGACCCGCACTTACGTTGGAACGTTTCATCGACAATCATTATCCTCATTTAGCTAAGATTTACAAAGACATAATATATAAAAATACGGATGTCTACTATGAAGTTATTAAAGATAAGTGGAGTAAAACCGATAGAGTAAAGTTCGTATTCGAGTAGAGTAATTAATTATTATGATAGCATTTCGAGAAGCCTAAGACTTCAGCTAACATCGGATTCACGCTGCGGGCCGTACGTCTCTTGGTCTGAAGAGGAATTTTGGGGATTAAACATCTATAACTAACGGGCTGTATGGAGTGGTAATGAAAATTCGGAAGGAAGATGATTATTCTGGATAAACGATCAACATTTAATGAGGATGTGAAGAACTACGAAAAGTGGAGACCGACATATTGTGATGAACTATTCAAAGATATTATAGCGTATTCTCAGATTGAGCAAGGTAAAAAGGTAATTGAAATTGGTATTGGAACAGGCCAGGGAACAAGACCTTTTTTGGAAACAGGCTGTGAGTTAACGGCAATTGAATTAGGAAAAGACCTTGCAGATTATTCGAAATTGAAGTTTCTAGACTATAAAAATTTTACAGTATACAATACTGCATTTGAAGAATTTGAATGTCCAGATGACAGGATTGATTTAATTTATTCAGCTACCGCATTTCATTGGATTCCAGAAGAAATTGGTTATCCTAAAGTCTCGAAATTATTAAAAACCAATGGAACACTTGCATTATTTTGGAACCGTCCATTTGTATCACGAGAAGATGATGAGTTACATCTGAATATTCAAAGTATATATCAAAAATACAGACCTTCCAGTACCAAAATTATGGAGCATGATACTGAAAGATATAATTATCGAAAGAAAACAATTCAGGCTTATGGATTTAGAGAAATTGTGTTCAAATTATATCATTTGACAAGAACATTTTCCTCGTCCGACTATATTGCCTTATTAAATACATATTCAGACCATAGAACAATGCCATCTACTACGAGAATATTATTTGAAAACGAGATTAAAGAAGCGATTCTGCGTTTTGGTGATACATTATATGTTTATGATACTATCGATTTGTATTTAGCAAGAAAGTGACTAGTTCTCGTTGCAGCAATGTTATCAGAAATCTCAGCACAATAAGCATTGGAGGGTGAACTCTTGGAAGAAAAACTAGTAGGTCAAAGAGCCTTTAAAACAAATAATCTTTCATCCTTGAAAATTTTCTTCTTGACCATTGCAATGCAGACTGGTTTATTGGGATTTATATGGGCATCTTTTCTAAGTGATTCGAAAAACAAAGTTCTCTTATTAGTTGTCTCTGCTTTAATTTCATTAGTTTCTTTAATATGGGAAATTACTGAAGTTAAGAAAATAAAAATTTTAATTATCAACAGTGATCATTTGTCATATCAATCCAAGTTAATACTACCTGTGAGTATAGAGGAAATAGTAGTCTTAAAAGGCATAATAGATATTCGAATAAAAGATGAAAAGATTAAGGAGAAATTATTTAGATTGAGGATATTAGAAAAGAAAGAAATTGAAAATCTATTAGAAGAATTGAATATATTTGCTTCAACAAACAAATTGAATATAAGAATAGAGTATTAAGGAAAATGCTTCGACAATAAAAATGAGACTGGTGAGAATTCGGTAACAACATGAGGCAGAAATCCCAAACGGGAGTTCTGCCTCATCATTTTTTTATGGGGAGATGAAACCGAATTGGCAAAAGCAATTCCATGGATTTTAAAAAAAAGATAAGGGAAATAAATGGGTATTAATAGTATAATTTAGGAAGAGGATGAGTCAACTAACATCATCGGATATACTTATAAAGGTATATATGTTCAGAATCTGAAACGGGGTTTATTAATGAAGGGGAAATTAAATAAAAATTTATTCCTATTGATCTTGTGTTCTATTATATTTTCCTTTGGGTTAAGCAGTAATCAGTCAGAAGCGCTTTACCACAAAATTGGAATTAATAACTACTATGGTTCTTTACTTTTAGATGTTGTAATTAATTTTTTATTAGCACTTGTAGTAGTTAAGGTTGTTTCGAGACTTAAGTTTTTTAAACAATATCGTACATTTATCATGAATCATTTTAGCCTAAGAACAGGAAAATATATCTCCTGTATAGTTTATTTATTATCACTCTTTTTGTTGCTTCTACCTATAGTGCTGCTAATTGAGCCTGATTATGTTGTGGATTTCTTAGTTTATCATTTGTTATTTGCATCCATTTTTTCAATAGACAATTTTATGAACTCAGAAACAAATCAAGAATATAAATAAGGGAAAAAGGACTGATTAATATGGAACAATGGGAGTACAAAACTTTGAAGTTTAAAACTGGTGGATTTTTAGGAGGGAAAATTGATGAATTTGAATTTCAGGAGGAACTGAATATTCATGGAGATGAAGGATGGGAGCTTGTTTCCTGCTTTGATACCACTCAATCACAAGGGACGTCTAGGGATATAATCGTTGTTTTTAAGAAAAGAAAGATGGTGCAAAAACTATAAATTTGAAATGTTATAGAAATAAATATTCAGAAGCAAGCCAAAAGAATTACGAAAGAATGTGAAAACCATTATATCCCGATTACTGAGACCTTCTTTAAACCCATTGATAAAACCCTAGAGATTTTGGTTGTTATAGAAGCTATTATTTTTGGAATCTTACAAGTATTACTCTTACGTTTAATGAAGTTTCTTTGGAGAGGGAAAAGTTTTTCATGAAGATCACCAGCACACTTGAACATTATGAATTACTTATTGATGAGGGAAATGATCCAGTACAAGACCCCCCAGAGTTACATACATACATGAGCAGATGGGATGGACCACTATTTTTCAATTCCTTGATTCCAAAAAATAAAGTAGTACTGGATATTGGTGTTGGTACTGGGAGAATAGCAAAAGAAGTATTAGAGATGGATTGTAAGTACCTAGTGGGTATTGATATTTCACCGAAGACATTAGATCGGGCCAAGTCAAACCTAAGTCGGTACGCGAACGTTGAGTTAGTAAATAGCGATATTAATCATTTTATTCGTCCAAATACGTTTGATGTAGCTTATAGTGTATTGACTTTTTTACATATTGAAGATAAGACCAAGGCACTCCTTAACATTTACAGTTCACTTAAGAATAACGGGACTATTGTTCTATCCGTCAGTAATGACGAAGAATGGCTCGAGTGCAACGATAGATTCATAAAGCTATATCCAATTGAGGTAGAAGAATATATTCATTTATTACAATTGGTTGGATTTCAGATTGAATCTATCCAGGAGACTGAAAGTAAATATGCAACAATAATTAAAGGGATGAAGTAAAATTAAGAATAGGAGGGAAATAATGAAATTTAATTGGTTTACAAAGGATCAAGTACCTGATGCCTTGGTTACCTTCGCCGTAATACTAGCAAAATATAATAATGACTATATTATCATCAAAAACCGAAACCGTGGTGGATGGGAGATTCCCGGTGGAAGAAGAGAAGAAGGAGAAACAATAGAACAAACAGCTAATCGGGAGCTTTATGAGGAGACAGGAGCAGTTAAATTCAATACCGCCCCATATGGGATATACTCATTTTATGATACATACGGAATGGCATTTGTTGCTGAAGTAGTTGAGATGGAAAAACTGCCCGATTTTGAAATTGAGGAAATAAAATTTGTTGATGCACTACCACAAAACCTGAATTTTGGAATGTTGTTTTATCATTTGAACGAAAAGCTTGAGGAGGTAAAGGGCAAATTGGATTGGCAATCTGTTAATATGAAAAATTGAAAAATAGGAGTTGACGAAGATGGTTCAATCCATAGTGCACATTGCTCTAGTAGTGAAGGATTACGATGAGGCGATAGATTTCTATACAAGGAAGCTAAATTTTATTTTAGTTGAAAATACTTATCAGCCAGAACAAGATAAACGATGGGTAGTAGTGTCACCTCCGGGTTCAGTCGGTACAACAATATTACTTGCAAGAGCATCTAATCTGGATCAAGAAGCATTTATAGGGAACCAGTCAGGCGGTAGAGTTTTTTTGTTCTTAAACACTGATGATTTTTGGAGAGATTACAACGAAATGATCTCAAGAGGAATAGAATTTGTAAGAGAACCCAAAGAACAATCGTATGGAATGGTCGCAGTATTCAAGGATTTATATGGGAACCTATGGGATTTACTAGAACTGAAAGAAGATCATCCAATGATGAAACGAAGTAAGTAGTGCTATGACAATGACTAAGAAAAAAATAACGTTTTTTTCTTTATTGATTTCGATCTTTTCCTCGTTAGTGACTTTTGGACTTCTGTTTATCTTTTACGGAAAAGAGAGTTTGGGATCTAACATAGTTGTCTCAGCAATATTGTTGGGGTTTACTTACTTTTCCTGCTATCGGCACTTATCTAAAGCATTTAATTTTGATGTGATTGATTAAGATGGATCATTCTAAGGAGAATTATTCTCGATAGGAGATTAAAGATGCAGCATTGTCTTAATTGTAATGAGAAATTTAAGTATAAGCAGATCATGCGGTCCAGTATGTATGGTTATAAACCTGTTGTATGCTCTCACTGCGGTGAAGCTCATGCTGTTACTCTGGATTCGAGATTTCGAATTGCTATAGTAATAGCAGCTTTCCCAATGTTAGCAACACAATTTATTTGGGGAAATTTTAAATATGAAAGGGTGTTTTTTTATATTCTAACGATAATTCCTTTGATTTTTATGGTGCCATTCTTGATGAAATATAGGCGGATAAAAAATTGATGATTTTAGAATGAAGGAAGAACATGAATTGGGTACCATACTTTCAAAAGATAGGAGTGACAAAACATGAAATACTTTATTATTACTGGCACTTCCCGTGGTCTTGGGGAGGCTTTATCCAGAAAATTATTAAGTAAAGGTAATCAATTGTTTTGTATTTCAAGGAATGAAAATACCGGATTAATAGAAGCTTCACGAGAATGTGGCGCTAATCTTGAATACATTAACTTTGATTTGTTAGACGTGAGTAATATTGAAGAAATGATGAAAAAGATCTTTCAAAAGATAAATAAAAATGTTGTTGAATCGATTATTTTGATTAATAACGCAGGAACAGTAACTCCAATTAAACCCATTGAATACTGCAGCAGTAAAGAGATAGCAGAGAATGTCCAACTGAATTTAATAGCACCAATGATCTTAACCTCTTGTTTTATTTCTTTAACTTCATCAATGAAAGCAGATAAACGAATTATTAATATATCATCAGGTGCTGGCAAAAAGCCGTATTTTGGGTGGAGTAATTACTGTAGCGCCAAAGCGGGTTTGGATTTATTTACAAGATGTGTAGGAGTTGAACAAGAAGAAAAATCCAGTCCGGTTAAGGTTATCTCATTTGCACCAGGGATAATAGATACTGAAATGCAAGAAGAGATACGGGCAACGAAGATAGAAGATTTTAAGGACTTAGAAAGATTTGTTACGTTTAAAGAAGAAGGTAAGCTATTATCGCCTGATCAAGTAGCGGAATGTGTACTGCTATTGTTAGAACAAAAGTACGCTGGAGGAGATATTTTAGATATTAAACAATTTATACAATGACGACTATTCGCATAACAACGTAAGATACATTAATTAATTCATAGATGGGAGTTGTGTTATGGAATCTAAAATTGATAAAGCTATAGACGCCTTTAATGAAGGATTTAATTGTGCTCAGGCTATTTTCTCTACATACGGAACGGATTTGGGGATCGACAAGGATACTGCCTTGAAAATCTCAAGCGGCTTTGGCGGAGGCATGGCAAGAATGCAGGAAACTTGTGGTGCTTTAACGGGAGCATACATGGTTGTCGGGATGAAGTATGGAAAAATTCAGGCAGATGACAAAGTATCTCATGAAAAAACCTATAAAATAATAAACGAGATGACTAGCAGATTCAAAGAATGGAATAAAACAACTTTATGTAAAGAATTATTAGGACAAGATCTTAATACGGATGAAGGTAAACTATTCATACAAGAGAACGGGTTGTTTAATACGGTATGTTTAAAATGCGTAAGGGATGCAGCGAAGTTAGTTGAGGAATTTTGATAAAACAGCAAAGGAGTCCAATCTATGTGTACAAGTTTCGTAGTTCATCTAGATAAAACGTATATGGGTATGAATTTCGATATCTCAAGCAGACCTATCAAAATCGTCTTGGTCGGTGAAAATCAACTTCAAGTTCAGCAGAAGGAGAATGGACAATTTTATCTTGCTTTTGGATTGAATGATAAAGGTACGTTTATGAACTTACTAATGGTTGAACCCAATGAAGAAGGGAAGTATAGACGCGGTAAGAATTGTGTTCATATTATGAAGCTGTTTGATGACGTCCTATCTGAACGTATTGCGTTGCCTCAGTTAAGTGAGTATTTAGAAAATAATACAATTGTGAATGTACCAAATCATAGTGTTCATAGTTTAATTGCTGGGAAACGGGAGTCTTATATTGTTGAACCTGGACGACAGAAATTAGATCTAAATTCAGTTAATCAAGATTTCATGGTGCTCACTAATTTTCCTGTAACAGATGAGAGTAGAGCTGAATATAAGGAAGCAAGCGGTCCGGGAAATGACAGATATATTAAGGTGCATGAAATGATAGCAAATCATATTGGTCCATTTAATATTGAAGTAGGATTCAAGTGGCTAATGGATACAGTTCAACATGATGGGGATTATCCTACCCAGTTTTCAATGATATTTATTTCGGAAGAATGTAAGGTTTATTTTACTCTCAATGCTGATTTTGAGAAGGTTTTTGAGTTTTCTTTTAACACTAAGCAAATTCAGAGCGTCAAGGGTTTTGCGAACCATAATACTTGGGCGCTTTCAAACAAAGGGTTATTACTTTCCGAGCTTGTTAAAACACTTTAAGTGAAAAGAGTGAAAGACGAATTGAAATTGAGAATTCCAATATTTATGTTCACTCTGGGAATTGTTTCTGGAGTTATGTTTCTTTCTATTTATTGGAATAACAATCATCATTACGGAGAAAATTGGTTTTAATGATAAAAAAGTAAATGTTTTCATAGGTTTGTCCCTTGTTCTTTTGGGTTTTTTATTCGATCTAATTACTGCATAGAACTTAGTCAAAGGAAGGTACATTTTAAATTGTAAATGGATGATCTAGATATTATGTTCAGGATTTAGATTTTTATAGTGCGTACTAGATTTGGTACGTTAGAGGGAACAGCTGATATTCGTAAAAATCCTTTAAGAAAGAAGAGAATGAATGAGGATATACTTAGGAATCAAATACGTTGAGGATTTTTCAAACCGAAGCTTAATAGAAAGTATCTTGAGTTTGTTAGAATCTTACGGACATGAAACGTATTGTGTTGTAAGAGATATGGAAGAATGGGGAATGTATCAATACCCGCCAGAACAATTGATGAAGACTACCTTTCAGGAGATTGCAAAAGCAGACATATTATTAATTGAATTTTCGGAAAAGGGGGTTGGCTTGGGGATTGAAGCAGGTTATGCATATGCCAACTTAAAGCCAATAATAGTCGTGGCTAAGGAAGGAGCAGACATCTCAGCAACTATAAAAGGTACTTCAACACAAATCATTACGTACAAGATAATAGAAGATTTAGAAAAACAATTAATCGGTAAAACTCTGGAAGAGAGTGTTGCAAATTGAAGAAGTGGCCTTTTTTTATCATATCCATATTAATTCTAGTAAAGTTAGTAGACATTTTCGTATATAAAGAATTTTCGACAATTAATATTTTGTATACCTTTTTAATGCTGGTAGCTTTTTCTTTTTGGGTGTATTCATACAAAAGAAAAAAAGATAAGTAAAATAATTCTAAATCGAAAGAAGTGAGAGGATGGATAAATTAGTTGCTGTATTAGATGAACAGAACATTGAATATGAAATCATTAAACACTCGAAACAGCTAAACACTGCCCAGGAGGGAGCAGAATATTTTGGTATAGAGATTGGACAAACAGCCCCAACACTCATCTTGAAGACAGAAAAAGGCTATTTTTGCCTGATTATTTCAGGAGATTATGGAAGGGTGGATTTTGATTCGCTAAGAAAAATATTATCAGTTGAACAAGTTAAGCTAGCATCTCCAAAAGAGGTTGAACAAGTTACCGGTAGTATGATCGGAAGTGTATCTTTAATTAATATGGACATTCCAACAATTCTAGACAGTCAAGTGAATCGATTCCAATATGTATATGGAGGAACAGGGGTGCCACAAACTACTTTAAAGATTAGACCAAGTGATCTAGAGAAGGTGAATGAAATTGTGGGATACATAAGATGATGGTATACATACAATACAATGTGCAGTTTGAAAAGCTTTGTTCTATTTTGCAACTTGGTGAGATAACAGGTGTGCCTGAAGCGATTGTAGGTGGGTTTTTACACAGAATGTATGCTATTGAAACCACACTAGGGAAATATGCTATTAAAGCATTAAACCCTCAAATTATGCTAAGACCTGTGGCAATGCAGAACTACATCTATTCAGAACAAATTGTCACTATTTCAGCTAATCATATATCTGCTCTTCCTGCTAAGAAATTTAGGGGGAACTCCTTACAAGAAATAGACAACCAGTACTATCTTGTATTTGATTGGGTAGAGGGTAAAAGTCTGAGATTGAATGAGATTAAAGAGGTGCATTGTGAAAAAATCGGTGCTGTTTTATCAGAAATACATATGACGGATTTTTCAGAGTTAGGGATAATTAATGACAAACCAGAACATGTAGAGTTAACGGACTGGTGTTACTATTTGCAGAAGGGCCAAGAGAATAATTTGGAATGGAGTTACCTGCTGCTTGAAAACATAGATAAGTTAAATGAATGGAATGCCCTTTCGAATAAATCAGAAAAACTACTTGTAAAAGATATGGTCATAAGTCACAGAGATTTAGATTCTAAAAATGTGATGTGGCACCAAGACAATCCCATCCTTATTGATTGGGAGTCAGCTGGCTATATCAATCCGATGCAAGACTTGGTTGAAACAGCAATTTATTGGTCCCAAAATGAAGCGGGTAGCGTTGATAAGGAAAGATTTTTTGCTTTTATAGGTGGATATAAGAAGAAGTACGGAACTCTAGAAGCCGATTGGAAAATAGTATTAGCCAATGGTTTTTCAGGTAAATTAGGCTGGCTGGAATATAGTTTAAAAAGGTCCTTATGGATTGAATGTACAGACGAAGATGAACAGAAGATGGGAACTGCCCAGGTAACAGGAACGATAAACGATATTAGACGTTACGCAGACATGATATCTGAATTAGAGGAATGGTTACTAGAGTGAATATCAGTAAGATCGGAGATTTATTTAATGAAAATGCTAATGGGTAACTATATGCTTTTGTACGGGTTACCAATATAAAATCATAGTGGGAGGTGCTAATTAAGTGCTCACAAAGGCTGAATTATTAGAACGCATGAAGCATTTTAATGTAATAGGTTTGAGCATTGCTTTAATAGACGATGGTAATCTGAGTGTAGTTGAGGGTTTCGGTTTAACAGAAGTGGGAGGGACTAACAGTGTCAATCTCAACACTATTTTGAATGCGTGTTCAATAAGTAAATTTGCTACAGCAATGTTAGCTTTGGAATTGGTTGGTAGAGGTACCCTTGAATTAGATCAAGATGTTAATGATAAGCTCATCTCATGGAATGTTCCTGAGAATATACATACACAAAGTAAAAAAGTAACATTACGAAATTTACTTAGTCATCATTCTGGATTTATTGATACCGAAGGCAGCTATAGTGAATATAATTCTGCGGATGGTATCCCAACGATGGTGGATATTTTAATAGGCAAAACCTCTTTTTCCCCAGAACCATTAAAAGTAAAGAATGAACCTGGAAGTGTTTTTCAATATTCGGACTCCGGTTATTGTATTATTCAGCAACTTATGGAGGATGCTTCTGGAAAACCTTTTAAAGCACTTATGAGAGAGATGATATTCGAACCCTTATTGATGAAAAATAGCACGCTTGAACATACCATTCCAGATCGTGATTGTTCGTGTTTTGCTTGTGGTCATAATAAAGAAGGTATTTTAGTCGAAGGTAAGTATCCTATTTATCCATATCCGGCAGCAGCTGGACTTTGGTCTACCCCTACTGATTTAGCATATTTGGCAATTGAAATGATTCATTCTTTGAATGGATGTGGAAAACTTGGTATTTCTCAAATATTAATTAACGAGATGATTACTCCGCAAGACGGTTCCCCGTGGGCGGGTTTAGGTGTCTTTCTTGACCATTCAGATAGAAAACTTGAGGTTACCTCGTTAGGTTGGGGAATTGGATTTCAAAGTATGTTGATTGTACATCCCCATATAGGTAAGGGTGCTATTGTGATGACCAATACTGACTTAGGTGTACATCAGAGTAAGGGACTCATTGGTGAATTAATAAATTCACTAAGCTAGGTTTTAAGGAACTGAAATCCAAAAGAAGGAATGATGAACGATGGAATTGAGGCAAATGTCTACGGCCTTTCTGTTCCATGGAAGTAAAGTATTAATGATGAAGAAAGAATCAAGTAGGATAACGGATACAATGTTTTGGACGGGACTTGGAGGACATTTAGAGCCAGAGGAGTTGAATTTCCCAAAAAGAGCATGCATTAGAGAAATCTTTGAAGAATCCGGAATACAAGAGGAAGAGATAGAAGATCTAAAGTTAAAATACCTATTAATACGAATAAAAGAGGAAGAAATAAGACAACAATTTGTATATTTTGGAGAGGTTAAGAGTTCCAAATTTATAAACTCAGCTGAAGGTGAGCTGCATTGGGTAGAACTTGGTGAAATTCTAGAACTGAAACTTTCTAAGATCGTAAATTTCATGATGAACCACTATTTAGAAAATCCTAATAAAAACGAAATAACCATCGGAACAATTACATTAAATGATGAAGAGAATCCACAAATACAATGGTCAGAACTGAAAGATCCTAAGATATTTTAGCATTGAAAAAGACGAATTTCTAAGTGTTAAAAGTAGGTTGGGTTTTATTTATATAGTGAGAATAAATTAAAGGACTGTTCAGATGAGTTGGAGCACATATTTATATAAGGAAATAGACAATGAAGATGAAGTTATTTACAAATTCACTCCAAACTTAAGTGATCATGAAGATCTTATGGGCAAAATTAAGCTTAACAAAATAACAAATATGATCTCTGAGCTAGAACCATACAAAGGAGATACTGAAGCGAGTGAATTTTATTATAATCAAGCCTGCTATTGTCTTGCGAATTGTTATAAAAATAAGGAATATCCTGATAAGGTTTCAAGACATATCTGACTCTGTTTTGACAGGAGGAATAGTATGGGATTAGATGAATTTTATCAGCAATTATCTGACGAGGAAACGAGCGTATTCAGTGAGATTGCAGACTATGCCGCTCAACTTGGTTATAAACCCAAAAAGGCAAAAACCCAAGCACTTAATTTTGTTTTCAATAACAGTAAAACTAAAAAGCATATTATGAAGTTTTCAATCGAGAAGGGCAATCCCGTTTTGAAAATGAAGTTTTATGCTTCTGCAACATACTCCCATATTTTTCGTGAGAGTCTAAGGGCAGTCGTTGAGG
The DNA here is from genome assembly GCF_030812855.1 of Paenibacillus wynnii. GTDB lineage: Bacteria > Bacillota > Bacilli > Paenibacillales > Paenibacillaceae > Paenibacillus_AQ > Paenibacillus_AQ wynnii_A. The sequence goes on from NZ_JAUSTK010000005.1 coordinate 257,576, forward strand.
AATTTAACTATAAATATACTGGTTGCTACAACTGCGGGAAATGTAAGGATAAACTTGAAGGGTATGAATATACCTATGCGGATGGCCGTACGTATTTTAGATGCGGTGTAGAATTAATAAGTATACTTCCAATAACAGACAAGGATATACCAGAAATAAAGAAACTTTTGAAAACTCAGCACCAATATTATTTAAAAGATATGAACCACATTCAAGGTTAAATAATAACATCGGAGGATCAATAAATGATAAACGGCTCTTCGCTCTACTGGATGGGTAAAGCTGGCTAGAATAGAATCATAGATTTATCTGTATTAATAGATTCCTAACCCCTGGTATAAAAGGGGAGGTGTACTACCCTCGACGAGCTGCGAGCGTTGGGAGTCTAAGCTTGTTCGCCGTTATGTACACCATCGCGATCAAATTTTGGACATTCCGGTAGCCCCGGGCCTTCCTCTTTGCCGCTTGGATCAGTCCGTTTATACCTTCCAACAATCCGTTCGTCATACGACTATGAAACCATCGTAGGATGCCTTCTTCGTGTCGCTTCATGGTTTTGGACAATTCCATCATCGGTTTCAGTTGGGAGCGTCTAGCCCAACCCATCCATTCCCGTAAATAGACATCGGCTAGAATATGAGGCTGTGTCCAGAGCTCCTGCAGAGATAGCTTTAGACGGTAAGCTTTCCCGGTTTGGAGGTGTCCGTCCTTTAGCTTATCCAGTTCCACC
>NZ_JAUSTK010000006.1 GCF_030812855.1 Paenibacillus wynnii
CAAAGAGGTATATCCTCAAAATTAGCGGGCGAAATTTCCTCTAATTGCCCAAACGGGGTACCGGGAGCAGAAATAGAGGGAGAAAATTCCTCTATTCGGCGTAACGGATTTCTGTCTTTCTCGTCACCTGTCAAGAACTGATTTTAGTGTTGAGCCATTAAGGCTCAATCTCAAAATCAGTTCTTGACTATCCAGCCAACATCCGATGGCGGTTACATTCAATGAGAATGCCTGCTTTATAACGGCTGCGATTTCGTGTGAAATAATGACGGCGCTGAAAGGCTTTAATACGATTGTGACGACCTTCTACCGTCACGTTTGTCCATCGGCATTGATGGTAGTTTACAATTTCCACGTTCCAATTGCGCATCGTCTTTAAGGCGCTGCGGACAGCTGGATGGTCAATCTTCCCGCCTTTCTCACACCAACGCTCAAATCCCAGTTTGGCAACGGCAAAGTTCGGCGAGCAGTCATACCAAGTCGAGAATGCTTCTTTCCACTCCCACACGCTGTGAAGTAGCGGGGAAAAAGTTAGCAGCACCTCCAACCGCTTTCTGCTTTCCTCGTCCAGCGACTCCGAAGGAGGGTTGAGCAAGCGATGAAGGGCTTTTAAGTGAGCCTTTGCCCGTGGTGACAGCGTATACTGGATGGTTTTTCGAACCTCCTGCACGCTTTCGATCACATAACCGTGAACATGAAACCGATCCGCTATGCGAATCGCATGGCTTGGATGAAGATGGGCATACGTCCGTAAATCTTCTAGTTTGCGACCCGGAAGCAGGTCCAGCATGCTCTCGCCTTTGGGATTGTGGATGCCGGTATTATATGTATGTCCTTTTTTGACAGCAAAATCATCGACACCTAAAACCAGATTGGACATTTCTTTCGCTTCATTCCATACGTGCTCCTCGATGCGCTGACATTCCGCCGAAACCGCCTCGTTATGCATGCGCTGTACGGTGCTTGCAGGTAGTTGCTGCATGCGGGCGCTATGTGCAGCCGTTGACCCTAGCGCTTGTTCGACGGTATGAGAACGAAAAAGCCAGCTGTAGCGTTGCTTGGAACCAACAAATTCGTAGGACCATCCAAATCCGGCTTCACAAGTGGTGCAGGACAAACGGATGGAAGGCACATGCAGAAAGGTTTTTTTCGCAAACACTGGCAAATGCCTTACCGTCCGCATGCCGTTATTACCTTTACGAATGACATTTTGATCGGACTTGCACAGGGGCAGCATTGCTTGTAGCGAAGTGGAATAGCTTCGATATGAAGTTCTTCGGTAACGATAGACCAAATGTGTTGAATTTGTAGCTCTGGTATGTCGAGCATTTCCTTGATATACTGGTTCTGCATCTGCTCTATCCTTTGTGGGTTGTTTGGTAGGACTTACAACACTACAGGATTAGCAGATGTTTTTCCATGTTTACTCTTCGATTACTTCGTCAAGTACTGATTACGGCTTTGAGCCAAATTAGTAAGACACTTACGAATGAATTGAAGTATCACGTTAATTATCAAAATCAGAATAAAATCCTCAAATAATTATTTGTGGGCACTTTATTTAAAGCGACCAAACAACTTACCTTTGCCCATAAACAAAAAACCCTCAACGCATAGAGCGTCAAGGGTTCTGGGTTCTAGTAAAGAGTCATGTACTGATTACGTTCCCACTCGTGGACTTGGGTCCGGTAGATATCCCATTCAATTTCTTTCAACTCGTAGAAGTGAGCAAGTGCATGTTCACCGAGAGCGTCCGTGATTACCTGGCTGCGGATCATTTCACTTAGCGCTTCCTTCAAGTCGGATGGCAAGCTTGGGATGCCTTCTTCGATACGCTCTTCCTCGGACATGATGTAGATGTTGCGGTCAATTGGAGCAGGAAGCTCAAGCTGACGCTTGATACCGTCGAGTCCGGCCTTCAACATTACAGCTAGTGCAAGGTACGGGTTAGCTGCCGGATCCGGGTTACGAACCTCAACGCGTGTACTTAAACCTCTGGATGCCGGGATACGGATCATCGGGCTACGGTTACTTGCAGACCAGGCTACATAGCAAGGTGCTTCATAACCAGGTACGAGACGTTTATAAGAGTTCACTGTCGGATTGGTAATCGCCGCAAAAGCACGTGCATGCTTCAAAATACCAGCCATGTAGTAACGTGCTGTTTTGCTAAGTCCCAGCTTGTCACTTTCATCGTAGAACATGTTTTCACTGTCTTTGAACAAGGATTGGTGAGCGTGCATACCGGATCCGTTCATACCAAATAGCGGTTTAGGCATAAAAGTTGCATGCAGGCCATGTTGACGGGCAACCGTCTTCACAACGAGCTTGAAGGTTTGGATCTGATCAGCTGCTTTGATCGCGTTAGCATATTTGAAGTCAATCTCATGCTGGCCAGAAGCCACTTCATGGTGAGACGCTTCAACTTCAAAGCCCATTTCTTCAAGTGTCAATACGATTTCGCGACGGCAGTTCTCCCCAAGATCCATCGGCGCCAAATCAAAATATCCACCCTGATCGTTCAATTCTGTTGTAGGATTACCCTTCTCGTCCGTTCTGAACAAGAAAAACTCAGGTTCCGGTCCAACATTCATGGCTGTAAAACCCATATCTTCTGCTTCCTTCAGACAACGTTTGAGGATACCGCGCGGGTCTCCAGCAAACGGTGTGCCATCAGGCATGTATACATCACAGATCAGACGTGCCACACGGCTGTCAGTCACCCATGGAAAAATAACCCATGTGCTTAGATCAGGATACAGATACATATCAGACTCTTCAATACGAACATAACCTTCGATAGAAGATCCATCGAACATCATCTTGTTATCAAGTGCCTTTTCCAATTGGCTGAAAGGAATTTCTACATTCTTGATCGTACCCAGCAGATCGGTAAATTGCAGACGAATAAAACGGACATTCTCTTCCTTGGCAATTCTTAAAATATCATCTTTAGAAAAGCTCACTTTACCCTCTCCCTTACGCTCTTTATATTATTTATTAAAAAACCGGGATAATTCTCCTTGAATGAGCGATACTTGGCCCGGTCTTTTACCTGAGACCAGTTCCTGCTTCAATAAACGGTGAAGCTGGGAATCGGACAACTCTCTACGCCTTACCTCTGTATCCGGGGTAATTACTGTAGCTTCCTCAGATTCCTTGGTGACAGGGTTCATGACCTGCTTAATGCCGGCAATGTTAACACCCTTCTCTATCAATGCTTTGATCTCTAGCAGACGTTCAACATCATTGAATGAAAATAAACGCTGATTCCCCGAAGTACGGGCTGGTACGATCAGGCTGTGTTGCTCATAATAACGAATTTGTCTTGCCGATAAATCAGTAAGCTTCATTACGATACCTATAGGAAATAATGCCATATTTCTGCGGATTTCATCACCCATGACTCATCCAACCTTCCAATGATCTTTTTCTCATCTCATTGTACATTTCCTAATTTGGCGTGTCAATGGTGTGTAAGATATTCTTACAATAAATTACGATCCCGCATAGTTTGCAGCGCCTTAAGTACCCCGTACTTAACGTGAGAATAGGTCAATCCACCTTGCATATATCCGATATATGGCGCACGAATAGGCGCGTCAGCAGATAACTCCAAGCTTCCACCTTGAATAAACGTTCCTGCCGCCATTATGACAGGATGCTCATATCCGGGCATATCCCACGGCTCAGGTACTACATGACTATCGACGGCAGCTGCTCGTTGAATACCTTGTACGAATGCTATGAGATGTTCAGGACCGTCAAAGGAAACCGCTTGTATCAAATCTGTACGCATGTCATTCCAAGCCGGCTTCGTCTGGAATCCACAGCGTTCGAATACAGATGCCGCAAAAATACTTCCTTTGACTGCCTGTCCTACTGTATGCGGAGCCATGAACAGCCCTTGGTAAATACCTCGAGTGGTACCCAGCATCGCACCTACTTCTCCACCTATACCCGGTGCGGTCAAGCGGTAAGCAGCCAATTCCACTAGTTCCTTCTTCCCGCAGATATAACCGCCCGTCTCCGCAATTCCGCCTCCTGGATTCTTAATCAACGAACCAGCTACCAGATCAGCGCCTACCTGCGGCGGCTCCAGTTCCTCAGTAAATTCACCATAGCAATTGTCTACAAATACGATAACATCTGCTTTTAGTGCCTTGACTTTTTTCGTCATTTCTCCAATTTCAGAAACTGTAAAAGACGAGCGCCAGTCGTATCCACGCGAGCGTTGGATCGCAATCACTTTGGTTTTTGAATTAACAGCAAGGGACACTTCATCCCAGTCCACTTTGCCATCATCAGTTAGAGCAACCTCACGATATGAAATTCCGAAATCGGCGAGTGAACCTGTCCCATCCCCCGGCTTACCCACCACTTTGTGCAGGGTATCATAGGGCCGTCCTGTAATATATAGCAGCTCATCCCCGGGCCGCAGCACACCAAATAAAGCTGTGCAGATTGTATGCGTGCCTGAAGCGAAATGAGGGCGCACCAAAGCCGCCTCAGCCCCAAATACATCCGCATACACAAGCTCAAGCACCTCACGCCCACGGTCATTGTAGGCATAACCTGTAGAGCCGGCAAAATGGAAGTCACTGACTTGATGCTTTTGAAAGGCTTCAATAACCTTCCACTGATTCCGATCAACTATTCGGTTCAGTTGGTTTACAGCACTTTCAATTTCAATTTCCGCAGCCTCAGCTGCTTGTAGTAGATCTTCTGCAAATACTGCCATGCCTTTAATATCTCTCCTAACATCCACTTCTCATAATAGTGACAGGAAGCGTAAGCTCCCCGTCACTTATACAGCTTATAAAATATCTTTCAACCTTCTAAAACTCCGTTTCACTCTCATTGGAACCAGCTTCTTCTGGTTGATCCACAAAATCAGTAAGCATATAACCCCATTTTACATAATCCTCTTTATTTAAACGGACATTGTAAAGAACATCGTTCTCATCATAGGTTTGTTCCAATACTTCCCCTACTCTATAGAGCAGTGAAGCAAGATCTCCACGATCTCCCGGAATTCTAAAGATCAATGTGTCACCGGCGAGCTCATCCTGTATCACATTGTTAATCCGTTCTAAATCCTCCGGATTAAAAGCGCTGACCTTTAAATGGCGGGTGTCCGATGGCAGCATTTCCTTCTCTTCAGGCTGACAGAGGTCTATTTTATTAAACAATGTAATTTGCGGTTTACCAGCGGCTCCCAGATCCTGTAGGATGGATTGAACAACATCCATCTGTTCCGCACGCATCGGTGAAGAGGAATCCACCACATGCAGCACCAGATTCGCCTCATTAACTTCCTCCAGCGTCGATCGGAAAGCAGCTACCAGATGATGCGGGAGATTCTGAATAAAACCAACAGTATCCGTAAGGACTACATCTTTACCGCCAGGAAGTGCAAGAACCCGTGATGTAGGATCCAAAGTTGCGAACAGCTGATTCTCGATATATACGTCCGCATCAGTTAACTGCTTCAAGAGTGTCGATTTGCCGGCATTGGTGTAACCAACCAGGGCAACTTGAATTGCCCCACTCTTACGGCGGCGTTCACGATGCAATTCACGGGTCTTAATAACCTCATCAAGCTGGCGTTTCAGTTCAGTAATCCGGTCACGGATATGACGTCGATCGGTTTCAAGCTTACTTTCACCAGGACCTCTAGTACCGATTCCGCCGCCAAGTCTCGATAGGTTCTTACCCTGTCCCGAAAGCCGGGGCAGCAAATAAGACAGCTGGGCCAGTTCCACCTGAATAATACCTTCACGGGTTTTCGCGCGGCCTGCAAAGATGTCCAGGATTAATTGCGTACGGTCGATGATTTTCAGATCAAGGGTTTCCTCCAGATTCCGTACTTGAGCACCCGATAGCTCCTGATCAAATATTGCGGTGGTGGCTCCTAATCCATCAGCGGCCATTCGCAGCTCCTCAACCTTACCTTTGCCGATAAACCATTTTGAATCCGGTGTTTCTTTGTTTTGGCGCAATACATCAAGCACCTCTACACCTGCTGTTTCGGCCAATTGAACTAATTCCTGTAGAGAAAGCTCAGGATCAATACCAGTCCGCTTAATTTTATCTGTAACCAGACTGACCAGTATCGCTCTATCCTGTATTTCTGTAGTTGTATTATGTGTTGTTATTGCCATTTATGACATGCTCCTTATGCCGGTAATATTGTTATTCTAGCCATGATGCCTTACAGCTTAAAGTCCTCTGTACGCAACGACATCAGCTCCTGCTTACCAGGACTGCTGTTCTCAAACTGGGTCAGAATACGCACAGCCTGGTTACGAACGGCCTTCTCAATTGAATTTCGCACGTAGCGGGCATTACTGAATGCGTGAATACTCTCAGTTTTCTCCAACAATAAGTATTGCTTTAGTTTGAGTATAGCCTGAGGCATCAAAATATAATCCCGTTCCTTAGCCATCAGTTCGGCAATTTGCAGCAGCTGATCGATCGTGTAATCGGGAAATTCAACCTGAATCGGAAAGCGTGAAGGAAGACCCGGATTGCTCATCAAAAAATAATCAATCTCTCCTGAGTAACCAGCCAGTATGAGTACAAATTGACTGCGATGGTCTTCCATAGATTTAACAAGAGTATCTATCGCTTCTTTACCGAAGTCCTTTTCTCCGCCACGCGCAAGACTGTAAGCTTCATCGATAAAAAGAATCCCACCAAGCGCTTTCTTGACAAGATCACGAGTCTTCTGTGCAGTATGACCAATGTATTCCCCTACAAGATCCGCTCTTTCCACTTCAATTAAATGTCCCTTGGACAGTACTCCCATTCTCTGAAACAGCTTGGCGACAATTCGGGCCACAGTTGTCTTCCCTGTTCCTGGGTTTCCTTTGAACACCATATGATACGCCTGCCCGCCACTGGCAAGACCGGCTTCACTACGCATTTGAGCAATTTGCAGCAAGGCGTAAATTTCAAAGACCAATTCCTTGATATTATCCAGTCCTACCAGGGCGTCCAGTTCTTGGCTAATCTCCTGAAAAAGTCCGCTGTGACTATGTCCCTTGGGCGGTACAGTCTCATTATCTCCTGATGGACTGCTCACGATTGGAGGCTCTTGGTTCCGCAATACAATATTTATTTGTCTTGACGGTCTGCTTTCCTCCCGCCCGCTTGCCGCAGCTAAACGTCCGTTCATGAATTCACCTCATCTATACAGGGCTGACTACTCTACTCAAGTCTATTCCTATAGATAAGGTGTTATTAGCAGATTCGAGATTTTAACTGCCAAATTGCAAGGTAAACTGCTTACCCTTCCATTTGGTGTAGGCCAGAATCTCCCGGGATTTATGCCAAGCCATTGACATGATTTTTGAATCAGTCAATCCTAGCTCCGTTTTGGCATATCCGAGTTCTGCTGCAATCTCCTGAGAGCGCCGACCATGATACGTATGCGTAATGATCACAGCACTAGACCAGCCTTCACGAACCATAATTTCTTTACCGAATAATAAGTTTTCATAAGTACTGGTGGCCTTGTTCTCCACATAAATACGATCTTCCGGCACTCCCTGTTGAACGAGGTAATTTCGCATTCCTTGAGCTTCAGTATACTTAAGATCCGGTTTATCTAATCCCCCAGTAACTATAAACCGAGAAAATTCACCTTCTTTATAAAGCTTCAGACCGTAATCCAGCCTTTCTTTCAATCCGGGACTCGGCTCATCTCCCCACATCGACATTCCAAGTACGATACCGACATCACCACCTGTCATGGGAGTAGTAGTCACCGTACGGTTGATATTCCAAAAAGCGAATGCACACCAGAGAAGTCCAACAATCAGCAAAGCAACGAATGTAATTTTTATTCCACGCATGGATCTAAATCTTCGTTTTCTAGACATTATCCGGATCGGTGAAGATCCGCTGCCACCCTGCCACTCCATTTTCATTTCCTCCTGAAATCTCCATTATGGAACAACTCGGCTCGGTGCTTTAAGGAAAGAGAGAAATAAGGAAAGGCATGAGCATCGATGCTTCGTAACAGGGTGTTAGCAGTAGCCCAGGCAAGATTGTACTCATCATCTGTAATGTCGCTATGCTCAAGCGCCTCGTCCAGCTCATCCTCGTCCAGCAGAAATACCTCTCCATTCCATAGTACCACCACATCAAGGTATAGATCATCAAACCAAGGAACACCTTGATCTGTAACCCCCTGTACCTTACAGGTATCAATGTACCACTGAATAATATTTTGCTTATCATCGAACATAGCAGTCACAATATAATGACTGTCTTTAGGGAAATACTGCAGCCATGAATACCCTTTGTCTGCAATGCGGTATGTATGCCTGCCATAGCTCTTCCACAACGGTTCTTTAAGCCCATAGATTGTGTAAAGTGTGATGAAACCATTGAATTCCCGGCTTTCCACATAGCGGCAGGCAAAATGGCGGCGCGTAATCCGGCGCCAGTTGGCCCGGTCTCCGAATTTACGTTTCATATAAATAACCCTCTCCAGTATGGTGACTTCAGCTTACCACATTTAGGGTTTACACTCAAAAAGAAACCCTGATCCCCTAATATCCGATCTATACGGATCCTTAGAGTGATCAGGGCAGGAGGTTATCTTTTCTCAAGCTTATCTTTGGAGAATTCCTTCTCCGTAAACCCGATATCAGGATTTGGACTAGCCGTAGCTTCGGTACCCGTTCCTCCTCCGGTGCCCGGATCTACGATTGGCGAATCTGTAGGCACGGGAGTTTCTGTAGGAGGAGCAGGTGTTGCTGTCGCCCCCGGAGAGACTCCACCCTCATCATTCCCATTTCCATTACCGTTTCCATTGCCGTTACCACCTTGGTTTGAACCATTGTTAGATCCATTCCCTGGTGAATCCGTAGGAAGTGCTGGATCCAGTGTAGGAATAGGTTCATCTATAGGTGGAGTATCTTGAACAGAAACGTTAACTAGATTAGAAGGCTCGCTCTCTATACCCCTGTCGGAATAGTAAGCTGTTACATAGTATTCATAAATCAAGCCTGGCATCGCACTAATATCTGCCGCACTTGAAGACAGTGAGCTCAACAATGGAGTAAAGTCCGCTTCTGAAGTTTCTCTGCGATAAATACGGTACTCTACACCCTCAGTAGGAAGTCCCGTCCAGCTCATATTGACCGTCATGGTTGAAGGATCATATTGAGCCGACAAATCAGTGATCGTCTGATTGGCAGCAGGATCCTCAGTAGCCTCAGGAAGGTCAATGTTACCGGAATCTGAGAATGGCTTGACTGGATAATCCTTCAGAGCTTCCTCCATAACTTTACCCCAGAACGCAGCAGCCAGCGGACTGCTGTTCTTAAGCAAATGTTTTTTATCAGGCTCATCGTAGCCCATCCAAACCGCTGCTGTCCATTCTGGTGTATAACCTACAAACCATACATCCCTATTTGAGCTTATTCCAGAGTATCCACTCTGTGTAGTACCCGTCTTACCGGCTACTGGTCGGTTAATTCGGGCTTTTTTACCTGTACCACTTTCTACTACCTTCTGCATCATTTGCGTCATCTGATAGGCTGTGGTTTCTGACATGACTCGTTCCGATGATGTATCGGCTTTGAAAACGGTCTTGTCATCGCTATCTGTAATGGATTTGATGGCATAAGCCTCTCTCAATTCTCCACCATTCGCAAAAGCGCTGTAAGCCTGAGCCATTTCTAAGGTATTGGTACCTTTACTCATCCCCCCAAGTGCCAGCGATAAATTCTTATCTTCATCGGCAAGGGAGATGCCCATTTTCTTAGCAAATTGGAACCCTGTGTTCACACCAATTTCGTTCAGCAGCCACACTGCAGGTATATTTTCTGACTTCTGCAATGCGTCACTCATATTGATGGACGAGGAATATCCATGAAGGTTATTCGGGCAATATTTGCCGAAGCATTGTTTCTCGTTACTCAACTGAGAATCCACCGTGAACTTTCCAGACTCCAACGCGGGAGCATAAGATACGATGGGCTTAAAGGCCGATCCCGGTGAACGGCGGCTTGCCGATACGCGGCTGTAGCCTTTTTTCTCATAATTACGTCCACCCAGTAAAGCCATAATACTGCCGTTCTCTTGGTTCATAATGACCATAGATCCTTGGACCAGTTCATCATCGGCACTTTTCTCAAAATTATCCGCATCTGCGAATGCATCCTCCACCGTTTGCTGAGCGTGTTTATCCATCGTGGTGTAGATTTTGTATCCACCAATGTTCAAGTCATCCTCTGAGAGCCCGAACTTCTCCTCAGCCTCATCTACAGCATAGTCTATGAATGCTTGATACCGCTGCTTGCTTGCAGGCGGTTTATACGTGTAATCAACAGCCTTGGCATCAATCATCTCTTGCTCCGTAATGAAGCCCTGCTCATGCATAAGTGTCAGCACAACTGCACGGCGCTCCTTCGAAAGCTCAGGATTACGAAGTGGATTATAGCGGGAAGGTCCCTTCGGCATAGCAGCCAGTGTCGCCATTTCCCAAATCTTAAGACCCTCAAGATTGCTTTTGCCAAAATAACGTTCAGAGGCAGCCTTAATACCGTAAACCGTGCCGCCAAAGTTAATTCTATTTAAATACATCGTAATAATTTCGTCTTTAGTATTATCATTCTCCAAAGCTATGGCTATGGATACTTCCGTTGCTTTCCGGAAAAAGGTTTTATCTCGCGTTAAAAATATGTTTTTGGCCAGCTGCTGAGTTATGGTACTCCCACCCTCAACCATACTGCGAGCTGCAATGTCCTTGACAGCGGCACGCCCGATTGACCAGAAATCAACTCCTTTGTGTTCAAAAAAGCGTTTGTCCTCGGTGGCTACAAAAGCGTTAATAAGCAGCTCCGGGATTTTGTCATGTTCGACTGGATCACTTTTTTCAAGCGACAACTCTCCAATTAAGTTTGCATTCCGATCATAAACCTTAGTAGTGGGGTTAACAGTCAACTTCCCTGCATTTTCCTTAAGCAGCTTCTCACCGTTCAGCATAATGAACAGATAACCGCCTAGGGCGCAAAAAATAGCCAGCGCCGTGGCAAAAAATAAAGTCCATAATACACGTTTTTTGGTTAATAGTTTTTTCTTTTTCTTTTTAGGTTTGGGCTGCTCTCTGTCTCTGTCTCTGTCTCTGTTTCGGTTTGATCTTGTACTATCGTCTCTAGACATGGTGCCTCCTGACTCCCTTGTGGAAAAAAATAAATTATAGTCTACCCCGGAATGAAAAGAACAACCTTCTCAGGTTGCTCTCTTTCATTCTATTCAAACGCATTATAAACAAAAAGGTTTCACTTCAAGCATGTTTATCTTCCAGGTTAAAAGATTTCTCTCCAAATGGCTGACGCCAATTACTCGTTATTGCCGCTGTCCTGCATCAAAGATACACTGCGTTGCGGAGTAAATGTTGAAATGGCATGCTTGTACACCATTTGCTGGCGTCCGTCACTATCAATAACAATTGTAAAATTATCGAACGCTTTAATAATCCCCCGGATCTGGAAGCCGTTGGTTAAATATACTGTAGCAGGGATATTCTCTTTACGCAGTTGGTTCAAGAACGTATCTTGGATGTTAATGGACTTGTTCATATGCCGTACCCCCAATGGTTCAATTAGATTGTTCAGAAGTATATTCAAGACCTGAGAGAAACTTTCCTGCTATTATATCACGTAATATGTACTTACATCAATGAACTAAAACAGAGGCAAATTTCAGATATTGTTTGCTTGTTCATGGGAGTAATGATCCTTTTTTCGAATCGTACTTAAATCGAGTTAAACGATTATGTTACTTTTTACGTGTTTTTAGATAGCTCCTTTTATTTTATGTTTGTTGGTCAATTCGCTATATTTTGGCTCCTCTCATTATATATGTTAAATCTTAGCACCCTTCCCGTCAATCTTGACAACTTCTGCTTTTAGTGAAGATCGAAATAAGAATCCGCTTATTTAAATGAAGATGACCGACATTATGATTAGCATTTAATAACGGACTTTCGTATCGATATCTCATACATTCTTATATTTCGTGCTCCAGTACATTTTTGAAGGTCTTCCAAAAAATTAAAAAAGGATGCTTCCGAGAAAGTGAAAAATCTCTTAGGAAACATCCTATACCTTCAGTTTTGCAAGCAATGTGATTTTACTTGCCTTCACTGAATTTATTTGTAATAATGTCACGTATTTTTTCAAAATACACAGAGAAGTTTTGCTCTTCATCAACATCGATCCACTCAATTTCCTTCATGTGACGAAACCATGACAGCTGTCTTTTGGCGAATCGGCGGGTATCGCGTTTAAGAAGTGTCACCGCCTCCTCGTAAGTAGTTTCGCCCGCGAGGTATGCCGCAATTTCCTTGTAGCCTAGTCCCTGCATGGACACAAGCCCCCTGACGTAGCCGCGCTCCAATAGAGTTCTAACTTCATCTACAAGGCCATCTGCCAGCATTTGATCAATTCGGTCTTCAATACGTTGATATAGTATTTTCCGGTCCATTGTCAAACCGATGATGCACAGCTCGTACGGAGACTCCTTCTTTTGGGCAGCATGAGAGGATGAAAGTGTCGTATCTGTCTGATGGTGAATCTCTAGAGCCCGTATGATTCTACGGCGGTCATTAGGGTGCAGACGGGCTGCACTGATCGGGTCAACAGCCTCTAATCTGGCGTGCAAAGCAAGAGCTCCGTGCTCCTCCGCGTATTCATCCTGCTCCTTACGAAAGGCCTCATCTGCCACAGCTTCCGAGAAGCGAAAGCCGTAACATAAGGACTCAATATAAAGTCCGGTGCCTCCAACAATAAAGGGGAGCTTCCCTCTTGCGCGGATATCTTCAATAGCTTTGGTTGCGTGCTCCTGAAATTCAGCTGCCGAGTAGGAATCCTGCGGATCATGAATATCAATTAAATGATGGGGAATGCCTTGCATCTCCTCGGGAGTGATTTTGGCTGTTCCTATATCCATCTCACGGTACACCTGCATCGAATCACCTGAGATAATTTCAGCATCGTATGCGGCTGCAAGCTCCAAGCTCAGTCTCGTCTTACCTACAGCAGTGGGACCCAAAAGGACCAACAGCTTAGGTTTTGCTTCAGTTGTCAATTTGTATCACCCCGTACGAAGTTTTGGAATTACTGCGCAGCAGCTCGGAAAAACCCAGCCTTGCAAATTCACCGCTAAGACTTTTTTCCTTCAACAGCACTGCTTTGCGGGCAATTCTTACGGCTTCAGACACACTCTCAGGGGACAAAGCAGCACCATTTGCAAACTGGCGTAAAGGAGATATGGCCGCTGAATCCGTTAAAGGCTGGCGGAACATCGGATCAAAATAGACAATGTCCACACTTTTATCAGGCTGTGCTCTCAAATAATCCAAATGATCATTATGTACAACCTTAATCCGCCGCAAAGCAGCATTTACTTTCTCATTCCCGGTAATATAATGGCTCATCCCTTCTAACAAGAGTCCATACAGCGGTAGTGAACTCTCGATAGCGGTAACCTCTGAAGCTTCACCGCCATAAACAGCAAACAGAAGAGAGTCTGTTCCGAGGCCTGCCGTGCAGTCCAGTACACTATCTCCCGGTACCATACCGGCAGCTTCTAGCATGGGGTCAGTTTCGCCTTTTAATACCCGTTTTGCCCGAACAAAACCCATACTCGGGTGAAATTGCATAGGTGGCATCCCAGGCCGCAGAAGCCGTACAGCCTCTTGCAGCACAACCAGCACTTCTTGGTCCTGATAATATTCTACCAGCTTGGTTAAAGAAAGGGTTCCGCGCGGTTTATAATCAACCTTTAACCGATCCGCGAGTGACTGCGCACGCTGCACAATTTCCGGAATCGGGCTATTGCCCGTAGTTATAATCATGATGCCTCCTGACTAGTTTCGGTATACACTTTCACTTCATAGATTACATAACCCGTTTGAATAATTTTTCCAGATCATAGACAGAAAAAGAAATCAGAATCGGACGGCCGTGCGGACAGGTATATGGCTGTTTGCAAGCAGATAATCGAGTTAACAGGCTGTCCACTTCCTGTTCTGTGAGTTTATGATTCGCTTTAATGGATGCTTTACAGGAACATAGAATAGAAGACTTTTCACGTAACTTAGCCAGATCGATGGATTTCTCACTCAGCACCCACTCTGCCATTTCCTCGATAATCGCCTTTTCCTCCCCTTGAGGGAACCAATAGGGCAAGGAACGGACAAGAAAAGTCTGACCCCCGAAATGCTCCAGATACACACCGGCCTGCTCGAACCAATGCAAACGTTCTCCTAGCTGTCGGCTTTCGGATGGAGTGAACTCAAGTGTTATGGGCAATAAAAGCTCTTGAGATGCATCTGCGGGCCGTCCAAATTGCTCATAATAAAATTCATAATTGATTCGTTCATGAGCGGCATGCTGATCTATTAAATATAAGCCTTCCTCATTCTGAGCGATAATATAGGTCCCGTGATGCTGTCCGATATAATTCAGTTCTGGAAATACCGGAAGACCCGTACCTCCACCGGCAGGAGGTGCTAAAAGCTCTTCAAGCCCCGCAGCCTGTTCTCGCGGATTGTAAGTAGGCTGTGGTGCACGATAGCTGTTATTTTTCCCTGCTTCGCGAATTTGTGGAGCCGCTTGGGATGCATTGCCGGTTTTAAAGGATTCTGTTTTGTATGGTTCTGATTTGTAGGGCTCTGTTTCACTTTGTTTATCCTGTTGTGAAAAAGTTGGTGTCCCTGTGATGAGCCCGTTGTTAACGTTCGAGTCTGAGTATTCCGCTCGGTCAGGGCGCTGTATTGGGCTCTCTTTCAAACCCTCTTTTGAACCCTTCTGAAAAGCGAATTGCTCCTGTATAATAGAGGAGCTCCCCTTGGGCCCGATCGTTTCTCTGCCCGGTCTGGGGATAAGTGTCTGACCCAATAATACCTTTCGGGTCTCCTCTTCAACGAACTTGTACAGTTCCACTTCCTTGCTGAATCGGACCTCCAGTTTGGCTGGATGAACGTTAACGTCAACTAGGGAAGGATGCATGTACAGCTTCATTACAAGTAATGGATAGCGGTTAATCGGCAATAAAGTATGATATGCACGCATCACCGCTGCGTTCAATCCGTTGCTCCGGATATAACGTCCGCCTACTATTGTTGTTACTGCGTTACGATTCGAACGCGTCCAATCGGGACGGCTGATATAGCCGGAAATCCGATAGTCGGGATCTTCGGCTGTGATCGGCAGCATGGCCTTTGCTGCTGAAGTCCCGTATACAGCGGCAATCACCTGCAGCAAATCACCATTACCCAAAGTATGGAGGAGCTGGTTGCCGTTATGCTGGAACCTGAAGGAGATGTCTGGATGTGCCAGAGCCATGCGGTACATGGCATCCGAAATATGCCCCAGCTCCGTCTGAACGCTTTTCATATATTTCAGTCTTGCCGGTGTATTGAAGAATAACTCCCGAACCTCAAAATCAGTTCCTTGCCCGGAAGGAGCATCTTCATTACAAATCAGCTTGCCGCCCTCAATCTTGATTAACCTGCCTTTTCCATCATCTGCACTAGCCGTCAGCAGCGAGACCTTGGATACGGCGGCAATACTGGGTAATGCTTCCCCGC
Source organism: Paenibacillus wynnii (assembly GCF_030812855.1). Lineage (GTDB taxonomy): Bacteria > Bacillota > Bacilli > Paenibacillales > Paenibacillaceae > Paenibacillus_AQ > Paenibacillus_AQ wynnii_A. The sequence continues at coordinate 15,617 of NZ_JAUSTK010000006.1, forward strand.
GGAAGCCCAGGCTTGTTATCAGGAACAGATCGCGTCCATTCGCGATTTTACTTGTGGCATGTCGATAAAAAGCCGTCTCGCAATCATCCCCCTCTATCCCCGAACCATTATCCTTCACACGGATACTCTGCAGGCCGCCTTCCTCCACAGAGACCTCGATTACAGTACTCTTGGCATCAATCGCATTCTCCACTAATTCCTTTACGACCGAAGCTGGACGCTCGACCACTTCACCAGCCGCAATCTGGTTCGCAATATGCTCGTCCAATATATGAATTTTAGCCATGTCATTCACCTCGCTGTTTGACAATTTAGATAGAAATAACCTGTAGGGTTATTGGGGCGCATTCAAGTGTACTTTTACATTTGAATTCACCATTCTGAGCTATTGGGGCGCAATCAAGTGTACGTATACCTTTGAATTCACCATTCTGAGCTATTGAGGCGCAATCAAGTGTAGTTATACATTTGAATTCACCATTCTGAGCTATTAAGGCGCAATCAAGTGTACGTATACCTTTGAATTCACCATTCTGAGCTATTGAGGCGCAATCAAGTGTACTTTTACATTTGAATTCACCATTCTGGCTATTGAGGCGCAATCAAGTGTACTTTTACATTTGAATTCACCATTCTGAGCTATTAAGGCGCAATCAAGTGTACGTATACATTTGAATTCACCATTCTGAGCTATTGAGGCGCAATCAAGTGTATTTATACATTTGAATTCACCATTCTGAGTTATTGGGGCGCAATCAAGTGTAGTTATACATTTGAATTCACCATTCTGAGCTATTAAGGCGCAATCAAGTGTACGTATACCTTTGAATTCACCATTCTGAGCTATTGAGGCGCAATCAAGTGTACTTTTACATTTGAATTCACCATTCTGGCTATTGAGGCGCAATCAAGTGTACTTTTACATTTGAATTCACCATTCTGAGCTATTAGGGCGCAATCAAGTGTACTTTTACATTTGAATTCACCATTCTGAGCTATTAGGGCGCAATCAAGTGTACTTTTACATTTGAATTCACCATTACGAGCAATTTGAGCAAAATTAATGGTACTTAGCAATAACCTGCAATAGCAATTAACCTTATAAATCTCTGGCTTTCATCTTGAGGTCGTTCAGCAATCCCATAGCCTGAAGAGGTGTCATATTCATAAGATCCGCGTCTTTTACAGCGGCGATGATCTGTTTCATGAATGGATTCTCCTGAACAACAACAGCGGACTCGTGTGCATTGGTAGAAGCAGGTGTAGTTGCACCGCCTTTGCGGTTTCTGCGCGGCTCCTCTTCACCAAAAATAGAGAGCTGAACCACACGGAGTCCCTCATTCTCTATAGAGGGCTGAAGCGAAGCTGCCGCTGCTTCTGCATAAGCCGCTTTTGCTGCGGACTCCGCTATCGTATTTACTTCGTCGTTTATCAATAAAGTTGAAGGTAGACCTGTTGAGGAACCTGCACTTTGCTGAACAGACTGACCGGATAGAACGGTTGGAACGGATGGCAATGTTTCTTCCATCACTGAAGTTCGCTCTTGTCCTTCAGCATAAACTCGAGGTCCAGCACCAACAGGAGATGCATGTTCGATTTCCTGAAGGAGGCCGTAGGCCCGATCAATAATCCCTTCAGGCAGCCCTGCCAGACGGGCACAGTAGATCCCATAGCTGCTGTCTGCGGCCCCGGGTACAAGCTTACGCAGGAAATTCACCTTGTCGCCGCTCTCTTGTACGGCCATCGAATAATTGCGCAATCCAGCTAGACTTTCTTCCAGATGAGCCAACTCATGAAAATGGGTCGATACGAGCGCTTTGCAAGCAATCGTATCATGAACGTATTCAATGACAGCCTGAGCGATAGCCATACCCTCGCTTGTTGAGGTGCCCCGTCCCAGCTCATCAATAATGATAAGGCTTCGCGGAGTTGCTTTTTCAGTCATGACCTGTATGTCAGCCATCTCCACCATGAAGGTACTTTGTCCGCCGATGAGATCATCCGCCGCCCCGATCCGGGTGAAAATCCGGTCAATCAGCGGGATCTCCGCACTAGCCGCAGGAACAAAGCAGCCGATTTGTGCCAAGATGGTAATTAGCGCAACCTGCCGCATATAAGTGCTTTTACCAGCCATGTTAGGACCGGTAATCAGTAGAATATTCCCTTCCCCTTTACTAAGGGTACTTCCATTCGCTATGAAGGCGGAGTCCTTAAGGACGGCCTCAACAACGGGATGGCGTCCATTTTCAATGGTCAAATCGTAACCGTCCGACAGCTTGGGTTTCACAAATCGATACTCGGCACTTACAGCTGCAAGGCATTGGTAAACATCGATTTCAGCTACTTTTTCGGCTAGATTCTGCAAGCGTGGAATTTGAGCACTCAAACGATCTCTGAGCTCTGTAAAAAGTGAATATTCCAGATCCGTCATTTTATCCTGCGCTTCCAGAATAAGAGCTTCCTTCTCCTTCAGCTCAGGGGTAACAAACCGCTCGGCATTCGCCAACGTCTGCTTGCGTTCATACCTGCCTTCCGGTAAAGAAGCGAGATGAGAACGGGTTATTTCTATATAATATCCGAATATTTTGTTGTAACCGATTTTTAGGGACTTGATGCCGGTTGCCAGACGTTCCTTTGCTTCAAGCTCGGCAATCCAGCGTTTGCCGTTGCTGCTCGCTTCTCTAAGCTCGTCCAACCGTGCATGGTAACCAGCCCGAATGATCCCGCCGTCACGTATAGAAACTGGAGCTTCATCAACGATAGCCCGCTCTATATCCTCACGAAGGTCGGCACATTCATCCATGGATGAACCGATCTCTTTCAGAGTTGTTGAACCCGAGCTCAGACACATCTCTTTCAGGGTTGGAATCTGTGCCAGGGACAACTTCAGGGCATTCATATCCCGTCCATTGGCACTGCCGAAGGCAATACGTCCGGTTAGTCGTTCCAAATCATAAATTTCCTTCAGTGCGAGACGAAGATCTTCACGAACGATAAATTGGTTATATAAATAGTCAACAGCTTCCAGCCGCCGTTCAATTGGAGATCGCTGCAGCAAAGGCTTATCGATTCTCCGGCGGAGCAGGCGGGCTCCCATTGAGGTTTCTGTGCGATCTAGAAGCCAGAGCAGTGAACCTTTTTTGGAACGTTCACGAACGGTTTCAGTAAGCTCCAAATTTCGGCGGGTAAACGGATCGAGAATCATGTAGTTCCCAGGCTCATAAGGAGAAATCTGGCTTAATTGTCCAAGTGATCGGCGCTGCGTTTCACCCAAATAGGAGATTAAGATTGCCAGACATTGGCCCCGCTCTTTCTCTAGCCGTACCCAAGCCGCTTCTCCAAATTGACGCCGTGCCGACTCCTCATCCCGTTTCTCCCAAGGTGTATATACAACGGGCTTTGCTCCAAAAAGAGCTTCACCGCGAATACTGTCCAACAAAGCTGCATCCCCGATAATCTCTGCAGGCTCATAAATGCCAATCTCATCGCGGAGCCATTCTGCTCCCGAGAGTACTGATGTTACATATAGCTCACCTGTGGTCAAATCGCAGGCTGCCAGCGCCATCATGCCATCATTTTCAGTAACACATACCAGATAATTATTGGATTTCTCAGAAAGAATCTTGCCGTCCATCACTGTACCTGGAGTAACCACACGTACGATGTCCCGCCGCACCATTCCTTTGGTGGTCGCAGCATCTTCAAGTTGCTCGCAGATAGCTACTTTGTACCCTTTTTCAATCAGGCGCTGAATATATCCCTCGGCAGCATGGTGCGGTACTCCGCACATGGGGATCTTGTCTTCAGTTCCGCCTTCGCGGCCAGTCAATGTAATTTCAAGCTCTTTGGATGCCAATATCGCATCATCAAAGAACATTTCATAGAAATCTCCTAAACGGAAAAAGAGAAAGGCATCCTTAGCCCCTTCCTTTACTCGTAAATATTGCTGTATCATCGGCGTATATTGTGCCATGGTCAACCTCCATGCCTATTTCTTTGCTATCGTCCATTATAGCAGAAAGTAGACGTTCAAGGTTATCCCTGCGCATAGGATAATCGTTGGATTCGCTAGAGTTCGAAATGGAATCATGGAACAAAAATACAAAGAAGCGCCTGTTCACGGCGCTTCTTTGGCACACCAGAGCCCGCGGATATCACGGGCTTCGTTCCATGTTTTACCTACGTCGATATAGCGGAAAAGAGGTTCTATGTAGCGGGCGGCGAGTTCATAGCCGCCTAAAGCACGCAGTTGGCCTCTGAGCGGAGCAAAGGCCTCGCGGAGCGGGGGTTTGTCGCCGCGATAGTAGGCGGCATGCAGGTCTTCCCTGTCGAGCGGGCGGAGGGGCAGGTCTTCATAACGGCTCACAATCAGGTGAGCCAGATAGACTGCCCCCTTGGCGACGACCGGAGACACCAGGAAGCTCGGCAGGGTCCGGTACTCGAAGCCGCCATGCGGCTGGTGCCGGAAATCGCCGAGAACGCCGTAACGCGGACGCCGGGCCGCTGCCCGGGAGTCCTCCAGCAGCATCATGGGCAGCGCGAGGTAGTTGTCGAGCGCGCGCAGCAGCGGCGCCGTCAGCGACACGCCGCTGAAGTGCAGGTGACCGCCGAGGGCCCAGCCCCGCAGCGGCATGCCTCCCGCCCGCCAAGCCAGCGAGCGGTCGGCGATGAGCCGGTCCGCCGTGGCTGCGGCGGACATCAGCTGCGCCAGCAGCGCGCGCGGGGAACCGCGCGGCCGAGGGCGCAGCTCCGCTACCGGGAACGTGCCGCGCGTTCCCGGGGGTCCGGCGTCGCAGCCGGCGACGCCGTCCGTCGGCAAGTACAGGGACGCCGGCACGACTCGGCCGGCGGCGCCCCGCTGGAGCAGGAACTCCGGATCCATGCCCATCATCATCCCCGGACGGCCGGGGAGCTCCTGGGCCAGAATCCGATCCAGGGCCAGCTCCGCCGTGCGGTAGGGCTCAGGCAAGGGTTCACCCGATTGCTCCTTAAGCGGAGCAATCTCCTCCACCACATACCTGCGGTCCCCCTTGCATAGCAGCAGAACCTCTCCGCTGTCGAGACCTACGCTGTACAAAGCACGGACAGCTATCCCCTCGAGCAGCTTGTTCAACCCGCGGCGTTCGGGAGGTTCAACCGAATCACCTGAGCCGTGAGTTAAAGACAGCCCCTTCATTCCCTCTCCCGCCCGGAACGGAAGGATTTTAAGTACCCCCAGATTGTATATGTATACTTTATAACGCAACCTATGCCTTACCTTCCTATGGGTATCATTCGGAGGAACCGAGCCCGATAACCCGATATCACCTTCCATGCCGTTCCTTGCACTATTGTTCATTTCCCCGTCATTCATTACCCTGTCATTCATTACCCTAATGTTCCTTAACATCAGCTTGCTCTGCTGAGTTAATGCAGCTTCAACCCCGCTGCGAAGCAGCCGCTGTTCTCTTTGCTCCAGCGACAAAGTGTCAAACACCCGGTGCCCTTCATTCATTTCCGCCCCACCTCCAGAACGCCGCATGTTCTTATAAAGATTTAGAAAGCAAAAAACGGTTTTCCATCCCATTGGACGGCACCGTTTCCTGCGGATCATCAGAATAAAAACCTACACACGCAAGACCAAAAATAAATTTAAAAAAAGAGGGCATCCGCCCTCTACGCCGCTGCCCCCTGATCATATAATGGTTTCATACCCATTGAGGATCAGTTACCAGCGGCGTACCTTCCTTACAGCTCATCATCCAGCGCATCAGGGTCCAAATCCTCATAATCGAAGCTCTCACCGTCAAAGTCGTAATCCTTATCCTCCGGATCATCGCTTTGATCGCTGACGTACACGCGGACCTTGGTCTCAGCCACCAGTTCCGCCTCGAATTCCCGCTCTACCCGGAGGGTAACACTGCCTCCGCCGGGAGATACGCCTGCTTCCACACAGTTCGGCTCCTGCGTTGCATCCGCAGAAACCTCGACCGTGGAAGCACGGTGTCTAGGGTCCAAATACGAAAGAGGGATAAGTTCTACATAGGAGACCGTTTCTTTCGCTACTTCGGTCTGCTTGTTTTTGTCGTACGAGTACCAGATGTTTACATCATAAGTACCGATGACTTCGATTCCGTTCCCCGCAGCAACCGCCTCGTACTGGTGGTTGATAATCCAGGCCCCCAAGATACTAGTAGGATGATGCGGCGGAGTTACGGTATGGGTTGCGGTAGAGAACTTACGACCTTTGCCGCAAATCGCCTTCGTAATGATCTCCCTTGTTTGACGTTTATGGTTCAATGACATCTTTAAACCTCCTCCATACAATCATTCACTATCAAGTGTATGCAGGACATGGGCGTTTGTTGATTGTTAGAGTATAAAAAAATTTGGGTAAGCCTTCGGAAGTCTATTTCGGGAATACTTTAACGATTCCGAGCTTTCTCTCTTTACTTAAATCAATAAAATCATCTTCGATATTTACAAGGGGACGAATGGGATCATGCGGGAAAATCATGATGATTCGGCCTATCCTGCCGTCTGTCAGCTCTACCTCATTCCCTATCATCGACTGCATCAGCTTATCCATAAAGACACGGCAAATATAAGGGTCAAGCTTGCCGAAGGCACTATCTCCCATCTGCTTAAGTACCTCATACAGCGGTGATGCTTTACGATATAAACGGTCAGAGGTCATTGCATGGAACACATCTGCGACAGCTACGATTTTGCTATAATCTGTAATTCGATGTCCAAGCACTCCGAACGGATACCCGCTTCCATCCATTCTTTCATGATGCTGAAGGGCTACCAGAGCCTGCATATGGTCAGTCCCCACAGTATCCCTGATTAATTCATAACCTATTGTTGTATGCTTCTTCATATGTTCAAATTCTTCATCCGACAACGGACCTGGTTTGGTCAAAATTTCAGCCGGAATCATAATCTTTCCGATATCATGCAGCGTTGCGGCTATGGTCAGCATCCCCAGCTCTTCGGGATCCATTTTGAGCCATTTACCAAGGAGAGTAGATAATATGCCAACCGCTATATTGTGCCTGTATGTATAATCATCTTTGGATTGCAGAGCAGATAACATTCCGTAAAAATCATTTTTTTCCGAGACCTTATTAATGAAAGGAATGACCTCTGACCGAAGCTCATTAATAGGAACTTTTTTAGTGAATCTAATCTGATCAAAGATCATTTCCATGGCAGTCGTACAGTCATCTACAGCGATATGAAAGAAGGCTGCACTTTCTATTTCGATAATATCATGGTTGTCCAAAAAAATACGATGTTGATCAAGCAAGCGGATATGCTCTGTATTTAACAGGGTCATAGCAGGTAAAACAAATACTCCGTTATCATTGAATAGATCCAATCCAAGCTGCTTGCCGATATACGTCCTATTGCTATTTTCCATACCCTCTCACCTACTATCACTTTATATAGAACCTTTTCTCTTAACCCAGCCTCGATTCGCAGTCTTATACGCAACGGGCATTTTATAACGTTTGGCGATTTTCAGATAGAGTTCCAACTCACGGACAAGCTGCAGAATTGCAGATCTAACCTCAAACTCCTCGCGGGAGGAAGGCAGATCCATCCTTTGGAACTCTATTTCGAGCGCTTCGAGTAGATGTTCTGTCCGCCCTGTATATTCCTCTGCCAGTACATCCCCGCTAAGCTGGTCGAATAAATCGGCCACCATTTCCCCGTGCGGAAAACATTGATATACCTGGGACAACAGCTGCATCATGACTTGAATGGATTCCAACTGCTCTTTTCGCATATAAAAATATACATTCCACGCCTCATCCGGATGGATAACGTGATTTTCCATTTCTCTCTCCGCTGCCATTAATCCCTGCTGCACAGCCGTATTTGCCGTAATCAACTCTTTACCGTCCCATAGATAATGAGGATCGTGCAGCGTACGGGCCATCTGACTGAATATAACGGAAAACGCTCCATCTACCTCTTTGCGAATTCGATACATTGTTCCTTCGGTCTTTGGCATGTAGATCAAATTAATTAGTCCCGCTGAACCGAGTCCGATAATTAACAGCTCCACCTGCTGCAGTAGTACATGAATGGAGATCTCAGCTTGTCCAAATACGCGAAAGACGATAACCGAGCTTGTAACAATTCCTTCTTTGAAACCGGATCGGACAATAAGCGGGAACCCAAATAATACAAATACCCCAAGTACCCAATAGTTGAAACCAAAAAACCAGAATAGAATGCACCCGAAAAGGAGACCCACAACCGATGCTAAAAATCGTGCAGTTATCGTCCGGAGACTCCTTTTGCGGGTGACTTCCACACCCAAAATAGCTAAAAGCCCAGCGCTCTGCGCATTGGGTATACCTACAGCAGCCGCAATCAATATGGACATTAACGTTGCAGCCGCTGTTTTAATAATACGAAAACCCATTGAATTACCTCTCCTTAAAACATTTCCATCATTATTCATACAGTATAATCATGGTACTTTATTTTCGTAACAGGCACAATATGACATCTTTTTTACCTATGTGACAGCAGAAGCTTTTCTACATATACAACTACTTGGTACATCGCAGTAGCCACAGCGGCAATAATAAGCAGGCTCGACATCACCAACGTGAAATTGAACACCTGAAACCCGTAAATAATCAGATAACCCAAGCCCGACTTTGCCACCAGAAACTCTCCGACGATTACGCCCACCCAAGACATCCCTACATTCACTTTAAGCGTGGAGACCACCGTTGGAAAAGAAGCCGGCAGGATTACTTTGGTAAACACCTGAACCCGTGATGCCCCAAAAGATTTAACTACCTTAACAAGATTGGGATCCACACCGCAAAAGCTGTTGTAGACTACCAACGTAGTAACAATGACTGTGATAGATAAAGTGGTCACGACAATTGACGTAAATCCTGCCCCAAACATCACAATGAATATCGGCCCAAGCGCGACCTTAGGCATACTGTTGAAGACAACCATATAAGGATCAAGCACAGCGGATAAAAAAGGAGACCACCAGATGAGCACCGCTATAAGCGTTCCTAGCAGTGTTCCCAAGACAAAGCCTACGGCAGTCTCCCCTACAGTCATACCTAAATGCGGCCACAAGCTGCCGCTGGCCATATCGCCTAATATCTGCTTGAATACCTTTGTAGGGTAGCTAAACAGTAGTTCGTCAATCCACCCTAATCTGGCCCCTGCTTCCCAAGCCGCAAAAAATAACAGCATGATAACTGTTCTTACAGCCATTACATTTCTCTTTCGCTGCTTCATTCCACAAGTATAATCCTGATGCATGTCTTGCAGCCATTGTATACGGGAAGCTGCAATCTCGGATGGCTCCGTTTTATTCATTCGCCTTCCCTCCTGCCAGCTCCATTTCCCTCCATATTTCATTAAAAAGTTCTACAAACCCCTTTTGGTTGCGCGCATAGAGAGGCGGAGCCTCGCGGATTCCCATCGGTATAGGGAATACTTTGCGAATCTTCCCCGGATTCCGCTCCAGTAAAATTACGGTGCTGCTTACCGCGATCGCTTCCGACAAATCATGTGTGACCAGGATAGCAGTGGTACCTCGGCGCCGGAATGTTTCGGATACAAGATCTTCCAACTGGAGCTTAATCTGATAATCCAATGCAGAAAAAGGTTCATCGAGCAGCAGTAAACTGGGGTCCGTAGCTAATGTTCTGACCAGGGCGACCCGCTGCCGCATCCCCCCTGATAACTGAGAGGGATACTGGTCACCCTTACCTGCAAGCCCCATATCCTCCAACAGACTTAAGGTCTTCTCCCTTGTATCTACATTTAATCGTCCGGTCAATTCAAGCCCCAGTACTGCATTATCCAGTATGCTGCGCCAAGGAAAGAGATAATCCTGCTGCAGCATATATCCTACCTCCGGAGAAGGGCCCTCTACCCTGTGTCCGTTAAGCAGAACCTCCCCGCGTGTGGGTTGGAGCAGACCAGATATGATTGATAACAGCGTGGTTTTCCCGCATCCGCTCGGTCCAACCAAGCTGACGAACTCCCCTTGGCCAATACTGAGATTGAGATCTTCCAGGGCCAGAGAAGCTTCCCGATCACCAAGATAAGCATGAGTTATACCCTTCAATTGGACTACTGGAAGCATATCATCTCCTCCTCTCTTAAAATTGCGAGCATACTTAAATCGCGATTGACTTATTTAGTGTTCGATTTATTTTGCAGTATCGTCCTTGATATCCTTCTGAGCTTTTTCCGCGAAGGTGTTGTTGACGATTTTTTCGGACGGAACGCGTGCCTTCAACTCCCCTGCGTTATCCATTACATCCAATAAATTGTTCCATTCCTTGTCATCCACTATCGGATTAGTAGCATAGGTATCCTGTTCCTTATACCGTTTTACAGCCGACACAACAATATCCTTATCTGTTTTTTCGAAGTATGGCATTATCGCTGTAGCAATCTCCTCGGGACTATGGCCTTTGACCCATAGCTGAGCCCGTTGAATCGCATTGGTGAACTTTTGTACCGTATCCCCGTTCTTGGAGATATAGCTGTTCTTAGACATGAATACTGTGTACGGTAAATATCCGCTCTCTACCCCGAAGGAAGCTACGACTGTCCCCCTGCCTTCACGTTCGAAGATCGAAGCCTGTGGCTCGAAAAGCTGAACGTAATCGCCTGTTCCCGAAGCATACGCTCCTGCGATATTAGCAAAGTCAATATTCTGAATCAGCGTTATATCCTTCGCAGGATCTATCCCTTTTTTGAGCAAGGTAAAAGCACCGGCCATCTGTGGCATACCGCCTTTTCTTTGTCCGAGGAAGCTAGACTCTTTCACTTGGTCCCAGTTGAATTCCCCGTCCGCTTTTCGGGCGAACAAGAATGTCCCGTCTCTTTGGGTCAGCTGCGCAAAATTGATGACAGGATCATCCGCTCCTTGTTGATATACATAAATAGAGGTTTCGGAGCCTACCAATGCAACATCAATTGCACCTGACAGCAGTGCGGTCATAGTCTTATCTCCGCCCGGAATTGTCTGAAGCTCCACCTCCAGCCCCTCATCCTTGAAGAAGCCCTGTGACAGAGCAACATATTCAGGTGCATAAAATACAGAACGAGTAACCTCACCGATTTTCACTTTTACTTTAGAATCTCCACCGCAGCCCGCAAGAATTGAAAAACACATTCCGATCATCAGGAAAAATACCGCAGCTTTTTTACTTCTATTCATCTTTCATTCTCCTTTCTCATCAGCTTTCAATACCTTCTATAAATCATATGCTAACGTCTATAGAAAGGTTAAGGTGAGAGAAGTGAATCGTTTGCACTTGGTTTTGTCCCATACTTAGCGAAATCAAAAACCATTTTCATTCGTTTTGGAGTTAATTTTTATATACAGTTTGTGAAATTGTTAGTATTTCAGAGTAATTAGAAGAATACAAATGTAAATATACTTATAAGTCTCTCCAATTCGTATATTATCGTCTATTTTGCTTTTTTTTAAGTTGTGCAAACGTTTTAACAAAAGGGTTCTTTTCCTGTAAGATTAATAATAAAACGCTTACTTCATTCCATAAACTTAGGGGGAAACACCGCATGAAGCCTAACTTATCCAATATACATAAATGCCGCCCTCTGCAGTCCTTAACGGCGGTCGCCTTAACTTTAAGTATTCTCAGCGGCTGCTCATCAGACTCTGCAGCTACAACAACAAGTCCCTCACCGATGCCGTTACAAAGTGCCTCTCCTGCACCAAGTCCAGCGGAGACATTTACGTCACCAACCAAGACCGCTTATAGTGAAATAGATGAACAGCCGTCGACCGTTTTTTATGAAATATTCGTCCGTTCCTTCTATGACTCGAATGGAGATGGAATCGGTGATCTGCGAGGAATTACCGAGAAGCTGGATTATTTAAATGACGGAAATCCTGATACTAAGAATGATCTTGGCGTAGGCGGGATTTGGCTGATGCCCATTAACCCTTCTCCCAGCTATCACGGATATGATGTTACGGATTATCGCGCAGTGAACCCTGATTACGGAACGCTTGAAGATTTGCAGATGCTTGTTGAAGAAGCACATAAGCGGGGGATTAAGGTCATTATGGACCTCGTGGTTAATCATACGAGTAAGTCCCATCCATGGTTTATAGACTCTGCCAAAAACAAGGATGGAGATTACCGAGAATGGTACGTTTGGGCAGAGGACCAGAACCGCCCGGTAAAGGGAACCAGTGCAACAGGGAGTGGAGATCCATGGCACTCCCTGTTGGGGGACCATTATCTAGGAATATTTTGGGACGGTATGCCCGATCTTAACTTCGACAATCCAGAAGTACGCAGCGAAATGAAGGATATCGGTCGTTTTTGGCTGGAAAAGGGCATTGACGGTTTCCGGCTGGATGCAGCCAAGCATATTTATGAAGATCTATCGAGCGACAAAAGTGAAGCAACAACCTCCAAAAATGTGGCCTGGTGGCAGGATTTCCGTAAAGCAATGAGTGACGTTAACCCGGAAGCTTATATTGTAGGCGAGGTATGGGAAAATTCAGCCGTGTCTGTAGGAGCGTATTTGAATCAGGCGTTTGATTCCGGCTTCAACTTTGGACTGGCAGAATCGCTGATCCAATCCGCCAAAAGTGAAAAGGACAGCGGTATCGCATACACCTTGGAGCGAACCTACAAGCTGTATTCCAAAATTTCAGCCGGTGCTTTTACCGATGCTATATTCCTGACGAATCATGATCAGAATCGGGTGATGAGCCAGCTGGACGACGATCCAAACCATGCCAAAATGGCGGCGGCACTGCTGCTGACTTTACCTGGAAATCCTTTCATATATTATGGAGAAGAAATCGGGATGCTGGGTATGAAGCCGGATGAAGGCATTCGAGAGCCTATGGGTTGGTATGCAGAAGGTTCCGGTAAGGGGCAAACCACTTGGGAAAATAGAAGCAACAACGAGGGTTCAGATTCAAGCAGTGTGGACAGTCAGAATAGTAAAGGAACATCACTACTGCAAAATTATCGGGACCTGATTGCCGTCCGGAATGAAGTGCCTGCTCTGCAGAATGGAACCATCCGGGAGTATACCTCGGGGAATACCAGTATTACAGCATTTGAACGGTTAACGACTAAGGAACGAGTATTAGTGGTTCACAACCTTAGCGGTCAAGAGCAGCATATGAAGCTTACTACTAAAGGAAGTGACGGAAATTACACGGCTATCTTGAAGGATTTATCTAAATCAGCAGCTCTAAATGGAGAAGAAATCACACTTCCGCCCTATTCTACGGTTATTCTTCAGCCTTAATCTAGCAATCTTTATGTTATCATAAGCTAATTTTAAGGTAAAATTAAGAAATGAGGGGTACTATTTGAATATGAAATACTTTTAGCGAGGTGATTTCAATGAGAATGGTCATAACCTTTCAGAACAAGTCTGTACCTGTGTATTTTACAACAGAAAATAAACAGCCCACTCAAAAAGTACTTCGATTGCTTACTAGCACCTTAGATCTCAAAATTCAAAAGGGCAAAAGCGCCCTGAAGAAATGTTTGAATTCTCTGATTAGTATCGAAATTAAAGGCTCGGAAGCTATATTGCACAGTTATAGTGAAAATGATTCATTAGCGCTATCCCTCTATTAAGAGGGGTAGCTTTTTTTTGTTTATATTAACCTGTTTTAGGATTGCTCTTCTCCGCTTTTTCCGCCTTTTGAATCCGTAGTTTGAAAAGCTTCACTAAATTCAGCCGCGTATGTTCCTCATGACAGTTATCCAGCTTCTTGATAATAAACCGGTCAATAGACATATCAATCGCTCCTTTTTAGTACTGGCTTTTACAGGAAATGATTTCCTATTTCCATGTATCCCCTATTAACCGGGTTCTTTCTCTTTTAAACGTCTAAACGTGAATTAAAAACAATAAATTTATGGTTAGGGAATTGACAAACTAAAACTCCAGTACTATATTATATATAGTTAATAATAAATGAATATTAAAGGAGAAATCGTTATGTCTAATGTCCTATTTATCAAAGCAAATAACCGCCCTATCGAACAATCCGTGAGCGTAAAGCTCTACCATGAATTTTTAGATAGCTACAAACAAAGTCATCCCGAAGATGTGATCACTGAGCTTGACCTATTCTCTGAAACTCTTCCTTATTACGACAACACCCTAATTACAGGGATGTATAAAGAGTCCCAAGGATTTGAGACCACGGCTGAAGAGGCAGCCGGAGCGGCTCTAGTGAACAAGTATTTCGAACAATTTGTTGCGGCTGACAAAGTTGTATTGGCCTTCCCGCTTTGGAACTTGACGGTTCCTGCAGTATTACACACCTATATCGATTACCTGAATCAGGCAGGTAAATCGTTCAAATATACTGCTGAAGGCCCGGTAGGCTTGCTTACAGGCAAAAAAGCAGCGGTATTAAACGCCAGAGGCGGTATTTACTCTGAAGGTCCAGCCGCCAGTGCAGAAATGGCTGTAAATTTCGTACTTGGCATGTTAGGGTTCTGGGGCTTTGAAGATATTACTCAAGTCATCATTGAAGGCCATAATCAGCTGCCGCAACAAGCCGGAGAGATTGTGGAGAACGGATTGCAACGTGCCAAAGCAGCTGCTGCCTCCTTCTAATTTTAAATTTAAAAACCTGTTTATATAACAAAAAAACAAGACCTCCCGTTCTTATTGGAATCAGGAGGTCTTGTTGATTTTAAGTTCTAATGGCCATTAGAACTCTTCTATTTCCTTGCGCCACCCTTTTCTGCCTGAACGAGAAGCTGTTACCTTGGATTGGGCGGACACGTTTTTACGCTTTGCCTTTTCCTCTTTTACACTATGGTACAACAATTCACGCTGCGTTCTGCGGTAGTTCAATATGCGTTTTTCCTCCAGTTCCCCTGTTCGCACAGCTTCCAGTACGGCACATCCCTCCTCTTGCTCGTGACGACAGTCACTGAACCGGCATCCTGAAGCCAAGAGTATGATATCTCCAAAAGCCAGATCGAGCCCCCCGTCATCATTCCACAACTGCAACTCCCGCATCCCGGGCGTATCTACAATAATGCCTCCGGCCGGCATAACAAACAGTTCACGATGTGTTGTTGTATGACGTCCGCGGCTGTCACCCTCTCTAACATCTTGAGTACGCTGCACCGGCTTACCGCAGAGCCAGTTCACCAGCGTAGACTTGCCGCAGCCTGATGAACCAGTTAAAGCTACAGTCTGACCCTTGCCGATATATGGCAGGAGCGAGTCACGTCCATTATCCTCCAAGGCGCTTACAGCGTGAACGGCTACACCGGGTGCAACCCGTTCCATTTCAGCAATTTTATACTCTGAATCGAGACATAAATCCGCTTTAGTCAGAAGTATTACCGGACTCGCCCCGCTGTTCCAAGCCATGATCAGGTATCTTTCCATTCTTCTGACATTGAAATCGTCATTCAAGGCGCTGACTAGAAATAAGGTATCCACATTCGCGGCAATGATCTGTTCGGCTGTCACATTCCCTGCGGCTTGCCTGGAAATGACACTATGCCTTGGAACGACACTGTGGACGATAGCATGATCGCCCGCATCCAGAAGGGTTAGCGCAACCCAATCGCCAATCGCGGGATAATCTCCTGAATGACCTAACTCAAATCGCAGTTTACCTGCCAACTCACCCCAAATCTCTCCGGCTTCGGTCATGACACGGTATTTGCTACCGAAATCACCGACAATCCGCCCGGGCACCAACCCTTTATCAGCATTATTATTACATTCTATTTCATTCCACTTGCTGGACCAGCTTTGGTTCCAGCCATATTGTTCTATACTCAATGATTACCCTCCTAAAATGTTGTTTCATTCATCTTTCAATTCCATCCATTCCCTGCATCTGCGTATTCCGGGCACAAAAAAACCGCCGGAGTTCAAGCTCCGGCGGCAAATAACACCTTGGTGTCCTGAAAATTTCATCAGAACCCATAGTGATATAGACATACATCGATTAAACTACAGTATGGACTGCAGAATATCTATGAATGCAAAAAAGCCGCCGGAACCCTACGGTCCCCGGCGGCTCTAAAAGGCATAAATGAGCATACCTGCTAAGCTGCGTTCCTTAAACCCTACAGCCGCTGTTCCCCGGAAGACACGTATTAATAACAGTTATTACCGATAAGGTCGCTCCTGTATAAACTGTCATATCACATCGTCTCCTTCCAGAATATTATGTTGCCATCATAAACGGATCACAGAATGATGTCAACTGCAAATGTATTTTATCCCATTACAAAATTTCCTTAAGCTCGTCCAGCTCGTTAATAATTTTCCAAGGGCAAATATCCAGATGATCATCCCAGATATGATTCCTGCGAAGCCATATCCCTTTCATTCCGGCCTTTCCGGCCCCCCAAATATCATTAACCGGATGATCCCCGATGAAGAGGGTGTGTGCCGCATCAACGCCAAGACGTTCCAGTGCCAGTTGATAAATCTCCGGGTCTGGTTTGCTGATTCCAACCTCCGCCGAGATCACGATATCCTTAAAGTGGTGACGTAGACTCAACAGATCTATTTTAGCGTGCTGAATATCTTTTTTACCGTTCGTGAGGAGTCCGAGAATATAGCCTCTATCCCTGCAGTAATTCAGAATAGTCTCAGCGTGTTTCATTACAGCTCCGTGTCCCGCGTATTTCTCATCGTAATAAGCACGTATATCTGCCGCAGTTACATGGGTCTGCCAAGGCAAGACCTGACTTAACTCCTCGAAGAAGCCATCCTTATCCCGATAACCGTCAGCATCTCTTAGAATCATTTCTTCTACAACTTGCTCTGCCGCCTCAGGCTCTAAATGCCCCAATAAATCCTGCACAAATTGCGTGCTGAAGCTGCGAAAGGTATAATCCCGATCCATTAACGTATTATCAAGATCAAATATTATGGCTTGTACTTCCTTCATACCTTGATTCCCCTTAAATGCGAACTGTAATTTGAACCTCAGTGCTTATTGTACTATGCCTTTTGGAACAAAGAAAAGACCGTTCTGGAAAAAGGAAATTACCTTCCCCTTTTACAGGACAGTCTTTAACGACATTATTATGCTAATGGTTTTCTTACTGAAAATGATCACTTCTATGCGTCAGCATCATTTCCTCATCCGTTATATAAAGCGGAAAAGGTGGGGTCTCCTTCAGATAGCGTTCCGTGGATAATAGACGATAATGGACCTCAGGAAGCCACGCATCTTCGAGTAAAGGCAGCTTGCCAGTATCATTTATATAGTTATCCACGGCGGATTGAACCATGTCTAGATAATAAGGAACAAGCTTGTCTTCTTCGGCAAAAATCTCATAGGTTTCCCGCGACATATAGAATTTCTGATCTGAAACCCCGCCGAGATAACGTTTCAGACGGTTAAGATCTATACTTTTGTCTTCAAGCATGAGCACCGTACGATTTATGGGCGAAGGCATCTCTTCCTCGAACTTCCTGATGGCCTGCTTAATCTGCAGCAGTGTGACCGTTACATTTTGTGGAGCGGGATCCTTTTTGGCACGTTTGAATATCATACTGAAGGTCTCCTTTCGAAGTATGTTCAGATAACGCTTACAATTCCAGTTTATTCGTTTTCTGAGTTTTTAATCAGTACTAATCGGAACGTCACAAATACTCCCTATTTTCAAGTCCATTATTTGACATATTGCCAGTGAGTCCACACCTCACGAGGGTTAAGCTCATATTTTTCATTCTCACGGTACATAAATTGATGCATGATGAATTCCCGGCGAATGGTCGCAAAATCGTCATGGAAAAGCTTTATGAATTCATTGATTTCTTTCTCGGTGTACACCACACCGGGTTCAAGCTTTTCGACGATATACTGTAGAGCAATCAGCTTTTTTTTGTACTGTGCCGGAATCTGCCGCAGTCTCCCATCCTTCGAGAAAAAATTGCGAATTACCGTTTCCTTCAGACTGTTTTCTGCAGTCTTTTCTTCCATAATCTCTTCTCCTTTAGCAAAAATAAACTGCAGCGATGCCTCTGCGTTTTGCTTGATAAATTCTGGATTCAGCATAAAATACACCGTATTTTTGTCGCGCCGCTCCTTAATCAGCGCTGCTTCCCTTAACTTCGATGCATGGTGAGTTACTGTTGGCTGGGATAAATTCAATCGTTCAGCAAGCGCCTGACCATGCATCTCTCCTTTGGAAAGAAGCAATAGGAGACGCAACCGTGTAGGGTCAGCCAACGCTTTGTGGTAGTTAACAATTTTATCAAGCTGCAATGGGGAACACTCCTTCAGTAGGGGTTGAGCAGAAACATCAAAACAGTTTAGATATGTATCTAATTTTATCATAGTTAATATAGTTCAACAACCGCTTCAGCGGCAAAAATGGTCATTCTGGAAAAAAAACCGAAATTGGAGTAGGATTTAGTTTAACGCCTTTAGGACAACAAATTAAGAAGTGACATAATTTAACTGGGAGGTTTGCAGCCATATGAAGGATGTAATCATTATCGGAGCCGGACCCTGCGGACTATCTGCAGCTATAGAATGCCAGCGACAGGGCTTATCCAGCCTCATTATAGAAAAGAACTTTATTGTACACTCTATTTTTTTGTATCCAACAAACATGCAGTTCTTTAGCACCACAGAATTGCTTGAAATTGGCAATGTTCCTTTTACCTCTCCTAATGAGAAGCCTTTCCGTCACGAAGCGCTAGTCTATTATCGCCGTGCAGCCCAGCAGTATGGTCTGGAAATTGCAGCCTATGAGGAAGCGTTAAAGGTAGAGCCTCAGGAGGACGGAAGCTTTTCTGTACATACCTCGAACTTACGGGGAGAACAACAGGTCCACTCTGCAGCGAATGTCGTTATCGCTACGGGGTATTTTGACCAGCCTAATCTAATCGGAATTCCCGGTGAGGAACTGCCCAAAGTGACCCACTATTTCGGCGAGGCCCATCCATATACAGGTATGAAGGTTACTGTAATCGGAGGTAGCAACTCTGCAGTTGATGCGGCATTGGAGCTTATGCGTGTGGGGGCCTCTGTAGATATGGTGTACCGGGGAGATAGTATTTCTGACAATATCAAGCCTTGGGTACGCCCTATATTCGAAAGTATGGTTAAGAAAGATAAAATCACTTTGCATCTTCAGTCACGGGTCACAGAAATTACGGTGGACTCTGTAATTATCACCTCAAAGGATGGTTCAAAGACTACACTGGACAATGATTTTGTGCTCGCCTTAACCGGCTTCCGCCCGAGTAGGGTTCTACTCACTTCAGCAGGGGTCGCCATGGACGATGATATGGACAAACCTACGTTTCATCCCGAAACCATGGAGAGCGACATTCCGGGTATCTATGTGGCTGGAGTTATTGCTTCCGGTCGAAATGCAAACGAGGTGTTTATCGAATCCGGTCGTGGTCACGGGAAGTTGATAGCAGATCATATTGTGTCTAAACAGATGGCCGGGGTAAGGGAGATGGGGCACTAAGATGGATGTGACATCATTACTTTTGCTCGGACTCGCCGCCCTTGGTGTTATTAGCAGGAATTCACCAGTAACGATAGCCATGGTGTTCCTGCTCCTATTGCGTGTATTGGGATTTCATCAGGCTTTTCCTTGGCTCGAAAAGAACGGCCTGACCCTTGGTATTATCATCCTCACGATCGGGGTAATGACCCCGCTGGCCAGCGGCAAAATTTCTCTGCAAACCGTAGGGCAATCCTTCCTACACTGGAAATCCCTTTTGGCTATCGGGATCGGCATCCTTGTGGCTTATCTCGGTGGTCGTGGAGCTGTGTTGATGGGTAGCCAACCAACGATTGTGGCAGGTCTCCTGATCGGCACTGTTATCGGAGTCGCTTTTTTCAAAGGAGTACCTGTAGGTCCACTGATCGCCGCCGGTATCCTTTCGCTGCTGATTGGCAGACTGTGAACGACGAAAAGGGATCATCTCCGATGAGATAAATCCCTTTTCGTTCTTCTATTTCACTAAAATCAATGGCATTGTTATGTTTAAGTGTACTTTGTGCAACTAAAATCACCGAAATGAGATGCAATGACCCTATAACTGCACTTTGTGCAGTTATTTTTGCAACAAAGGCTATAAATCCCAACCAGGCTGCTTTTTAGTTGTAATAAGTGCAATTAAAGTCCAGCCAAGCAGCTGTTCCCGTCAAATAAGTGTATGAAGTAAAGCTATTTTCACTAAACTATCCATCCAGCCGCTGAACATTGAACAATCGAGCATAGCTTCCTTCTTTTAACAACATTAATTCATCATGTGTACCCTGTTCAGTTATTTCCCCGTTCTCGATGACAATAATCTGGTCTGCATGCGTTATCGTTGATAATCGATGAGCTACAATAAGCGTAGTACGCTGTGAGGAAAGGGATTGCAGCGATTGTTGGATCAAATGCTCCGATTCCAGATCCAACGCTGAAGTAGCTTCGTCCAAGATAAGCACCTTCGGATCTTTTAGGAATACACGGGCAATGGCCACGCGCTGCTTCTGACCCCCTGACAGCTTCACCCCGCGCTCACCCACTTCGGTGTCATAACCTTGTGGAAGCATCTCAATAAAGTCATGGGCGTTGGCGGCTAGTGCTGCGGAAATGATCTCCTGCTCTGAAGCGTGCGGATTCCCGAATAGTATATTATCACGTACCGACCCGCTGAACAAAAAGTTATCCTGCAGCACCATTCCGACAACTTTCCGCAGACTCTCCTGGGTTAGGCCTTTGATATCTTGCCCATCCATTTTAAGACTTCCTTCCTGAATGTCATAAAAACGCGGAATCAAACTAATTAGAGACGACTTTCCCCCGCCGCTCATGCCCACAAATGCAACGGTCTGCCCTGGCAGAATTTTCAAAGAAATATTCTTCAGCACCCATTCGTTCTCATCGTTATATTTGAACCAAACATGATCAAATTCGATGGATCCAGTCGCTCCTGTTAGCGGTTTTGCCCCGGGTTCATCAACGATATCGTAAGGCTCCTCTAACAACTCCAGCACTCGTTCCAGCGATGCAGAGGCCTGCGTTAACACCGTTGAAGAGTTAATTAAACGGCGCAGAGGCGCATACATTCTATCCAGGTAACCAAAGAAGGCAACGAACGTACCCAAAGTTAAATTACCGTGGATAACCTGATAACCCCCGTAACCGATAACCAGCAAAGGAGCAATATCCGTCAGGGTGTTAATAATCGCGAAGGTGAACGCATTCCAGCGTGTCTGGGCCATAGCTTTATCCAGAAAGTTACCGTTGATGCCTTCAAATTTCTTCTGGTCAAATCGCTCCATGGTGAAACTTCGGATGATGGATATCCCTTGGATCCGCTCATGCAGATAACCCTGAATACCGGCTAGTGCTGCCGAACGGTCTTTGGTGAGTATTTTAAGCCGCTTATACAGAGTGTTTACTGCAATACCATACAGAGGTAGAATGGCAATGGATACGAGTGCCAGCACCGGATTCAGATAAACCATAAATGCCAGCGCGAAAAGAAGAGTGAACATATCCAGCCATACGTTCATCATACCGACTTCTACCAGATTCTTGGTCTGTTCAACGTCATTTATAAACCGGGAGATGGCCTCCCCCACTTTGGTGTTCTGGTAGTAACGTAGCGACAACCGCTGCATATGCCCATAAAGCTTATTTCGCATATCGAATAATACTCTGCTTGTGATAAGCTGGGCAAAATACTGACGGTAATACTCTACCGGTCCTCTGATGACTACAAATAAAATAAGGGCTCCACCCAAAATGAGCATCAGCTGAGACACACGGTCCTGGGCGGTCATTTGTGGGTTCAATAAAAGATCGTCCACCACATATTTCATAATCATGGGCAGCGTTAACGGAATGCTGAATTTAATCATACCAATGAACAGCGTCAGTATAATTAATTTCATGTAAGGGCGTACGAAAGTAAAATATGATTTCCATTGTTTCACAGTTTTATTCTATCCTTTCCTAGTACCATGCACACAACAATTATTGACTTTTGCTCTATACAGTGTTTTTATAATTTTAAGTCCTTTAGGACTATAGTAGTACCGTAACCTCAGGAGGATAACGATGTCCAGACAATTTGTGACGGAAGCCGTCATGATGGCGATTTACGGCCAGCTTCTTGTACCGCGAGGCCCTGTAGAATATATTGTGCCATATACGAGTGTGCTCGAACTGTACGAACTGCAAGACAGCGAAGAACCGCTGATGAATTTCCCGGAAGATGATACGCATGTCAAAGGTAAAATCAAAGAACTAATCAACTACTTCGAAGCCCCCTTGAATAAGAAAAAGATCAATCGTTGTCTAGCAATGCCCTGGGCAAAAAGCTCAACAATTCTGCTTGGCGGGCAGGCACAAATGGTCATCATCAACAGCATGGATTCGGCGCAATACGGCGAAACGTTCGATCCCATTGAAACCGAGCTTCTACTGACCTCTCAGCGTGAGAAAACGCCTATTTTAACGGATCAATTCGAACTTATTCAGCGGATTATCGAAGGTGGGGTTCCCGTCCAAGTGTATGATATTGATGATTTTGATTTTGCCATGGAAGAAGGTACACGCAGCTCTCTCACCGATAATTAGAAACTACAACTGTGGTCTGATCACCGCTGTACATTAGGAAAGCCCATGCTTATCGCAAGGGCTTTTATTGCTGCAGTGATTCCAATCAATCGCCGGCTGCTGTCTTGGCCTCATATTTGTACTCTATATCATCCTCGGCCTCAGAGTATACCACAGACAGTCCGTAACCCTCCATATACCAGAGGTCCTGTTCCTCTATATAGAATATAATTCCTTCTTGCGTAGTCTCAATTCTCGGACGTGCCGGTGGTTCTATGGCTATACCGAGCGAGAATCCAGGATGCAATCCACCGCCCGAACTATAACGGGGAAATAATCGAATATAACCTCCTTCTGTAACTCCAAGCTCCCTTTTAAACCAGGAGGCAGCTTCTTTACTGATAACGATACTCATGGCTCTCCACTCCTTTGTGTCCCTACATCATACTTAAAAAAATGAATTTTACCAAATTAGAAAATCCTAAAATTCCATTTGACAAGATCTCAGACTGAGTGATAAACTCTGAACATAACTTAGGTCTTCAAGTTATTACCAAATTAACGAAAGGGTGAGCGCGGTGTTTAATCCAGTAATGAACCATTACTTTACTATTGTCCTCAACTACACACAACCAAATACCGAAGCAGCCCATGTGGTGAAACCTTCCTGAAGCAATTGCGATTTACTTTAATCGCATCACTTTAGAACATGAAAGTTTATTCCATGCCAGGTGCTGCTTAGCGCCGTGCGCATGATAGTCTCTAATTATAGGCATATCGTCCGTTTTCGGATGATATGCCTTTTTGTATGCCTTAGAGCAAAGCACCACACTAAAAATTATTCCGAAAGAAGGGATTTACTTTGTTCTCTGTTCTCAAAAATCTCGGTTGGTTTTTTCACCGGGAAAAAAGACGTTATGTCATTGGTCTTGTCTTACTTATTGCAGCCGGTGTGCTGGAGCTTCTCCCTCCCCGTCTCTTGGGTAATGCCATTGACGAAATTGTGAGCGGTTCGATTACAGCTGTTTCGTTAACCAAGTATATTGTCATGATCGTTGTCATGCTGCTCACGATCTATTGGATCACGTACATATGGATGCATAAACTGTTCGGCGGCTCCAATCTCGTGGAACGCCTGCTGCGCTCCCGGTTTATGAATCATTTGATGTCGATGACCCCTTCCTTCTTCGAGCGCAACCGTACCGGTGATCTAATGGCCCGGGCAACGAATGATATTCGTGCAGTCTCAGCTACCGTAGGTTTCGGTATGTTAACACTGGTGGATTCCACCATATTTCTCTCAGTTGTACTTCTGGCTATGGGTTTTCTCGTTAGCTGGAAGCTGACACTCGCGGCAGTATTGCCTCTTCCGCTAATCGCAGTAGCTATGATTTTCTATGGCAGAGCTATTCATGATCGTTATAGTCTTGCACAGGACGCCTTTGGAGATATGAATGATCAGGTACTCGAGTCCGTATCCGGTGTGCGTGTTATCCGCGCGTATGTGCAGGAACGATTGGATGAGAAGCGATTCTCGGACATTACTGAAGATGTATATCGTAAAAATATGGCCGTGGCCCGTGTTGATGCCTTTTTCGAACCCACCATTCGCTTATGTGTCGGGATGAGTTACATCATCGGACTCACCTACGGGATCTACCTCGTCTTTCGCAATCAGATTACATTAGGCGATCTAGTTTCCTTTAATATGTATCTCGGAATGATTGTATGGCCTATGTTCGCCATTGGAGAGTTGATTAATATAATGCAACGCGGCGGTGCTTCACTCGAACGTATTGATGAAACCACAAATACCAAACCCGACGTGATGGATGTAGCACATCCAACTGAAGTTGCTAGCCCGACCCGTATTGAGATGAACCAGGTCACCTTCCGATACCCGACCTCAACCGTTGATAATCTAAGTAAGGTTAGCTTGTCCCTCTCCCAGGGTGAGACGCTTGGGATTGTAGGCCGCACCGGTAGCGGAAAATCAACGCTATTGAAGCAGCTGCTTCATGAATATCCGACAGGATCCGGCGATATACTGATTTCCGGTGTGCCAATTGAACATATTACCCTTGACCGATTGCATAGCTGGATGGGTTACGTGCCTCAGGAGCAGATCCTTTTCTCCAAAACCGTCCGTCAGAATATTCAGTTTGGTTATGAAGATGCCAATGATGATCGGATTATGGAAGCCATCACCACAGCGGCCTTTCAAAGTGATCTCGGTACATTATCGGATGGATTGGACACTTTAGTTGGAGAACGGGGTGTTTCTCTCTCCGGCGGACAAAAACAACGTGTCTCCCTCTCGCGGGCCTTTATCTCAAATCCTGATATTCTGATCCTTGACGATGCGCTTTCAGCTGTCGATGCACGTACAGAAGCCCGAATCATTGAGAACATCCGCAGCCAACGGGCCGGAAAGACAACTCTGATCTCCACCCACCGACTTTCTGCCATTGAGCATGCCGATCAAATTGTTGTGTTGGACAATGGTTATATTACGGAACGAGGTACCCACCAAGAGCTGTTAGATCTAAATGGCTGGTATCGTGAGCAATATGATCGTCAGCAGGTGGAGAATAACTTATCAAATGACTAATCATGCAAACTTTTAGGAGGTGTCACTGTTGACACAAAGTACAGGCAAACGCCTGCTTCAATACGCATTAACAGCTAAAAAAACATTTATTTCGGCCCTTCTGCTGCTCTCCATCGGTGTAGGAGCAGAGCTTGCAGGCCCTTTTATCGCCAAAAATATGATCGACAATCACATGTTGGCCATCGAAAAACCCTACTACCAGACAAACTCGCCAGACGAAGCGGCAGTTTACAACGACAAGTTATATAAACGGGCCGATCGATTCGAGCCGGGTGAGAGCAAAGGCCAGGAAATCCGTCTGCTTCAGGAGGGACGCAGCTTTTACTTTATCAACGAACCTGTAGAACAACCTGAGGGTGAGCGAACTTACCGTGACGGAGAATTGCATATTGTACGCGGTGAGACTGAGGTTACTTATCCCGCAGTCAAACTATCGGCGGATGAACTATTTGCCTTCTATAAACCGGAACTTCCGGGTATTTATGAACTGGTTGGATTGTACGCGCTGTTTCTAGTCATATCCATCTTTGCTGAATTCGGCAAAACCTACTGGCTGCAATCTTCAGCCAATCAGGTTATTCGCAAGCTGCGAACCGATGTCTACGCGCATATTCAGCGTCTTCCTGTTTACTTTTTTGACAATCTGCCTGCGGGTAAGGTCGTTTCCCGGGTAACCAATGATACCGAAGCCATCAAGGACCTGTTCATTGCGGTTCTATCTAATTTCAGTACGGGTATTATCAATCTGATCGGTGTATATATTGCCTTGTTTCTACTCGATATCCGATTGGGTCTGATCAGCTTGTTCATTATACCGATTCTGGTGCTATGGATTATCTTCTACCGCAAAGTGGCTACCAAATACAATACAATTATTCGCTCACGTCTTAGTGAGATCAATGCAATCATCAATGAATCCATTCAAGGGATGTCGATCATCCGTATTTTCCGCCGCCAGAAGCAGCGTCGTGAAGAATTCGAAAACCTTAACGATGATTATTTGAAGTATCAAAATAAAATGCTTAACCTGAATGCCTTCACCTCCCATAATCTGGTGAATTCCTTACGCAGTCTTTCTTTTGTGCTAGTGTTATGGTATTTCGGTTTTGGCAGTCTGGGCGGCAATACCTTTGTTTCCTTGGGTGTACTCTACGCCTTCGTAGATGTGCTCGGACGGATGTTTCACCCCATTACAGGGATGGTCAATCAGTTAGCCAATCTGGATACCTCCATGGTATCTGCGGGGCGCTTGTTTACACTCATGGATGAACCCGGAGAACCCGTAACAGATGGCTCCATGCCACGCTACAAGGGAAATGTGGTTTTTAAGGATGTATCCTTTGCTTACAAAAAAGACTTCGTATTGCGTGACATTTCATTCGAAGCCCGTCCAGGCCAAACGGTCGCACTTGTGGGGCATACAGGCTCCGGCAAAAGCTCGATCATCAATCTGCTGTTCCGTTTCTATGATCCTCAGCAAGGGTCAATCTCCATTGATGGTCAAGAGGTCAAGGATATTCCGAAGCAGTGGCTGCGCAGTCATATGGGAATTGTTCTGCAGGACCCATATCTCTTCACGGGTACGATTGCTTCCAATGTGAGTCTCGGCGATGAACGTATTTCACGTGAAAGAGTGGAACGGGCTTTACGCGAGGTAGGCGCAGATAAATTGCTGTCTCATCTACCGCTTGGGTTCGATGAACCTGTTGTAGAAAAAGGAAGCACCCTTTCTGCGGGGCAGCGCCAGCTCATTTCCTTTGCACGCGCCCTTTCCTTCGATCCTGCAATCCTTATTCTCGATGAAGCTACCTCTAATATCGATACGGAGACGGAGAGTATTATTCAAGAGGCGCTTGAGGTGCTGAAAAAGGGACGCACAACCTTTATCATTGCTCACCGTCTATCCACGATTCGCAGTGCTGATCAGATTCTAGTGCTCCATCACGGAGAAATTGTAGAGCGCGGCAACCATGATGAGCTAATGGCCCTTGGCGGCAGATACTTCCGTATGTATCAGCTTCAGGTGGGTGCCATAACTGCAAGCAGCGGAGCTAATGACAAGCATTCTACAACTCTCCGTCATTCCCCGGAAGGCAGCTTTTAAAGAACATTAATGGAGTGAAAACCCTGACCCGACTAGCGATACGGTGTCAGGGTTTTTTGTTGTTATTGTAAGAGGAACATTCGTTCTGTATAATGTAAATTAATACATATGAGCGGAGTGATCAAACATTGATCAACTATTTAATCTCCAAACAACAGGCTAGATTATTTCTGTTGCGACATCAACATCTGAGTCCTTCCACCTTACAAGGGTCAAAGCAAAGCATTTACGACTATATCAGGCATGTAGGGTGTATCCAGTATGACCCGCTTAGTATTACAGGTCATAATCATGAGCTTGTACTGCAGGCGCGTATCCCCGGTTTCACACCAGATCTGGTACAGGAACTCCTGTACCAGGATCGACTTTTAGTCGATGGCTGGGATAAGAACATGTCTATTTATTGCACAGAGGATTGGCCTTATTTCCGGCGGTACCGCGAACTGGCGTCTACACGATTCGAAGGAAACAGTGAAATCATGGCAACCGTT
This sequence comes from Paenibacillus wynnii, assembly GCF_030812855.1. Taxonomy (GTDB): domain Bacteria; phylum Bacillota; class Bacilli; order Paenibacillales; family Paenibacillaceae; genus Paenibacillus_AQ; species Paenibacillus_AQ wynnii_A. The sequence continues at coordinate 43,406 of NZ_JAUSTK010000006.1, forward strand.
GATCGTGTTCGCCAAGAGCTTATGGAACGTGGTCCGCTCTCCTCCCTGGATTTGGAGGGTAAAGACAAAATTAACTGGGCCTGGGCCCCGGCAAGGCTCTCCCGGGCAGCGCTGGAAAGCATGTATTTCTGGGGAGAAATCGTCGTCCATCATCGAGTACATACCCGCCGTTATTATGACTTCACAGTAAGATTGCTGCCGGAGTCTATCCTTAATCAAGAAGACCCAAATCAAAATGAAGATCAGTATTATGACTGGTATGTGCTTCGCCGTATCGGCAGTATTGGACTTCAGTGGAATAGATCCGGTGATGGTTGGCTGGGGATTACCGGATTGAAGAGTAAGGAAAGAACCGCGGCCATTCAGCGGTTGCTGCATACAGACAAGATTAGAGAGGTTAACGTAGAAGGAATTAAACTCCCCTTCTATATCAGAAGCATGGATACCCCTGCCCTCGAAGAAGTTATACAAGTTACACATGATCAAGGTGAAGATTATATAAACACCTCCTCTGCCTCTGCACTCGCTCCCTTGGATAACTTGCTGTGGGACCGTGAGCTCATTAAACAGCTCTTTAATTTTGAGTATCGATGGGAGGTATATAAGCCTGCAGCGGAGCGGAAATTTGGGTATTATGTTCTCCCGCTACTATATGGTGATCGATTCGTAGCCAGATTTGAGCCGGTCATGGATAAGAAAAGCGGGATCTTAACTATCATTAACTGGTGGTGGGAGCCGGAGGAATTCTTAACACCGGAGCTGACCGCCGCCCTCAAGGAGGCTCTTATTTCACTGGCACGCTGTGTGAGAGCAAACTCCGTACAGTTCCTGCCCGAAGTCGTAACTAAAGCAGGATTACAGGAGCTCGTGAAGAGTATCCAGGATAAATAAATGCTCTTGCAGAGACGTCCATATGGGCGTCTTTTCACTTTGTAGTGTATAATAATGGAAATAACAGTAGAAGAGTGTAGTTTTGGATTGGGGGAGTAAAGTGAATAAAAAAATAGGCATGATTATTGTAATAACCGCTTTATGTTCCGTAGCTATAACGGCTTGTTCGAGTAAAGAAAGTATTGTGCAGGAGTCGGGCCTTTCAAAAGCCATGAGTGTAGCTATCGCCTACAAGAAACAAGAGCTTGAAGCCGTTCCACCCAATCATTCGAATGAGGTTACACTGGAAGACATAACAAAAAAGGAAGCATTAATAAAACCTTTAACCACAAAAACCTTTTTTGAGATTCAATCTGCCAGCCGTACGTATGCGCGCGCTTTAAGAGTCGCACGAATTAAGAATAACGAGCTTAAAGTAACCTATATCTCTTTTACAGAGAAAAGTGTAACAGAGGAATCCATAGAACTTACCTATACAGGCACTCTCCGTTTTGGAGATAGCAAAGAAGATAAATTATTTTTGGATGGAACAATGACGCTTTTAAGAGAAGATGATGTCTGGAAGGTTAATAATGACATTTATAACTCAGAGGATATTCTCAGCATCATCGAAGCCCAGATTCTCAATGGATTAAGTGAATCTGAATAAAGATTAAGAGGAAAAAAGATGATAAGAGTGAATGACAAAAAAACGGCTTCCACTAAGGGAGCCGTTCGCTTTTTTTATTGGAGTTATATTTTCTTTACGATATAATCTACAAAGCCTTGCCGTATCCGTTCCCCATTAAATATCCGCTCCAAAACCCTGTCTTCCTTGTACAATACCTCCATGTCACTGAATAAAGAATCCGGTTCATCGGATCTATAATAAGAGTGAATAACAGGCTGATCATCATCAAATTGTTCATATTGATTCTCACCTAGATCCGGTCCCTCACCACAACGGAAGTCATTAACCGTTAAGAAGTTCACAAACATCAATCCATTGGGCTTCAATACGCGTTTCATCTCTTCAACAGATTGTATGACTTCACTTTTTCTCATATGAAATACGGAATTATAGGAATACACAAAAGGAATCGATTCATCATCAAAGGCCAGCTGGCGCATATCTCCCTGACGAATATCCAAATAAACTCTATGCTCTTGTCCATATGTATTCGCCAAGTTTATTTGTTTCATATCACAATCAATGCCATGCGTTATGTAACCGTATTGTGCAAATAAGGCTAATGGCGGAGTGTCTCCTCCGGCTCCGCAATCTAAGATGTGCTTGTCCATTTCGGTTTCATTGCAGTACATCAAGTACCTGTATAAGGGAGTCTGTTTGAATATATCTACCATACGGAACACACCTCTATTTCTTCTGCTTCTTCCAATAGGAGGAATCTCGTTCAAACGGATATGTAGGCATACCTCTAAGTATAAGCTGCTTTCCATTCAAGTCTTGGACCTCATCGTCAGAACTCTCTAGACCCAGCTTGGTATACATCTCTGTACAGTATCCCTGTAATTTGATTTCCAGCCTGCTGGCTTTATTCTTGAATCTCTTTAACTCACGGATAATATGGGCTCTCCCGGCAGGGGTGAACGTATCCTGAATACGCTCCTTGAAATAATCATGCACAATATAATTGCGCTGCTTCCAAATCTCTTGCAACTGCGCAGTCTCTGCCTCAGAGAAAGGAAAATGATGCTGGATTTCTTTGATGAGCTGGCCGAGTGAATTGCCAAGTTTACGCTGATACAGATCCGCAAGATCTGCTTCCGACGGTGTTTTCCCCTGAGACAGCTTCGTGAGCAGTAACAGGTTGGTAAGCTGCTGTTCCAGCGCTTGACCATAATAAACAGCCAGTCCGAAATAAGCGAATAACTCTTTGGAATGTTCACTCTCCGGTAATTGTGTGTCCTTCATCTTTCCTCCCACTGAAATTTTTTAATGAATGTTAAGAATACCTTATATTCTCGAATAATCCTTAGTGCCAGATCTAAACAAATAAATACCTATTAATAGAAATATGTACAGTGATACATGAACAAAAGATAACAACATACTTGAACCCGGCAAGGTGTCCCCGTTCATCAAGGCATTCATTACCGGGGCAACCGGCGGCAGAATAAGCCGTAAGGGAATGAGAGGCCCCTTTAATAGACTGCTGATCTGAGTTCCACCGATTGATAAAATGATAATCGCCAGCATGAGCCCGACTGCATGACTCCTCTTAGCTACCCATGACGATTGCAGGAACAATGAAATAGAGATTCCAAGTAGACCCAGCAAACCATGTCCTATCAAAGCCAGCAGAAATCGATAGATGCCAACCGGCTCGGAAAATCGTCCTGTAATCATTGGATACACCACTATCATAACATCTAATAGTAGTGCAAGGAGGGTCAAGCTAAGGATTCCACCTATGCTATAGATTCTAGCGCTCCTCAGATGTACAATAACCACTTGCCTTTGTACCGCATGCTCATGATTCAAAAAGCTAAGACCCATGGCTGCACACCCGATAAACAAAATCACAGCCGTTGCAGCATAACTGTTCATTACAGGATTTGGCTTGTAAGAATACAACACCAATACTGCTATAACCATACCGGACAACGGAGCGAAATACCGCTGTGAACGGGTATAACTTCTCATCAGATAAGCCATCAAAGATATCACGACTCAGACCCCCTCTTGAAAGCTTCTTCTTGAGGGTTCATCCATACTTCCAGTCCAGAAAGCCCTCCCTTTCGCTCCACTGAGATGATAGAGCCTCCAGCATCCAGTATTGTCCGAAGGAAGGTATCACACTCTGCAGCTTGAACTGATATCACTAGACAATCAGCGTCTTGCTGCTCTTTAGATAAGGCCATAGATAAAATGCCAGGCATCTGTTCCAAGGGAGTATCAGGACGTTGCGAGATTCCTTTGAAGACAATTCTAGAATAAGTTGAGCTATGTAATTCTGTTCGGTTTACCGTTCGGATTGTTCGCCCTGCGTGCAGCACATGTACATCATCGGCCAATGCTTCGATCCATTGCGATTCATGAGCAGAAAAGACCAAAGCCGTCCCTTGCCGCTTCATCTCATGTACGAATTCAAGCAAGGAATCTTGTGCGGGAGCATCCAGGCCTGACATAGGCTCATCAAGCAACAGCAATGGAGGCCGATTCAGCATGCTTTGCATGAGATTCACCTTTTGCAGCATTCCCTTGGAGAAACTTTCCATAGACCGCGCTCGAAAGCTTTCCAGGCGAAAACAAACTAACAGTTCCGTTATCCGATGGTCGATCTCTTTCGGTGCAAGACCCTGAAAACGCCCAACACTCCTCAAAAATTCTTCAGGTGTAAACTTTAACGGGGGGAAGAATTCGGGTGCATACCCGATCTGCATTCTCTTGTCTTTGCGGAGTAAACTTCCGTTTGAAATCTGAATTAACCCACCGAGTATGGATAACAGTGTGCTTTTACCAGAGCCGTTACGTCCGATAATTGCCGTTGCTGAACCGGACTCAATGTTCATAGAGACCTCATCAAGCACCGTTACACCGTGATATATCTTCCCCACTCGTTCCAGTTCAATTAAGGGGGATTGGATGACGCTTCTATTAGGCTTCATATACACTCCTGTCAGCTAACAATGTACTTATCGTACAAACCTACATCCAGATTATTCGCCGGGAAAACCTCATTTTCCTGTTAACAGAAATTATTAAAGTTATTCAACAAGAAGAAACGGCTTTTACCGTCCTCAATGGGAGTCTATGCTTCTGAAGCAGCGATACTCCGTATCGCTTTCAGGTATCCGTTTCTCGTAGAAATATAAGCAAAGTAAACTGAAAACTTATAATTTTCTTATATTTAAAAATAGGACCATGCCGGAGAGCAGTAACTCCTGCTCCAGCTTGGTCCTTATATCAGAAATGCTAATCCTTCAGACCTTTATGCGTATACCGCAAAAACTTCACTAATCTGGCGGCAAGCTTCCGCACAGTCTAGGCATGCTTGGATACAGTCCTTGCATTGTATATGTACATTTCTACTGCATACCTCCGCACAGGCTTCACATATTTCAGCGCACAAGCGGCAAATCTCAGCAACGAAAGGACTTTGGCGAGTCATAGCCTGTATAGCGTATCCACAAATATCAGCACATTCCCGATCCATACGAATCGTATCCCGCAGTAATGCAAGGTCGTACTCTTTCAGGCTTGAGACATAACTATAATTACAGGCGTTCATACACTTGATGCATGCTTCAATGCACTCCTGATATTGAATTGGGGTCATAGCCTTAACCTCCTGCTTTTTGATGGGTATGTCTTTGTATTAACCTGTTAGAATAGCAACGAACCAACCAATTAATGATGTTAATTGTCAGCATTTAAGATTTTAACTTGTTGAATAATACCTTTGGAATATTTATAAACTTCTTTTTACCGTACCCGGTCGGACCAAAATCCTTTTTTCCAAATGAAGCAGTTTATCTCGAAGCTCACGGGATGAGAAATGCTCCCCGATAAAAACGGCAACATCAGGCACCTCTCCTTGCGGAGTGATTTTCATATAATCGGCTTCACGGTAGGCATATTGGAATAGAAACCGACTTGACGTGTCGCTGAAGGTTAGAATTCCCTTGGCTCTATATACATCCCGCGGCAGTTCCTTTACAAATTCCTCAAATTCCATACTGTCCACCGAACGTTTGAAATAATGGGTGTATGCCATGACATGATCATGTGTGGTATGCAATAAGCCAGTCTCCTGCTGCGTATCAGCTTCATCTTCTCTTAGAATCCCCCCAGAGTTGCTGAGAAGTTCCTCAGGATCCACCTCACAGCGAACGGTAGACATAATGGGTGCAAAAGCATTCCATTTCCGCAGCACTGCAGAAACTTCAGTCACTTCATCCTCAGTCACGCGATCGGTCTTGTTCAGGATCAGCACCGAAGCGCAACGGATCTGCTCTTGCATCAACCTGTAGGTCTTGCCTTGCTGTGAACGGTGAAGCTCCAGAATATGGGCAGCATCTACGACCGTTATTAGGCTTTTCAGCTCTACTCTAAGATATAGAGATGTTTCGGTCACGCCATCCACAATCTCCAATGGATTCGCTGCACCTGTTGCTTCGATAATCACTACATCTGGTGACTCCTTCTTCACAAGGGTAGCCAATTCAGTACTGAGATCCCCGCGAATGGAACAACATATGCAACCCCCGAGTAATTCAGCCATCGGTACTGATTGCTCAACCAGCAATCCATCCAGATTCACTTCACCCAGCTCATTCATAACGACTGCCGGGCGCAGTCCTTGTCCTTTCCAATATTCAAGCAAATGCTGCAGCAGTGTTGTTTTGCCGCTCCCCAAAAATCCAGATAATATATACACAGGTACAACCTGTTCCATTCCTCATCTCTCCCTAACAAAAACCTTTATGCTAGCGAGTGTACTACAACAAGTCATGCGGATGCAACCTCATTGCTAACGTCATACCTGTCAGCTAACAACCGTCATAACTTGTCTTTGCCTAAGTCATAGCCTATCATGAGAATTACCGAAGACCTAATCCCTGCCAAGGAGCTGATTGAATTGTCATCTGTCGAAGAGCATCGACGGGAAGCGCCAAAATCCGTTTCCTGTTATATTATTACCGTGTCTGATACCCGAACGCCCGAGACCGATTCCGGTGGTGATCTTGTCCAAACTTTACTTGATGAAGCTGGCTATATTATTAAAGGGCGGACGATTGTAAAGGATGATTATGAAGAGATTCGTGAGCTTGTTTATAAAAACTCCGTTCATTCTGATATCGAGGCTGTTCTGCTTACCGGCGGCACAGGCATTTCTCCTCGAGATACGACTTATGAAGCCGTTGCATCATTGCTGGATAAGTCATTACCAGGCTTTGGCGAGATCTTTCGTTTTCTGAGCTTCACAGAAGATATCGGCTCCGCTGCGATCCTTAGCCGTGCAATAGCAGGGACAATCGGAAACACCGCTGTATTTTCCATGCCGGGATCAACGGGAGCTGTTCAATTAGCGATGAGCCGGATCATTATTCCCGAACTGCGCCACGTAATGAGGGAGATATATAAACGGACTTAAAACCATGTAAATACAGGTGACCTTATGTAGTCACAGAAAAGGGGGATCCCAGAAGCCATACAAACTGGCCTCGGGACACCCCTCTCCTTTTGAATTATGGTCGATTTTCCAGTGCGCCATAACCTATCTTCTTCAACAAATCAATAAGGAGAAACTTCTCCGCATCGGTTACCGAGGATAAATTATTGGATATGGTTTGGGCATGCTTCGGAAATATTTCATCGAAATAAGCGCACCCCTCGTCGGTTAACGTTACATTCGTCTTCCGCCGATCTCCCGGAGCCGGAGTTCTTTTTACAAGATTTTTATTCTCAAGCTTATCTACCACATAGGTAATACTGCCGCTCGGAATAGAAAGTCTCTCGCTAATTTTTTGAATAGGTTGTGCGCCTGTACTATAAATTAGCTCGAGAATTTGGAAGGTTTCTACACCGAGTCCATGACTGTCAACGTCACGTTTAATATTTTCAAACAGGGCTGTAGACATATTTCGTATCACACGAAAAAGTCTCAAATCTAACTCCTGACGATTAGGCTCACTTTCTAACATATTATGCTTTCCCCCTTATCTACGCTTCTGATACAAAGGATAATCAATGTTGGTTGGCAGTTCTATAAGAGCAATTCTGAGCTTCTCACCACCTGCTTGAAAGGTGATTTCATCCTCATCCTCCGTTTGGAAAATCAGAAAATCTTTATGACTGAATGAAGCAGCCTTTTGCCCAATTAAAGCGTACATTCCATCACCTCTAATCACCAGTCCAGCCAAAGTACGGCCAGGCAACAAACGATAAGTATAAGAGGATTGAGGGTCCACCTCCAGATCAATCATTTGTGCATCGGTAACGATATTTACTGGAGAGTTGTTACCTAGTATTGTTTTTACCTTGGCTCCCTGAAGTTCAGTAATGGGGAATTCCTTATCCTTGAACAAATTATAGGCCGGTGATCGTTTAACGGCATCATTCAAGTAGGGTTCAAACCAAATTTGAAAGCCCTCAAAACCTCCGTCAATACCCTCTGCATGAGAAACTCCTGAACCGGTCTGCATAAGTTGGATGTCTCCTGCCTCTAGAATACTTTCTGTACCAAGTGTATCCTTATGCATGCTTCGGCCAGCTATCCCATAGGTCATGATCTCAAATCCTTGATGCGGGTGCAGCCCAAGTTCTGTCTTTGTCTCTGCATGAGCCCACGCCCAATAGAATAAAGACCCCAATCTAGTAATTACCGATCCTTCTCCAGAGAACCCAATTGGCTTCTGAGAGATGAATTCAGAATTATGTACAACGTACTTCTCATGGTTTTTATCCTATTATTATTTATCTTAAATTTAAATAACCTATAAATATTATATTATTAGGATAAATTATTGTCAATAATTTGCTTTCCAACACCAAAAAATCGTTTTTTTATTAAAGGAAGTGTCAAACAACCCTTAAAAAAAACGATTTTATTAGCTACACTATTTAGATTAACTTATAAGCGATTCGCAATTATTTATATTGGGGACCTCTAAACCCAGAACCCTGAGGAAAATCCAAGCGATCTAAAATTCTGGTGAATAAAACCTTTACCTTTTCTGAATATTTCCCCTTATTTTTCCCCATAGAAGTATAAACCAATGTTGCATTATGTTTATTATAGATTTCTGTCAATGTCGTTGAGGTTTCCGCAACCCGATTGTTTCCATACCAGTGCGGCACCCGATTTAGGAGCTCATATTCGCTTGAAAACACATGAATTGTAATCAACTGTGTAGGCTCGCTGTTAATGAGATACTGATAACTAATATTTCCTCTTGCATCTTCTGAATAACGTTCATGGGTTAGATTAACCTGCTCACGTGCAAAAGCGAGACGTATTTGCTTCAAAAAACGTCCGTTCAGACCTTTCCCTTGTGACTGTGCCCGTAATACACCATCTTGGTAAGATTGCATGTTATACCTTCCGGCTTCCTTCTGCATTTGTTCATTACTACAGCCTGTCATCATTAATCCTAATGTTATTGCAGCAGCCAACAAACCTGCTATACGGCGTTTCATGCCTGCCACCCCTTCTTTCTCAAGGTTTTGATCCAGATAGGTATAGCATGTCTGAGATTAGAAAAACTATGCAGTGCAGCTTCCCGAGGCATAGAAGGAGAACGCAAAAAAACCCGACAGAAGATTCCTGCCGGGTTTTCTTTTACAAATTACAATTGATAATTGCAAATTCTAATGTGTCTTACAGATCTGGATGCTCATGTTTTGCTTTCAGACGGTTCCAACGGCGTTGAACCTCATCCTCAAAACTGCGCAGAGCCGGTTCATTCTCAGGCTTCAATAAATGGCGGGTTTTGCCCATGGTCTTGAGCCAATTGGATAGATCTACACGTTTATCTTTGTCTTCCGGATTGTAAGTAATAGTTGTAATGCCCTGTTCAACTTCATACAGCGGGAAGAAGCAGGTTTCTACAGCCAGAGATACAATGTTAGTGCCTTCTTTGTCATCAGACATCCAGTTAAGCGGACAGGCGGTTAAGATTTTACCATACACCAGACCCTCATTTTGAGCATACCACTGTGCTTTAGCCGCTTTCTTCACAAGATCCTGTGGAAAGGCTTCAGAACCTGTGAAGACATAAGAAATATTCGTAGCTGCCATAATTTGCGCAGTATCCTTGTGCTGTGTTGTTTTACCTTGCTGATGTTTACCAATGCTGGAGGTTGTTGTACGGTGGCCGAGAGGCGTAGAATACGTCTGCTGGGCACCAGTATTCATATATCCTTCATTATCGTACTCAATGATGATCATTTTGTGACCGCGCAGCGCAGCACCGATAGCAGGACCCATACCAATGTCCATACCGCCATCTCCGGTAACCATTACAAACGTAAAGTCTTCTTGTAATCCAAGATCATCTAGCTCACCGCGACGTTTACGCTCCCAGAACATTTCGACCACACCGGAAAGTGTAGCTGCACCGTTCTGAAACAGATTATGGATAAACGTTGACTTATGTGAGGAGTACGGATATCCGGTAGTAGTTACCATTGCGCAACCCGTATGGTACAAGGTTACGACATCACCTTCAATGCCTTTGAAAAAGATCTCCAGTCCCGAGAATATTCCGCAGCCTGGGCATGCGCCATGTCCTGGCGATATACGCTTAGGCTTCTTCGTCAAGCTTCGAAGCGGTGGAATCTTCACGCTCAGCTTACCTGTAATCTCATCCTGCTTCACGGTAATCAGACCGGTTTTGAGAGATTCAAAGTCCATCGGCTTAAGTACTCGCTGAGGCGCTTTTTCCAGAGCACCTACATTATGTCCGTAATAATCGAACGGTACCTCAACCCGGTCTGCGGCAACAGCATCCAGAGCTAACTGGAAGAAGTTATGTCCATCTTCTGCGTAAAAGTCCTTACCGCCTAGTCCGTAGATACGGCTGATAACTTTTGTCGTAGTATTTCCGTAGGTGAACAATGCAGCTTTTATTTCATTTACCATATTACCGCCGTGTCCGCCTACAGAATCCGCACGATCACCTACAGTGATGGCTTTGACATTCCTCAATGCTTCAGCTATTTGTCTCTGTGGAAAAGGACGAATCATATTAGGCGAGATGGAACCTGCCTTTACACCTTGAAGACGAAGCTGGTCTACTACATCCTTAATAATTTCCGAAGAGGAATTCATTAGGAATACAGCTACATCGGCATCCTCCATGCGGTATTCTTCAACCATCGGATAATGACGCCCGGTCATTTCACCGAACTCCTTGGCGATTTCTTCAAAGACATCACCGGCATTATACATCGCTACCGATTGTTGATACCGGTTGTTAATGGTATCCGGCTCATTCATATAAGCACCTACAGAAACAGGGTTATTGCGGTCCAAGGTATCTGTAAAACCTGTTGGAGGTTGTTCTCCAACAAATTTCTGCACATCTGCACGGTTCGCGAAAGCTTGTACCCGGCGTTTTTGGTGAGAGGTAAAATATCCGTCCGAAGCTACCATTACCGGAAGACGGACCTTGGCATGCTCAGCAAGCTTCAAAGCCATCAGGTTCATATCATACACGGACTGAGGATCACGACACATCAGAATCGGCCAGCCTGTATTTAGTGCATAATATAAATCGGAATGGTCACCGTGAATGTTAAGCGGTCCGGATACAGCACGACAGATCAGATTCATAACCATTGGCATACGTGTTCCTGATTGTACCGGCATTTGCTCCAACATGAACATATAACCTTGTGCGCTTGTCGCATTGAATACTCGTCCGCCCGCAGTAGAAGCTCCATAACAAATACCTGCTGAGCTATGCTCGCCGTCCGATGGAATCAGCATAATATCATGCTGTCCGTTAGCTTTCATTGTATCGAGAAACTGGGCGACTTCCGTCGATGGAGAAATCGGAAAGTATCCCATAACATGATAATTGATCTGATGCGCAGCATAGGCTGCCATTTCATTACCGGATTCATATAGAAATTTCTGCTCTACCTTGGCAGAGCCTACTTCTTTTTCATAATCGATAGCCATGTGTGTTCCACCTTTCTCCCAATATTAAGACTGTGTAATCAAATCAAATAGATGGTGAACGGTGTGGCTATCGGCATAACCTTCCGTTTCACGCTGACTGGATAGAGCTGATGTCGGGCAAGCTTCTATGCATTTCAGGCAGCCCTTGCAATATTGGTAATCAATGCCTTCTAAATACATTTGCGAACGGCCCTTCTTATCAATCCGCTCTTCCCATACAAAACACAGATCCGGACAAACCGTGTCGCACTGTGCGCAGTTAATGCATGACTCTTTCTCAAAGGCAGGCAGCATTCCGGAACGGGAGATACTCAAATTCTTTAGGAAACTGTTACCTGGATTAGTAATGACGCCGCCGATTGGTTGCGTATCATATCCTAGAGACGAAATATCGGAACGGACATACTGCGGCATGCTTTCACCTGCCGGAAGCTCATAATGCAGGAACTTCACTTCATTATAACCACGATCAAAAGTAGTAAGGGCCGATTGTACGGCTTGCGGATATTTTTTACCCAGTGATTGCTCGATAACACCTTTCATAATTTCAGGGTCAAGGAAATCACAGAGCCGGAACATCGCACCCAACATCGCCATGTTTACCCGGTTCTTCTCCTTTAGCGCGATGCTCGATGCATCAATTACAGCAATCATACCGGCTTTCATACCCAATACTTCTTTTAGTTCTTCAGATGACTTGGTCGAATTAATAAGCACGGTACTGTGTTCATAGATACCGCTAATCACGTTAACGGTCTTCGCTAATGATTCATGAAAAACCCCAACCACATGCGGTCGTTCAACAGGAGAGGTATCCCGTATAGGAGTGTTCAAATCACAAAACCGGATATGAGCTTTAACTGGTGAACCTTTTTTCTCTGAACCATAGGATGAGAAGCTTACACCATTCATCCCTGCACCAACGACACCCGCTTCTGCGAGCATCTTACCAGCCAGGTTAGCACCCAGACCTCCAATAGACTCTAGACGAATCTCAAAAAAACCGAGTTCGTTCACTTTTGGCAACTGTACCACCGACATAGCCCCTTTCATAATGTCAACTAGAATAACATCCATACTGACTTTTTCACGATTGTATCTTGATTTTGACGGACGCGAAGTGACAAATCTTGCATTTTCGGCTCTTTACGAATCACAATTATTTATTGAATTCTATTGATCTGTTTATACACTACAGAGTTGCGTTACCTCGATGAAAGAATGTCTGCCATCAAAGTAACTATTTGTGTCTGATATGTGTATTTCGCGTCTTTTATAATTTTTTGCTTGTCCTATAACCTTAATTTAGCAATAAAATTAAAAATTAAGATGTTAAATTTATCACATTAATCATGATAAAAATCACACCAAGAGGGTGTCCCAAAAGCCATAACCTACTAGCGCGGAATCAAGTGTATTTTTACATTTGAATGGCTGAAATCGAGCTACTGGTGCGGAATCAAGTGTATTTATACATTTGATTGGCTGAAATCGAGCTACTGGTGCGGAATCAAGTGTATTTTTACATTTGATTGGCTGGAATCGAGCTACTGGTGCGGAATCAAGTGTATTTTTACATTTGATTGGCTGAAATCGGCCTACTAGCGCTGAATCAAGTGTATTTTTACATTTGATTGGCTAGAATCGAGCTACTAGGGCGGGGTATTGATCGGCTGCAGGTTAGAAAGTATTAAATGCTTTAAGCCACCTTCGCTGTTTTGGGGGAACGGAATAATGGCAGAGGCAAGCCGCTAAGAACCAAAAAAGCAGAGCAACGATTCTCCAGTAATGGGAGAATCGCTGCTCTGCTTTCTTTTTACGAGATTTTAAAATAAGAAGAATTTACTCCGAATCCGAATCCGGATGCATATGCTCCGCGATCAATTCCTGTTTGCGAGTCCATACCTGTTGGCTCAGATTCACTCTGAACACCTCAGGATTTAGCTTACGCAAGTATTCAGGCCAGAATAGATCCAGCTGTTCCTGATGGTAGCGCCGAATTTCATTCAGGTCCGGTAACGTATAGGTACGGAACCCGTTCACATAAATGGGCTCCAGCATCGGTAAGGCATCATAACGGTCTACATGCTTTTGCATATAGGGGTGAAGTGGATTGAACAGCTTCAGTTTTTTACCGCTGCGAGGGGCCTCTTCTTCCGGGAAGCTAATGTAATCAGCCAAAGCCTTGCCGTTGGTGCCAATAATACGGTATACATCCTTTTTACCCGGGGTGGATACCTTTTCGGGGTTGGAGGAGATTTTGATCGTAGGTACCATTTCACCGGTGGCAGACTCAATCTCCACCAGTTTGTAAACACCGCCCAGAGAGGGCTGATCGGACGCTGTAATAAGCTGAGTTCCCACACCCCACGTATCGATAGCTGCACCTTGTGACTTTAAGTTCATGATTGTATTTTCATCCAAATCGTTGGAAGCAACAATCTTGACATACTGCAGACCCGCCGCGTCCAACATCTTGCGCGCCTGTACGGATAAATAAGTAAGGTCACCGCTGTCGAGACGAATTCCATTCATCTGCTTGCCCTGCGCTTCCATCTTCTTTGCAGTACGGATGGCATTCGGCACACCGCTGCGCAGCGTATCAAAGGTATCAACCAATAGAGTCACCCCGTCCGGCATCACCTTGGCATAGGCATCAAAGGCCTCCTGCTCGCTGGCAAAGCTCTGCACCCAGGAATGGGCATGTGTTCCTTTCGTAGGGATACCGAATAACTTTCCTGCAAGCATATTAGAGGTAGCATCGAAACCACCGATATAAGCCGCCCGTGCGCCCCATACCGCTGCATCCGCTTCCTGTGCCCGTCGTGTACCGAACTCCAAGAGGACATCGTTGCCTGCTACTTGCTTGATTCTCGACGCCTTTGTCGCAATCAGAGTCTGGAAATTCATAAAGTTCAGAATAGCCGTTTCTACAAGCTGCGCTTCCATGATGGTTGCTTCCACGCGCACTAACGGTTCATCAGGGAATACTAAGGCGCCCTCCTTCATGGAGTGAATACTGCCTTGGAAATGAAACTGCAACAGTTCTTCCAAAAAGGCCGGCGAATAATTCTCTTCCTGCTCCGATAAATAACGGATATCTTCCTCAGTAAAACGCAGGCTCTCAATATATCCGGCAATTCGCTCCAGTCCTGCAAATACGGCAAAACCGTTTCCGAAAGGCAGCTTCCGGAAATAGGCTTCAAATACGGCCTTACGTTTATGACTTCCATTGACCCAGTGAGCATACATCATGTTGATTTGATATTTATCTGTATGTAAAGCAAGCTCCCTCTTCAAGTCCTCATCTCCTGTCAAGCTGTATCTGTAAGCACCGGCGTGCCTCTTATTGTCCCTTCACAACCTTTGCACCCAGGCTGCCTTGAAAATGTCCAAGCGCCCAGATGTGTCCCTCGGGGTTGAAGCTGGCCACGGCATCTTCATGCACGAATATCGTAAAGTTTTTATTATAAGCATCCACCGCAGTATGTAACACACATATATCTGTGCATACGCCAATAAGATGAACTTCCGTGATTCCGCGTTCCCGCAGCTTCAACTCCAGATCCGTTCCGGAAAAAGCACTGTAACGGGTTTTATCCATCCAATATATATCCTCGTAGTTATTTTCATATACATCGTTAAGTTGTCCGTATAGCTCCCGTCCCTCGGTACCCCGCAGGTTATGGGGTGGAAATAGCTTGCTTTCGGGGTGATACGCATCATTCTTCTCATGAAGATCCACTGCCATAATTACAAAATCCTTATTATCTACAAACTGTTTCGTCAATTGACAGACTTTGGATTCAATATCGATTCCCGGTTGACCCACCGGCAAACTGCCAACTACAAAATCATTCGTAAAATCAATTACGATCAAGGCTTTCATGAGAAAATGACCTCCTCGGGAAGACTAAGTATAAATAGACAAAAGCGGCTCGTGATCGGTAAACATATACAGTTGCGCCGGGCGTTGCGAATATTGATTGGAGCTGAGTGTATTTCCCGCCTCATCTCGCACATCCTGTAAAATACCTTGGCGGCTGCGAGTCGAAGTTATTTTACGAATAAAATTGGGCTCCTTAAACTCAGGAACTACCGTCTGGATGACTTGATATAACTCACTTAATGTAAAATGGTTCGGTAGAAATTGTCTGGCAATTGTCGTCTGCAGCATCTGCTGCTGAATACGTAGATACGCATCTCTGATAATCTTATGATGGTCAAAAGCGAGTTCAAGCTCTTCCAATGCTTCCTGTAGGGTGAATAAGCCGACCTCTCCTGCATCATCCGAAGCCTGTCTGTGCTCCAGCATCCACTCTTCCACCAAGGCGAAAAAGGCATGGCTGATAATCCATCCACGCGGATCACGCCCCGGTGTGCTGTAGACACCAAGATACTCCAGATGCCCGCCATCTACACCTGTTTCCTCTTTGAGCTCCCGTGTGGCTGCATCATAGATAGACTCATCCTCCTGGCAGAAGCCGCCCGGTAAGGCCCACATTCCTGCATAAGGCCACTTTTTGCGTCTGATCAGCATTACTTTTAGTTCGCGCAGTGGAAGTGTCTTAGTCACTGTCTTCCGTTCACGTTTCGTCAATGTAAACATCACAATGTCAGCCGGTACACCGTCCGGTGTACGGTACTTTTTGACGTTATAGGTTTGTTCCCCGTTGTCGCTCACTCTTAATCCATCCTTTGCCGCAGCTATAATTTGCTATCGTACCTTTTAATGTACCAAACCTGAACTTCTAAAATCAACCTTTCACAACAAGAAGAAACGGAGCAGCCGTCCCGTCCTAATAGAGAAGGCACCCGTTTCTCCGAGAAATAAAAGGATATAGTATAATGTGGAACTTATGCATTCTAATATTTAAATAAAGGGCGGATGAATATCCGCCCTTGGCTTATACGTTTAATCTCCGCATGTGGAAGGTGGTGCTTCTGTACCCGCCTCTACATTGATTTTTTCGGAGACGGTATCTCGGATCACGGAAATTACGAGCTGCAACAGGTAATTGATGTCTGTCTGGCTTTGCTGAAATTCATTCACGACAGGTATTCCATCGATCTCATCTTGCAGCTCTTCGATTTCACGCTCAATCTTGAGAACCATGTCTTTATTCTTAAAGCTCTCGAAAGCAACAATCTCTTTCTGCTTCTTTTTAATCGTTGCAATAAGTCCCTGTACCCGTTCATGCGCCAGGATTTTTTGTTCGGCCTGTTGAAAATGCCTTACTTCATCACTGGTTGAGATGAGTGTGGCGAGTTCTTTGGCTTTTCCCATAATGTCATCGCGTACGATTAAATCACGGCTGTTGTAGGTCGGCATTCCGTATTTGTTCAAACGTCCTTCTTCCATTGCCACTTG
Organism: Paenibacillus wynnii; assembly: GCF_030812855.1. Taxonomy (GTDB): domain Bacteria; phylum Bacillota; class Bacilli; order Paenibacillales; family Paenibacillaceae; genus Paenibacillus_AQ; species Paenibacillus_AQ wynnii_A. The sequence continues at coordinate 60,302 of NZ_JAUSTK010000006.1, forward strand.
AATCTCCCCATTCTATATGATTTAAACGACTACGGCAGCTTCATTGACGTAATCACCTTTGATATACCATGTTTTTGTATCTGTAATTCTGACGTGAACTAAGGTGCCGATTAACTCCTTCGAACCTTCGAAATGGACCAGCTTGTTGCTGCTGGAACGTCCAGAAAGCATTTCTGTGTTATTCTTGCTCTCGCCTTCTACCAACACTTCTACTACTTCACCTAGCATACGGTCATTACTAATACGGCTGTTCTCTTTAATGAGATCATTTAACCGTTGCAGTCGCGCACTCTTAACCTCCATCGGCACATTATCCTCCATGCTTGCGGCCGGTGTACCTTCACGCGGAGAATAAATGAATGTATAGGCCATATCGAAGCCTACTTCTCGAACCAAGGACAACGTATCTTCGAACTGCTCCTCGGTTTCACCGGGGAAACCAACAATTATGTCGGTGGTTAGGACCGGATTCTTCACAGCTGCCTTAATTTTGTCCACAAGCTCCAAATAGCGCTCACGCGTATATTTTCGACTCATCTTCTTGAGTACTTCAGTGCTGCCTGATTGTACCGGCAAATGGATATGCTCTGAAAGGTTGCCGCCTTTGCCCAGTACTTCGATCAAACGGTCATCAAAATCACGCGGGTGGGAGGTCATGAAACGAATACGCGGAATATCTATCAATCTCATATCATCCATTAAATCCCCGAAGGTATAGTTAATATCCGTAAAATCCTTGCCATAAGCGTTCACATTCTGTCCAAGCAGAGTCACTTCCTTGAAGCCCTGCCGCGCTAGATCACGAACCTCCGCAATAACATCCTCCGGTCGACGGCTTCTTTCCTTACCTCGTGTGAAAGGAACAATGCAATACGTACAGAACTTATCACAGCCGTACATAATATTAACCCAAGCACGCATTCCCTCACGCTTTTTAGGCAGGTTCTCTATAATGTCGCCTTCCTTAGACCAAACCTCTATGACTAGTTCCTTGCTGAACATGGCTTCCTTAATTAAGTGAGGCAGACGGTGAATATTGTGAGTGCCGAATATCATATCAACGAAACTGTGCTTAGACATGATCCGGTTCACAACACCTTCTTCCTGAGACATACAACCGCAGATTCCCAGTAGAAGTCCCGGCTTCTCAATCTTGAGATTCTTCAGGTGACCTAATTCCCCAAATACCTTATCCTCTGCGTTCTCCCGAATGGCACAGGTATTCAGTAGAATAATATCGGCCTCATTGCGATCATCCACGCTGCGGTATCCCATTTGTTCGAGCATGCCCTTCATGGTTTCCGTATCATGCTCATTCATTTGGCATCCATATGTGGTGATATGGTAGAACTTATCCACTCCAAAGCTCATCATATCCTCTGGAATGTTAAAATCATAGTGAACTTCTATGTCTTCCTTGCCGCGCCGTTTACCATCTTTATAATCCGGTTGGCTATTAATTTGAACATTTCTACCTTTAATACGGTAAGTAGTTTTGCCTTCTTCTTCGGAAATCACTTTGGCATCCGAAAAATCGAAATACTTGGCATAATTTTTCGCACCCTTGCCGGATTTTAAGTCCGGTGAGTTATTGTTCCCCTTAGTCATGCTGTACACATCCTTTATAATGAAGCATCAATTAAGCTTTGCTGTTTAATAGAATTATTTATTACTCAAGTAAAAATTATAGCATAAGCTTTTGCTGCAATCCATGCATTACAAATTTAAAAGACACTCAGGGAAAAACCCTGAGTGCCTCATGACAAATATTTGTTCAACCCTTCCCTGTCTGGCACTGGTATTCCTCCCGCTTCACCGCACGCTGCTCTTCACTTAACCGCGGGCAGGTATAACAGAAGTCGCTTCCTTCTGTACGGTAATTCAGGCAGCAGGCCGATTTGATCGCCGTAAGGCGGTTAGGATCAGACAGCGGTTCCACTTGGCGGATCTTGACTGCAAACGGATTATTAGCACGGCCGAATATGGCGGACGGCTCCAGCCCCTCCCGAAGATATTGATAATCTTGGAGAAGGCGGTGTTTCGTCTGTTCATTCCGTTCCTCAGAAATCAAACCGCTAATCTCACGGTAGAATCGGGTTGGCCACTGACCCCATAGCTGTCCGATGGGTATACCACTTACAAAAGACAAACTCTCCAGCAAAGGTCTAGCTTGCCCGCTGTAAAATCCGGAAATGGCCGCTGCACGCCATGGCAGCCTTTGCGTTTCTCCTCCCGGGCATGCCGTTTCGCTCCAACGGAGCGGCCTAAATAAAAGACGCGTTTTATTGTCCTTCGTGACTAAGTCCAGGAATAAATTGTCCAGTGAGAAATCTGGTTCCGTCTCATGGACTGAGATAGCGTACTGCAGCGCAAGACCCACGCTTCCGAACCATCCGGCAAGAAATGTGGCTGCTGCCGTACGGTCTACCCCGCGGATCAATACGGTGTACTTGTTGAGGAATGACGTCATCCCTTCTTCATGCAGAAGCTCCGTTACCGGTGTATAGTAGGACCTGTTCTCCGAAGGGACCAGGCTGATATCGTACCTTGTCTCCAACTGCTCTTTCAATAGATCCGGAAGTTTCCGGGTATCGTTCATAGCCGCCTGTGCCTCCTCGATTGAGAACTATTATCACTAATATTGTAGGGTAAACATCCAAATTAATCAATATTCTATATCGGATGGACTTCTATCCTGTTAAAGGTGAGGCGCTACGCGAACGGATCGTTGTTCCAAACGCTGCCACTTTTCCACAATATATGAAGTTAAAGAGTCATCAACAACAAAAAAACCGCACGGCTATTCAGCCGTACGTTTCTTTGTTCTTGAGCAACCTTAATAACCAAATTAACATTAATAAATTTCACTGTTCAGCTTCGGCCAATCATTCAGCGTTATTCACATGTCTAGCTCAGAGTCTTAGTCGCCGCAGGAGTAAAAGGAATAATATCATCCGTTCTACCGCTTTGAACTTTTGCCGGCCACGCCGGGTCAACGATGAGCGCTCTGCCTACGGCTACGAGATCAAATTCCTCTTTCTCCAGCTTCTCCAGCAAACGTCCGATATTATCCTCATCATTCTTCTCGACTTCTCCTCCGACAAAATCACTGTTCAGACCCACCGAACCCACTGTGATGCTTGGTTTGCCGGTTATTTTCTTGGTCCAGCCCGCCAGATTCAGCTCGGAGCCTTCGAATTCAGGCAGCCAGAAGCGGCGAGTCGAACAATGAAAGATATCAACCCCGGCTTCGCTGAGTGGAGCCAGGAACTGAGCCAGTTCTTCAGGATTCTTCGCCAGCTTACCGTTATAATCCCCCGATTTCCACTGCGAGAAGCGAAGTACTATCGGAAATTCAGGTCCGACTGCGCGGCGGCACGCCTCGATAATCTCCACGGCAAAGGTAGTACGAGCTACGAAATCTCCACCGTAACGATCCGTGCGTTTATTGGTTTTTTCCCAGAAAAACTGGTCGATAAGGTAACCATGAGCGCCATGCAGCTCTATACCATCAAAACCGATGCGCTTAGCGTCTGCAGCGGCTTGGGCAAATGCAGCGACAATTCCGTCAATTTCGCTTTGTGTCATTGGCTCTGTAACGGGCTCACCGGCAAGATTCAGACCGGAAGGCCCAATAGGGAGAGCCTCGGCATTGGGTAGATCGCCTTTTGAACGAGCCATACCGACATGCCACAGTTGCGGCATTATTTTACCTCCTCCAGTATGAACCTCATTAACTACCTGCTCCCAACCCTTGAGCGACTCTTCACCATGAAAATTAGGTATATTAGGATGGCTTACCGCGGATGGATGGTTAATGGCCGTACCTTCTGTAATAATCAGCCCTACTCCACCCTCTGCACGGCGGCGGTAATAGGCAGCCACATCGCTTCCTGGAATACCATTCGGAGAAAATGCACGAGTCATTGGAGCCATAACGACGCGATTGGAAAGCTTAAGATTTCCTGCTTCAAAAGGTTTAAATAATGAATCTGTTGTCATATGTAACCTCCGTTTAATTATTTGATTACTTTTTGTAAGCATTATTATGAGCCTTCTACTTTCAAATTGCAACTTATAGGAAATAGATGAGAAATGTAAAAATTACGGTTGTGAATTTACTTCAATGACTATAATTCATATTGAACTGACCGAAAACGGATTGAAGTATGTTGAACAAAGAAAGAAGGAGCATATCACCTAATTCCAAGATATTTTGCAGGATTATAGTCCAGAAGAATTAGAGGCTGCCATCAAGACCTTGAACCGGCTTTCTGGATCAATTGCCTCATATCAGCAAAACGGGGGATTATCCAAATGAGCATATTAGTTACGGGTTTTACCGGAAATACCGGCCAAGAGGTGGCCAAAAAGCTGGTTAGTAAAGGGGCATCTATTGTATGTGCGGTGCGCAACCCGGAAAAAGCAAAGAGTCTATTCGGTGCTGACTACAATTATGTAGAACTGGATTTCACCCGTCACGAAACCTTTGATACTGCCTTGGAGAGGATCGAGCGTATCTTCCTGATATTTCCGACAGAAACACAGTTTTCAGACTTCCATGCCTTTATCCGTAAAGCTAAAGAAAAAAATATCCGCCATATTGCGTACCTTTCGGTAAAGGACGTGCAATTTATGCCGTTCATCCCTCATTATAAAAATGAGAAAGAAATTATCAAATGCGGTATAACGTATACTTTTCTACGAGCCGGTTACTTTATGCAGAACTTAAATTTGTTTCTATTGGATGAAATCCTCCATAACGATCGCATTTATGTACCTGCTGGCGGTGGAAAAACCAGCTTCACAGACATGAGAGATATCGCTGAGATTGCAGCCCGCTCTCTAACAGAGCAAGAATCTCATTTCGGTAAAAAGTATCCCCTCACCGGAAATCAGGCCATTGACTTCTACGAGGTTGCCCGATTGATGACTTCCGAGTTAGGCCGTCCCATCCAGTATAGCAATCCCACTACCAAAGAGTTCAAAGCTTATATGCTGGCAAAGGGGATAACTGATATTTATCATAAAATCACAAATGAGCAACCAACAGGAATTAAAACTTACATTGAAGATTATAGGGAAACCTTTATGAAATGAAACCAGTATTTGGGCTGGGTACTGATTGATTTATCAAACTTGGTATGATCGGCGAGCAATATGACTTTATTAGCCTGCCGTAGCATGTATTTCTTCAGCTCACACTCCGGTTTATTGGAATCCGTGACGCCATTCCGCATCTACTCCTTTGCAACTGATCACTGCCGTCCACATTGTAGCGCTAAATTGTGTCATGGGCTACTGGCCCAACCAGGGATAATGAGCGGTATCGAAGAGAGCAGCACTTGTGGAAGAATTTAAGTCGTACCCGTTCGGAGCCGACAGCCCTCACAAAGCTGGTGGAGTTAAACCGAATTGACTATTTGATAACAGACCGCAAGCCTTCTGAGGCATGGTTGCAACGACTGAGTGAGGCTAATATCGAGGTAATGTACTAGAAAAGTTGGATAGACTAACTATTTGACCTCTGTGAACTCAACATGGACCCTCTTATTGCGGGATCTCGACACTTCTATGGTAGGAGTACAGTTTAATTGTACTTTCTACAACTAAATAGCTTCTTCGAGACCTGCGGAGGACTTTAGTTGTAGTTTCTGCAATTAAATCCTCCAAAACTCGGTTTGCAGCCCAAAAAACGGAATTTTAGTTGCAGAGAATACAATTAAGCGATTAAAGATGGCAATACTAGCTGTTTTAATTGTACAAAGTGCAATTAGAATTAGAGTTTGAGTTTGAGTTTGAGTTTGAGTTTGAGTTTGAGTTTGAGTTTGAGTTTAGAATCGCTGCTAGTAGATAACATTAAAAGGCCGTCCCTCATTTTTATGAGGAACGGCCTTTATTGTATAAGAATGAATAAGATTAGCTTACTTTAGAAGTTTTCCACTACTTTGGTTTTCCTGTTTTTCCAGACAAGTTCATAAACAACCGGCACTACAACCAAGGTTAAGAGCGTGGAGCTGAACAGTCCGCCAATTACAGTCACAGCTAAACCGCCAGAAATCAGACTCGTAGAGGAACCGGACAATGCTAACGGCAATAGCGCAAGCATAGTAGCCAGTGCGGTCATCAAGATCGGTCTGAGACGGGTTGTGCTTGCCTCCACAATAGCTTCACGAATAGGCTGCCCCGCTATACGGTTTCTCTCCACTCGATCGAGGAGTACTACGGCGTTGGTAACGACGATACCGACCAGCATCAGCATACCGATCATTGCACTCATGGATAAAGCCTGCCCGGTTACCAGCAACGCGGAAAGTGAGCCAACCGGGATGAATATTAGGGAAGATAATATTATCAGCGGTGTAGCGATGCCCCCGAAGGTAGCGGTCATGACTAGAAAAACGAGTCCAACTGCCACAACCATGGCAATTCCAAGATTGGTAAAGCCCTCCGTAATCATCTCCAATCCTCCGCCGAAGCTAACTTCTACACCATCGGGTAAGACGAGGCTTTGAATGTCTGCTTTCACTGACTTTGTTACGGTAGCTGTATCTCCTCCATTAATCGTGCCCGCAACCAGTGCATAGGTCTTCCCATCGTTGTGATTAACCTTAACCAATGCATCTAGGACGTCTATATCTGCTACATCACCCAGGTTCTTTATTCCTGAGGGTGTAGATAACTTAATATTTTTCAGCTCATCGAGTGAAGTAATCTGTTGATCATAGGATAGGGTAATTGTTCTTTCTTGCTTATCTAACAAGTAAGTCCCAGCGTTAACCGGCTTCAATTGCTCTGTTACAGCCTGCATAATAACATAAGGACTGAGCTTAGCGTCAATACCTTGTTGATTGAGCGTCAGTTCCCACTTTGGGGTCACATCGTTCAAGTTATTGGTAACTTGCTTAAGCTCACTGCTTTCCTTCATTAAGGCTTCGACCTGTTTCGATGCCTTCGATAGATCTTCTATATTATTCGAATACAGACTAACTTCGATATTATTGCCTGAAGGAACGCCCTGCTCTTCCCCCTCTTTAATATCAAAGGTAGTACCGGGAACCTGTTTGGACACAAGCGCAGGTAGGTCGGCTTTGGCCTTTACCATTAGCTTGTTCACGTCGGTTCCATCTATAAACTGGACTGTAATCGTTGCTTCGTTATTGCCTCCAACCGACATGAATGGATTCGCGGGAGTACCTCCTATGGATACTTGGTAATTACTCACACCCTCAATAGTCTCTAAATAACCTTCTACCTCCTGACTGACTTTATTGCTCTCTTCCTTACTGCTGCCTGCTGGCAGTACTAGATTAATAGTAGCAGCGGGTACAGAACCAGCCGGAATGAATGCTACACCCAGAATAGGTATGGTACTCAGTGAGCCAACCAAGAGTATAACAGCAGTGATTATAACCATCCATTTACGCTTTAAAGCAACTTGAAGAATTCCCTTATAGTAACCCGTAAGTTTGCTTTCACCCTCATGCGCCTTTACGTTCTTAAAGAATGAAGCACCTAGCACCGGAATAAGCATCACAGCTACCAAAAGGCTAACTATAATGGAGATAACGACTGCCAAGGCAAAAGGTCTAAAGAACTCCCCGATAATACCGCTGACAAAGGCCAGTGGTGCAAACACAACTACAGTTGCTACGGTCGAAGAAAATACTGGGCTAATAACCTCTTTTGTCGCTTTATAGGCTAGTTCTTTCCCCTTTAAGGTATTCCCTTTCTCTTGTCGCCATCTGAATATATTCTCGATAACGACGATACTGTCATCTACTATACGACCTATAGATACAGCAATCCCGCCCAAGGTCATAATGTTCAAGGTATAACCCATTTGATTCATTACAGCCATAGTGGCAAAGATAGAAATCGGCAAGGAAAGAATTGATATTAATGTCGCGCGAATGTTACGTAGGAATAGGAATATGATGAGGATGCAGAACAAAGCTCCGTACAATCCTTCTCTAACAAGTGAAGATACCGACTCTTTGATTTCCTCTCCTTGGTTCATAATGGTATGAACATCTACGTTATCATCTTTATAGGAATCCAATAATCCTTGAACAGCATCTGCGACGTCAGCGGTATTGGCTTCTTGATTCTTAATCACTTCAATGACATAACTTTGCTCGCCATTAAAACGAGTTATTTCTTTGACTTCGGATACGTTAGTTATAGCTGCCAAGTCTGATAATTTAGTGGCATTAACGGGGCTTATCACTAAATCCTGAATTTGCTGAAGAGTTGACGCTGTGCCGGTAAGCCGGATTGGAATGCTTGTATCATCCTTATTAACTGTCCCTAAAGGGAGCGCATAATTCAGGCCTTGCAAAGCAGTTTGGATAGAACTGAGAGAGATTCCAAGACTGGCTGCTTTCTCCTTATCGACGATAATCTGCAATTCACTTGAGGCTGCACCCTTCAATGTTACGGAGCTTACACCCTCCAATTTTTGCATAGCAGGAACGATTTCATCTTCCAGCTTCTTACCCAATGCCTCGGAATCATTATTCGTGGAAAATAAAGCCGCCTGATAAATTGGGCTCGCTCCAGCAGACAAACGCATAACGTTTACTTTCGCATTCTCCGGGAAATTCAACTTCGCCATTACCGTTTCAATATCGGTTGATTTCTTGTCCATATCTGATCCAAAAGGAAATTGAATCGAAATACTGGCCATATTCTCAGATGAAGTACTGGTAAGAGAATCATAACCAGACAAGCTTTGGAGACTTTCTTCGATCGGCTTTGTAATCTCCGTTTCAATCTCTTCCGTAGAAGCACCGGGGTTAACCGCTTGAATAAAGATAGCCGGAAATTCGACATCCGGAAACGTTTGCTGCTTAATCTGTGTAGCCGAGAAAACACCATAGCCAAGCACCAGGGTAAATAAAATAAACACAGCGACTGAATTTTTTAAACTTATTTTACTAAGAAAGCTCATATACAATTCTCCCTCCTCTATCTACCCACAGTATAAAACCTGAATTTGTACTCAGTGTGAACTGAGTATTATGATTCAGGCGTGGAATAATTAAGAGGAAGTTGAACTGTTACGGTTGTTCCTTTTCGCAATGCGCTTGTAACTTCAATATGACCGTGATGTAAATCAACAACTCGTTTAACAATTGACAAACCTATTCCACTACCGCCGACCTCACGGCTTCTGGCTTTATCCACTTTATAAAAAGGCTTGAATATATTCCTGATCTCCTCTTCAGGCATCCCCACCCCGGTATCTGCAATCTGAATCCGCACTTGATCTTCTTGTTCAATGGCTGTTATAGAGATCAATCCGTCCTCACCCGTGAACTTGATGCTGTTACTTAGAAGGTTGCTCCATATCTGACTCAGTCGATCCTCATCGGCTACGATGGTTATTGAAGGCAGTTCAAGCTCTAGGTTAACCTTTTTTGCTGACCACTGCGGTTCCAGAGCAATTACAATTTTACGAAGCTGCTCATCCAAAGAAAAGCTCTCTGGGACCAGTTGAAGATGCTCGTACTCAAGCGTAGACAATTGCAATAAATCACCGCATAACCTTGAGAGACGGTCACTCTCTTCCTCAATAATATTCAATAACCTCAGCCGGCTAGCCTCGTCCATATCTTTACGCTTCAAGGCTTGAGTAAAACCTTTGATCGAGGTTAGTGGAGACTGAAATTCATGAGAGACATCGGAGACAAACTGCTTACGGATTCCCTCAAGGGTTCCTAGCTCCTGCGCCATTACATTAAAGCTTCGTGTCAGCTGTCCGATTTCATCATTTCGTTTCGTATGCAGACTAACGCTGAAATCACCTTTTGCCATTCTTCGAGTCGCCCGCGTCAACTGCTGTAGGGGAAGTACGATATACCTTGCTGCCAAAAGAATTAGAATACTTCCGCAGCCCAGAACAATAAGCAACTGGGACCTCATGAAATTCCCAACCTTATTAAGCAATTCACTGATTTCAGGAGATATGAATAGCGCTCTAGGCGAACCGTCGATTGAAAAAGGAATGCCCACAGTCAACCCTTCTTTTTTCCCCTTGTTCAGTTGGCTGCGAAAAACTCCCCCCTGCAGGACGGATTGAATGTTCGCTTCATCTCTGCTTTCCTGTTCACTGATCTCCTTACGGCTGGTATAGAGCTGCTTACCCTCATTGTCATACAACCGCACAGAATATAAGGGCAGCGAAGAAACTCCTTTCATCAGTGAATCGAGATTTTGGCCTTTTTCATCTTGATACGCCTTGATTATAATCTTACCACTTTCAATCATATCGTTCTGAACCATGGTCTTTATCTGCCCAATATATAAACTATTGATCAACAAAGCGGCTATAGCACCACTGATAAAAATAGCTCCCAGGAAAGTTAGGACCACTCGGACATACAGCGATTTAATCATGGAGAACCTCCAGCCGATAGCCCATACCTCTTAGTGTAACTATTTTAAAATGATCGCTATAATTCTGGAACCGCTCACGCAGCCGTTTGATATGGGTATCCACCGTTCGCTCATCTCCGTCATATTCATAGCCCCAGATCTCGCGAATCAGCATATCACGGGTAAAGATTTGGCCAGGATAGCTAGCTAACTTGCATAGAAGTTCAAATTCCTTAAGCGGAAGTGTTGCCGACGTGCCTGAATCCGTATATAAGACCTGATAACTTTTCTTGTCCAGCGTTACCACTCCAAGCTTAATCGTATGGGAAGTCGATATTCCGTAGCGTTTGAGAAGCGCCTTCACCCGCATGACCAGCTCCATCGGATCAAAGGGCTTAACCAAATAATCATCCGTCCCTAGCCGAAAACCTTTGATTTTGTCCGCAGGTTCACCTTTTGCCGTAATCATCAATATGGGCTTATCCCCTGACTCCCTAAGTCTCCTACAAAGCTCCCAGCCATCCATTCCCGGCATCATGATATCGATAATAACCAGATCTACCAGATTATTCTCGTAGTACTCCCAAGCATCCGTACCATTACTTTTCTCTATAATCTCCATGCCCTCATCTTCCAAAAACAACCTCACCAACTCACGAATATGAGCTTCATCATCTACAACCATTATCGTTGTCATCCATACCGCCCCACTTCATTGTCAAAATTGCTTAGGATATCCGATTATTATATTCTCTTAATTTGAACTCCAGGTGAACTGAATATTACAATTGTACCATTAACACAGTCGTTGAAAGGTTACTTGCCTTTGGGCACTAGCATTCCTCCCATCAGCCAAAAATCCGCCGGCAAAGTGAATAAACAACATTAAAATGACAAAAGGTCTGTTTCCGAAGATAAACTTCAGAGACAGACCTTTATAAATGTTCTCATTTGCAGCTAATGTTATCTGCTTGCTTTGCTTTCTTTCTTGAACCACTCGGACTTAGGCTTCCGAGGCGGGTTAGCCTTTGCTTTAGTCTGGAGCTTAGGCTTCGGCTGTTCAGATCTTGCGCTTGCTGATCTTGCGCTTGCTGATTTTGTGCTTGCAGCAGCATTGGAGCTTGCAGGTCTTGAACCTGCAGGTCTTGAGCTTGCCGGCTTTGAGTTGGATGATTTCGATGGTTGTCCGGACTTAAATGATTGAGGAATTCTCTTCATCGGATAAGGATGATCCTTTACTTCGGGAATCGTCTTACCGATTAACTTCTCAATATCCTTAAGGAATGGAAGCTCATCCACTTCACAAAAAGAGATCGCCGTTCCGCTAAGCCCTGCTCTGCCGGTACGTCCAATGCGGTGAACATAAGTTTCAGGAATATTCGGCAGGTTGAAGTTGATAACGTGTGAAAGCTCATCAATATCGATCCCTCTAGCCGCGATATCTGTAGCTACCAGTACCCGTGTTGCCCCGCTCTTGAAATTTCTCAAAGCGTTCTGCCGATCATTTTGGGACTTGTTCCCATGAATGGCCTGCGCCGAAACATTAATTTTAGCCAGATCTTTAGTTACACGGTCCGCACCACGTTTGGTACGTGTGAATACCAGGGCTGACACTATGGATTTATCCTCTAAAAGAAGATTCAATTGGTTTTGCTTGTTACCCATTTCTAACAAGTAAACGGATTGTTCTATTCGATCCACGGTAGAGGAAACAGGAGTAATCTCTACTTTTACTGGATTAACCAGCAAAGATTTGACCATTTTATCTATTTCTGGCGGCATTGTTGCCGAGAAGAATAGCGTTTGTTTTTTGGCTGGCATCTTAGTAATGATTCTTTTCACATCATGAATAAAGCCCATATCAAGCATTCTGTCGGCTTCATCCAGTACTAAGATTTTGACAAACTGCAGATCTACACGTTTTTGGTTCAATAGGTCCAACAGTCGGCCCGGAGTGGCTATTAAAATATCTGCACCCTGATGCAAAGCACGCTCCTGTGCTTTTTGGGACACACCGCCAACGATAGCCGTGCAACGAATATTCGTGAATTGGCTGTACGCTTTAATATTTTCATCAATCTGAAGCGCAAGCTCTCTTGTAGGTGTAAGTATCAAAGAGCGAATCCGGCGGCCTGTGCTGACGCTGCTTGTTTGCTCGCTTAAGAGCTGAATAATTGGCAGTGAAAATGCAGCCGTTTTACCTGTTCCAGTCTGAGCACAGCCCAGCAAATCTCTGCCAGCAAGCACTCCCGGAATCGATTGCTCTTGAATAGGTGTCGGTGAAGTATAGCCCTCTTTGCTTAATGCTTTTAAAATCGGGGGTATAATATTTAATTCTTGAAATGTCATTTTGTCTCCTTAATTTCAAATACATATATTATTAATCAGTTAACTTTTACGTCATAACGAATAATGATAACATAAATATGTACGGAATAGAAGAAAAATGTGCTTTATAGTCGATTATTACATGTGATGTTAGATAAACGATTCAATTTGAGCAAACAAACTGAAATCATCGGTTTTTATCATCAAATTGAACGACTGGAAGCATCGGATCTTCTAGAGTAACCAATGTTTCATGGCCTAATTCTCTGTTTCCGCTCCGAATAGCACTTTTGTTATCCTCATGCGGACTGAGAAGTCGCTATTTCGAAGTATGATTGGCATTTTATAACTATACGGACTGTAGAAGCCCTATTTCCCCAAAAACACCCGATTATGAGGAATATTCATGCCAATAAGGGATCTGTGGTCCGCAAAGAATACAAAACGAAGTAACACCCGAGAATAACAGATCTATAGCCGGCAGGCCGCACGACTTGGAGAGGACGAGATGACCATCCCTTCACTCGAACCACGCCAAGTAAAGATTATAGTCACATCATTGTGGGTAGTTTTTGGACGATAATCGTTGAACGATAGTTTCTACCCAGTAGTAACTGTCCAATCCGCTAAATGCGAAATGGACAGCCTTTTAATTGCATAATCCCCCTGTTGATTTAATTTGCCAACCCACGTCCATTCACTACTCATGATCTTGCAGTAACGCAGCCCCCTCCAGCAGCATAAGTCCACTGAGCTGGACACTCAATTGAACCGGCAATTGCGGTTCATTCTCCCATAATGGGCCGCACAGACCCAACTGCTTATCCAAGCCCGCCTCCCAAAGTCGCTGAGCATTGATCATAATCACCTCGCGCATCCGTACATTATCGGGGACATGCCGATACAGTTGCACCAAATACCGAATCAGGATTCCTTTGAATAAACCGGTGTCATCAATGCCTTCATCGGGAAGCATCAATGTATCCGGATCGCAAAGGCGATCTATACAGACTTCGGCGGTTCGAAGTGCATCTTCCATGTACTTACGGTTACCCGTAATTAGATTAAGCTCCACACCCGCACCTAAAAATACCCCTTGGCAATACGTGAATTCCCAGTCGTAATCAATTTGACCATCGCCGAGTCTGTTCATTCCGTCCCATACAAAGCCGGTAGCAGGATCTACTAAATAGGATTTATTCCATTCATAAATGCGTATCGCCCAATCCAAATATTCTTGATCATGTGTAACTCCATATAACCGAGCGGCAAGGATAGCAGCGGGTGCGTTTGCCGGGGTGTTTTTATAATCTAGCTGGTCCTTCTTCCAAGCCATTCCGCCCCCGAAATGATCATTCCAGGCCGTCTTGATGTCAGCCCACAATTCTAGCACAGCTCTCATATATTCATCATTGTCTGTAGCTACATAAGCTCGCAGCAGCGCAAGTGCGGTCCACTCCATGTCATCATAATAATTATGTGAAAACGTTCCCCCGTTATAGACCCGAAGACTGCGGCTGAGTTCCTCAATTCTCATAGCATATACCGATTCACCGGTTCGCTCATAAGCATCTACCAAAGTATCAATGACATGGGCCTGCCACCAGTAATAGAAGTTATCTTCAGCTTGGTTGTTCTCCCGAGGATACCATTGATTCATAATACCGGTTGTCTGATTATAAAAGTTGTCCTGCAAACATTGCTGGAACCATTCTGCCCGCTCACACCAGCTTTTCATTTCGATTGTTTTTATAGTGTCTGTCAGAATGATAACCTCCAATTAACCCAATTTAGTCATCATCTCCAGCAGCTTTATCCCGCTTAATTGGGAACTTAAGGATACGACACCTAATGGACTCTCGGTCCAACGGGTTCCGAACAGCACCTCATCCACGGACCTCCCTTTCTCCCAGAGAAGCTCGGCATTGTTACGAAGAAATGTAGCTACCTCAGTTGCTTCCGGATCTACACTCACTAACTCTCCTAAGTAACGAATAAGAATTCCCTTAAACAGTCCTCCATCTCCATTTCCTTCATCCGGCAATACGCCCGTACGGGTGTCAGCCAACTCTTTTACAGCCGCAGTAAAGGTCCGGCCAGCATCATCCAGATAGATCGGGTCCTTCGTAATTCGATAGAGCTCCACAGCTGCTCCAATAAACACCCCTTGGGTATAGGTGTATTTCCAGTCCTTATCGATAGAGCCATCTCCGGTGCGGTTCATTCCATCCCATACAAATCCTGTCTCGGCGTCTACTAGATGTTCCTTTAACCAAAGGTATATTCGATCTGCCCACTCCAAATCCACGGGGTTCGCAAACGCCTGATACAGACGGGCTGCCAAAATAACAGCCGGAGCATTAGCGGGTGTATTCTTATAATCCAGTTGTGACTTTTGCCAAGCGATTCCACCGTCCATATGTGTATTCCAACCTGTCTGGATATCCTTCCATAGAACAAGCGCCGTTTCTTTATAGACTTCCTCTTTCGTTGCCTGATACGCACGAAGCCAAGCAAGAGCCATCCATTCCATGTCATCATACAATTCGTTCGGCCACACGCCCCCATTTCGTTGCAGGAGGCCTTTGTGAAGTGCATTCAGGCGTGTAGTATAACGATCATCCCCCGTACGCAGCAACCCGTCCACAAGAACATCCACCGCATGAGCCATCCACCAATAATGAAAGATTGTGTTACACTCTCCGTTTGGACAAGGGGTTTCGATGTTATACATTCGGATAGATTCATTCCAAAATAAAGCGTCCAACGCAACCTGGGCTTGGTCTGCCCTTTCCTCCCAAATACCAAGCTTATATGGGTTCATATGATTTCTCTCCTAGTTTTGTAAAATAAGGTATCTATCCTTTAATCCCGCTGAATGCAATTCCCTGCACAAAGTAACGTTGTAAAGCCAGAAATAACACTAGAATCGGCAGAATTGCCACAAGTGCTCCCGCCATCATCGGACCATAATCCGTCTGAAAATTGTAAGAGAATGCTTGAAGACCCATCTGGATCGTTGCCTTTTCAGGATCATTAAGCACAATCATCGGCCATAAAAAGCTGTTCCAGCCGGCTTGAAAAGTAAAGATACTGAGCGTTGCAAGTGCGGGTTTCGTCAGCGGCAAATAAATTCGCCAGAAAATCATAAATTCTCCGCAGCCTTCAATCCGGGCCATTTCCATCATGTCGCTGGGCAGAGTCAGGAAAAACTGACGCATGAAGAATACGGCAAATGTCCCTGAAGCTCCCGGCAAAATAATGCCCCAGAACGAATTCATCAGTCCCATGCCTCCGCCGCCTAAGAGATCATTGCCTCCTGCAAGCGGAATATGACGCAGAACAAAAACAGTCGGGATCATCGTAACAATGCCGGGAATCATCATTGCCGCCAGCAGGATACGAAAAATCGGTTTATTCATTTTGAATTTCAATTTTGCAAAGGCGTATCCGCTGAGCGAACCAAAAAATAAGTTTGCTAATACACCGGCAACAGCTAATACAAGCGAGTTCCAAAAAAACAAACCGAAAGGAACGGTCGTAAACGCCGTATGGTAATGTTCAAATGTGATATGGGACGGAAACCATTGAATCGGCATCGCGAATATATCCTCGTCCGGCTTCAAGGACGTAAGTACACTCCAGTAAAAGGGCAAAAACATAACAATAGCGATTACAGTACAAGCCAAATAATAAACAGTTTTGCCAAGCCCCCGCTTCAGAGCGGAATTCCCATTAGTATTCATTCTAACTTTGCCTCCTTCTCCATGGGCAGCCCTTTATACGATCGGCTCTTCCGCCTTCGATATCCGCATATTGATCAGCGAGAAGATCAGAATGGCCATAGCAAGCACAAATGCCTGTGCGGAAGCATAGCCCATTTGAAGCTGGTTAAAGCCCTGCTGATAGATCAGGTATACAGGGGTTTTGGTCATATTAGCCGGACCGCCCTGTGTTAGCACAAAAGCCTGATCAAACAGCTGCAGCGCACCGATAATAGACATTGTACTGACCAGAAAGGTAGTCGGGCGAAGCTGAGGCCATGTAATATACCGAAAACAGTCCAGCTTATTTGCGCCGTCGAGCCGTGCAGATTCATAGAGATAATCAGGTACTCCCTGCAGTCCGGCCAAATAAATGATCATATTGGATCCGACAGACTGCCAGAGGGTAAGCATAATTATGGACAGCATCGCCGTATTGGTCTGGGAAAGCCAAGCTGGGCCTGTGATTCCGACATAGGACAGCAATCCATTGACCAAGCCGAATTCCGGGTGGAGCAGCCAAATCCATACGGTAGCCGCGGCAACGGCAGATGTTAGTGTCGGGAGATAATTTAGCGTTCGGAACAGCTTTACACCGCGCCACGTACGGCTTAGTAATATGGCCAAGAGAAGCGAAATCAGAATATTAAGCGGAACAAAAATAACCGCATACAGAAACACATTACGGAACGTTTTCCAGAGCAGACTATCTTCGATTAGACGACGGTAATTATCGAAGCCGATCCAATCGTTTTTACTCAGGACATCATAATTGGTAAAGCTTAAATATAAAGCCATGACAACGGGGATGACCGTAAATACAACGAACAGCAGCACCGTGGGTGTAATGAATAAATAAGCCGTTCTGGCCTGATGTTTCTCTATCCTTCTGACGGAAGCCATCCAACTCCCCCTTTTTATCTTCAATTACTTATAAAAGGGAGGTTACCCTCCCTTTTCGCTGCCACTGTGTTATTTTACAACTTCATTATCCTTGAGCATTTTGTCGCCCTCTGTTTGAGCTTTTTTCAGCGTTTCTTCAATACTTTGTTTATTTTGTTGGTTGAGTTGTAGATTCGGTGCAAGAGCATCAGTTTCCATTACGGAATAACCAGGGTGGGCAGGACGTATTTTTGCGAATTCTAACGTATCCATAAACGGCTTCCACTTCGGATCATCCTTGAAGAATGGATCTTCCAGGGAAGGCTTGTAGCCCGGCAGGTTAAGACTTGTTTTTGCCCACAACAGAGCATTATCTTTGTTAGCCGTCCACCATTTAATGAATTCCCACGCTTCATCCTGATGCTTGGAGCCTTCTGGAATGACCAGCCCGAAACCGCCCATCACGCTGCCTTTATCGCCATTTGGACCTGCTGGAGGAGGAACAATACCATAATCCAAGTCCTTGCCGTATTTATTATAGGTACTGAGCATCCAAGGGCCGGAGTACAGCATGGCAACCTTACCTGTTACAAAAGCATCCTGACCTTCGCCAAGTCCCAGCTCAAAACCAACCTTATACACCTTATCCTTATTCATCAGACGATCCCAGAACTCCAGTACCTGCTTACCTTGGTCATTATTAAAGTTAGTCTTACCGTCCTCAGTCAGCATCGAACCGCCTGCCTGTTGAAGGTACATATTGAACAAACCGAGATCACCTATAGAGAACCCTGCTACCTCGAGTTTATTGCCGTTCCACTTAGTCAGCTTCGCAGCTGCGGCCTCAAGCTCATCCCAGGTTGTCGGGGGCTGGAGTCCGGCTTCATCCAATAACTTTTTATTGTAAAAAAGAGCCCGAGCGTCAACAGTCAGCGGTAATCCGTATAATTTATCATCATAAGATAGCTCAGTCAGCGATTCACTATAGAAGTCATCCTTTGAAATTCCGTCCCGGGTTAAATATTCATCCACAGGGTGAAGGACGTTCTTGGGTGCGTAAAGCGAAGTCCGCCAGCGATCCCAGAACAGCACATCCGGAGAGCCTCCATTCGTGGCTGCCGTTAAGAACTTTGTAATCATGTCCTGTTGAAGCACATATTTAACATGTATTTTATCCTGTGATTTATTAAAAGCATCGACCATGGTCTCGAACTGCTTTTGTCCTTCTCCACCCCAATCACCCCAGAAGATGAGCTCCGTCTTTTTTCCGCTGTTGCCGCTTCCTGCATCTCCGGCCGTCCCTTTATTTGCAGGGTCATTATTGCCCCCGCAGCCCGCTGCAAGAACAGTAACCAGAATCAGCGAAATCACTGTAGCCAACCATTTTCTCATTTTTCTATCCCCTTTGGAATGGTTTTGCGAACCTCAGCCTCTCTTCACTTGAATACCGCAATGCATCAACATGAACTCACAGAACATCATATTTGCCCAGGAGAACCAAGGTCTTGTATATTCTCCCGGATCATCCACATGAAAACCTTCATGCATAAAGTCAGTCCCCGCATTTGTCCGTTCCATTAAGGAAAGCAGATACTCCTGCTCTTCCTCATTAATAGAAGTCATTCCTTGAACCGCTAAGGCAATGTGCCAAATGTACCTGCTGGGTGTATGAGGACTGCCGATTCCTGAAGCTGCTTTTCCTTCATAAAAATAAGGATTCGTGCTGCTTAAAATAAGCCTGCGGGTATTCGCATAAACAGGGTCATCAGCTCCGACATAGTCCAGATAAGGAATTGAGAGTAGACTAGGGACGTTGGCATCATCCATGATATTGAATTGTCCCAGTCCATTTGTCTCATATACGTATACCGGACCGAATTCGGGATGATCCATGATACCGAATCTGCGAATCCCTTCATCAATCTGATCCGCAAGCCGCTTCGCCGACGCCTCCAACTCCGTATCCCTAAGAATCAAGCTTGCGATTTCACATACATACCTTAAGACAACTACTGCAAACATATTACTTGGTATTAGATAACCGTATTCACAGGCATCGTCGCTCGGACGGAAACCAGACCACGTCATTCCCGTGTAAGCGGTCAGAGTCCCTTTACCATTGCGGTCCAACGTATCTGAAGGAGGACAATTGACCCTTTGGAAACGATAGTTGGATTGACTTTCGTGATTTTGTTCCAGCTTCCATAAATCAATAATTTTATTTACTCCTCGAACGAAATCCTCATTAAAATGACTGGTGCGGCCCGTGTTTTTCCAAAGGAGATAGCTTAACTGAATGGGATAACAAAGGGAATCAATCTCATATTTACGTTCCCATATCCAGGGGTTCATTTCCGTCTGATCCTCCTGATGCCCCTGTCCGTTCGCTGTATCATTGAAAGCGTTGGCATAAGGATCCAGCTCAATATAAGCAAACTGGCGCTCCACAAGACCGTGTATCATATCCGCGATCTGTTCATCCTCTGAGGCTAACAATAAGTAAGGTCTGACCTGTGCCGTTGAATCCCGAAGCCACATCGCCGGTATATCTCCGGTAATTACAAAAGTTCTGCCATCTGCCTTGCGTTTTATAGTCGTATTCCATGTATTCGATAAGCACTTCTCAAACATCCTAGCCAATTTCGGTCGATCCGCCATCTTTTCTTGAACATGAGCCATCAGCGCATTCATAGAAACAGGTATCTCTCTAATTGAATTCAGCTGAGGTACACCTCCCCTTTTTTCGCTTATTCTAAAGCGCTTTCATGAGATTAGTATATTGGTATATTATTCACATGTCAATATGTTTATTAATAAATAATGATATACTATTATGCAACAATTAGCGGTTTAGAACTCACCAAAGAAACAGAAAAAACCTATCGGTGGGGACAGGTTTTCTTGTTGATGAACGATTGCGTCCTGCTTATCAAGGGAATTTACACTAACCAATGGATGAGAAAGCTATGACAGCTTAGCAGATCCTGTTGATTCTCCGGGAATCAGTCGGGCTTCCAGCATCACTTTGTTAGGAACGGTATGCCCGCCCATTATACTAAGTACATTCTCCACGGCAATCCGACCCATCTCTTCTTCATTCTGCTGCATATGGGTAAAGGAATACCCACCCCCGAGATGAGTCGGCGGACTGTCGAAGCAAATGATGGAGATATCCTCCGGAATTCGCAGACCCACCCGTTCCACCGCTGTTTTGGCAAGCAATGCAATGTTGTATTCAATAGCAAACAGGGCCGTTATAGCTGGATTGCTCTTCAAGTGGGACACCAGTCGTGAGATATCACGCTCAATATTCTCCTCATTGAAGGAGTTCGGAAGCGTAGAGGTCAGATCACTGACCCAAAGACCTTTATCAACCACAATTCCCCGCTGGGCATGAGCCTGAATAAAGCCTTCAATACGGTCCTCAACCGCAGTCGTATCGACTGGAGGCGGTGAAAGAAAGGATATATGCTTATGTCCTAGATCGAATAAGTACTCTGTACCCTTAAGTGCTGCCTGCATATTATCGGTGCTGATCGAAGCCGCTGCGACTCCCTTCAAATGCCGGTCTACAAGAACAAGAGGAAATTTCCCAATAACCAGTTTCAAGATTTCCGCACTGAAATATTCGCCTTGAGCCGGGAATACGATCAGACCATCCACCCCGAGGTTGAGCAGTTTTTGAATGGATTGTTCCTCATTATCAGGGTCACCAAAGGTTCTTCTCAACACCAGAAAGCAGTCATTATCACGGGCAGCCTGCTCCATCCCATAAATCAAACCCGTCCCATAGCTGTTACCAAAGTCGGTAATAATCAGACCAATCGTCTTCTCATCATGATTGATTGCATTTGAAGCATATCCCTCAGAGCCCGCGGCTACATTAGCCCCTGATTCCAAATAATCAATTACAGGATCGGCCACAAATGAGCCTCTTCCCGGTTTTCGAACGATTAATTGCTCTGCTGCGAGCATCTCAAGGGCTTTCTTGCTGGTGATACGGCTTACACTATAAGCATCAGCCAGCTCTTTCTCGGAGGGAACCCGCTCCCCAAGCTGATAGTCCTTGGTAACAATACGCTGCTTCAGTTCGTCAAATATTTTTTCATACATGGGCTTAGAAGAAGTTGACTCACTCATAACCATCTATCTCCTGACTCTATATTATTTCAGTTTATACATAATAATATATCATGATATATTATAGTTGTCGATATGTCTAAAAAAAGACCCAAGCGTAGGGGTCTGTCCCCTTTCACTTGAGCCTTTGATGTACCCTCTAATATTTGCGATCCTGCGCTTCTACAGCGGCTGTTTCTTGTGTAAAGATGTCCTCAGGCGGAACCATCCGCTTGGGAAGTGTCCGGCCGGACATGATTTCTTTGGTAGCTTGCATAAGCAGTGGTCCGAGCAACGGATTGCATTCTACAACTGCATTGATTTTTCCCTGAATCATACTGTCGACTGCCCGCCGAGTGCCGTCTATCGAGATGATAATGATATCCTGCCCAGGCTTAAGGCCGGCTTCTTCGATGGCTTCAACCGCTCCAAGTGCCATATCATCATTATGGGAATAGAGAACCTGAGGCCACTCTTCCCTTGGTTTCTCTAAAAAGGCCTTCATAACCTTACGTCCCTGCACTTCGGTGAAATTGGCAGGCAGAATTTGAGTGATTTGAAACCGGGAATTGGCCTTAATCGTATCTCGAAAACCTCGCCCGCGATCAATTGAGGGTGTGGATCCAATAGTTCCCTCTAGCTCAGCAATGGTTACAGGACCGGGAAGATGACGCATTTTATCTAACATATATTTGGCGGCCTTTACCCCTTCTTCATAAAAATCAGAGCCGATAAAGGTTACATATAGCGAGCCATCATCCACATTAACAGATCGATCCAGAATGATGACCGGAATCCCCGCTTTTTTGACCTCCTGCAGGATGGGCTCCCAACCTTTTTGCACTACAGGAGCTATGGCAATAACATCAACCTTCTTGCGGATGAAGGAGCGGATGGCTTCAAATTGTTTCTCCTGCGACTGCTCTGCGTTCTCAATAATCAGGGTAATCCCTGATTCCTTGGCTGCATCTACAATGGAGGTGGTATTCGCATTCCGCCAATTACTCTCCGATCCAAGCTGAGAGAAGCCGAGTACTATGGGGTCGGTCGGTGCATCATCAAGCGGTGGAATCCAACTCAACTGCTGAGTCTCATCCGCTGAAGCAGGTTCAACAGTAGCTTGGCCTGAGCCGGAACCACTTCTCATACAGCCAGCCAGGAGCAGCATCATTACCAAAACCAACATCACTTTTGTCAGTTTCCCCATAATCTCCCCCTGTATCTGCATTGGTATCGCTTACATGTTCTCAAGTATGATCTGACGGACGGTCTGTGTTAGAGCGTTTGAAGTATGGGCTGAGTTGAATGTGATTAGATTGTGATTTGAGAATATAACAACTACAATTAACTTTAATTGCACTTTATGCACTTATTTTAAGAATTCCCCACCACTAATTTGGTTTAGTTGTACTAAATACAATTAAAAACCGAGAAAGTAGAAGGTTTCGGGACATTTGGCCCTAATAGTTGCAGAAAATACATCTATATATGCTAAAGGAAGAAAAGACGGCTTTTTAAGTGTACAAAGTGCAACTAAAGTAAAATAAAGGAATGAAAACCAATGAACCATCCCACATTCTTTATTAACCCCATATTATGGTATCCCGAACGCCCTCTAAAAAGCCAGATTACAAGTTATGCGATACTAGTATTACGTGATACTAACATTACGCGTTAATAGCAAAACAAAACATTGGAGGACAAAAGCTTTGTCTTCCAATGTCGATGTGATGTTAACCTCATTATAGCTTTAGGGTCGAACGCCTTGCAATCAGCAATCGCTGGAGGAGAATAAAGAAGAATAGCAGCAATCCGATAACGATTTTGGTCCACCATGAGCTCAGCGTTCCTTCAAAACTGATGATGGTCTGAATAATCCCCTGAATCATCACTCCGAAAAAGGTTCCGATTACATACCCTACTCCTCCGGTTAACAACGTTCCTCCGATGACTACCGCGGCGATTGTATCTAACTCCAGACCCACTGCGTGCAGTCCATAACCTGACAGCATATAGAAGGTGAAAACTACACCGGCGAGTGCTGAACAGAAACCGCTGAGCGTATAGACCAGAATTTTGGTTTTTGCGACCGGCAGTCCCATGAGCAGCGCTGACTGTTCACTTCCACCAAGTGCATACACATTGCGACCAAAGCGAGTGTAATGCGCAATATAGATGGCCGCCGCGATAACAACGAGGGCAATGATAACACTAATGGATACAAAGCTTCCTCCAGGCAAATGAATTTTAGTCTGGGCTACGCTTGTGTAAAAGGCATTATCAATAGTTATCGTATCAATACTGATCACATAACAAAGTCCTCTAGCCAGAAACATGCCTGCTAACGTGACGATAAACGGCTGGATTTTGAAATAGTGTATAATCGCACCCATCCCATATCCAAAAACAGAACCCATAACAAGCACCAACGGAATAACCACCGCCGGTGGCCACCCTTGCTGTTGAACCAGGCTTGCAGAAACCATTGTAGTCAGGGCTATGATGGACCCTACCGATAGATCAATGCCGCCTGAGAGGATAACGAAGGACATGCCGACAGCAGTAATTAGTAGAAAAGCGTTATCGACCAGCAGATTCATCAGCACCTGCAGGGAGAAAAATCCGGTGTAACGGAAAGAACCCGCTGCAAACATGACAACGAACAAACCGAACGTAACCAATATTGGAATGAATTTGCGGTTAACGGACATGACGGACAACCTCCTTCTCTCCGGGATAATTCCGGGTCTTCCAACGGGTCATGATCGTGCTGCGGAAGGTTTCCGACTGGATCAGACATACAGCCAGCACCACTACTGACTTCACAACGAGCGTAATCTCAGGCGGTACGCCAATCATGTAGATCGTAGTCGTCAACGTTTGAATAATAAGTGCTCCGATCACAGTGCCCATCAGATAAAAGCGCCCGCCGTTCAAGGAGGTGCCACCGATGACCACCGCAAGGATGGCATCCAGCTCATACCATAGACCGGCGTTATTGCCGTCGGCGCTGGATACATTGGAGCTGAGCAGAAGTCCGGCAATACCTGCACATAATCCGCAGAATATATAGACAGATATAATGACCATATTGGAACGTATCCCTGTCAGCCGACTGGCAGTAGGGTTGCTTCCAACCGATTCAATGAATAAACCTAGTGCCGTCTTTCGTGTCAGCAGCAGCGCAACAATCAGCATTGCAGTAACAATGAAGATCGAAAAGGGTAATGTCGCAAGTGAACCTGCTCCAATATATTCATAGGTTGAGCTATCCACAGTAATAATCTGTCCGCTGGTCACAAGCTGAGCAATTCCCCGTCCCGCGACCATTAAGATTAGGGTAGCAATAATAGGTTGAATGCCTGCTCCGGCAACTAAGAATCCGTTCCAAAGTCCGAGCACCAACGACAAGGCGAGCGAGGACAGGATCGCTGTCATGACCAGACCCAGTGAGCTCTGATCCGAACCTTTACTGATAGACAGGCAAGCGATCGCACCGGAGATAGCCACGATGGAGCCCACTGATAAATCTATTCCTTTTGTAGCAATAACCAGTGTCATCCCTATAGCAACCAGAACTAAGGGTGCGCCAAAGTTCAGGATATCGATTAGACTTCCATACAGATGGCCGTCTCTCAGAACAATGGAAAAGAAGTCCGGTGAATAGAGTAAGTTAAAGAGCAGCAGTGCTCCAAGTACGCATAAGGGCCAAAAAAGATAATGTTTCATCATTCGATTCATTTAAGTTCAACCTCCCGCTATCGCCTGCATGATTTCATGCGGGTTCATTTCTTCACCTGAGATTTCCTTCACCTTGTTCCGGTCGCGGAGTACAGCGATACGGTCACTGACGCGCAGCACTTCTTCAAGCTCGGATGAGATAAAGAGGAAGGACATTCCTTGGCGGGAAAGCGACAGCACCAGCTTTTGAATCTCCGCCTTTGCTCCAACGTCAATGCCGCGCGTGGGTTCGTCCAGGATCAGCAGTCTCGGCTCTGTGAGCAGCCAACGGGCGAGCAGAACCTTCTGCTGGTTGCCTCCGCTCAGGTTTTTAATTAAATGCTCAGGATTAGGCGGATTGATATTCATTAATTGGATATACTCATCGGCCAATTCATCCTGACGTTTACGGGAGATAGTTCTGAACCAGCCCCGTGACGCCTGGAGAGCAAGGATAATATTCTCTCTTACCGTCAAGTCGTCAATAATCCCTTCCGCCTTCCGATTCTCGGAGCAAAAGGCGATCTTTCGCTTAATGGCGTCTCTCGGAGAATGTATCCCTCCCTCAATCCCCGGGCTCGTGATCCCTCCTTGATCAGGCTTATCTGCACCAAAGAACAGACGGGCAACCTCGGTTCTTCCCGATCCGAGCAGACCTGCCAAGCCGACCACTTCTCCTTTATGAAGAGTCAAGTCAAAGGGTTCGATAGAGCCCTTACGTCCGAGACCAGATGCAGTAAGCAATACTTCCCCGGAGGAGTCTTTATACTCCTGAGACAATTGCGGCAGTTCTTCTAACAGATTCAGCTCTTTACCGATCATTTTGAGCACAAGATCAATGCGACTCAACTCGTTCACCCTATATTCACCGACAAATTCTCCGTTTCGAAGAATAGTGATCCGATCAGATATTTCATATACCTGATCTAGAAAATGCGTAACAAACAGAATCGCCAGACCAT
The DNA here is from genome assembly GCF_030812855.1 of Paenibacillus wynnii. Classification (GTDB taxonomy): domain Bacteria; phylum Bacillota; class Bacilli; order Paenibacillales; family Paenibacillaceae; genus Paenibacillus_AQ; species Paenibacillus_AQ wynnii_A. The sequence continues at coordinate 86,457 of NZ_JAUSTK010000006.1, forward strand.
CGCTTTTCAGCTTCCGCATAATCCCGAATAATTGCTGAACTTCATTTCGATCAAGACTGGAAGTCGGCTCATCGAGGATCAGCACTTTTGCGGAAATATTAAGCGCCCGAGCAATGGCTACAAGCTGCTGAATGGCAACCGAATAGTATTGAAGCGGCAGAGTGACATCTATGTCCAGGTTAAGGCGCTCCTTCAACAAAACGGCAGCATTCCGGTTCATTTCCTTCCATAAAATCCGTCCGAACTTCCTCGGCTCCCTGCCGATATAGATATTCTCCGCAACCGTCAGATTGGGGCACAGGTTCACTTCCTGATATACGGTACTAATGCCCGCAGTCTGTGATTCCTGGGGACTAGTAACTGAAATAGGGCTGCCCTCCATATCAACGGTACCTTCATCAATGGAGTACACACCGGTCAGAACCTTAATTAGGGTTGATTTGCCGGCTCCATTCTCACCCATTAGAGCATGAACCTCACCCGGGAATAGGCGAAAATCTACATTGGATAAAGCCTTGACTCCTGGAAATCTTTTATGGATCCCCCTCATCTGAAGAATCGGGTCTTGATCGCTCACTTTTCCCCACTCCTTTTGGAGCGAAAAAGCCACTCCGGTGGCGATAATTAGCCGGATGGAGTGACTTTCTCACTTTTCTATCGTTATAGGTGTCTATTAATATTGACGACTCGCAAGGACTTCCTTAGCTTGCTCGGAAGTGAATGTGGATTCAATGGTAACGATCCGCGGTTCAAGAGTTTTACCATCTACGATGCTCTGTGCGGCTTCCATCAATTGAGGTCCCAGCAATGGGTTACACTCTACGATGAAGTTGATTTTACCTTCACTGGCAGCTTGCATACCGTCCTTGACTGCATCCACCGAAATGATTTTGATATCGACACCCGGTTTAAGACCTGCAGCTTCAATAGCTTGAATGGCACCAAGGGCCATGTCATCGTTATGGGCATACAGTACATCTATGTCTTTGTTGGCTTTAAGGAAGGCCTGCATAACTTCTTTTCCCTTAGCACGAGTGAAGTCACCGGTCTGGGAAGCGATGACCTTGAGGTGCGGATTGCTGGCGATCACTTCCGCGAAGCCGGACTTACGATCATTGGCTGGTGCGGATCCCGTAGTTCCTTGAAGTTCAACAATATTTACATCTTCCGCCGCATCCTTGTATTGATCACTCAACCATTGACCCGCTTTACGTCCCTCTTCCACAAAGTCTGAACCGATAAAGGTTACATATAACGACTTATCCTTGGAATCTACTGCACGGTCGGTCAACACGACTGGGATGCCTGCATCTTTTGCTTCTTTAAGGACGGTATCCCATCCGGATTCAACCACAGGAGAAAAGGCAATTACGTCCACCTTTTGCTGGATAAATGAACGAAGGGCTTTGATTTGATTCTCCTGCTTCTGCTGTGCATCTGAGAATTTAAGGTCATATCCTGCCTCTTTTGCAGATTCCTGAATGGATTTCGTATTAGCACTGCGCCAGCCGCTCTCCGCCCCCACCTGGGAGAATCCCAATACTAGAGGTTTGCCCGCTTCTTTATCGTTGCCAGTTGTATCGGTCTCTGCTGCTGCCGTAGCTTCAGCTTTGTTATTTCCGGCTGCTGCATTCCCATTGTTGCCATTGCCGTTCCCACAGGCTGAGATCATAATCATCATCAACGATAGTGTAAGGGCTGCGCCTATTTTGCCTATTTTTTTCATGTATTGTTTCTCCCCCTTCAAGATCACCATTCATTTGGTGTTGGCCTCATTATAAACCGCTTACAAAATCCGTTTATACGGCCCTATTTTGGTATAATTTTCGTTTTTTTGTGCAAGGGAAGGATTGAACTTATAATTGTGTAATTTTTTATTCAAAAGGTGTACTTTATGATTGCGCTTTCTTTTATGCCTCTCTTTTCCACTATTTTGAGTTATGATGGATAAGTAATACCTGATTAACCAATGAGGGGACCGATACTATGAGATTGACTCGCTGGATCTCCTCCAGCCTGCGGGCGAAGCTTCTAACCATGTTTATAATTCTGACCTCTATTCCGCTCATCGCAGTAGGTCTAGTATCTTACCAGAAGTCGTATCACTCCATTTCGGACCATAGCAAAGCGTCCAGTATGCTGGCGGCAGATTTGCTCGTTCGTAACATTGACTTTTTGTTCGATGATACGGAGCGGCTGCTGGAGTTAAGCAAGAACCCTGAAGTTATCCATTTTCTCTTCTCTCAATCGGAGACCTATAATGAAGCCAAAGAAATACTGCAAACCTTCGAGCTCTACCGGGAAACGTACAAATACGAGAATGTCCTCAACATCACATTGATTAATCTCTACGGGAAAGGCATCAGTGAACGCAAGGGTGTCTTCCAGCAAAGCCGCAATCCGCTGCGAAACCCGCATTTTCAAGACTTAACCAATAACCCGGATCTTGTGCTGAAAATCCCGCCTTCAGGGGCTTCTGATTATGACCGCCTGGACGGATTCACTTATCCGGATCGAAACGTCATTTCAATTATGGCTGCGGTGAAACAGCGAATTACGCACGAAGTCATTGGATTCATAATTATTGATCTGGACGATTCCTTCATAGAACAATTCTGCGACAAGGTTACGATTGGCAAGACGGGTTTCTTTTATATTTTAGATCAGAAGGATTTGCCCATTTTTGTACCTAAGATTAGCCCTAAAGACAGTGAACTCGTCCATCAGACGAATTTGCCGCAGTGGCAGAAATCGAATCGTGACAGCTTTGTTCTACCTACAGATAGCAAACCCAAGTTTGTAGTATATACGACCTCTCAGTCTACGGGTTGGAAAATCATCGGGATGGCCCCTCTGCAGGAAATTGTGGCTGAAGCCAATCGAATCCGGCAGTTGATTATCGTCAGTGTTATACTTAGCGCCATATTTGCTCTTACCCTCTACTTCTTCCTTACGCAGCGAATCACTCGGCCCATGCAGTTGCTGCAGAACAAGATGCGTTTAGCGGCAAGCGGATATCTGGAAGCAAAGGTGAAGCCTACGGGACAGGATGAAATTGCAGATCTCGGCAAGAGCTTTAACATCATGCTAGAGAAGATTAAGATGTTGCTTGAAAAGAGTATCCGAGAGCAGGAACAGGTACAAAAAGCGGAACTGCGTACTCTACAGGCGCAAATCAACCCTCATTTTTTATATAACACCCTCGATTCCATCATTTGGATGAGTGAAGCCGGGAAAAGTGACAGCGTAGTCAATATGGTAAAGGCATTATCCCGTTTTTTCCGGATCAGCTTGAACAAAGGCCGGGATTGGATTTCCATCAAAACTGAACTGGAGCATGCGGAAAGTTACCTGGTCATCCAACAGATGCGATACCGGGATATCCTTGACTATGAAATGAGAGTGCCGCCGGAGCTTCAGGTCTACCCTATTTTAAAAATGACCCTCCAGCCGTTGATTGAGAATGCGATCTATCACGGGATTAAAAACAAGCGGGGAAAAGGTCTGATTACCATAGAAGGCCATATAGAAGACTACACTGTAATCGTCCTAACGGTGACGGATAACGGAATTGGAATAAAGCCGCAGCAGCTTGAATTCCTTCGTCAGCATTTGAACACACCCATCGAAATTGATGCAGGTGCTAAGGAAGACAGTATGGAAGGCGGCTTTGGTCTGCAGAATGTTCATCAGCGGCTTCGCCTCTATTTTGGAGAAGGCTTCGGTGTTCATCTGGAGAGCACAGACGGAGAAGGTACGCAAATTTCAATCCGGATACCTAAAAAGTAAGGGGGTTAACCCATGAAGAAAGTCATGCTCGTAGATGATGAAATTCTAATCCGTGAAAATATTCGTGCTTGTGTGGACTGGGAAAAAGAAGGCTTTACCTATTGCGGAGACGCTTCAGACGGTGAGGTGGCCCTTCCTCTTATTGAGCAGTGGATGCCGGATATTCTAATTACAGATATCAAAATGCCTTTTATGAACGGGCTGGAACTCAGCTCCATTGTCAGGCAGCAAATGCCGGATATCAAAATTATTATTTTAAGCGGCCATGACGAATTTCATTACGCCCAATCTGCGCTTCGCCTCGGTGTTGAAGATTACTGCTTAAAGCCTGTCAGTTCAGCCGATCTGATCCAGCTTTTGCAAGGAGTCAGTGAACGAATTGACCAAGAGCAGCGGGCTAAGAAGAAATTCTCTTATACAGGAGAGAAGCTTCTCTCCGATCTATGCGGGGGGTTAATCAGTACAGCCCAAGCGATAGAAGCCGCAAGTTATATGAATCTTAATCTGTCTGCCAATTATTATTCGGTAGTTGTCTTTGACCTTCGGTTCCCTAATGCAGCCCAAGTGGGAGAGGATAGCCTTCCGATAACAAAAATAGACTCCTTCTTAAACGACCAGTTGGCGCAGTCAGCGGACAGCTTTATCTTCAAACGAAGCCGTACAGAGACCGTATGGATACATAAAGGAAACCAAGCTGAAACACTCCGGGAAAAAGTGGTCCAATCGGTCAACACCATTCATGAAAGCATTGAACAGAATTTCCAGTTTGACATCCCGGTCGGTATCGGTAATGTCCATGAACGCCTTCAGGGTATACATACCTCATATCTTGAAGCCGAAGAAGACAAGAATGGACAACGGATTTCGAGCTTAAACCAGACATCCTTGAGTAGTGCTTCATTTGACGCAGTTGTGGACAGTGTACTGCTTGACCGTAACCGATTTATTGAGTTTTTAAAAATAGGCACCCCATCGGAGGCTCCGACTTTTATAAGCGAATTTGCTGCGGGTCTGGTTCAGATGAATTGGAAAAGCTCCATGTACGGTTATTATCTGCTGAATGACCTGTCGCTTGAGATGATTCATACCGCCAAACAAAGCTTTCAAACGTCACAGGACCCCACTGAACTAATTGAGGAGCTTCAGCAGTCTATTAAGAACATTGCTGACTTTGAGGGTTGCCTGAATTATTTGACATTCCTGCTCGACAAACTGTGGAAATGGCGCTCCGAAGGCTCTGACAAATATGGCGATCTGATTGGCAAGGTCAAGCAATATATCTCCGAATGCTACAACGATGATCAGCTGTCCCTGCAAGATATCTCCAGACAAATCGGCGTGAGTCCAAGCCATATGAGCAAGGTATTTAGCCAGGTAACAGGCCAGACCATGACCGAATATCTCACGGGGACCCGAATCCGCAAAGCGATGGAACTACTAAAAACCACTCGCCATAAAACATTCGAGATTGCCTTCGAGGTAGGATACAACGATCAGCATTACTTCTCGAATCAGTTCAAAAAAGTGACCGGCATGACTCCGATGGAATATCGCAAACAAGGGACTGCCGACGAGAAAGGCCTCATAGATCAGGAACGGCACGGGAGGAAGAATCATGAACGTCAAAAAGCGTAACCGTTTATTCTGCTTACTGTTGACTGTTGGAATGCTCCTCTCAGGCTGCCAATCAGCGCCTTCAGCTGGGGATCAGAACATAGCGGCGCAGGATAGCAACGTGCAGAAGGCGTCCGATCAGCAAAATGAACCCCCTCGTACTTACGGCATTATATATCCTATGGTGAACCCCACCTACGAGGTTATTACACAGAATGCAGAGGAAGCAGCGAAAGACCATAATATTAGACTAATGGTGCAAGCTCCTGACGAAGCCAATCTGGAACAGCAGATTCGGATCATGGAAACCATGATTAAGCAAAAGCTGAATGGAATCGCTATCGATCCCGTAGATGCTAAAGCGCTTATTCCCGTGATTAATAAAGCGGTTGCCAGCGGCATCCCTGTGGTCTGTTTTGAATCCGACGCTCCCGGCAGCAATCGACTTAGCTTCATTGGAGCGGACAACTACGAGACGGGTGTAACCATGGGCAAAGCAGTAAGCCGTCTTTTAAAAGGTAGAGGTATGATCCTTGTGGAAGCCGGTATGTCCCAAATGTACGGACTCAGCCAAAGGCTGGAAGGCCTCCTTCATTATTTGAACACCGAGACTACCATTGATGTACTTGAGGTTCGCTTCAACGAGGGCAGTGAGACACGGGCCACAACGGAACTGGAAGAAATGATTGATGCTCATCCCCACTTTAACGCTTTTATCGGCTTAGATTTCGTTTCCGGCTCAACCTCCACCCTAATCTGGAAAGCCAAGGGATTGAAACGGTATGCGCTGACCCTGGGAATGACACCCACCGTAAAAGAAGCCCTTCGAAACGGCCAACTGACGTCCGTCATTTCACAGAACGAAGATCACTGGGGCGAAAGCATTATCAATACCTTGCTTTCGGCAAATACGGGAAAGACAGTGCCGGAGTTTGTGGATTCGGGGATTAGGGAGATAGGGTCCATAAGAAAATAAAAGAAGGCAGGAAAATTTTTCTGACCTTCTTAACGCTCATAATTCGGGACACATCATTATACTAGAGGCTGTTGAATTAATGTAGCAAAATTGAATTGATGTTTATGACCGTCATTTAGCGTGGTTACACCTTGTACGAAGTGTACGTGTTTGCCGTTACCAACAGAGATTGCGGGTCCTGTTCTTATTTTTTTCAGATTATGAAAATGATTTAAGAAATCGGTATGCGTAAGATCAATCTCGTGAACATGACTGTTACCTACAGGGATAACTTGATTTGTAACTATATGTTGATAATTGTTTACTCATTTCTAACCATACCTCCTCTGAGTTGGTTGAACATAAGTATCTTATTAATCTCAAAATATAGATGTGTTAGGCAAAAGCCTTGTTTAATTGCTATTAAGCATCATTTTCCTTTTGATTCTTTCGCCAGCTCCTTGTGGCTAATATTCGTAACCAAGTTAGTGTAAAATTCATCCAAAGATCTTTCCTTATAGGCAAACGCCGTGAACGTTATAGGTTAAAGTCCATAGACTGATGTCGAGTACATTTACTTGATACCTTAGGAGGTTATTTATGGACGCAAACCAATATCAACAGATCAGTTGGAGTTGCATGAATAAATATGTTGGTATTACAACGACTGACGGTCAATCATTTGACGGGTTTATTGCTCACGTCGATAAGGACTATGTCACCCTTGCTATTCCAACCAATGAAATGGTTGATGGAATGAACGGAATGCCAGCGCAAGAATCTACTTATAGACAATTCGGATTCCATCCAGGATTTTTTCCAAGACGCCGCTTTTTTCATCGACGCATTCCTTTTTTTTCGATTAGAGACCTATTTCTTCTTTCATTTTTCATTTGACATATTGGGGGATATGAGTCTCCGAAACATAAAACGGCCGTCTAACAAGTCGCGAGACTAGTTAGGCGACCGTTTTTCTTACATGCTTCCGAGTACCCCCCATGTCATTGAAGGAAGTCCACTGCTTTCAATGTAAGCAACAATGTAACCGAGGCAATAGGTACAGACATTACAATTCGTATTTCGCAACTTTACGCATCTTGACAATATATATATAGACAATTAGCGAGACTATAGAACTACATCGCCCTTGCTGCTATAATTGGTAAAAAATCGATTAATAGTGAGGCATTTTAATGAAATCGAACTATTTTAAATTAGGTGCATTATTGATTTTTGTATTCATCTTCAATACCCAACCTTTATTAGCTGCTGGAAAAACTGAGAAAGTAAAAGTTACCTTTGTGAGTGCAGATTTAGTGGAGAATAATCATGTAGGTAACGAATGGTGGTGGGGGGGATTTGTAAACGGCACAGAACTTGCAGATGGAGAATCCATTACATTAAACGTGAGTTCAACTGGTACAATAAAATTGCACGCTGAAGCACAAGAGCAGGATAGTATTCCTGATGATGGTGAAGCAACCACAACTCTAAAGGTCTCCTCACTTAAATCATCCCAAAATAAATCTATGACGGTGCAGGTTGTTGAAAATCGGGGTAGATACTCTGGCAATTCTGCTTCATGGAAATTTATATTTAAAATTGATAAAATTAAATAACCGCAACACGATCATACAACCAGTCACACGGCACTTTTGACTGGTTTTTTTCCGTTTTATTTGTAAAAATATCATTGAATATTTGAAGACAGAGATAACCGGGATTACGTAGATAGGAGCGGTACTTAAATGATTAATAAGAAGGTTTTAATTGTAGTTTTTATAATTTTAGGAATAGGTTTGTTGACTATCCACTCATACAAGAATAATTCAAATAAAGAAATTGGTAAATATTTGGCCGATAAGGGTTATAGTCAAAAAGAAATTTTAAAAGTGTACACAGAATTCGGAAAACTACCACTTGTTAGTACGACAGTAATTTTCCAAGATGAAGTAAATGCTAGATACTTCTACCGTAAAGAGAACGGACGAATTTATCAATATAGTTGTGCGCCCTTAAGGGGTGTTGATCCTGAATTTAAGTACAAGCACGAAGAAAAGTATTAAGCTAAAGACGATTAGACCTCATTTAAGCTTTTTAACATTTGGGGAGGGATTATAAAGTTGCTTTCCAGAATTCACCTTTATATAGAATCTTTTTTGCTCTCCAATTACTTTATTGATCTTCAACTATGGCTTTTCTTGTAATAAAATTAGACCTAGCATTGATATACCTCCTGTTTTATAAATTTAACATTTGTGACGGTTTCACATAACATTTCCGTGTTCACGACGTTCATTAACTCAAGCCCCCTCTAAGGGTGGCCGCAATGCGGTTTGTGGAATGGATGTGACTGGCATCTACATCTCCGACCTATATTCCGGGAGCGAGGGGCGTATGCCCCGATGCGTAAACACATTGTTATAATAAAATGTCGCCCTACTTCCTGGAAATACATAAATAACTCTTCTGATCACATATTTTCATAAATTTTTAAATTATTCTAATATGTTCTCGCTTTGTATCTAAGTACTTCCCTGTAATTGTATCTGCTGCAGATATAAATGAAACCATGTAACTGCTTATTTCTTTAACCCTAACTACAAAATCTTCATAAGATATATTCCCAAGACTAATGTTGAAAGAAACTTCATCTGCAAAAACATAATCTACATCTTTAATGAAATTCCCAGTAATTTTGATTTTCCCTTCTATATCATCCATTTGATTAAGTTTTTCATTGAATTCCTTATCTTTATCCTTATCATAATAATGAAAGAGGTTATTTCTTATAGGGATTAATACTTCATTCAAAAATAAATCGTTCTTTGTAAATATAAGCATCTCATAGTGTTTTTGAGTCTCTAAATCCATTTTTCGAATAAAACTATTAATATTTTGATTCTCGTAACCAAACGTTGTCAATTTTATTATTTCTCTTAAATGAGAGACTGCTATTCTGAATAAATATACGCTTTCGCCAATATTATTATCCGAATTTGCATCGAATGCCTCTAATAGTTGTTTATGAACATGTAACATATCATTTCTAGCTATTGCGAGTTTCAATACCCATCTTGCAAGCTTATCATCAGGATTGAAAATATCTTTGACCTTAAAAGCAAGCTCCATCTTCAACTCTTCTCCCACTTTTGATACCACCTTCATTTAAAAAGATTTATGCTTGATAATGTAGTATGTATATGTCATTATGGGGATTTCTTATAACGTTGGTGTATTCGGTGAACCCGAGAGGCTTAGGGCGAAAGTGTCTGGTCCGACAGACTTAACTCGCAAGGTTGATCTCCTGAATCCGCTTCCTGGCTAATTATCTTCTGCGATCCTAGGGCCGTATGGCCCGCAGTGTGAAAACTCTGTTATGTGAAGGACTTGCCATCTTGAACAACAATAAATAATTCTAGCTATTCTTCTTGTACCCAAATCTTGAAGTATCCATTATATAATCGTTAACGGAAACGATATAATCGGTTTCTATTGTGATTTGTATATCCCCCATTAGATTAAGCTTTAGATCACCAAATCCAAATGGCCAATCTATCACGCTATTTAACGTAAGGGATTTGGTTGTTCTCATTTCTTTAGATCCCCATTTACTACTTATACTTACTATGTTGTTATTAACATCTCTAATAAATCCATGCCCGCTTTGATCATAAAGGGCCACTTCTAAACTTCCTGAGTGTACCTTACTCAGTCGTACTTCGGATAAACCGGCAACAAATATATCCTGTTCTTCTACTAGATTACTTGGCTCCTTGATTAATTTATAGCATTCTGCGGCTTTTAATATTGTAATTCCCCAAACATTAAAGGACTCCATGTGATCAAATGATGAGTTAAAAAATATCCTTGATTCACTAAAATCAATGTAATTATCGAGATCTTCCCATGTAATTCCCAAGGTTGTTTTCATGTGTTTGATCTCTCGCTTTTTTATAGATTTTTGCAAGACTTTCACATAATGTTCCCGTATTCACGACGCCCAGCGAATGCTGGGTGTGTCGGGCTGTTTCTGCTTCCCCGAAATCCCTCTGCCGACCAAAGGCGTATGCCCGATACGTGAATATAATGTTATGTGATGTCAGCATCTTCTTCGAACTACTTAAGTCGGTTCTTTGATTTCTTTGCCATGTTTTTAATCTCTTCATATTTCTCTCTCGATGCTTTAATTTTACTCTCAACTACATACGGGGCATCAGTTGCTAAGTTAGGTATCATCTCATTTATGTAATTGTATAATAATCTTTTTTCACTATCGGTTGGAACTATTGGAGCGACAGGTATAGATATTGGTTTATCTTCTACTTCTTCGAGTAAACTAGGCATTACAAAAGCAAAGAAATTATGAAATGCTCTTTTCCTATCTACTTCTTTTTCTTCATAATCACCATTGGAATCTAATCGGAATCGGTCAAATTCGAACGTAAGCAATTGATATGGCTTCCTGTCTTTATTTTTGTAAAATAAAATGACCTCAAGTACATTCTGATTTGCTAATTGAGGTACAGACTTATATTTGTGATCTTTGGGTTGAGAGATCTTTATAATCTTATCTCCATTAGAAGAAATTAATAAATATCTGCATCCAGTCATTCATATCACTCTTTCAATCTTTTATTTATGCTGCTTTCACATAACGCTCCTGTATTCACGACAACCATTCCCCTTAGATATCTAATCTTAGGGGAATGGTTGTATCTGCCTATGAAGATCAAGGGCCGAATGGCCCGCAGCGCGAATATTATGTTATGTTAAGCTTGGGCCGCCTATGAAATACTTCCAAATTGTTTATTCTCTTCATCATATTTCTCAATATAGGAACATAACATATGCCCAAATCCAGTAAGTCTAAAATTTTCCCCTAAGTTCACTCCGCTATTATCTGGATGTACACGATCAGTTAGTAAGTGTTTCTTTACTAATTCTTGTTCATATGTTTCTACTAATTCAGGAAAAACTAGTCCTGAATGATCAGCAACATACTCTAACCACTTTATTGCTCCAAATCTTTCATTATTTAAACCACCGCTTTTAGCAATGCTATATGTAGTAAGCAATACAAGAGATTCTCCAGAACTCATAGTTTTACACATTTTAATCATTTGAATAGGTAAGTGACTATTCCTGTCTGTTAATATTTCCTGAGCGGCTACTAATAGTAATTTCTTCAACATTGAAAATCTGATTTCATCTGGTATATCTTTATCTAAAAATTCTAATGTTTCTTGTAAACAATTTATATGTTGTTCCGTATATTGATAATCATCAGCAATTTTTCCACGTTCTCTAAACAAATTCCACTCTTCTCGTAAAGCGTTCAATAAACTAGTAGAACGTAATCTTTGGACTAAATGTCCTGCGGAAAGAATCAATTCGTTTTTTTCTGAAGTAGCGATGCCAGTTATTCCTTCAACTAAATTAAAGATAGTATTTTTCAACATTTCTGAAGTAGTCTGAACAGGAATAGTTATTTCATTATTATTCATCACTGAATTTCCCTCCATTAATTATTTGCCAGTATTTCACATAACGTTCTTGTATTCACGACGCCCCACCACCTTAAGGTCACGAAGTGACCGGCCGCGATGCGGTTGGGTGGTGCGGGTGTGTCCGGCTGATTCCGCTTCCTGCTACTGCAAATTTCATCCCTGAATCCTCTTCTAACTTCTGCCGGACCGAGAGCCGAATGGCTCGAAGCGTGAATATGGTGTTAGATGAAGTCTCACACTTCTTGAAGTACACCCTCAAATTCCTTTATTAGTAATGTCGCTCTTCCAATATTCTTTAATCCCCAATCAGCATACTTTTTAGCATCTTTCTTATTACCTAAGTACAAATGAGTTTTAGAAATTAATAGAACCAATCTAAGATCCAATGGTGCCCCTAATTGTTCCAACCGTTTACTTCGTTTTTTTATTTCTTCTATATCAATTGTTAATAGTGGATTGGGAAAGTTTTTAAATTGATTGAAGTAATCCATGCCTTGGCTTACAAAAAGAGATTTCATTGAAGCAATTGATTGCTTAGCTTGTTCTTCATCTTCTCCATATTCATGCCATATTTCTGCATTGTTCTTAAACAATTTACTGATGAACGACTTTTTGGGTTGAATTCTTTGTCTGAATTCGCAATCATAAACTGTTATATTAGAATTCTTCTCATCAAGAAGAAAATCCAAATGAACACCCAACTCCATAATACAAGAACCACCATATTTATTAGCTTGGATAACCAAAGTAAAAATATAATGATCATTCGTCCGCTTAATAAAATGATGATTTGTTCCAATAAAACCAAGCTCATTGAGTACGGGTTTCAATTCTGTCTTGATTAAAGATCTGAACTCTTTAGTGTCCATCTTTGAGAATACTCCTTGGATTGTGTCTTGTGAGATTTCGTCTAACGTCATATTTACGAACTTTGTAAATAACTCCATATGTAAAGTATTCGCGAAATCATTATGTTAATCTACCCGTTACTTCAATATAAAAAGCATATTGCATTAGCAGTCTGCTCTTTGCGCTATCGTTCCCCGTTAGCGGAATGAGGATCTGTCATCTATGGTACAGTTCTACTTAGTGGGGCGGCGTAGCACGTGATCTTGCTTGTGCAGAGTGTCAATGTCCTCGTATGTCAAGCTCACTTAATGGATAGTCACTGCTGCCCCAAGTATAAACAATATAATAGTTAATTAGTTCTTCATCTGCTTTCAATGCTTTGAATTTCAAGTGACCATTAAGAAAATCAATTGTATCACTCACTTGCTGTTCAACAATGTAACTCCATTCATTCTCGCGATATTTTGAATAATAATTATTTAATTCTTCCAAAGTTAGTTCCGATTTAATTAGAATAGCGCCAAAAAATTGCATTCCGTTTCCATTCCCAATTAATTTTCCAGCTGATGATATATCATCTATCCATTCGGTTTTGTCTGGCAGCGATACTTTTACTAGATCTTTTTTTATGGAATTTGCAATATGATTGTTAATAAATGGAGTGGATATGACTGTTAAAACAAGAGCAACTACTGTAGTCAATAAAAGGATTGTGAATGTTTTTTTCAAATTAAAACCTCTCTAAAAAAATATGAATATCCTTTTGAACCAGGACTACGCTAAATTCAAGCCTAACGCTACCTTCACATTCCGAATTTACGATACGAGTTCAACAGCCTGTGGTAATATCCTTTCGTATTCCTTATGTAACACATAATGCTGGACGCCTCTCGAAGAATTAAGGGCTTCCCTGGCGTGCTTGACCGCAGTTTCGATGCAGCCAGCTTTGAGTTCAATTTCCGCGAGCAGTGCTGATCTCATCCAAGGCTTCTTGATGGATTCAAGATGTTTTCGCGCCTGAGCACTCTCCCCGTCCTCCGACAGTAGAATCGTTTCGTAATATGCTCGGTAATCAGAATAGCGAATGTACGGTACGGCTTCTTGAACTGCAGTCATATCTTTGCGATAAACGCCGTATGCCGCCTTGTACGATGCCTGTGCTGCTGCCTGCTTATATTTTCTCATAAGCTGCTCCATAATCGTTCTTGCTTCATCCTCAAGTCTGTTAGCAAAAACATAATTAATATAGAGTCCAGGCGTGTTTTTCTGGCTGCGTAAAAAGGATTCCACGCGATCCACACGCTTTTCCAAAGCTAACGGATAAATGAATTGGATTATAAAAAAAATCAGGGTAGCCATCACAGCAGTTCCTACTATCAAGACTGGTGAATAGTCATTGATTGCCATGAATAAGACCACCACGAACAAGACGAAATAAAATGAAATTTTCCACCAAAGATGCTTCATTATAAATCTCCTTTTAAAATCATAATTAGATAGTTTGAGGAAAAGAAACAGCGAAGTTTCCAATTTTTCCTAACTTCGTAAATTTGCCCTGTCTAAGGTATTCGGCGAATGATTAAACTATCCTTCCCGTTCGTATAGCTTAATGACGCATCGCCAATATATAAATTGTCAGATCCAAAAAAAAGGATCGATTCAAGATTTAATCTTGATCGACCCGCATCACTACTCCTTATTCTCTTCCAACCACAAAATCGCCGTAACACCCCGCGGATAATACTTACTTCCCGTAATTTCCCCAGAGATAATTTGGTCGCTCCAGCTCCATATCGAGAGCTCGGGATGTGTCAGCCAAACCGCATGTGCATGATCAGCTGCTTGCCCTTCCGCTCCCCATTCCAATCCCAAAATCTCTCTGGCAATGAACTGACATAGATACACCTTACTTAACCAGCTGTTGTTGCTGGTGGAGGAGATTTTCCAACCTCCGTCATCGAACAGGCAGACTCCTTTTCGAAGAACCGCGTGCAGATGTTTGTCGAGTGCACTGATATAAGCGGCGAACCGACCATTGCGATCAAGTGCTTCCTTGCAGCCCGTAAAGTACGGGAATACCAAACCTTCGATGGCTGGAATGATTTTGGAGTCGTTGCCTTCGCCGATTACAGCTGGAATATAACCATCCTCTGTAACGTTAGCCACAATCGTTGCTGCACAGCGATCCGCCTGAACACCTGCGGTTGCTGCCAAGTCAGCACGGCCGTTGTCGTTGAAGATTTTTTCCATGGCCAGATAAGCTGCCCAGCATTTGCCCGCCAAATAGATATTGTTCCGCGCTTGACCCAGAGAGACATCCAGACTGTCATAGGTTGTAATTTCTGCTCCACCCATGGTCCGGGAGCTATCAAGTCCCATTACACCGTTTCTTTGAGCCGGATCGGGATGATCCCGGTTCACCATACTTTCGAGACAACGCTCCATTACACTCAGGTTGCTCTTCATCCAAGTGCTGTCTCCGGTATGCTCAACATAAGTTGCTGCGGTCAACAACCAATTGACCAGTTGTTCATGCGTCATGTGAGAAAAACAACCATCAATACCGTAGAGCTCATAAGAAGAATAACCTGGACGGGACACCGCGTTAGCCACACCCATGTCATGCGTAAAGCTGATGCCGCCCGGATATTCAGTCTTATCTCCCGGGAAGCGAACCGTATCCTCATAGCTGAATCTTTCCACAAACATATCCAGCTCATTACGAACTGCCCAAGGGTTCATCCGTAATTCATAGAACAGCTGATCGACCGTAAGATCGAAGGTATTCATCATCCGGTATTCGCCTTCATTGACGATCCAGAACGGCTTACCCTTATAATCCAAAAGTTGTGTTGAGCCATAATAGCTGCGAATAGCATGAGCCAGCATGAAGGACTGATCCTCAGAGAGACCTTTGCCCACGAACATTTGGTTCGCCTTCTCTGCTTCCTGTACCAAAGTATCGAATTGGGACAATGCATACTCCGCTACAGACTCCACATTGCTGAAATACCGATTGTAATAATAGGAAGCATCCATACCGGAGGTAACAAAGCCGGAACGGTGGAAGCACACTGCAAAACGATACGTCTTCCGCTCACCCGCTGGCACATCCATAATCAAAGCCCCAACCTGACCGAGTCCAAAGGTCCAATTCTCCTTAAGCTCAGCAGTTAGGATATCCTCCATCGTGAAGTGCAAAGCAGATTCCACAGTCCCCTGTTCAGCAGCAATAGCCAAGAATCTTCCTTGACCCACACCTGTAAGTTTAGGAGATGTGTCTAAGCTTCTCATTGCGCTATAAGCATCTGTTCCCTGAAATCCAAAAAAAGCACGCCGTGCAGTAGTTGAAGACAAGTTGTCCACTTCAATCTCTACAAGAACCGCCGGAAGTAGTACATTCTTCAGTTCTTCTTCGGTGGCAAGCTCAGGATCTGGTACCGGACGAACCGGTGACAGAATGCGGAAGGTTAGATCGCCTGCACTCCATGTATCTGTAGCAAGCTGAAAATTTCTTGTGATTTGCTCCTTGGAAAAAGGATGCAGAATATGCGGTTTATTAGGATTTGGATCAGGGTTCTCGATGTCGTAGCGTTTGCTCTCATCATCCCCGCCTTGCTCATGGAACGGCAGTGTATCAAATCCCTCTCCATCCTTGCGTTCCAGACCTATGAATATATTCTGTTTAGGTGATTTGCCCAACTCGAGATCAAATCCACCACCTGCACCGGGAAATCCTAAGGTAAAACTTGCAAAAGCGCCAATCGGCGAATGATGCGCATTGAAAAATTGATTGTGAGACATATTGTAAATGCACTCCCTCCAGCATGGTTCCCGGCATTGCCGGGCTATGTCTCCATGTTATCGGCTTTGCAGAAGGTGCAACAGGGTTAAAGCAGTCTATTATTTGGGCAAATCAAACGTAACTAAAGAGCTATGATATAATGGAGTCCTATTCTAGTGTAAAAGAGGATTGCGATGAACCCGACCGAACCTGGCATACATAATTCCATCGACGGCCAGATGTCACCAGACATCCAGGCAGCTTTTCATATCTTTGCCGCTCACTGGCGAAAAGTAAATGCAGAATGGCAATATCCTGTGCATACACACCCCATGTTCGAGATCAATGTTGTACTACAGGGCCAGCAACAAATGTCTGTAAATGGTCAGTCCTATTTACAGCAAAGTGGTGATATTCTGTTTATTCGCCCCGGTGCTCCCCATGCCAGCTTCGGCTCGGGTACAGGACATGAGATGACCTACTACTGCTTGCATTTCGATATTGATGATCTAACCTTACGCCGTGCTTTGTTGACGGTTGATTCTGTCAGCCTGAGCGGGAATACCCCTGAGCTTCGGGGAATTCGTTCAGCGCTGGACGTGATTATCAGTTCTACTATTTTATCCGAATCGGATGATTCACATAGAAACCGCCTAGTTACACTACATGCTTCCCTGCAGCTTTTTACTGCGCTCAGCGGCTGGGTGCTGGCAGAAATGCCGCAGACGGTCCGAGGAACAAATACCGAAGCCACTGAAAATACCGTTGCTCTTGCGAATGCTATCGAAAGATTGCTTCAGGAATCCGTTTCAAACGCCGCACTTACAGGCGAACGGGGCGGTAGTATTGAGAGTATTGCCGCTCGTCTAGGCTACAGCCCTACCCACTGCAATCGGGCTTTTCGTCAAATTTATGGGATATCGCCGAGGCAATATTTATCCGGCCTGATCATCCGCCACGCTAAGCTGCTGTTAATGGACAACACTCTGTCTGTAGATACGATTGCTCATCGCCTCGGGTATCGTGACGTCTCCCATTTCAGCAAGCAATTCAAACGTTGGACGGGTCTGCCTCCAATGGGTTACCGACGGTTGAGCCATCACAGCGCTGTACCTGACCAGAATCACGCACCGGAAAATACACCCTCTACTCTACATCCTTAATAAATCACCAAAAATGGTTTGTGATAACCGTTCATTTCCGTGCTATAGTTGAACTATTCTGACTCGCCTCTTTGCTGATTTAACTACCACGTTATAGATACCAAATCAATTGACCACGCGCATACCTTTCTAATCGAGTACCTTTCCCCTCAAATCCACCTATTCATTATTAGCCACTCTCTATAACAAGAAAGGATGCGCTGATGAAAATGAAAGCTATAGTCAGTCACAAATATGGTTCACCCGATATTCTCCAGTTCAAAGAGGTAAATACACCTACCCCAAAAGAAAATGAAGCATTGGTAAAAGTTTATGCTACATCATTAAATGCGGCTGACCTGGAAACTCTGAGAGGCACGCCGATGTCCCGGTTCGGGGGTCTGCTAAGACCTAAGCACAAGATACTCGGAACAGACATAGCCGGGCGGGTTGAAGCGGTTGGCAGTAAGGTAATGCAGTTTCAGTCAGGAGATGAAATCTGGGGGGATTTATCCTTTCCGCATAATTGTGGCGCCTTTGCTGAGTATGTATGCATTCCCGAACAGGCATTGAGGTTAAAACCTGCCAGTATGACATTCGAAGAAGCGGCAGCCATACCTACTTCGGCAATCGTTGCCTTGCAGAATCTTTGCGGTAAAAGACCCATTCAGCCAGGACAAAAGGTTTTGATCAATGGTGCGGGTGGTGGTGTGGGGACATTTGCGGTGCAGCTTGCCAAGCACTTTGGGGCTGAAGTAACTGGCGTAGACAATGCTGGTAAATTGGACTTACTGCGATCAATTGGTGCATGGAATTTGTGTCTTCGTTGGAGGTTCCACAGCTGTAGTAGTTCAAGCTTTAATACTGGGACCCTTGATTTCAATGATGGGCACTCAAAAAATGGGCATCGTGATGTGGAGACCAAACAAAAAAGAAGATCTGGATTTGTTGAAAGACCTTTTTGAAGCCGGCAAGGTCGTACCTATTATTGATAAATATTACTCGTTAAGTGAAGTCCCTGAAGCAATCCGATATCTTGAGGAAGGACGCGCCCGAGGAAAGGTTGTCATCAGGGTGGACGATAAACAAAAGTAACCCATTAGGAGGCCGCTCAAATGAAAGCAGTTGTATACACAACATACGGACCGCCGGATGTTCTCCAACTGAAAGAGGTTGAAAAACCTGCCCCCAAGGATAATGAAGTCTTGATAAAAATTCATGCGGTGTCGGCCAATGCAGCTGACTTGCATCTCCTCCGAGCGGATCCCTTCTTGACCCGTCTAATGTCTGGACTTCTAAAACCTAAACATACCATACTCGGTTCTGACATAGCGGGACGGGTTGAAGCGGTTGGCAGAAACGTAAAGGAATTTCAGCCAGGCGATGAGGTATTCGGGGATATTTCCGGATGTGGTTGGGGTGGTTTTGCAGAGTATGTATCTGTTCCTGAACATGTATTGGTGTTGAAGCCGGCCCATATTACATTCGAGCAAGCAGCCGCAGTACCGATGGCGGCAGTCACCGCCCTTCAGGGTATCCGAGTTAAAGGACTGATACAGGCAGGGCAAAAAGTTCTGATTAATGGCGCGTCCGGTGGTGTGGGCACCTTTGCCGTCCAGATTGCCAAATCGTTCGGGGCTGAAGTTACTGCCGTATGCAGCACGGGGAAAATGGACATGGTGCGTGCGATTGGTGCAGACCATGTCATTGATTACACGCAAGAGGATTTCACCAAGAATGGGCAACGGTATGACTTGATTATTGCCGCTAATGGATATCATTCGATTTTAGAGTATAAGCGTGCATTAAGCCCCAAGGGGATTTATATCATGACCGGTGGTACGATGGCTCAAATCTTTCAAGCTATGCTCCTAGGACCATGGATTTCAATGACCGGAAGCAAGAAAATGCATAATGTGATGGCGAAACCAAACCAAAAGGATTTAACTTTTATAAAAGAACTTCTCGAAGCCGGTACAATCGTCCCTGTGATTGATAGAAAATTCCCGTTAAGTAAAGTCCCTGAGGCGATGCGGTATCTTGAGGAAGGGCACGCCTTAGGAAAAGTCGTCATCACTGTAGCGGGAAATTGAGTCGTCGTTTATTTAATCAACTCTATAAATTTGGCGGTAACCGTATCTGCCAGTAGCAGCGGCGCTACCTCCATCTGCAAGCCGATCCTTCCAGCGCTGACTGCCATCTTGTCCAAGGGCTCTGCACTGCTGTCAATAAAGGTTGGATACAGCTTCTTCATGCCCACCGGCGAACAGCCGCCACGGATATAACCTGTCCATTTGAGCAGATCCTTTACAGGCAGCATTTCGATCTTCTTTTCACCGGCGGCTCTGGCCGCCTTTTTGAGATCGAGCTCTTCAGCAACCGGAATTACAAATACATATAGGTTCGATCCACTATGGGAGACCAATGTCTTAAAAACTGACTCCGGAGCTCTTCCAATCTTCTCAGCTACAGCTGTACCATGGATTTTTCCATCCTCATTGTCATAAGAAAGAACTTCATAGCAGATTTTCTTCGTATCAAGAATTCGCATGGCATTCGTTTTACTAACTTGCATGATACATCAACCTTTCTGGCTGTAAATGTGGATCCATAGTTATTTTAATATACAAACGATTTATATGGACACAGAAGACGCTATTGAGCAAATTATTGACTAAATCAGGCACTAAAACCTCAAATAGTGGATTCTCAGTCCGTATGTCTCTCATTTAGGGTGTTTGCATCGCAATAGCAGCGCTGGAGTCCGCATGCACAGAATGGACAGCTTGGCACAACTCCCACAGCTTGCGCACCGCACACGCTCGCCTCGAATTCATCCCTACAATCTAGCAGCTAGAATGAAACAGCAAGATAACGACAACACAAAACGTCGGTTTGTGATACAACTAAGAGTGTATTCAGAGTCTAATCTTGGAGGCTGGTTATGAATTATTTTATACGGACTCAATCCGATTGGGAAGACCATGGACATGTAATTACATTGGCTGTTCCGAAAGAATTCAGCTTTGCAGAGAATTTGAACTATTTCTATAATGCCCCTAATGAGTGCCTGTATCGTCTGCAAGATCAAAAAATCTATAAAGCTATCACGGTTGGAGAGGAAACTCCCGTCTTTGAATTAAGTGGCGATGCCCCCGGTAGGATTACCCTCCGCTTTCTGGGAGATACCACCCCCACTCTAACCTCCACTAAAGAAGCCGTAGTCGATTATGTAAGAGACTGGTTCGATTTAGATAGAGACCTCGTTCCCTTTTATGAGATGGCGAAGGATGACAGTCTGCTGCACAGAGCTGTTGAATCTTTTTACGGCTTGCGATGTATCGGCATTCCTAATTTATTCGAGGCGCTCTGCTGGGGGATTCTCGGTCAACAAATCAATCTAACTTTTGCCTATACTTTAAAAAGAGAGCTCGTAGAAAACTTTGGTCGTCATGTAGTATGTGAAGGCGAGGATTACTGGATATTCCCAAGAGCTGAAGATATCGCGTGTATGACGGTGCAGGACTTAGCCCCTGTAAGAATGACTGTTAAGAAATGTGAGTATCTAATTGCAGTTGCCCAGTTAATTACGGAAGGAAGGCTAACGAAGGAGCTGCTGCTGGAGACAGGTGATTTTAAAAAAGCAGAGAAAATGTTGGTAACCATCCGCGGAATTGGTCCTTGGACGGCCAATTATGTGTTGATGCGCTGTCTGAGGTTGACTTCGGCTTTTCCTATAGATGATGTGGGACTACATAATTCCATTAAATATCTGCTAGGATCGGACCGCAAACCTACCAAAGAAGAAATTCTGCAGCTGTCTGCGACTTGGACCGATTGGGAGTCTTATGCCACCTTTTATTTGTGGAGATTTCTGTATTAAAAAAAATATAAACCCCACTTCATATTGAAATGGGGTTTTCAGTCGTTCCTATTAGTCTCTGGGATAATCCACTCGCATGATATCCATGAAAGGAACCTTATTGATCTCTTCATTCAGGCTGACATGCACCCTTCCGGTTCGCGGATCCATTTCCACTATACGTCCACGCACCTGCTCTTCTTTTCCCCACACGGTCAATAAAATCTCGGAATCTTCCTGCTTTGCCTCTGTCAATTGATTACCTATCTCCTCCAGAACAAATTCATCCCGGGTCGGACGTTTTGCTACCTTTGCCTTTGCCACGCTATTCCTCCAATAAGTCATTACAAGATTAAGAGAATACTAAAGTACGAATGCTTCATTCTATTATAGCATGACTTTACGGAGCAATAACCAACGAACTTGTCCGTTCCAGATCAAGCAGCTGCAGCTTCATATCCAGGCCTCCCCGATAGCCGGTGAGTGCGCCATTTTTCCCGATAACCCGGTGGCAGGGTACTGTGATTAAAATAGGATTCGCCCCGATCGCCGTTCCCACAGCACGCACAGATGATGGCTTTTGGATATGCGCCGCTACGTCTGAATAAGACCAGGTTTGTCCATAAGGAATTTCACATAACGCATGCCATACCGCCAACTGAAACGGGGTGCCACGGAAGTCCATAGGAAAGGTAAAGCTTTTGCGTACGCCTTGCAAAAATTCAGCCAATTCTCCAGCATACAATTGCAATTTCCCATCCTCTTCTTCGAGTTTACCTCCGGGAAAACGTGCAGTTACCCAAGCCGCCAATTCCTCAAAGGGTTTGTCCTGTGAGCCTATATAACAAAGACCTTTAGAGGTTGCAGCGATATATATATTCCAATCCTCATGCTTCAAAAAGGTCCAATAAATGACTTCATTCGTTAACTTTTCCACTATGGAGCACCTCCGAATTATGTTTATAGGTAAGACGGTAC
The DNA here is from genome assembly GCF_030812855.1 of Paenibacillus wynnii. Classification (GTDB taxonomy): domain Bacteria; phylum Bacillota; class Bacilli; order Paenibacillales; family Paenibacillaceae; genus Paenibacillus_AQ; species Paenibacillus_AQ wynnii_A. Next base: position 108,940 of record NZ_JAUSTK010000006.1, read on the forward strand.
TCTGTAGGGGTATGCCCCGTCTTTTTCTTGAATAACGTTATAAAATAAGGCACATTGGACATCCCGACACTCATGGCAATGTTCGCAATGGCTCGATCTGAATGAATCAACTGCTCTATCGCCTTCTGTATTCTCACCTGCTGAACGTATTCTACCGGGGTAATGCCCAGAACCTTTTTAAAAGTGCGTTGTAGATGATAGGGGCTGCCATGGCATTCTTCCGCCAAAACATCCAGATGAATAGGTTCCGCGTAGTTGTTGTCGATGTACTGTGTAATTACGGATACCCACTCGCTATCTGGCAACCGCTCTCCGGTAGGCTTGCATCTTTTGCAGGGGCGAAATCCGGCAGATGAGGCTTGTTCCATTGTTAGGTAGATGCGCACATTTTCTTTATTTGGCGCTTTGGACTTACAGGACGGCCTGCAATAAATCCCTGTCGTTCTCACTGCGTAGAAAAAATGATCATCAAAGCCAGCATCATTCTGTAGAATAGCCTGCCACTGTTCCTCCGTCACTAGGGTCACCTCCAAACACAGTATACCCTTTGTTAGGCGGTATTGGAGCAATTTTCGAATGGAAAAGCAAGAAAACGAAACTACATTTTCAAGGTCATGCAGCAAAAAAAAGCCAACCGGATTCCGGTCAGCTCTTTCGATTTATACTCTATATCCTTCAAATGATACCGGGGAACCGTTAATAATTGCTTTTGCGGTTTGGATTCCTTCGGTTAGAAGTTGCAAGCTGTCGCCCGCAGTGCTGTTATAATCCACTTGTAAACAGTCAGAATCACTAACGCTGAAGAAAGGCGCCTTCGAATCCATTGCAGCTGCAAATTCATCAAGTCCGCTTATACCAAGTTCGACCGCTTTTCCTACACTTACAGCCTCTACAGTGACTCCACCCGGCGTGCCTTCAACAGTTACCTCAAGGTATCTCGCCTGTTGTTTTAAAGAATACGAATGCGACAAGAAGATAGCAAAATATACTTGATCCACTAATCCGAATAAAGCAGAGGACTGCTGCAGCCAATGCCCTTTGGGTAGAACACCTATTATCGCATTTGCTACTCCCGCCGGGACGGGGTATAAGGTCATGATTACGTTTTGATGGTACAGCACTTCGGCGTATCGGCTCTGGTGACGGGGATCGCCTTCCTTATACCCTGGTCCGGGATGGAAAAAATACAACTGGTTGGCATCCTCACGTCCACGAAGGGGCAACGAATAAGCCCAGCGAAGCTGTTCATTATCGAACTCCTCTACTCGCTCCCACAAACCTCCTGCTGCATATTCTTCAGTAATATAAGCATAGGAGTGCAACGGTGGCTGACGATATGGATCACCTACTGTAACTTTTTCAGTAATTTTGGTTATTTCTACGGGCAGGCTACGGTCAAGTGCAGCTGTACGAATCTGCTCCGGCGCTTCATAGAACAAAAATCCGGCATATTCAGTACGCGGCATACTTTCAGGCAGCTCGAAATCACCAAACTGCACATAATCATGCAATACATTCGCATCACCTGGTACATCATGCGGCCATCCCCGGGAACGGGCTCCAACCCAAGCCCCCTGCAGATAAAATTGAGCCCGCTCACTCCACAAATAATTCAGCATTTCCCTAAGCATGGTGTGCAAATCTTTATCTTCACCGGCACCCAGTTCCAAAGCACAAGTAAAGGCCTGTACCCAGTTCCAAAACCAAGGAAGGCAGCCGTACTCAGGCATTCCTTTGGACTGGATATGTAACAAGGTATCCTTCAGGCTCTGACGGCCATCCTCCACTAACTCATCGTCCTCGAACATTTTTCCGAAAATAAGTTTTGCAGCTGTATGTTTGGCTTCATGATGACCAAACGTCACTACCGGCTTGAGATAGAACTTACTTCGGTAAATATGTCCTAATGCTGTATTGAACGCTATCCGCAGCCGGGCACTCATCAATCCTCCGTACTCCCTGCTAAAGTAGGCGATAAGACTGCCCATAATCTCCACTGGAAGCTCATGCGGCGCAGCATCTCTTGGAATCGGATTCAATCCCAGCGGCCAATGTCCGTATAATACGGTGCCCGGTTTCCGGTTCTGCAGCATAAGCGTCTCCATCAGCACATGTTCCGCTTTGTGTTTTGCCTCATCTCGATCAAAGGGAAGCTGAAGGGATGCGTTAGCTGCGGCAGCGAACAGATACGAAGCATAATAAAAGTTATTTCGAACATCATCATGGAACCATAATCCGCTATCCAGTAAAGGCCTGCGTTCCGCTTCAAGGGCTACTTTGTAAATAATTTCAATTTGCCTTTCCTTATAAGGACCTTTAGAACTATTCAGATCAATCACCGTAAGACCACCCTTTCATTCGTACAATGGTTACATTGCGATTTGTTACTACGTTTATACAATGCGTTTGATACTGGATGTGATTATGTTCATCTGGTTAATAAATAACAGCTTAATTCTGCACCTTTCCCGTTCACATAGCAATTGTGTAAATCGCCAAATGAACTAAAACAAACCTACTAAAAAAGATTACTACTTGTAATATGAACCTATATGGAGTAAATTGTACTTATACAAACCATTTCTCACTGAGAAGGAGATTGAATAACCCATGGAAAGACGTTTCGCCTCCCATCCAAATGAAGTTAAACAATTTGATACTGAGCGTTTGCGCAAGGAATTTCACATCCCTGTAATTTTTGCTCCAGATGAGCTCAAGCTTGTTCTAACTCACGAAGACCGCATGATTGTCGGCGGCGCTAACCCTGTAACTAAGGATGTTGTTCTGACAACTGACCTTAAAGAACTGGGTGTTACTTATTTCCTGGAACGCCGCGAACTCGGAATTATTAATGTAGGCGGTAAAGGTACAGTATTCGTTGACGGAACAGAATATGAAGTAGACACCAAAGAATGTTTGTACGTGGGTCAAGGCTCTAAGGATGTAATATTCAAGAGCGTAGATGCTGCAAAGCCAGCTAAATTCTACCTGAATTCCGCTCCTGCACACCATTCTTACCCTACTACAAAAACTAACTTGGCTGAATCTGAATCCGGAGCAATGGGCGGCATGGAAAATGCCAACGAGCGCACCATTCACCGCTTCATCCATACCAACGGAGTTCAAAGTGCACAACTCGTTATGGGTATGACGCAGCTTAAGCCTGGCAGCATGTGGAATACAATGCCTTCCCATACACATCCACGCCGCATGGAAGCGTATTTCTATTTCGATCTTCCTGAAGATCAAGCGGTTTTCCATCTTATGGGTGAGCCAACGGAAACCCGTCACATCGTAATGCATAACGAACAAGCTGTAATTTCTCCAAGCTGGTCCATCCACAGCGGTGTTGGTACACACAACTATACATTCATTTGGAGTATGGCTGGCGACAACAAACGTTATGATGATATGGACGCCGTCTCCATAAAAGAATTACAATAGAGGGAAATTTCTCTTACGGAAAGATGAGGACGGTTATGAACCCGATACGAAGACACGAAATGATCATGGAAGTTATGCTGAACCAGAAGGATGTAACTGTTAATGAGCTTAGCGATAAGCTCCAGGTGACCGGAAAAACGATCCGCGAAGATTTAAGCAAACTGGAGGAACAAGGTTTACTCGTTCGTGTTCATGGTGGAGCTGTGTTAGCACAAAGCGATCAATTCGGTATTCTGCCCTCCAAGGCGCCACTGGATAAGTATTCCGAAGAAAAAACGGAGATTGCACTAAGCGCGCTTCGTCATATTAATCAAGACGATATCATAGCTCTGGACGGCGGAAGTACGACGCTCGAAATAGCGCGGCGTCTGGATAATATGTCCCTGACTGTCATTACCAATGATGTATACATCATCAGCGAACTTGTTCTTAAAGATAACATTCGTCTCGTAGTACCCGGGGGCTACCGTGTTCGTAACATGCTTGCCGGTCAGGAAGCTGTTACTTATGTAAAAAGCTTAAACATACAAAAAGCATTTTTGTCGGCTACGGCGGTAAATATAGAACAAGGACTCTCCATTTACACGGGGGATTTCATAGAGTATAAACAAGCACTTGTATCTACAGCCCATAAGGTTTACGCCGTTGTCGATCATCATAAATTCGGCAATACCGCGCTGCGTACCTTCGCTTCTTTACAAGAAGTGGATGTACTTCTGACAGACAAAGGGCTCGCCCTGGAAACAGCGGAACTGTTCCGTAGCGCAGGCGTTACCATCGAATGTGGGCACAATCCACTTACACATTCAAGCAATTAAAGGAGCGAAAAAAATATTATGTCATTATTTAGCCTAGCAGGAAAAACAGCAATTGTAACAGGCGCAGCCCAAGGTCTTGGACAAGGCATCGCACTTGCTTTCGCAGAAGCGGGCGCAGATGTTATCTCTGCTTCCCTTAACTCAAGTGAAGAAACAGTAGCAGCAGCTGAAGCCTTTGGCGTTAAGGCTCTTAGCCTGGAGTGCGACCTGAGTAACCACACTACCCTTCAAGGTATGTTTGACAAAGCTCTTGAATTTACTGGCCACGTTGACATCCTCGTGAACTGCGCAGGAATGATCCGTCGTACACCAGCTAAAGACCACAGCGAAAAAGACTGGTTCGATGTAATCAACCTGAATCAGAATACCGTTTTCTTGCTGTCACAAATTGCGGGTAGACACATGTTGGAAAGAGGAAATGGTAAAATCATCAACATCTGCTCTATGCTCTCCTACCAAGGCGGCATCAACGTACCGGGCTACACAGCTAGTAAGCATGCTGTAGCAGGTCTGACCAAAGCTTTCGCTAACGAATGGGCAGGTTCCGGTCTGAACATCAACGCGATCGCACCGGGTTACATGGCTACAGAAAACACTGCACCTATCCGCGCGGATCAAAAGCGTTCCGATTCAATTTTGGATCGTATCCCTGCAGCACGTTGGGGAACACCTGAAGATCTTAAAGGACCAGCTGTCTTCTTGGCATCTGCTGCTTCCGATTACCTAAACGGTCATATTTTGAACGTAGACGGCGGATGGTTGGCTAGATAATCCGGCTTTGTTGTTATTAAAAGGTGCCCATCGGGCACCTTTTTTTCATAAGTAAGTCAATTTCCCTAGGCACCCTTTGTGCTCGAAATCCTGCACATAGTACAACAATTCCGCTTCTGAAGCACCCTTTGCGCTCGAAATCCTGCACAAAATACAACATTTCCGCTCCCTAGGCACCTTTTATACTCGAAATCCTGCACAAAATACAACATTTCCGCTTCTGAAGCACCCTTTGTGCTCGAATTCCTGCACAAAATACAACATTTCCGCTCCCTAGGCACCTTTTATACTCGAATTCCTGCACATAGTACAACAATTCCGCTCCCTAGGCACCTTTTATACTCGAAGTCCTGCACATAGTACAACAATTTCGCCTCTGAAGCACCCTTTGCGCTCGAAATCCTACACAAAATACAACATTTCCGCTCCCTAGGCACCTTTTATACTCGAAATCCTGCACATAGTACAACAATTCCGCTTCTGAAGCACCGTTTGCACCTGAGATCCTGTATAAAGGAGTCAATTTCATAATGCGAAAAGCCGCATAATTCCACATCAAAATTGTAGTCAACAACGGATAATGTTCGGAAATCAGCAGATTTTCAGACTAACCACCCACATGCACAGATGTTTATATGGTTTATATCTTGTAAAAATATTTATGAAACTGACTCAAGTAGAATCTATATAGATTCTACTTATATTTTCTCTTTGGGATTGTGTAGTAAAAACGGTGAATGTTAAAACTTCGTCCGAGAACAGGCATACGAAAATTATCAGGTGTTCAACCGTGGGGAAGAAAGTTTAGAGAGAAATATAACTAAATAACTAGCTAAGTAGTTCGATCCCTAAATTAGTTGGAAAAATTTCTTCTAAATTTAAACTGAGCTAATAAAACACAAAAAAGGACAGAACCTGATCTACAGGTCCTGCCCTTGATAAATATGCTCCTAATGTTTGCGCTTCAACATCACCAGACCATTGACTGGCAGATTCAATACATGCGGAGCCTCAGTACCAGTTCTCAGATCGCTGTATTCCCTGCCGTCCAGCTCCACAGCCTGCTCCATATCGCTGAAGTTCTGCACGAACAGATAATCATGCTCTCCGTCCGTACGTAGCTGTACGGTTACGCCCGTTGGAAGATTGGTATCCAGTGTCCGGCTAATACCAGCCTTTCTCGTAACTGCGGAGTATAACTCCACATAGAAAGCAGTATCCTTCACCCGGGTGGCTAGATGGTACGCCCGTCCCTCACCCAAGCGGTTCATGGTTAGCGCTGGCTGCCCCGCATAGAAATCACTACGGTAATGTGCAAGAGCCTCCGCACCTTCAAGATGAATCAGCTCCGCGATCTCATGAGCATCATAATCTCCAGTTAATGTAAGCGCATTGCCGTCCTTCATCACAAGTCCGTTCAAATCACGGCTGTGTAAGCCCTCTGTCTCCTCAGCCCAAATGCCAAGTGTTCTCCGTAGCGGACCCGGAAACCCACCCAAATGACAAAGATCCGTCTCACCGACAACGCCTGACCAGTAAGTTGCCAGGAAGGTTCCGCCATTCTCGACATATTTCTCGATACGTTTACCATTCTCTTCACTGATAAGATAAAGCATCGGAGCAATCACCAGCTTGTAGGCTGATAGATCATCCTCAATTCCGATCATATCCACTGCAATCCCTTGCTCCCATAATGCACGATAATGCTGCAATACCGTCTCCTCATAATGCAATCCGGAATTACGAATCCCTTGGGCATCCTTGATCGCCCAGCGATTATCCCAATCATAGATTATGGCTGTTTGTACCGGTGTAGAAGTTCCTACGACATCTGCCAGCCCCGCCAGAGTCTTCCCTACCTCTGCTACATCTTTAAACACTCTGGTCTCCTCGTGTCCGCTGTGATCAACGACAGCGCCGTGGAACTTCTCACTGGAACCGCGGCTTTTACGCCACTGGAAGTACTGTACCGAGTCTGATCCGTGCGCTACCGCTTGAAGGGAGGACAGCATATGCATTCCTGGCCGCTTCAGTTTGCTGACCGATTGCCAGTTCGTAAGTGATGGAGTACTCTCCATGAGCAGGAATGGTTTCTGCTTCAGGGTGCGGAACAAATCATGATGCATGGCAGTCCATGCCGCTAACCGGGCATTATCTCCATCGTCGGTATACCCCCAGGCCGGGTAGGCATCCCAAGAGATTACATCCAGAATCTCAGCCAGCTTGCGGTAATCAACACCGTCTATGTTGTGCATGTTGGTAGTCACGGGCAGTTCAAGATTGAAACTGCGAACGGAATCGATCTCATGTTGACAAAAATTAATGGTTCGTTCACTGACAAATCTCCGCCAATCGAGATTCAAGCCGTGTACCTGATTCTCCCCGTGAGGGGCCGGTGATTCAACCTGCTCCCATGAGGTGTAGGTGTGACTCCAGAACGTGGCCCACCAAGCATGGTTTAACTCGTCTAGGCTGTCTTTATACTTATTCTTCAGCCAACCACGGAATTCAGCCTGACATAGGTCACAGTGGCATTCGCCCCCGAACTCATTCGAGATATGCCAGCCGATGACAGCAGGATGATGCGCGTAACGCTCAGCCAGCTTCCCATTCAAAGTTGCTGTTTTTTCCCGGTATACGGGAGATGTATAGCAGTGATTATGACGAACCCCGTGCAGATTACGGACACGGTTGCGTTCGACTCTTAGCACCTCAGGATATTTCTCTGACATCCAGGCTGGACGCGCTCCGCTAGGAGTGGCCAAAAAGGCGTAAATACCGTTCAATGCAAAAGAATCCAGTAATTGATCTAGCCAACCAAAGGTAAAGACACCCTCTTCCGGCTCAAGCGATACCCATGAAAAAATACCGACTGACATCACATTGCAGCCTGCAAGCTTCATCAGCCGCAGATCCTCCTGAAGTACTTCAGGGTATCGGAGCCATTGCTCGGGGTTATAATCAGCACCATGCAGCATGACTGGAGCCTTGCTACTGATCGGTGGGAATTTCATACTCATACGTCTCATTCATCCTCTCATTTTCGTGACCATGTGAGAATGGGATTATTCTCTGATGAATATTCAGAGAGCTCCCTGTCCATTTCATGAATCATCATTTATACTATTTATAATATAAGATTTTTCATGTCATGAAGTAGGATGATATTAGCGACTGAATAGTACAAAATGAATATGAGGTGATGAAGTATTCTTCCCTTCTCCTTAATAGAAATGCCACGTAACCTTGATCGCTTTCCTTTATTCCCTTATTCCGTGGGGAGACATATCCAATATCATCATGTACGTCCAACCGGCTTTCCCGTGAACCAGATTTTTCTGATTCGTAGTGGAATGGGTATGTTCCGTGATTTGGAGAGCGGTACCGAAATAACGTTGGAACCGGGAATGGCCTTTGCTTATCCACAGGACCGGGGTCATGAATACCACCCACTCTCCCATGAACCCTGGCATGTGGCTTTTATTGGTTACCATGGAAGACAGGCTCACCACTTTTTGGAAGACATCGGAAGACAAACTTCTACCCCTTTCCGTCCCGACCGCTTTGATGAATGTTGGGAGGAAATCGGCCGGATCTGGCAGACAGTGAACACGCAAACTGTCAATCGTCAAGATGAGCAATCCATGCAGGAGCTCTCAGTGACGCTGTACAGGCTGCTTTTAATGCTGCGCCCATCTGAATCCCTCTATGGGGTTGTAGGCCGTCAGGAGTTCGAGACCGTTCGTAACGATGCCCTGCAAAAAGCTATAGGCCTCATTAACGAGCATTTTACCGAGCCGCTGCTAATCTCCAATCTTGCGGGAGTAGTCGGTTATTCCGTCCAGCATTTCCAGCGCCTGTTCATGCAGGAATACGGTGTCACTCCTCATCAATATCTACAGAATCTGCGCCTGCAGCGTGCGGTGCAAATGATCATGGAGGACGCAGAAATCCCCGTTCAGGACATTGCTCTTCATCTGGGGATGGAGACCAATTATTTCATACGGGTCTTCCGTAAGACATACGGATGTACGCCCGGTGTAATGAGAAAGCAACTTCATCAATCAGACGGTGGAACTCCGCAAGCTTAACATCTGCTCTTTAGCTGCTTGCAGCTTCTGCTTCTGCTTTAGCTTCAGACATCAGCATTTGAATGAAATGCTGCAAGGGTTGGGAGATCCACTTCTTCGGATGGAGCAGAAGCTGTAAATCAAAGTGAATTTCGGGATGAACAAAAGGAAGCTCTACGAGATACCCCCTTGCAATCTCTTCCTGTGCAACAATTTTTGGGAGAAGTGCGATTCCAAGGCCATTCATTACACATCGTTTGATGGCTTCCAAATTCGAAAGCTCAAAACCTATTCGGAAGATAATTCCATTCTCTTTTAACAAATTCTCAAATAAACTTCGATAAATGCAGCTTTCCTCGGAAACAATGAACTCATAGTTATTAAGATCCTGCACAGTCACCATGTCCAGCCTGGTCAGCGCGTGGTTAGGAGGAGCGATTAAGACTAACGGTTCCTCTCGAATGATCCTCCGGTGCAGGAAGGAATCAGCAGTGTTACGGTCCAGCAATAATCCGATATCTACTTCTCCCTCTTTTATTTTGGATACCAGATTGGCTTCCTTGTCCGTCTGCAAATGTATATTCAGCCCTGGAAAACGTGTTCTAAGCTGCTGTAAAAAAGACGGCAAGTAAAAAGCGGCCAAAGAATCAATCGTACCTATGGTTAAAGTACCCCCTATTTGTTGCGCGATCGTCTCTTTGGAACGGTCATATAAATCGAGTATTTCCACAAACAGCTTCAGAAGCTCTTCACCAGGTGGTGTAAGGCGCAGTTGGCGTCCATGCCTTTCAATTAACGTTACACCGTATTCCTTCTCTATTTTTTGGATCTGCATAGTAACACTGGACTGAGCATACCCAAGCTCTTCGGCTGCACGTGTAAAGCTCTGCCGTTTCGCAACCTCGCGGAAAGTTCGTAAGTAGGTTAAATCCATATTCTCACCCCAACATCAATAATAATGATGACACATATCATTTATTATAGATAACACCGATGCAATAATCCATGCTAAAGTAGCATTAAAGGAATTAAATACGTTGGAGGCCGATATTATGCTTACAGAAAAACAGATTTGTGGAGTGTACGTCCCTGTAGTAACCCCGTTTAATGCTGCCGGTGAAGTTGACTTGGATTCGTATCAGCGATATGTCAAAGACATTCTTAACAACAGCATTCAAGGTTTGGTCGTAAACGGAACAACTGGAGAATCACCAACTGTAGACATAAATGAGCTTCAGCTTCTGGTAAATGCTTCTCGTGAGCTTTTAAAATCAACCACGATTCCCTTAGTCGTTGGAACGGGAACGAATGATACAAGATCTACCGTTGCAAGAACCGAACTTGCTGCAAATTTGGGGGCTGATGCCGTACTAGTAGTAGTTCCTTATTATAGCCGCCCTTCTCAAGAAGGCATTATTGCTCACTTCCGCAAGGCTGCCGAGGTGGGCATCCCCGTGATGGCTTATGATATCCCAGGTCGAACCGGTGTTGGCTTAACAGTGGAAACGGCCCGTACCATTCTAGAAATGAATAACGTTGTAGGTTTAAAAGACTGCTCCGGTAGCCCTAAACTAGTAACTGAGCTTTCCCGATATGGATCAAAACCCGTATTGTGCGGGGATGATATCCATTTTCTCGATATGCTTGGTCACGGTGCCGCAGGAGGTATGCTCGCTTCCGCTAATGTTCAACCTGCTGAGTTCATCCAAATTTATGAGTATTTCAGATCAGGCCAATTGGATTTGGCTAAGCAAGCGTTCGATAATCTTGTTCCGCTAATCCGCCTCTTGTTCAAGGAATCTAACCCTGCACCTATTAAATGGTTCCTCAGCGAAAGCGGCACAATTGCATCGGATATGCTTCGACTTCCCTTGACATCCATAAGTCAATCACTTCAGGAAGAGTTAAGATTACATTTGCACTCGAATCCCTTGGCTTTAGAAGCCTAATCATACAAGAAGAAACGGCTTTGCCGTCCTTAATGGGAGCCTATGCTTCCGAAGCTGCGATACTCCGTATCGCTTTCAGGTATCCGTTTCTCGTAGAAATATAAGCAAAGTATACTGAAAACTTATACTTTCTGATATTTTTAAAAAAGCCGCCGTACGCAGTCGAGGACTGTATACAGGCGGCTTTTGATGCATAAGGCGACGTTCATGAATTCATTTTCTCAGGCATAAACGGATTGAAAAGCTGCTTCCACTTGGGGTAGTATCGTATCCCACTCCGCATCCTCTATTTTACTGACCGTCACGAAATCTTTAATCCCAAAAATATTATCAATACCTTCTATACCCAAAAGTGCGCTGGCTAAGGGATGCTCTGTTGCATCGCCCTTCTTCAAAGATGTACTTCTAGGACCCTCAAATATAGTCTGATTTGTACTGATCTTGATGGAGTTCGGATTGGGTGTCTCTTGAACGTTGATTTCTATAGCCATTAATAAATCACTCCTTTTGAGTGCTATTGTAGCATGGGGAAGCCAAGCCTTCCAAATCCACCCTCATATCTTTTTCAATTGCAGCTCATAAGTCTGTATGTAATCATCCGGTGTTATCTTCCTGCACAATTCTGCTATTAGTTCATATGGAATGTTATTCATATTCTTGAACCGGACACAACTCTTTCCCATATCAAGCTTAGTTGTCACATGCTTAGGGTATTCTTCCTGAAACCATGCCAAAACCTCAGGATTCGCATACATCCCCATATGGTAAAGCGCTATAAAGTTCTTTTGGGAGGCTATACTTAAAAAGGGGAGAGGAACTTTGGGATCCACATGATATCCTGACGGATAAATTCGATGAGGAACGACATAACAAATCATTCCGTATTCTATGCTTTCCTCAAAACCGACGGGAAGGTTATCCTGAATAGTCTTTCTTAATTTCTCCAGTACTTCTCTTCTTTCTTGCGGTAATTGACTCAAATATTCTTCAGGAGTGTTACTCTCGTATTTCACTTTTATCCCTCCATTCATCCTACTATAAGGCCTGCATATACCATAGCAGCTCTGGCTTCATTTGCACACCTTGTTTTGAGACCTCACCTGTTACCGACCATACCCCGGCTTTTTTGACTACACGGATCACTACGTTCATACCGTCACTCTTTTTATATACAATATACCCCTCGTTGTTTCTAAGCAAAACAAAGGGGGCGATTACATTTACATTTGTACCTTTGACTCTGAGACTAGTGTTCATTATGCTGTCGCTGATGTCTAAAAGAGGTTGCAATTCCGCATTATTCTGCACTTCGTGAAACAATGAACCATATTCATATTTACGGTAGGGCGTGAAGTCCAACGCAAATGTTTGTTCTATATCCTGAAGGACCGTCTTTTTAAAATTTTCGATTTTCTCTTCCCACGCATTACCTTTATGATTATATGCAACCAAATCCGCTGTTCCTAGTTTGACCTCAAAGGTTAACAAATCTTGACCATAAGGAGGATTATGAGCATGATCGAATGTTTCCAGCTTCACCACTACCAAGTAGTGATATCTGGTTCGATCTCCCCCTACGTGACGAACCTTCGTAATTTTCTCATTCATATACTGCTTGGGCCGGCCATAGTATTCAGTAATCGCAGCATTCACATAGGGGTATAAGAGAGCAAAGAGGCTGTTTCTAAGATCAGACTTGTCCGTGCTCACTGCACTGCAATAACCCGGCTGCTGCAATCCCCCTATTAGAAGGACTACTGTTAAAAAAATCTGCTTCCGAATAATTTCCACCTCCTTGTCCTATTCTCCCTCCCTCATGTATTAATATCCGCACCGCATGTCTAATTCTGGGAACGACAAAAAAGAAGGAACTGTATCAGTCCTTCCCATCCTGTATCTCTCTAGGTTAATCGCTGCCCCTGGAAGGGGACTTATTCTTGCACAGTAACAATTTTAAATACGTTGTCCAAGTTTCCACCGGCAAGTCTCTTCTTCAAAGGAACTTTAACATCGCGGCCAAGCTCTCTAAAAAAGATATCCACATCACATTTAACATTACTTAATATGACTTTCAATGCGCCGTCAGCCACAATACCTTGGTTCGCATCCGTAGGCACAGTGACATCAACACTATACTTCTTAGTTAATGTGTTGGAGTATCTGGTGAAGATTTCAATTAATTCCTCGTTCGAAAAATTCTCAATAGCTACTTTACCTTTTGGCGTAAAATTTAAGTTAATTTCCAATGTATTTATTCCCCTTTTCTTTTTTTAACCATTAATATGAGCGGATTGATTTGAATATGGTTCTCTAAACGAAAAGGTCCTTATTCTCTACCTACTCTTATCATACTATAATTGAAGGCTTAGTTACACCCGAAAGTCCAAATTAACAATAAAAGGAGTCCATTTTGCGTATATGTGAATAAAAATGTGAGGAAATATGTTCCATTGTTAGTTATTTGTAGATTATTATAGGAAAATACGCACGAGATCTTCTTTATCTAAGTATTATTGACCTTGACGGGACTGATAATACTTCTAGAAGGTTTAAGAATAAATTTTGATCCTTCTTGTAAAAAATGGAGCAACACAAAGCGACTTTTACACTTTGCATTGCCCATTTTCTCGATAAACATCATTTATGGAGTTAAGTAATTAGTCTAGAATTTCAGCACTATCGCCATTGTTGGCACCTGCAGCATTAGCTTCATCGGTGTCAATATGCATATCCAATGCAAAACTGTCGGATACACGTGCTAGGACGTTCTCCAATACGAGGCCGCGTTCGCCTCCAAGACGTACTTTCAGCATTTGCTTGTCAGAAATTCCCCAAGCTTCAGCTTCAGATGTATGAAAGTGAATATGGCGGGCTGCAACAATAACTCCTTTGTCCAATTCAACCTCACCTGCGGGACCCTTAAGCGTAATGCCTGGAGTTCCTTCTATGCTGCCGGATTCGCGAACGGGAGCTTTCACACCAAGACTGAATGCATCTGTACGAGATACTTCCAGTTGCGATGCTGGGCGGGCAGGCCCAAGAATTCTAACCTTGTCGAATTTACCTTTGGTACCAATTACTGCTACTTGCTCATTTGCTGCAAATTGTCCTGGTTGGGAAAGCGGTTTGAACTCAGTTAGTTGGTAACCTGCTCCAAACAACACTTCCACATGCTCCTGCGTTAGGTGAATATGTCGGGCCGACACACCTACGGGTACAGTCTTGCTCATTGTAAAGTCACTCCTTGTATTTTCTCTAGTATCTGTACAAGCCACTGTACATTATACAACTTATTCCTTGAAATTAAAAAGGAGCCTCATCAATTAAAGGCTCTTTTTTGTGACACTTTGCAATTTCGGAACCGAATTGTCACGATTGAATCGGTTTAGAGGGTAAATGACACCCTAAATATGTCATTGCATTGTCAAAGAGCCAACTCTTCACAGAATCCTCAGGAAAATGGCGAAGCAGCAGCTCTGCAAAATCTGAATATTTTCCGGAGTGCTCCAAACCCTTTACCCAAGCATCAATCCCATCAAAGTCCGAGCCAAACATAATCTGCTTCTCACCGCCGAGACTACATATATGCTCAATATGTCTGAATAATTCCTCTGAGGTAGCCTCTCCTCCCTCGCGAACAAACCAAGGAACAAAGGTCAACCCTATTCTTCCATCCATAGCAATCAGTGCAGAAATCTGCTCATCCGTTAAATTTCGTGGATGGTTGCAAATCGCAGCAGCATTAGAATGCGATGCAATAAAAGGGCGATTGCTTAGCTCCGCCAGTTCCCAGAACCCTGCCGGGGACAAATGCGACACGTCCATCAGCATTCCGCTTCCATTGCACCATTCCACTAATTTTCGACCTTTTTCGGTAAATCCCCCATTCCTCTGCTCCAGAACACCGTCCGCTGCCCAATTCGCATAGTTCCAGGTCACTCCCATAAAACGCACCCCTAGCTCGAAGCAAAGTTGCGCATAAAACAGATTGCCCTCCAGACCATCTACACCCTCCAAGGAGAGCATTCCCCACCTCAAGGCGTCTTTACCTATGTTTGTCGTATCTTCTTTCCAGCGAAGCCACTGAAGGCCTCCTAAACCCGTTATACTACTTCTATAGTGGTCAATTTGTCCAAGCACATCCCCAAAGCGCGGTCGACCTCTTTTCGAAGACAGATAAATGGCGAAACATTGAAGCGCCACATCCCCTTCAGCCATACGTTTGGCAGTAACATCCAAGCGATGATCATCCTTGAAGACAATATCCGGCATTTCCTGCATTTTGCTCAGGGCATCACAGTGAAAATCGACTATTTTCCGTTCTCCGACTCTCATTAGCTTGGCCTCCCTTTCTCTGCATGCAAAAAGAAACGGCTGCGCCGTCCCGTAGGACGACCCCCGTTTCTCTTCAGAAATATAAAAAAGGATAAGACTTCACTTATTCTTACTTATATTTCAAAAAAACTGTCCTGCTCTAGCAAGACAGTTTAATCTCTAAAATTATATTATCTGGGCTCGACAATCAGTTTTATAGCCGTACGGTCTTCTCCATCAATGACAATATCGGTAAAGGCTGGGATGCAGATCAAATCAACGCCGCTTGGTGCGACAAACCCCCGGGCAATTGCGACAGCTTTAACTGCTTGGTTCAGTGCTCCCGCTCCAATCGCTTGAAGCTCGGCCGTACCACGTTCACGAAGAACACCTGCTAATGCACCGGCGACGGAATTCGGATTGGATTTAGCTGATACTTTTAATACATCCATTGTAAGTACCTCCCCTGGGAAAAATGATGGTGTTCTTCCACTACTGTAGATGTTATTCGAGAGAGAAGAAATAATTCCTTCTTTTTACGAAGCATTCTGCAGAAATTAATTCAAAAGATACTTTTTTTCGATATAATAAATATCACATTTTACCCAGGTTTGTCCGTTTTTCCCGATTTGTCCACTTTTTATTCAGCCTTTTTAGTCCATAATCCATTCATCTTCACGCAAACGAATCTTCTCCATGCGCTTTGCGGACCCGTTTGACTCATCTAACTCTACAAATAAACCGTTTAGCTGCCACTTTCCTTCATCCACGACAAATCTTGCGGGAAGCTGGGTTGTGAATTTATATAGAACTGCATCCTTCTCCATACCCAATACGCCTTCTCTTGAACCAACCATTCCTGCATCGGTTAGATAAGCGGTTCCCCCGGGGAGAATCACATCGTCATTACTTTGCACATGAGTATGTGTGCCGACCACGATCGAAGCACGTCCATCCATGAAATAACCCATAGCAATTTTCTCAGAAGTTGCCTCCGCATGAAAATCTACAAGAATACATTTATGCTTAGCCAGCAGTTCTTCCATAATGTCGTCTCCCACCCGGAAAGGGCAGTCAATCGCCGGTAAAAAGGTACGTCCCTGTAAATTAACTATCGCCAATTCTTTGCCGTTAGCTTTGACAACTGTATAACCCCGTCCCGGAGTATCCGGAGGAAAATTGGCCGGGCGAATGATACGCGGCTCGTCATCGATAAATTCGAAGATGTCTCTATTATCCCATGTGTGGTTTCCCATCGTTATTCCGTGCACGCCCCAATTAAAAAATTCATTCGCAATGGAGGCAGTAATCCCTCTTCCACCTGCTGAATTCTCTCCGTTGACAATAATGATATGCGGCTGATATTTACTTTTTAGGGAAGGAAGCATTTCACGCAATGCTTTTCTTCCGGTGTTGCCACAAATATCACCAATAAACAAAACTTTAATATTGTTCTCCTCCTTAAAGGTAATAGGTAATAATAAGCAATACATAATGAAAAGTGGCCCCTATTAAGGCGCCACTTTTCATTATTGCCTATTTAGCGTATTCAACCGCCCGTGTCTCGCGAATAACGGTAACTTTGATATGACCTGGATAATCCAGTTCATTCTCAATCATCTTAGTAATGTCACGAGCCAGACGGAAAGCTTCAGCATCATCGATCTTCTCAGGTTGAACCATCACGCGTACCTCGCGGCCCGCTTGAATAGCATACGATTTCTCGACACCTTCGAATGATTCGGAGATTTCCTCCAGCTTTTCCAAACGCTTGATATAGGTTTCCAGTGTTTCTCGGCGAGCGCCAGGTCTTGCTGCCGACAATGCGTCAGCTGCTCCAACCAGCATAGCAATAACCGAGGTAGCTTCGCAGTCACCATGGTGAGAAGCGATACTGTTAAGAACAACCGGATGCTCCTTGTATTTCCTTGCCAGTTCGGCACCAATCTCTACGTGTGAACCTTCTACTTCATGATCCAGCGCTTTGCCGATATCATGCAGTAATCCGGCACGTTTTGCAAGCACGATGTCTTCCCCAAGCTCACCGGCCATAAGTCCAGTCAAATAAGCAACCTCCATGGAGTGCTTCAACACATTTTGACCGTAGCTCGTACGGAATTTCAGACGACCCAGAATTTTGATTAAATCCGGATGCAACCCGTGAACACCTACCTCGAAGGTAGCTTGCTCACCGTATTCCCGAATTCTTTCGTCTACTTCCTTACGGGATTTCTCGACCATTTCTTCAATGCGTGCTGGGTGAATTCGTCCATCAGCTACCAGTTTCTCCAGTGCTGTACGGGCAACTTCACGACGGATAGGATCAAATCCCGACAAAATAACCGCTTCAGGCGTATCATCAATAATAAGGTCAATACCTGTGAGAGTCTCCAGTGCCCGGATGTTGCGGCCTTCACGACCGATAATCCGTCCCTTCATTTCTTCATTCGGCAACGTTACAACAGATACCGTTGTTTCTGCTACATGATCTGCCGCGCAGCGTTGAATAGCGAGAGTTATGATTTCACGGGCTTTTTTGTCCGCTTCTTCCTTCGCCTGCTGCTCGATTTCCTTAATCATCTGTGCAGTTTCATGGCGAACTTCCTGCTCCACGTTACTTAAAATAATACTTCTTGCATCTTCAATACTTAAATTAGAGATGCGTTCCAATTCAGTCACTTGATTTTTGTAAATGACGTCAATTTGCTGTTGGGTTTCATCAATTCGTTTCTCTTTGTTAGACACTTGTTCTTCTTTTCGCTCAAGCGATTCCATCTTTTTATCCAGCGATTCTTCCTTTTGCAGCAAACGTCTTTCTTGCCGTTGTATTTCATTACGACGTTCACGCGTTTCTTTCTCAGCTTCGCTACGGATTCTATGGACTTCGTCCTTAGCCTCCAATACCGTTTCCTTCTTCTGCGCTTCCGCCTCTTTCTTCGCGTTCTCCACGATGACTACGGCTTCTTTTTCAGCGCTGGAAATTTTAGCTTCTGCAAGGGACTTCCGAATAAAATAACCGAACCCAAAGAATAATGTCGCTACAACGAGAACGATAATGATCCAGACCAAAGTTGGCATCTGTTCACCTCCTCGTTGATTGTCTAGTTCCTCCAAGGGTTACCTTGGGAATTGTGCAGTTGTCAAACTACCGTTCATCACCATACAAAAAACCGGTAATCTCACCAATTGTTTTCCTGCACATGATGTACATGCACACTGCCCGCCTTATCTGGCGATTACATTTCATATGAGTTGATACGTGAACCGGAGTAGGAACCTTTTTGGGAAGGTAAAAGGATTCAAACTTTATGCCGATTCATGTTATATTTTATTATTTATAAAAAGACCTTGTCAAGAGAGTCGATATAGACAGGAAAGTCAAGAGACTTACTCAGGGTAGTATATTTCATCATCTTCGCCTTGAAAATTCTCTTCCTGCACCAAAATCTGCAGCACCTGACGCACCATTTCACCCGAAAATCCGCGTCTCATTAAATAAGCCCCAGTCTTCCGCCTCTTATCCGGAACTTCCCCACGAATCAAATTCCACTTCTTGCGAGCCGATAGAAGTGCACTCTGCTG
The DNA here is from genome assembly GCF_030812855.1 of Paenibacillus wynnii. GTDB lineage: Bacteria > Bacillota > Bacilli > Paenibacillales > Paenibacillaceae > Paenibacillus_AQ > Paenibacillus_AQ wynnii_A. The sequence continues at coordinate 127,888 of NZ_JAUSTK010000006.1, forward strand.
CTCTTGTTCTGGGGTGATATCATCCAGCGCTTCTGCGATGAGGGATTTATCAATCCCCTTCTCCCGCAACTCCTGACGTATCCACATCTTCCCTTTACGCTGATTGGTAATCCGCTGTTCAGCCCACTGCTTGGCGTATAGGGGATCATCGATATATTGTTCACGCTGCAGTCGCTGCAAAGTTTCTGCTATAATAGTCTCTCCGATTTCCTTCTGCCGTAAACGGCGGGTCATTTCTAGAGCAGTTCTGGGTTTGTGACCCAGATAGCGAAGCCCTTCAACATAAGCTCGCTGGCGCTCATCTGCCAGAACAATTTCTTCCAGATCAGACTTCATAAAGTGGCTGTCTGTTATCATACGATATTTAATCATGACATCTTCATGAACAGTCATGTTATAGGCTCCAAAATGAATGATATAACGGTGATCTGATTTCTTCTGCCGTTCTACCCTTGTAATCTCAAGAAGTTCATTGTCCGGAAAGCCCGAGAGAATATGTTCCTCTTTATCCTGCTTTTCTTCAAATTCAGGATCAAGTTGTATAACCATGTATGTTATTCACCCCGTCATCTGATGTCAAGTACAGCTATGTTTACACTATTAAAAGACGCCCTGTTACAGTCGTTCACAGGGCGCCCAATAGTTCGAAATTATTCGATTTCAAGTAATGCTTTTTCTTCTAGCTGCTCCGCTTCCACTTCTTTTTCACTTGGTGGAGCTACTAGGGTGGTTAGATTACTTGCTGCACGAATTTTGTTCTCAATTTCAAGGGCAATATCCTTATGTTCCTTCAGAAACAGCTTCGCGTTCTCACGGCCTTGACCCAGACGCTCACCCTCATAGGAATACCATGCACCACTCTTGTTCACAATATCCATCTCTGTACCAATATCAACAAGACTTCCTTCTTTGGAAATCCCTTCACCGTACATGATATCTACATCTGCCTGCTTAAACGGAGGAGCTACCTTGTTCTTAACAACTTTTATCTTGGTGCGGTTACCCACCACATCGTTACCCATCTTAATACTCTCTACACGACGCACATCCAAGCGTACTGAGGAGTAGAATTTCAGTGCCCGTCCACCCGGAGTAGTCTCAGGGTTACCGAACATCACACCAATCTTCTCACGAAGCTGGTTAATGAAGATAGCAATTGTATTGGATTTGTTAATCGCACCAGACAATTTCCGCAAAGCCTGTGACATCAAACGTGCCTGCAGACCCACGTGGGAATCTCCCATATCACCTTCAATTTCCGCTTTCGGAACCAATGCTGCCACAGAGTCGATAACAATAATGTCTACAGCACCACTACGAACGAGTGCTTCTGCAATTTCAAGCGCTTGCTCACCGGTATCAGGCTGTGAAAGCAGAAGCTCATCAATATTTACGCCTAGGGCATTTGCATATTTAGGATCCAATGCGTGCTCGGCATCAATAAATGCAGCTTGTCCGCCAGCCTTTTGCACTTCTGCAATCGCATGAAGAGCAACCGTTGTTTTACCGGAAGATTCCGGTCCATACACTTCAATAATACGACCTTTTGGGAGTCCGCCAATACCTAATGCTATATCTAATGCGATAGATCCACTAGGTACAACCTCCACTTGCATATGAGCGGATTCTCCCAGTTTCATGATAGAACCTTTACCATATTGTTTCTCTATTTGACGAAGCGCCATCTCCAGCGCTGCACGACGATCTGACAATCAGACCACTTCCTTCACTGTTAATAGTATTATAATAACGTGTTTTTGAGGTCTTGCCAAGACTTTTTTCGAACATACATTCGTTTTTTTTGTTCTCTCCCTTCTGTATCCCTTTTATTGTAAGCCACCATACATTTAACTTAATTAAAGAAAACTTGTTCAGGGTATACTTTCTGTTACCCAAAAAAAAACGGAAGAACCGTGGCAAAGAATACTCAATGCCACGGTTCTTCCGTGTGTCCTGATTATATACCCCTAGTGGGATTTATTTCAAGTCTGATCCTCTATAATATCTATTCTCTACTTTTCCTGCGTTAACGTTATTCGAGTCTTCGCCAGAGGCGATACAGCAGAGCCTTCACAGTCCTAAGCCTGATGTTGTCTCTTGTTCCCTTAAGATTAAGCTCAAAGACTTCAGTCTGGTGGCCACGTTCAGCTATTCCAATATACACAAGCCCGACGGGTTTACGTTCAGACGAGCCCGGTCCGGCAACTCCTGTTACCGATAACCCAAAATCACTATCCGCAATTAATCTGACCTGATCCGCCAAAACTTCAGCCACTTCACGGCTCACAGCACCTGGGGCGTCTTTACCCTCCAATAATGCTTCCGGTACATTCAGCAGTTTCATCTTCATTTCATTGGAGTAACATACTATGCCTCCCAGGAACATGCCTGAACTTCCGGGAATACTGGTAATACTCTCCATTAACAACCCGCCCGTACAGCTCTCAGCAGCGCTCAAAGTCAGACCGGTATTAATCATCCGGTCAACAAGGAGCTTCTCCAGCGGGATGTCTATGTTCGCATACATATGCTCAGGAAGAATTCCTCGTATCTGCTCCTCTAATACACTAAGCTTCTCGGAAGCTTCCTGCTCGGAAGGGGCCTTAGTAGAAATACGAACGGTTACTTCCCCTTCCTTAGCATAAGGTGCAATGGTCGGATCGGTTTGATTTCGGATCAAGTCAATTAACTTATCCTCGAGAAGAGATTCACCAATACCGGCAAATTTAAGCATTCTGGAGTAGATAGGCATCTCATGCGTCAAAGCGTGCTGCAGAAGCCATGGCTTGGCCTTATCCGTGAACATTGGCTTCATTTCCCGGGGAGGTCCTGGGAGAACGATATAAAATTTACCTTCATGTGCGTGAGCAAGTCCGACAGCAAGACCCACCTCATTCGGAAGCGGCGTAGTACCCTCTACCATGAGTGCTTGTTTGCGGTTATTCTCCGTCATAAAGATGTTGCGTTCATCAAAAAAACGTTGAACATGCTCCATTGCAAGGGTGTCAATATGTAAGTTGCGGCCTAGGGCAGCAGCCAATCCATCTTTTGTAAGATCGTCTTCGGTTGGACCTATGCCACCTGTGAACAAAATTACATCGGCACGGCTCTGGGCGATCTCAATAGCCTGCTTCAGACGATTGAGATTATCACCAACCACAGTCTGAAAATACACATCAATTCCTAGCGCGGCAAGTTCTACCGACAAAAACTGGGCGTTGCTGTTAACTATTTGTCCGAGTAATAGTTCTGTACCGACGGCTATAATTTCCGCTTTCATAGCTGGTTCTCGCCTCCCTATGCCTTATGAAGCTGTAGTAGATCCTTGTTCTTCACGAAGTAATCCACACCTGAATAAATAGTGATTAGAGCTGCGGCCCATATAGCAATATCATCCACAGGAATCTGAATAAACTGGAATGGGAAATTATTCAGCAGCAACAGTGAGATGGCTACAATCTGAATAATGGTTTTAATCTTGCCCCATTTACTGGCGGCAACAACCTTTCCTTCAAGCAAGGCAACTTGGCGAAGTCCGGTTACGGCAAACTCACGGCTAATGATAACAACTGCAATCCAGGAATCACATCTTCCCATTTCAACCAATGAAATCAATACAGCCGACACTAGAAGCTTATCTGCAAGAGGATCTAGCAGTTTGCCAAGGTTAGTCACCATATTGTATTTACGTGCAATATAGCCATCTATCCCATCTGTACTGGCTGCTAGGAGAAAGATAACCGCCGCAAATAAATGATTAACGGAAAGTTGGAAAGAACCCCAATGAATAGGCTCAGGGTAAAAGTCGAAATTCCCCAGAAGGAAAAACATCATGATCGGTATAAGACAAATACGGGCAAGAGTGATACGGTTAGGCAAATTCACAGAAGTTCCTCCCTGACAAAATTATTCAGAACAGAAAGCACCCCGCAAGTGGTTGTGCGTCTAAGCACTGCGGGGCACGAATTCTTGCTTTACTTTAAATTGTTAAACTGTAGATCCAGCGGTAAATCGGCATTTCGCAAAAGTTGGATGATTTGTTGTAGATCATCCCTGCTTTTACCGGTTACGCGTATTTGATCGCCTTGGATTTGGCTTTTCACTTTCAACTTGGAATCACGAATGAGAATATTGATTTTCTTAGCATTCTCCTGATCGACCCCTTGTTTCAGGCCTAAACGCTGGCGTACACCTACTGAAGCTGGTTCTATTTTGCCATAATCCAAATTTTTGAGGGTAATCCCTCTCTTAACCATCTTAGTTTGCAGAATATCAATCACTGCATTTAACTTATATTCATCCTCAGAAGCAATAATAAGCGCGTCTTTTTCCAGCTTTAGACTACTTTTACTTCCTTTAAAATCAAACCGGTTCTCTAATTCCCTCTCGGTTTGATGAACCGCATTGGTTAACTCCTGCATATCCATTTTGGATACGATGTCGAATGAACTTTCCGAACTCATTACTCCACGTCCTTTACCAACATTTATTCTTTTCCTATTATATGAGAAACCAGCCCGCAAGTCTAATAATGCAAGAAATCCAAGCTTATTTTCCTCATTTTTTTAAGAGTGATTTCAGTTTCAAAGGGAAAAAGAGCACAAAAACACGCCTCCTGAGCCTTCCAGGAGACGCTTTTGCTGAAGCTGCTTATCTGCTGCGGGCAGGGTTCCTGAACATATCTAAGAGCCCAAGCACGATATGTGCTAGTCCGAAGCCTAGAATTCCATAGCCCCAAGCACTTGGAGTTAAATAATAACCTAGCAAACTGACGATAACACCTAGGCCTGTTACGATCCAACTGACGGTCATGGGAATACACCTCACTTTGGCTGTAAGAACTGTAAGTCATTCTTAGGTTATCCATAAAGTGAAAGCCTATTCCAGGTTTTACTCACTAGTGATGCTTTCTTCCGTAGCAGTGGGCTCAGAACCCTCAGATCCTTGAGTTCCCTCGGTTGCACCGGTTCCATCTGTTGTACCAGCTGTACCATCAGCCAATTCAAAAAGAATTCGAGAAGTGGATTTTCCGTCTGTTACTGTCTGTCCGTTAACGGTAATTACGGTAGCTCGCGAGTTGCCAGATTTAATATAAATCCCTTCACTACCTAGTGTAAAGACCATATTGTCTCCTGCGGCCGTATTACCATATGAAAGCTTCTCTCCCGTTGAGTTTCCGCCTTTATACACCTCAAGCCAACTTACCCCAGTTGCACTGATGATTACTTCGACAGGACTTCCTGCCGAAGCGGATACATCAAAGATGGTGGTTTTACCTGATTTACGGCCTGCACCCACAGTAATCGATTCAGGTGAAGGCGATAGGCTTGGTGACGGTTCTGGTGTAGTCTGTACGGAATCCCCATCATTCCCGGTTGTTGGAGAGGCAGTCGGTTGCGCTACCCCTCCACCGGGCGCTGGAGAGGATGTCTGAGCTGTTTTGGGATCCTGCGTCGCATCTGTTACCTTAGTAGGATCCACGGTCTGATTTCCATCGGAACCAGACTTAATAGCGTACATATAAATGACAACAATAATGAGGACTGGAAAAGTCCACATAAGCAAAGTGGGCAGCCACTTGGCATTCCGTTCCGTTTCAGGCCTGCGGCTACGTTTTTGGATTACACTTTCCATTGTAGGCTCTTTAGGTGTCACAGCAACATTACCGTGCTCCTGCATTAATTCGTCAGGGTTCACACCTACAGCTTCCGCATAGGTTTTGATAAATGCCCTAACATAAAAATCCCCCGGGAGAACTTTATAATCCCCTGTTTCGATGGCTTCCAAATATTTTTTGCGTATCTTCGTTACTTCCTGGACATCGTCAAGACTCATCCCTTTTTGCAGACGTGCCTCCTTCAAATGCCGGCCCAGTTCCGACATACCATCACCTCCTCGTTAGTTTGTTTTATAGATCATCACTGTAGCTCGTTGTAAACGATTCATACAGAATCTCTTCATTGGGAGTGTTTCGCAGCTCAATAATGATATCAAAATCATCATAAGTGTACTCTGATTCCCGCACAAAAATATCAGGATGCTCAATAACCTTCGTGCTTGGCATAGCCATAATCGTCTGCAACAGGTTATAGTGTTTCTCATTTGAGCGTATTGTGCTTACAATACCGTCAATAATAAACACATTGTTTGGGTTTAGTTCATCCTCCGCAAGCTGGCTGCGAACCGTTTGACGAAGCAGCGTAGAGGAAACAAAAGTCCAACGTTTCATGGCACACACACTGCCGGCAATAATAGATTCCGTCTTTCCGACACGAGGCATGCCCCTTAATCCGATAACCTGATTCCCTTCCTTCTTAAACACCTCACCCAAAAAATCTACCAGAAGACCTAATTCATCCCTGGTAAACCTGAAAGTCTTGCGGTCATCCGAATCCCTGTCGATATAACGGCCGTGACGCACAGCCAGCTTGTCTACTAACCGAGGTGTCCGCAGAGCCGTTACTGTAATATTATCAACTTTCTTGAGCATTTCGCCCATAAGCATAATTTTCTGGTCATCATTGGTTTCCAGCAGCATACCTCGGGTTTTACCCTCTACACCGTTAATAGTCAAAATATTGACCTCTAACATACCCAGCATGGAAGCAATATCCCCCAACAGACCTGGTCTGTTTTTATGTATCTTATATTCCATATACCATTGTTTATATTCCACTTGTACACCTCATAGATTCCTTTTCCCTGCATTTGTCACCTGTCAACAAAAACGATAAATCGACAAAGCACTTTATTGCATGGGTCATGTTAATGATATATAAAAAAAATTTGAAAGGCAAGGTCATACTGTATAATTGCAGAAAAGCTCCCAGGAAGGGAGCTTTTTCCACCGCTATGCGTTGTTTTTCGCCAGCTTTACCATCAGAGTAGCAATCGTATGCTTCTCTGCTGCATTACCGACATCCCACAGCTCTTTGATCGCCCGGTTCGAAGAATTTTGTGGATCGACTTTTTTATCGAGGAATTCCCCGATTTCAAAAGCCAGCTTTGAGATCGTCTCATCGCTCATTCCAATTTTCTCCGCCTGTACGACACGTTCACCCAGAAACTTTTTCCAAGTGTCGAAATTTTTGATAACAGTTGGCCCATTGGATCCTGTTGACATCTTAAATCCTCCTTCATATTTACTGAGATTTAAAAGCAACAGTTATAATATGTCCCGGGTCAAAGGTCGTTATGCTGGAGTATTTCTCCATACGATCAGGTAATCCAGCCACCATTCGGACTGATAATCTGACCGGTAATATATCCAGACTCAGGCAATGACAGAAAATAAACCAGAGATGATATTTCTTCAGGGGACGCCAACCGCCCTGCGGGAATTTCATCCTCTAGCATGCGCAGTTCATCCTCTTGCAACGTGGACAGCATTGACGTATTTACCGCTCCAGGTGCAACAGCATTAACCGTTACACCTGAAGGAGCTAATTCTTTGGCCAGCGCTTTGGTGAAGGCGTTAACGCCACCTTTGCTAGCGGAATAAGCCACCTCACAGGACGCTCCTGAAATCCCCCACACTGAAGAAACATTAACAATTCGACCATAGCGTTGAGAAACCATATAAGGCATGAAAATTTGGCTGCAAAGGAAGCTGCCCTTCAGATTCACAGCCATAATATCATCCCATTCCTCTTCACTTAAATCTGCTAACATGCCGTAATGAGCTTTCCCTGCATTGTTAACAAGAATATCCGGCATCATGCCGCTGCTCTCAAGCCTCTCGGCCATACGCAGCAGCTGGCTGCGGTCTCTAATATCAGCCATTACAGTCATAACCTTAGACCCCAGCGCCATACAACGCCTGGCTACGTCATTTGCTGCCTCATGTGATGTCATGTAGTGAATGATCACATTCATCCCCACTGAAGCAAAACGCTCTGCAATAGCCCCTCCGATACCGCCACCACCGCCGGTAACAAGCACAGTCATTTCCCCTAATGGTTTGCTGTTCTCTCCCACACCAGCCATTAAGGACTCACCACCAAGGATACCGCCAGCTGTTCCCAATCCACATGACTACGCAGACGTTCATTAACCTCATCAAGTGTGAGGGATTCATATACAGGGAGAACCTCGAATAAATTGCCGCCGCGGAACTGATAGCGTGTAAATTCATGAGCAATACTTTCCGGTGAATTCAGCATCCGTAAGTAGCCGCCAATTTTCTTTTTGCGAGCCCGTTCAAAGTCACTCTCCGCAAAGCCGGACTTAAGAATAGCATCTACCTCTTCCCGGATACGCTTCAGGAGCAGATCAGGATCTTTGGTGTCCCCGCCTATTGCAGAAAATGCATATTCAGGGGAACTGTTGAATTCATGTCCAAAGCTATCTGAAATCAGCCCTTCGTCATAAAGCTTCTGATACAGCGTGGTACTGCTGCCAAATAACAGATCGAGCATCAATTTGGTTGTAAGGTCACGACGAATAGCTGCCTCGCCTGATAGCCCCTCCACCTTTTCCTTGAAGCCGAACAAGCATTTAGGCATGGATACGGCCAGCTTGCACTCACGGACTTTTTGATCCACTGCTTGTGGTTCTTCTTCAAAAATACGTTCGATATCACCTTGAATTCCGTAAGACTTCGCGCTTTGGTTGCTGCGGATAAGTGAAATGACTTTCTCCGGTTCGACCCCTCCGACCACAAAGAGAAGCATATTACTCGGATGATAAAACGCATTGTAGCAGGAATACAGTGTTTCCTTTGTAATTGTGCCGATGGATTCAATCGTTCCGGCGATATCAATGTGAACCGGGTGCTTGGAATACATCGCTTCAATTAGGCCGAAATAGACACGCCAATCTGGATTATCCGCATACATGTTGATTTCTTGGCCGATAATACCCTTTTCCTTATCGACGTTCTCATCGGTGAAATAGGGGCGCTGCACAAAATCAACCAGCGTTTCCAGATTGGTCTCAATATTCTCCGTAGCAGAGAATAAATAGACGGTCTGGTCAAAGCTCGTAAAAGCGTTCGCAGATGCACCATTTGAGGCGAAGGTGGCGAAAATATCGCCTTCCGGCTCTTCAAACATTTTATGCTCAAGAAAATGGGCAATTCCGTCAGGGACCTTTGTCTCTTCCCCTCCGGCAACATGAAAATGATTGTCTACAGAACCGTATTTCGTTGCAAAAGTCGCATATGTTTTACGGAAACCCTGCTTTGGCAATACATATACCCGCAGTCCGTTCTCCATCACTTCGTGATAAATGGTTTCTTGTAGTCTTTCGTAATAAATCTGTTCCACCGCTATTCCTCCTTCTGCCCTGTCAGGAAATAAATCGTGTCCAGCTGAAAAGTGTCAGCGGCTGCCTTCACATCCTCTGCTCCGGTTCCTTCAACCTGATCCATTAGCTCCTGAGTAGACCGATCTTTACCGGAAAGCTGGCGGTTGAAATCAAACGAAATCATTTCAAATGCGGAATCCTGAATTTCAGAGAGCAGATTACGAATCATCGCTTTGGTCTGACTGAGTTCTAAATCACTAATACGGCCAGCCTTCATCTCTTCTAGCTGTTTGGTGATAATGTCGACCGCTTTACCGTAATTTTGCATTTCAATACCGGATTGTATCGTTCCGATCCCTTTATGACCGTCATAGCGGGAGGATGCATAATAGGCAAGGCTCTCCTTCTCTCGGACATTCACAAACAGCTTGGAATGAGGGTAGCCACCCAAAATTCCGTTATGCATCAACGCAGTGGCATACGTATCATCTTTGTATGTGATAGAGGTACGCAAACCCATATTCAGCTTACCTTGGCTAACATCAAGTTTTTCTTCAACGGTTCGAACCTCCGTTACTGTTACCGGAACGAAGCGTGAAGCGTAGTCCTTGGTTTCTGTTGTATTACGGCCGAAGTGGCGTTTCACCAGCTTCTCCACTTCCTCTGGTGTAGTGTCCCCGACTACATACAGATCCAGAATGGCACCATCCAACCATGAATTGTAGGATTGATACAGCTTCTCAGGTGTCAATGTATCCAAATCGACTCTCTGCCCCAGGGGATGGAGTCTATAAGGCTCATTCTTACACATCTCTTCGATACATCGTTCAGCAGCATACCGGATCTTATCGTTTACAATAGACTCCAGTTTCTTACGGACTGTTTCACGTTCTGTAGCTACATAGGACGAGCGGAAAAGTCCATTCTCCAGAGCAGGGCGGGTTAATACTTCTCCCAGAAAAGCAAACGATTCACCTAGCAGACTTTCCTTGCTTTGCACAAAAGAATCATTAATCGTATCCATACGGAACTGAACGATTTGGTGGTCACCGCGTTTGTAGACATCAAAACCAAATCCGGCTCCGTAAAGCTCCTCCAGCCTTTCGCGAAACTGCGTCGTCTCCGGATAAGAGGCAGTCCCTCTACGAAGTACGAAGGGAATTAGCGCGGTTGAGGTTACTGTCTCCTCTTCAAGCGGAACACCGGCATAAAGTGAGATGGCGAAGGTTTTGAACGCTTTAGTTGGCAATACGTGAATGCGCATGCCTGCAGCGTTACCATGCTGAAAACCATTATTATTCAAGTCCAAAACTCCTTTACGGCGTGAATAGGTGCTATAGATCATTTTATGAAGTAATATCCATTCTAAACCATTCCAAAGTAAGGAAGCAACCGGAAGTCCAGTTCCGATTGCTCCGTTGAAGGTGATATTCTACATACAGAAAATATGCTCACCAATGGTTTTGACCTGCGGGCGGCTCCAAATCCATTTGGATGTAGCCGTTACAGGATTAAAGTAATAGATGCATCCTCCTGACGGGTCCCAGCCGCTTAAGGCCTGTTGAACCGCTTTTCGCGCCTGTTCGTTGGGTTCCAGGTATATTTGGCCGTCAGCAACAGCTGTGAAAGCTCCAGGCTGAAAAATAACCCCTGAAGGCGTCTTAGGAAAGTTAGGTGATTTTACCCGATTCAGGATTACAGCAGCAACTGCAACTTGTCCTTCAAATGGCTCCCCTCTAGCCTCACCATACACGGCATTCGCCATAATTTTCAGGTCATTTTCAGATAGTCCCATTGCATTACCTGAGGATAATTTGGCTGTACTAGCTGGATTACCTGTATTTCCTGTATTAGCCTTCTTCTCTCCACCTCCCGCAGCCGTTTTGGGCTCAGTTGGTCTCCAGTTCTTAGTGGCATTATATAGCTTCAGCTTCGTTTTAGCTCCTACAACTCCATCTGCCTTCATACCAAACTTCCATTGAAACCACTTCACGGATTTCAGTGTTTTAGGGCCATATTGACTGTCTATTTTCCCATCATAATACCCTAAATGCTTCAGCCTTCCCTGAAGTTCATAAACATCTTGACCTTTGGCTCCGTATTTAACCAGAGTCGTACTAAAAGCTGGAAGTGCCTCTTCAAAAGCGATTTGTTGTGAAGTAATTGACCCCGGCACGGTTTGTTTCTTATTCTTAACTTCGTCCTGTCCCCCATACCATTGCACAGTAATCGGTCCAGCAGTCAATGCAAGGGTCAATACGGCAAGTAGCCACATCTTTTGTTTCTTCATAGGATTCGCTCTACCTTTCTTTTGTAGGTTCTGCATGAATGGCTAAAGTTATTATGACGACTGTCAGCACATCCTATACACTACCTATCTAGAAAGAAGAGTTCGTCAAAAAAGAAAAAAGCATCCCCAAGCCAATAAATAATGGCTTGGGAATGCCTTCTCACATTATCAATCTGTTAAGAACTGATCCGATTATGCTGATACTGTTCCAACGAAATGAGCACCTCTCGCGGCTTACTGCCTTCGTAGGAGCCGATGACGCCTCTGGCCTCCATCGAATCAATCAATCGGGCTGCACGGGTATAACCTACACGCATGCGACGCTGCAGCAGTGATACAGAAGCCTGCTTCGCCTCCAGTACTATTTGTACGGCTTGCTCATAAAGCTCGTCCTGAGGCTCCTGATCCACCGCGTTGGAATCATCAACCTCTGGAACAATTGAATCATCGTAATTAGCCTCAGCTTGTCCACTTACATACTGAACGATGGTTTCAACCTCTTGGTCACTAAGAAAAGCGCCTTGCACACGGATCGGCTTTGAAGAGCCCATGGGTAGGAAGAGCATATCCCCCCGTCCAAGCAGCTTTTCTGCCCCACCCATATCAAGAATGGTTCGCGAATCCACCGAAGAAGATACACCGAATGCTATTCGCGAAGGAATATTAGCCTTAATGACCCCGGTAATAACATCTACAGAAGGGCGTTGTGTCGCAATAATCAAATGGATCCCCGCAGCGCGGGCCATTTGCGCAAGCCGGCAAATTGCATCTTCCACATCGTTAGCGGCAACCATCATTAAGTCCGCAAGCTCATCCACTATGACAACGATGTAGGGTAGCACCGCATCCGGATTATCCTTCATAAGTGTGTTATAACCTTCAACATTCCGCGTCCCTGATTTGGAGAACAGCTCGTATCTCTTCTCCATTTCTACAACGATCTTCTTAAGAGCTAGACTGGCCCGCTTGGGATCCGTGACCACGGGTGCTAGCAAATGAGGAATTCCGTTATACACGTTAAGCTCCACCATCTTTGGATCCACCATCAGAAATTTCACTTCGTTAGGCTTAGCCTTATATAAAATACTGGTAATAATACCGTTAATACATACGGATTTCCCTGATCCCGTAGCACCTGCTACCAAGAGATGGGGCATTCTTGCCAGATTACCAATGATCGTCTGCCCAGAAATATCCCGCCCGAAAGCGATTGTCAGCTTTGATTCAGCATCCTGAAAGGTCTGAGTCTCCATAACCTCGCGCATAGTTACAATGGAGACCTCAGGATTAGGCACCTCAATACCAATGGCTGACTTGCCGGGAATCGGGGCCTCCATACGAATGTCTTTGGCAGCCAGAGCGAGGGCGATATCATCCGTGAGATTTACGATGCGACTTACTTTCACACCGATATCCGGCTGAATCTCATACCGGGTAACAGCAGGTCCCCTAACTACTTCAAGTACTTTGGCCCTTACACCGAAGCTCTCAAGAGTTGCTTCCAGCTTACGAGCGGTTTGCATATAATCATTCTGATCACCGGCTTTACCCGCACTACTCGGCTTGGTCAAGAGACGGAAAGGCGGAAGCTTATAAGGTTTAGGTGGCGGTGGCAGCGGTGGAGAAATAACCAACTCCTCTTCAACTGCAGAGCTGCCTAATGGATCCTCTAAGTTATTAAGAGCAGCTAAATCCTCTAAGGAGATTTCCGGTTCATGAACCACCGATCCACTTCGTGCAGTCGGTGAGAACTCACTCCATTCCTCGCGGTCCTCCTGACTTAGCCCTTCCGAACGAATATGCTCGAAGAAATCCCGGATGATTGGAGTTACCGGTTCCAGATCATCGTCATTAAGCTCATTTTCGTTGTTCAATCCATAAGCACCGTGAGTTGGAGCTGCCCCATTAGATAATCCTGTGATAATAGGGCCAGACTGACCCGATACCTCCTGATCAGATTCGTCATCCTCTAGATTATCCGTGTGATTCCTTCTATTAAGCGGAGCGGATGTCCACTGTGCCAACCTTTTAAAGAAAAGAGGTTGTTTGCGATTCGGCAAAGGTTGTCCACTTTCATTGTAATCCTCATCGTCATCCAGATCATCATTCTGAATAACTGGCTCTTTCTTGCCTTTACCCGCGCGTGTGCTGGTTACAGGAACGGCCTGTGGTCGATTGGCTGTTCGAAGTCGGATGCCTTCTATAAGCTTAACCGCACGTTGACGAAACAGTCCAAATAGTTCAACGTAAGAAAGGTTCGTAATCAGCATAAAGCTGATTGCCAGCATTACAATCATCAAGAGCTTTGCACCCAGATTCCCGAACAGCCAGAGGAGGGCTGCATACTCAAGAGCTCCGAGATAACCCCCGCTAATATCTTTGCCTAGCATAAAAACTTCGCTGCCGTTAGAGGTTGGTGACAGCGCCCCATTAAGATCATTATGTATTTGTGATAAGACATTATTCGGATGGAGCATGGATAACGGACCCAGCTTCTGCTCCATTGAAGAGATGCTGCTCATAAGACACATAGACAGCACAAGAAGAACCACGCCCGATTGGCGGCTATTCCAAGAGGAAGGCCACTTGCGGTGAATCATGACCATTAGACCGTAAAAAATACCTATAAGAGGCAGAATGAAATAAAATCGACCAAGTAGGTATCCGGCCAGACTTGAAAGAGAACGACCCACCGCCGCTTCCCCGGACAACGCTATGACAGAAATGGTGATTAATAATATCCCGTATATTTCATATTTTAAAACGCTGCCAAGCAGCACTTTTTTCTTTTTCTTTTTTCTTTTTGCCACAAAAGCCACCCCCAAGAACAACATTATACCATATAATGGGGTGGCGTACCTATGTTCTCTTTTGTCGCAAAATGCGTTATTGTGTACTCTCTAATTCCCGACCCATAACATCCATTAATAACTTGATATATAAGGGATTATGGCTCCCGGGGATAGTGCAGGATTCAAATAACAATTTAAGGGGCAGTGTATAAGCCGGACAATACGAGCGCGCCCGTGCTCAAGAGGTTCTACCTGCATTAGCATTTCTCCCTGTTGCAGTTCCATCAGCTGAGGTGAACCGTTCCACGCTCCTTCCCAGACCTGTTCCATTGGCATTACCGTATAAAGTGTCATTGAGTTAACCCTCCATTGATAGACTGGGTTGGATTTGTATTTCCTATCATGCTGTTCAAATGTGAGAGTGCAGCTCCAATCCCACCCACCTCATCCATTAGTCCGTACTTAACTGCATCATATCCTCCGACGGCAGTCCCGATATCACGATTTAGTTCACCTGTCTTGAACATGAGATGCTTGAATGCTTCCTCAGTGATCCTTGAATGACTCGTAACAAAATTCACTACACGATCCTGCATTTTCTCCATATATTCAAAGGTCTGAGGAACACCAATCACAAGACCGTTCATACGGATGGGGTGAATAGTCATCGTAGCACTCTCAGCAATAATAGAATAATTGGAGGATACAGCTATTGGCACTCCTATACTATGGCCTCCTCCGATAACTACCGTTACAGTCGGTTTCGAAAGGGATGCGATCATCTCGGCTATTGCGAGACCCGCTTCCACATCTCCTCCCACCGTATTCAAAATGATTAGCAGTCCTTTGATGTTTTTACTCTGCTCTGCAGCCACCAACTGAGGAATAATATGTTCATATTTCGTTGTTTTGTTATGAGGAGGGAGTACAAGATGCCCTTCTATTTGTCCTATTATAGTCATGCAAAAAATATCCGGTTCCCCATTGGGAACTACGTTTTGTCCAAGCTCTTTGACTGCACCTAATGTTGCAATTTCCCCATTCGGGATGTTCTCCGTTCTCACCGGAACAGGTATAGTTTCTCCACCCATTTGCTCATTAGATTGGGATCCCACATTATTGTTCATTGTTAAAAGCTCTCCCTTCCGCTTACAGCCATACTGCTGCAGCTTGCTGACTTTCCTTAGTATGACATCAGAGGGCGCAGCATTATTCAAGGTACGCAGAATATGTTTCCAGAGCTCAACACAAAAAGCCCCTTCACCGCGGAAACCGTCCAATATTTCCGGGAGAAGGGACTTATTTGTATAATCCATATATTTAAGGAGAAGTTCTCCTTATACTTCCATAATAATCGGCAAAATCATCGGTCTGCGGCGAGTTTGCTCATACAAGAAACGGCCCAGTGAATCTTTTACACTTGTTTTAAGGGATGCCCATTCGTTCACTTTCTCGCTCATAAGACGTTGAAGTGTACCGGAGACAATACGGTTAGCTTCGTCTAGAAGTCCTTCAGACTCACGTACATATACAAATCCACGAGAAATAATGTCTGGCCCTGAAACGATGGCTCCGTTCTGCTTGCTTAAGGTTACCACGACAACGAGAATACCATCCTGGGACAAAAGTTTACGGTCACGCAGTACGATGTTACCTACATCACCGACGCCTAAGCCGTCAATCAGTACATTACCAGCCGTTACCTTACCCGCTCTACGTGCTACACCATTTGAAATTTCAACTACTTCGCCAAGCTCAGTAATGAAAATGTTGCTTGGTTCAACACCAACGGATTCCGCCAATAATGCATGCTTGCGTTGCATCCGGTATTCACCGTGAATTGGAATGAAATATTTAGGTTTCATCAGGTTAAGCATCAGTTTCAATTCTTCCTGGCTACCATGACCGGAGACGTGAACGCCGGAATTGGACCCACTATAGATAACGTTGGCACCCAAACGGAACAATTCATCAATCGTACGGCCTACATATTTCTCGTTACCCGGTACTGGAGTTGCTGCAATAATGACAGTGTCGCCCGGCATAATGTCAACTTTGCGATGGCTGGATCGTGCCATACGTGTCAATGCGGACATTGGCTCGCCTTGGCTACCTGTGCATAGAACGACTACACGGTTTGCCGCCATTCTGTTCATTTCCTCCGGCTCAATCAGCATACCATCCGGTACGTTCAAATAGCCCAGCTCGGAAGCGATGGAGACAACATTAACCATGCTGCGGCCGATAACTGTAATCTTGCGACCTGTTGATTCAGCGGCATTTACCACTTGCTGAATACGGTGTACGTTAGATGCGAAGGTCGCTACAACGACACGTTGTTCAGCCTTGCGGAAGATATCCTCGAGGACAATACCCACATTTTTTTCTGAAGGTGTGAAGCCCGGCTTCTCAGCATTCGTGCTGTCAGACAAAAGTGCGAGTACGCCTTTTGTGCCGATTTCAGCCATGCGATGCAGGTTTGCAAATTGGCCATTAACTGGGGTATGGTCAAATTTGAAGTCACCCGTATGAACCACATTGCCTTCAGGTGTTTCGATACATACTCCGACAGAGTCAGGAATACTGTGATTCGTTCTGAAGAAAGTTGCTTTTAGAGAAGTCCCCAGTTGAATTTCGGAATCCTCATGAATCAAAATCCGTTTGGTATCTCCAAGCAAATTCGCTTCCTTCAGCTTGTTTTCCACAAGTCCTAAAGTTAATCTTGTTCCATAGACCGGAACATTCAGATTCTTCAAGACGTAAGGCAGACCGCCAATATGGTCTTCATGACCATGTGTAAGCACGATGCCTCTTACCTTATCGCGATTTTCCGTCAAATACGAAATGTCAGGAATAACGATATCAATACCGAGCATATCCTCTTCAGGGAACTTGAGTCCCGAATCCACGACTACAATATCCGCTCCATATTGAATAACATACATGTTCTTCCCGATTTCGCCGACTCCGCCCAAAGCGAATATCGTCAGTTTATCGTTGTTGGTTTTTTTGGACAAATGAATCTAACCCTCCTATGATGTTGGACGTCATACTATTATTTAAAACATTGAACTTCGTATCTCAGCGGCGCTGAACACATTCTTCAAACTGCTAAAAACTTCCGGAAGCAACAGGAAATTCCTAAAGTCTGCATACTGGGAAATTCTAAAGCTCCCGATTTCGGGCAGTAATATCTTCTCAAGCCATAAACGCCGTCAAATTTCACCGCCGCGCCCCTCGCGCGAAACTATAGCATATAGTAGGCAGACTTATCCAGGGACCTATCCTGTCTCACAATGTAACACATTGACGGAAGATTATCGCATATTTAATTTTAACCGCACCCAGTCACTTATCCATATTATACATGATTTTTTTGTCAAAAGACAAGTCGTCCACTCCATATCATTATTATTCCCCCAAAAGCTGATCGTTATTTAATCATTTTATTGGAGTTATTCCTTTTATTAAGGGACTCTTACTTATGTAAAATATAACTCTGAAAAAGGTAAACATTCACACACAAAAAACCGATTTCTCCATAAAGAGATACCGGTTTTTTTGTAGGTATACCACTCAATCCTATGATTTCAAAAGTGCTTCTATAAATGCCGCCTCATCTTCGGTTGGTGAAATTAAGGGAAGTCTTACTGAACCAACCTTCAAGCCGCGCATCTCTAAGGCGTATTTAACAGCCGAGGGGTTGGGCAGCGGCTGCGGACATTCGAACAACCCTTTGAATATAGGGAAAAGCTTGCGGTGTATTTCTCCGGCCCGCCGAACATCACCGGAAATAAAGGCACTGATCATTTCCGCCATTTGAGCTCCGACAATATGGCTCGCTACACTGATGATCCCGTGGCCTCCCACAGCCAGTGTAGGCAAAGCAGCAGCATCATCACCTGAGTAAACACGAAAATCCTGAGGACTGCCGGCAGCAATAAGGGTAACTTGATCTACAGACACACATTCCTTTGTTGCAACGATATTCGGAATTTGTGCCAACCTTATCGTTGTAGCGGCACTCATGCAGACACTGGTCCGGCCCGGAACATTGTAAAGAATGAGCGGAAGACGGGTCTCCGCCGCTATACCCGCAAAATGCTGGTACAGACCTTCCTGATTCGGTTTGTTGTAATAAGGAACAACCAGTAACGCTCCGTCCACTCCCAGCTTCTCTGCTTCTTTCGTGAGATGAATAGAGTGCCTTGTGCTGTTACTGCCCGTTCCTGCGATAATTTTACAGCGCCCCCGTGCTTTTTCTTTTACAAAAGCGAATAATTTGAGTTTTTCATCATCAGTCAGAGTGGGAGATTCCCCAGTCGTACCACAGACGACCAGACCCTCTGTTTTCTGTTCCTCAACTAAATAATCTACAAGCCGAGAAGCTTCTTCCCAGTTGATTTCTCCTGCCTTGTCAAAAGGGGTGACCATGGCCGTAATTAATCTTCCGAAATCCACTTGAATTCCTCCTCCTAACGGTGAAGTTCAAACTTGGAATGCAGCGAGCGCAGAGATTGCACCATATCCTCTTTTTTTACGAGTACCCAAATCGTGGTGTTGGAATCTGCAGACTGCAAGATCTGGATGTTCTGAGAGCTTAATGCCTCTACGACATGAGCCATGATCCCCGGAACCCCGTTAATTCCACCGCCAATTACAGATACCTTTGCACAACCCGATAAGCTCTTTGGACGTAGACCAAGCTCTTGCAGTGCAGAGATCGCTTTTTCCGAGGTGTTATCGAATACCGTGTACACTGCTCCTGTCGGAGTTACATTAATAAAATCAACACTGATGCCATTATCCGCCATACTTTTGAAAATTTGCAGTTGAACGCCACCCACATTTCCATCGGGACAATCTACGGCGATTTGTGTAATGTTGCTTACATAGGCTATACCCGTAACAAAACGGTCTACTATACCGCCGTTCTGCATATCATTAAACCCTTCCTGAAGGGTAACGAGCGTTCCTTCCCCTTCTGAGAACGTCGATCGTACACGCACCGGAATTTGTGCCTGCATCGCTATCTCAACCGCACGGGGATGGATTACCTTCGCACCCTGATAAGCCATATTGCAAATTTCGGTATAAGTCATATAAGTCAAAGGCTTCGCATCTTCTACAATACGGGGATCTGCTGTTAATATACCATCCACATCCGTATAAATATCGACCATATCTGCGCGGAGTGCCGCACCTAATGCTGTCGCAGAGGTGTCGCTTCCTCCCCGACCGAGGGTTGTAAAGTCGCCCGCCTCAGTTTGACCCTGAAACCCTGTTACTATAACAACCTTATGCTCTCTCAGCTCACGTAAAATACGCTCAGGACGCACATCAAGAATTCTTGCATTGCCATAGCTGCTGTCCGTTAAAAAGCCAGCCTGCGCGCCTGTAAGCACTGTAGAAGGGATATTCTCCATCTGTAGCAAGCTGCAGAGTGTTGTGGCTGAGATAATTTCACCGCAGCATAGCAGCAGATCTTTCTCCCGATCCGGCAGCGCATTGCCGTTCTGTACAGCCCAATCGAGCAAAGTATCGGTGGCATAAGGCTCCCCTTTCCGCCCCATTGCAGAAACAACAATAACCAGATTGTATCCATTAGCCAATTCACGCTTAACATGTCCCATAACATGTTCTCTGGCTTGCGGGGTGGAAAGTGAGGTTCCACCGAACTTTTGCACTAAAATACCCATTTATAATTCCTCCATTACTATGCGAACACATCAACAAACACGCAGGAGTTAACCCGTAAAGTGAGCTAGAACCTGCGTATTTCAATACTATTATGAAGTCAAATAATTGAACCGCCCTCGAAAAAAAAAGAGGACGGTGGCTGGTGAGATTATGATCTTTGCGAAGCGATGATCTCGGCAATCTGCACAGCATTCCAAGCCGCGCCTTTCATCAAATTATCGGAGACCACCCACATATTAAGACCGCGTTTGGCCCCTAGATCCCGGCGAAGCCGTCCGACGAACACATCGGGTTTGCCAGCAGCATAGGTTGCGAGAGGATACGATTGAGAAGACGGATCATCATGTAACGTAATTCCGGGTGCTTCAGACAGAAGCTCACGTACCTCGTTAAGCTCATAATCAGACTTCAATTCAACGTAGATCGATTCAGAGTGACCGTAGACTACCGGAATACGAACACAAGTAGCTGTCACCTCAATAGAATCATCACCCATAATCTTCTTCGTTTCATTGACCATTTTCATTTCTTCAAGGGTATAGCCATTCTCATTAAATTTATCAATTTGCGGAATGGCATTGAAGGCAATTTGATGTTTCACGGGAAGTGAACCTACCGGCAGAATATCCGGGTTGGTTTCTCCACCATCCAGAACTTCCTTGCTCTGACGCATAAGTTCTTCAATGGCTCGGGCACCCGCACCTGATACCGCTTGATAGGTGGACACAATAATTCGAGAGATGCCATATTTGTCCTGCAGAGGCTTCAATGCTGCTACCATTTGGATTGTAGAACAGTTAGGATTAGCAATAATACCTTTATGGTTATTGATTTGCTCGGGGTTAACCTCCGGTACAACTAATGGTGTACCTGGGTCCATGCGAAACGCATTCGTATTATCAATACAAACAGCTCCATGGCGGACTGCATGAGGTGCGAGATCCTTACTGACATCTCCACCTGCGCTGAACAAAGCAATATCAATACCTTCAAAACTTTCGGGGGTAGCTACTTCCACTACTATATCTTGGCCCTTAAAGTTTATAACTGTGCCTGCCGACCGCGGGGAAGACAATAACTTCAGCTTGGAAATTGGGAAATTCCGCTTTTCCAAGAGACCTATAATTTGTTCTCCTACCGCTCCTGTTGCTCCGACAACGGCTACATTAAACTTTACATTGCTCATTTGGTGCATCTCCCCTTCTATTAGTTACAGCTGGATCTACTGTGGCGAATATTATGCTGAATGAAATCGTTCGACGATCATCGGTTGCAGCTGGCTTCCCTGAAGTGCAGCATAGCAGGCCTCCGGAATCAGTTCCATCCGGGCCACCAAAGAATTTGGCTTCCCTTGCGGATTATCCTGACCGAACGGTACAAAATAAATATTCTTAGCCACCAGCAACTTTGCAATATTCGCAGCATTCAGACCCAAGCCATCGTTTGTTGATATTGCTAATACAAGCGGCCGACCGTTACGCATTTGCGACTTTGCCGCCATGAGTACCGGACTGTCCGTCATTGCATTAGCCAGCTTGCTCAGGCTATTTCCAGTACAGGGTGCTATCGTAAGCACATCTAGCAGCTTGGAAGGACCTAACGGTTCTGCTTCAACAATTGTAGAAATGATATCATTCCCTGTTATATCTTTCAACTGTTTTAGCCAATTTTCCGATGTACCGAACCTGGTATTCGTTGCTAATACGGATCCTGAGACAATAGGGACAACGTTCGCACCCCCATCGATGAAGCGCCGAATCTGCGGCATTACCTCTGCAAATGTACAGTGGGAGCCTGTAATTGCGTATCCAACTGTTATTCCGTGCCAGTTCATATTCATCCCCCCTGATTAAAACTCTCGTCTGAAATCGACTGTACCAGCGCATTTGCCATAATGATTCCAGCACTCTTGGGAGCAACTATTCCGGGAAGACCCGGTGCTAGTATCGCCTTAATTCCTCTTTTTTCCGCATAACGAAAATCACACCCACCTGGTGCAGAGGCAAGATCGATAATGACACATTGTCGGGGTATGCGTGAGAGAACCTGAGCGGTTATGATCATGCTAGGAATCGTATTGAATATTAAATCAGTATCCGACACATGCGAAAGCAAGTTTTCAGTCAAAAAAGGCTTCCAACCCATTTCCTCCGCTCGGGCATAGTGCTCTTGGCGCCGAACTCCAACCTTAACGTTCGAACCCAGTCCCTGGAGGCTTCTAGCCATTGTGAATCCCGTTCTCCCCATCCCGAGCACCATTGAAGTGGACCCATGAATGGTAAAGTCGGTATTCTGAATAGCCAATACCAGTGCACCTTCTGCCGTCGGGATAGAATTGTAAATAGCAACATCATCACGATCCAATAATTCCACCAGCTTCAGCTTATACTTGGAACATAGCTGACGTAAGTATTCTTTTGCCATACCGGTATAAATCGTACAGTTGGCCGGCAAGGCCGCTGCATGTTCATCCAGTAATTGAAGCTGCTGAGTGGAGAACATGGACTTAATATTTCCTTCATCATCGCAGCCTACCGTAGGAAGCACTAACAAATCAGCATTGCTCAATAACTGTGCATTCATCGGTTCCAAGTTAACCCCTTCAAAGGGGGTTAGCCAATTATCAAACCCGGCAGCGCTTACTGT
This sequence comes from Paenibacillus wynnii, assembly GCF_030812855.1. GTDB lineage: Bacteria > Bacillota > Bacilli > Paenibacillales > Paenibacillaceae > Paenibacillus_AQ > Paenibacillus_AQ wynnii_A. The sequence continues at coordinate 150,562 of NZ_JAUSTK010000006.1, forward strand.
GGCATCCAATTCCACACACTTTCGAATGACTTCAAACTGTCTTGCGTCCCCGCCCAGGAAGACGATCCTGACGCCAGTAAGCATAAGGGATGACGCTCCTTTCAATTACACTCTCGACTATAAAGCATCTTATGCTATGGGCTGCGAATGGGTGAAAAAGGATCGTGAGCACAGTTAAAATAGAAAAAAAGCCTGCGAATCATGCCTAATTTGGCACGTTACGCAAGCTTAATATCAAAGAGAATTATTTTCCGGTATGTCCGAAACCTCCGGCGCCACGCTCCGTATCTGAAAGCTGCTCCACCTCTACCAATGTTACAGCGGGAACAGCCTGAAATACCATCTGTGCAATCCGCTCATTGCGGCTAATAACAAAGGGCTCCTGGCCCAGATTAATCAATAATACCTTTATTTCTCCCCGGTAGTCGGCATCGATGGTTCCCGGTGTATTCAGACAAGTTATACCGTGTTTTAATGCCAATCCGCTGCGTGGGCGTATCTGTGCTTCTAATCCATCCGGCATGGCTAAGGCTATACCTGTCGCAATTAGTGCACGTTGACCAGGAGCAAGTGTAACCTCCCCATCTACTGCTGCGAATAAGTCATACCCCGATGCCTGCCCAGACATTTTACGGGGTAGAAATACCTCTTCATTTCCCGGAAGTTTATTAATTTGTACGTAATAAGACAAGATCATCTCTCCTAACTTTATTCATAACTTTATCTGATGATCCAACCATCGCAATGGCCAAAGGTTCAGCAAACATTTGGTTCAATACCATATTTATATCCTCCATGCTGACTTCCCCAATTTTGGAAATCATATCATCAAGTGAATGATGTCTACCCAGCATCAGCTCATTTTTACCGATCCGGTTCATGCGGCTGCTTGTGCTCTCCAAACTGAGAATAAGGCTGCCTTTAAGCTGTTCTTTCCCTTTTCTCAATTCATCCTCGCTTAAACCCTTCTCAGCAAGCTCTTGCATCATCTCTTTGGTTAGTTCCATGACATCCTTCGTCTGCTTAGGAGCAGTACCCGCATACACCGTAAACAGGCCGCTATCCGCTTGGGAGCTGTGATAAGAGAAGACCGAATAGGCCAACCCGCGCTTTTCACGTATTTCTTGGAACATCCGCGAGCTCATTCCACCACCGACAGCATTGTTAATTAAGACCATCGCATATTGTAAAGGATCTCCCGTACGAACCCCTGGAAGAGAAAGACAAATATGATTTTGTTCTGTTTTTTTACGGTGAAATCTCAGATCACCACGAAAATCCGGAGGCGTCAATGCAGCCGATGAACCATGATTGTCAAAAGAACCAAAATGCTTCTCCAGCAGCTCGATAAGTCCGTCATTGATATTACCCGCCACACTAATTACTGTATTCTCAATGGTATACTGTTCCTTCATATAGGCACGAAGATCGTCTGGCGTCATGTCCATGAGCCGTTCCTTCAAACCTAAAATGGTATAGGCCAAAGGATGATCTCCGTAAGCAGCAGCACACATCAAATCATGCACCAAATCATCAGGCGTATCCTCGCACATCGCAATTTCTTCGAGAATAACATTCTTTTCCTTCTTAAGCTCTTCAGCATCCATCTGTGAACGGAAAAACATATCCGAAAGCATATCAATGGCAATTGGCAAATGCTCATCCAGAACTTTAGCATAATAGCAAGTGTATTCCTTAGAGGTGAATGCATTAACATTTCCGCCAATCGCATCAAACTGCTCCGCAATATCCTTTGCACTGAAGCGATCCGTTCCCTTAAATAGCATATGTTCTACAAAATGGGAGATCCCATTATTCTCAAGTCGTTCGTTTCTCGACCCTGTTCTGACCCAAATTCCGAAGGAGACGGAACGTCCAGTTGGGATTTTCTCCATTACTACTCGCAACCCGTTGGATAGCACTATTTTTTCCACTTCAAAATCCTCCTGGCATAGCCCTGTTTCTTCCTACAGTTATAACAGAATTAGACCCCTCACTCAACCTCAGAGGGTATTATACGTTCCGCTGACAGCGTCTGGCTAACCGTTCCTAGTCTCAATCCCTTTGCCTTAATCCCCTGAATCATGCCCCTAAGCGCTTGGGATGAGGATGAGGTGGGGTGCATCAATATAAGAAATCCAGGTTCGACTTTTGTCGTAATTTTGGCTACCACAGATTCAGGAGTCGGATTGCGCCAATCTACCGTATCCAGTGTCCATAGCACCGTTTTTAGTCCGAGGCCCCTCGCAATTTCGACCGTTTCCTGATCATAATCACCCGAAGGCGGAGCAAACCATTTATTAGTTACGCCCAGATTCTCCAATAACTTTCGCGTTTTATCGATTTCAAGAATTGCTCTGGCTCTGCTTAGATTACTCATTTGCGGGTGGGTATACGCGTGGTTCTCCAGTTCATGCCCTCGTTTAAGCATCTCTGCGGCAAGCTCCTGATTATGACTTAACCAGCTGCCATCCAGAAAAAAAGTCACTTTTACCTGTTCCTGATCCAAAATATCAAGCATAGGCAAAATATATTCATTTCCCCACGCTACATTAATCATTAAGGATACCATGGGCTTGCCCGGATTTCCCCGATATATCGGCTGGGCTCCCAAATCATCTAGAGAAACTTCAGATTTGATCTGCCTGTATACGTACTTGATTGCCGCATTTGATGACACTAAAAGTGATTTCTGGTATGTAGCATCGACATCTACTTCCAACCCGTTGTAGCCTGGGATCGCCTTCCAAACCCTATCAACGATAGCGTTTACCGGCGGTGCTTTGAGCTCTACTGCCTTGGCCTCAATAACCCTGCGCATATTTTCGTTTGGAGTTTCTGAATTAATGTTCAATACAGCGACATTTCCATACTGTGGTAATATTTCCTCCAGCATAGTCTTAACTGGCCCGCTACTGCTTCCAATCCCGATTACTATAGCTATACAGGCTAGCACAACCGCCGCTTTTTCCAACTTCATCGCAGCTTCCTCCCCAACAGAAACGGTATACCGTCCCTTTTTGGTTGAGGGGACGCTTTGTCCCAACCTATGATACAAACGGATGAATTATGCATGCATAAAGCCAAACCCGACCAGCATACTTTATCCATACGAGACTTATAGTTCCTTAGTATTTAAAAAAGAGCCAGAGCGTAATCGCTTCTGTCTCTTTTGATAACTAAAACCCTAGGCTGTTCACTTCAGTAGGAGTTTTACGCTTTAGCTCCGCTTTCGGAGGTCAGCACAGCTTTGCGGGACAGGTTGACGCGGCCCTGTGGGTCGATTTCGGTTACTTTTACAGTAATCGTATCGCCAATAGCAACTACGTCCTCAACTTTTGCTACGCGCTCTGTAGAGAGCTGAGAAATATGCACCAATCCGTCTTTACCCGGGATCAGTTCGACAAAAGCACCGAATTTCTCAATGCGTCTTACAGTACCTACGTAGATTTCGCCGACTTGTACTTCACGTACAATGCCTTCAATAATATTACGGGCTTTTTGGATCATTTCTTCGTTGGAGGAGCCAATGAAGACACGGCCATCCTGCTCGATATCAATTTTTACGCCGGTTTCTTCAATAATTTTATTGATAATCTTACCGCCAGCACCGATAACATCACGGATCTTGTCGGGATTAATATTAATAATAATAATCTTCGGAGCATATTTGGACAAAGTAGGTCTTGGCTCAGAGATGGACTCCAGCATTTTGCCCAAGATGAACATACGTCCCTCTTTTGCCTGCTGCAATGCATCCTGCAGGATTTGACGGTCGATACCGGCAATTTTGATGTCCATTTGAATGGCAGTTACACCCTCTGCTGTACCTGCTACCTTAAAGTCCATATCACCCAGGTGATCTTCCATACCTTGAATATCAGTTAAGATGGATACATGCTCCCCATCCTTGATGAGACCCATAGCCACACCGGCAACAGGTGCTTTAATAGGCACACCGGCATCCATCATAGCCAAGATGCTGGCACAGATACTTGCTTGGGAAGTAGACCCGTTAGACTCAATAGCCTCGGAAACGAGACGTATGGTATACGGGAATTCAGTTTCACTAGGAATAACCTTGGACAAAGCACGTTCACCCAATGCTCCATGACCGATTTCACGACGACCCGGAGGACGAAGCGGACGGGCTTCCCCTACGCTGAACGGAGGGAAGTTATAATGGTGCATGAATCGTTTCGTCTCGGCAAGATCAATGCCATCTAGAATTTGCACATCACCAAGAGCACCCAATGTACATACGCTAAGCACTTGTGTTTGACCGCGTGTGAATAGACCGGAGCCGTGAGTACGCGGCAGAAGGCTTGTATCACATTCAATCGGACGAATTTCATCAAGCTTACGACCATCCGGACGCACCTTGTCATGCGTAATAAGACGTCTTACTTCTTCTTTTACGATATCGTGAAGAACTTCCTTAACATCCTTCAGAAGTTCCGGTGATTCTATGTATTTCTCAACGAAATACGCAACGGTATCATTGTTTACGACATCAATAGCTTCTTGACGGGCATGCTTCTCAGCAATTTTGACAGCTTCTACAAGACGGCTTTCTGCCATAGCGCGAACATCAGCGTTCACTTCAGCGTTTACCGCATGTAACTTCACAGCCATTTTTTCTTTACCTGCAAGTTTAACCAGCTCTTCAATCATAGCTACAATTTTGCGAATTTCATCATGTCCAAACATAATGGCTTCTAACATGACATCTTCTGTTAATTCGTTCGCTTCCGCTTCAACCATCATGATAGCTTCTTTGGTTCCGGCAACTACCAGATACATGTCGCTTACCGCTTGTTGAGCAATATCAGGGTTGATCACGAATTCGCCATTAACCCGGCCCACAGCCACGCCGCCAATGGGTCCGTCAAAAGGAACATCAGAAATACTAAGTGAAGCCGAAGTACCGATCATAGCTGCAATTTCCGGTGTGCAGTCTTGGTCTACGCTCATAACCATGTTCATTACCTGAACATCATTACGGAAGCCTTCCGGGAACAGAGGACGAATAGGACGGTCAGTCAAACGGCTCGATAGAATAGCCTTTTCACTTGGTCTACCTTCCCGTTTGATAAATCCGCCGGGGATTTTACCTACAGCATATAGTCTTTCCTCATAGTTAACTGTAAGCGGGAAGAAATCCAAATCCTTAGGTTCTTTGGAAGCAGTAACCGTACACAATACTGAGGTATCTCCATAACGCACCATAACTGCTGCGTTTGCCTGCTTAGCTAAGCGGCCTGTTTCCAGTACAAGGCGTCTTCCGCCCAGCTGCATTTCAACACGTTGTTCCATAAATTCCCTCCTTGAATGTAAGTAGACCCGCTCTCTAATAAAGCAGGTTCACATCTTGTTTAATTAACACCCGATTCATTATACAATACAAGCAAAAACGGCCTGGCCTCATTTGAAGTAGTAGCCGTTTTATGCGAATAATATAAACATGCCAAGTTAGTTGTAGGGCCCATAAGAAATATAATACCCTAATTTTCAAAAAGCAACCCGGTTATCCCCGTTGTCGCTCCGAGAAGGACATACGGTAAACAACCAGGCTGCTTTAAGGGTAATCATATCGATTATTAACGACGCAATCCGAGTCTTTCGATCAGAGCGCTGTAGCGTCTGATGTCTTTATTCTTCAAATACGCCAGCAATTTACGACGTTGTCCAACCATCTTCAGCAATCCACGGCGGGAATGATGATCCTTCTTGTGTGTGCGCAAGTGGTCAGTCAAATTAACGATGTTCTCCGTAAGGATAGCAACTTGCACCTCAGGGGATCCAGTATCGGATTCGTGAGTTTTGTGCTCGTCAATCAATTGGTGTTTACGTTCTTGAGTCAATGCCATCCTGTTCACCTCCTTCATTATAATCGCCAATAGCCTCGTCACCGTCGGTGAGATCGAATAACCAAGCTAAGGTTCTGTTTGTTGCCGTTCCAGCAACGTTAATCAGTATAGCACCTTACAAGATAAAAGTAAACTTCCTGTCCAGAGCAGTTTATTGTATATCTAACAAGATCCTTTTGGCAGTCTCAGCATCAGCGCCGATCTGCTGTATTAAGGCCTGAATGGAGTCGAATTTACGCTCCGGCCGAATATATGAGACCAATTCCACTGTCAACTGCAGGTCATACAAATCCCCGTTAAAATCGAATAAATGCACCTCAAAGCTCGGCTTAGTCTCACCTTCATGAAAAGTTGGCTTAACACCCACATTCATAACCCCAGGCAGAACCTGATTATTATAGAATGCTCGCACTGCATAAACCCCTTTTGCAGGAATGACAAAACGGTCCTCTAATTGTAGATTCGCCGTAGGGAAACCAATGGTACGTCCCCGTTTCTCACCATGCACCACTGTTCCGCGCAGATGATAGCAACGGCCAAACCAGTAGTTAGCCAGTTCCAATTCTCCGCTTTGCAGGCTTCTGCGAATTCCAGAGCTACTCACCTTCTGTCCGTTAAGCAGGAACGGGGGGACGGTTTCAACATCCATGATTCCTTGTCCCAGTTCGCGCAGCATATCAGCATCTCCCTCTCCTTTGTAACCGAAGCGAAAATCAAAACCGATTACTGCGGTTACAAGTTGAAGAGGCAACAACATGCCTGACACAAAATTTTGGGGGCTCACTCTGGAAAGCTGCTCATTAAACTCAATAATATAAAGGATATCAACACCCATCTCAACCAGAAGCTCCTGCTTGTCTAATGGAGGTGTCAAATATCCCTCATAGTCACCCCTGCCCATAACATCTTTAGGATGGGGATGAAAAGTTATCACTGCAGCAATAACACCCTTTTGGCGTGCCAGAGCTACAGCAGATTTAATCACGCTGGCATGTCCACGGTGCAAACCGTCAAACTGGCCAAGAGCAGCCACTTGGGGCTGAGCCCACTCAGCAGCGCTCTCCGGCGATATAGGATAGGTTAACGTTACGGTTCTCACGCTGTTTCTCACCTGCAATTCACTTTGTAAAATCAGTCTTACATTTGTGCAAACACTTTTACCGGTGCAATAGATCCGCTTTCGTCGAGCTCATAAATCCCAAGGAACAGTCCTTGCAGATCATACAGGCGAAAATGTCCGGCATTCTTAACTTCAGGAGATACAAAGCGGGTGGAGAGGCGTTGTCCCTGAAGGGCAGCCTTCTTCTTCTCTTCAATCACCGTATGCATAGGCATATGAGCAATCGATTGATCCGCCGGAATAAGATGGTCTTGAAGCGTTCCCGCTGCCCTGTGCTCAGCAATTTCTTCTAAGGTTAAACAATGATCGGCTCTTATTCCTGCTGACATTGTTCTTGTAAGCTTCACCATTACACCAGGAAGTCCTAATGCCCGTCCTATATCAACACAAAGTGTACGAATATAAGTCCCTTTAGAACAGAGCGCTCGAAAGGTAATATCCGGATATGTATCGTTCCAGACCATACCGAGCATTTCTATTTCATAAATTTCCACTTCGCGGCTCTTACGCTCCACGGTTTTACCTTCACGGGCCAGCTCATAAAGACGCTTACCGTCGACCTTAACAGCGGAATACATAGGAGGCGTCTGGGAGATTACTCCGGTAAATTGTTGAAGAACTGCAAGGATCTCTTCCTCAGTTACATGGACCTCATCCACAGATTCCGTAATGGTTCCCGTTAGATCCTCCGTATCGCTAGACATTCCTAAGCGGAGGGTAGCCACATATTCCTTAGGGAGTTCCTGGATATATTCAACGACACGAGTAGCCCGTCCCAGGCAAAGCGGTAAAACGCCGGTAACCTGTGGATCAAGCGTTCCTGTATGCCCGATCCGTTTCATCCCGAGAATACGGCGTGCCTTTGCAACCACATCGTGCGAAGTAAAGCCTGCGGGCTTAAAGACAGCCAAAACACCTTCTAATTCACTCATAAATACCGTCTTACCTCCTTCAGCACTTGCGGTATAACCTGCTCTAAAGCTGCCTCTATACGAGCGCCTGCAGCACGGGTATGACCACCTCCACCGAAGATTTGGGCCAATGCAGCAACATCCACTTTTCCAGCTGAACGTAGACTGACCTTAACAGCATGATCATGAATGACCTTGAAAAGAATACCAACCTCCACACCACGAATATTGCGGGGATAATTAACGATCCCCTCCAAGTCCTCATTAGCAGCACCGCAATCCATCATATCCTGTGGGGTAACGTGAACCCAGGCTATATCTCCTTCTAGAGATAACTGCAATGTATTCAGAGCTCGGTTCAATACTTTAACCTGTGGAAGTGTCATTTCCTCCAGTAATGTTTCAGCTAGTTCCGGGCCGTTAACTCCTAGCGCCAACAACTCAGAGACTGCAGACATCACCTTTGAAGAAGTATTGGAATACCGGAACCCCCCTGTATCTGTGAGGAGTCCGGTATAGATTGCGGTAGCAATATCAATATTCCAATCCACCTCAAACGTCTTCAACAGATCAAACAGAATTTCCGCGGTTGCAGCGGCATCCGGTTTGATTAAGTTTACAAAACCATACCCATTGTTTGTTGGGTGATGATCTATATTAACGATAAGGGCATCTTCGGCAAAATATCTTTGTGTCATTCCTACACGTTGAAAATCGGCACAATCGACACAGATGACATTACTGTATAGGCCTAAGGATTCGGCAGCGGACATATTAACAATGTCACTTGAATGCCATAGGTATTCCATTCGTGTTGGGATCGGGCCTTCATTGATCATAGTGTATTTCTTGCCCAGACATGAGAGAAGCCAGCCCACCGCAAGGGTGGAGCTGACTGCATCTCCGTCCGGCTGAACATGCGACACTACAAGATAATCGTCGTGTTCCAGCAGAAACTTACGGGTCTGCTGGAGACTTTGTTCATAGCTCTGCATTCGCCGTCTCCTTTATGTTGCCTAGCTTTCTTCGTTCTTCCCGATTTGTCCAAGCAGCTTCTCAATATGGCTGCCGTAAGCAACAGACTCATCAGTCTTGAAGATCAGTTCCGGTGTATGCCGGAGTCGGATCGCTTTACCCAGCTCAGAGCGGAGAAAGCCATGGGCCTTCTCTATAGCCTTGAGTGAGTTAGCTTTTTGTTCATCGTCCCCCAACACACTTAGGTATACTTTAGCCTGCGATAGATCGTTGGTAACGTCTACGCCAGTTACAGTTACGAAACCTATGCGTGGGTCCTTTAGTTCTTTTTGAATAAGCAAACTAAGTTCTTTCTTGATTTGTTCGCCTACCCGACCAGCTCTGATTTTAGACATTTTTGTTCACCTCTTTGCTTAGCGCTCAACAGTTTCCATAATGAACGCTTCGATAATGTCGCCTTCTTTGACATCATTATAGCGTTCCAAAGTAATACCACATTCATAACCCTGCGCCACTTCTTTTGCATCATCTTTGAAACGTTTCAAGGTATCAATCTTACCTTCGAATACAACGATTCCGCTGCGGATCAAGCGCATTTCGGCATTACGGGCAATTTTACCGGAAGTAACCATACAGCCAGCGATGGTACCCACCTTGCTGATTGTAAAGACATTACGCACTTCGGCGTGTCCGATAACATTTTCTTTAAAGATAGGATCAAGCATCCCTTTCATAGCATGCTCAATTTCTTCAATAACATTGTAGATAATGCGGTGTAGACGAACATCGACCTTCTCTTGGTCAGCCGCTGCTTTAGTCTGAGCATCCGGACGAACGTTAAAGCCGATTACAATCGCATTGGAGGCCGCTGCTAGCGCGATATCGGATTCGGTAATAGCACCCGCTCCGCTGTGAAGAATTTTCACGCGTACGCCTTCTACTTCGATCTTGGCCAAGGAGCCCTTCAGCGCTTCAACGGAACCTTGTACGTCCCCTTTAATGATAACGTTCAGATCCTTGATTTCGCCGTCCTTAATATGCTTGAACAGGTCATCCAGGGTTACACGGGTGTTGATGTTCAGCTCAGATTGGCGTTGAGTGGTTGAACGTCTGTCAGCGATCGCACGAGCTTTACGCTCGTCTTCGAAAGCCATAAACGGATCTCCAGCTTGCGGCACTTCAGTCAAACCAGTAATTTCTACTGGAGTAGAAGGTCCTGCTTCCTTAATCTTGCGGCCTTTATCATTCACCATCGCCCGAACACGTCCGAAGCAGTTACCTGCAACAAAGGCATCTCCGACTCTAAGTGTTCCGTGCTGCACAAGGATACGCGCTACAGGTCCACGATTCTTATCAAGCTCTGCTTCAATAACTGTACCGCGTGCCCGTTTGTCAGGGTTCGCTTTGTATTCATTAACTTCGGCTACGAGCAATATCATTTCGAGCAAATCTTCCAAACCTACACGCTGCTTAGCAGATAAGTTTACGAAAATAGTGTCGCCGCCCCACTCTTCAGGAACCAGCTCATATTTAGTAAGCTCTTGCTTAACTTTGTCAGGATCTGCGCCCGGCTTATCAATTTTGTTGACAGCTACAATTATTGGCAGTCCCGCTGCTTTGGCATGGCTAATAGCTTCTACTGTCTGTGGCATAACGCCATCATCAGCAGCTACTACGATAATTGTCATATCCGTAACCTGCGCTCCACGAGCACGCATAGCGGTAAACGCTTCGTGACCCGGTGTATCGAGGAACGTGATTTTTTTATGGTTAATTTCGACTTGGTAGGCACCGATATGCTGTGTAATTCCGCCCGCTTCGCCGCCGGTTACATTGGTAGAGCGAATCGCATCCAGCAATGTTGTTTTACCATGGTCAACGTGACCCATAATAGTTACTACCGGAGGACGCGTTTGCAATTCCTCATCCATATCATTCTCTTCTACCGTCTCGAAGCTATCTTCATCTACAGGAATCTTCACTTCTACTTCTACACCGAACTCGCCGGCCAATAGTAGAATAGTATCGATATCAAGCTCCTGATTAATGGTAGCCATAACACCCATGGAAATTAACTTCTTGATAACTTCGGAAGCATCCTTGTGCAGAAGCTTAGCTGTTTCACCAACAGTCATGCTACCGCGAACAATGATTTTCTTCGGAGTGTTATCAATCTTCTCGCGACGTTCCATTTGCTGATTCTTACCACGGCCATTTTTGCCACCGCGTCCACGGTAGTTACCGCCTTTACCATCGTCAAAACGTCTTTGACCACCTTGGTTCGGATTCGGTCTGCCACCTGTTGCATTCTTCTTAGGACCTCTGTCCCCAGTACCTGCGCCGCGCGAGAAATCTCCGCCGCCTTGACCCGCTCCTTGTGGACGGTCACCAGTACGTGGTGCTCCTCCTTGTGAACCTTGCGGACGAGGAGTGCTTGGTGATCCTGTACGTGGTGCTCCGCCTTGCGGACGGTTATCTGTACGTGGTGCGCTGCCTTGCGGACGGTTTCCACCAGTACTGCTGGTACCGCCTTGTGGACGGTTGCCGCCTGTACTGCTTTGTGGACGTGTTCCAGTGCTGCCTTGAGGGCGGCTTCCACCCGTTCCGCTTTGCGGACGGTTACTGCTGCTGTTGCTACCTTGCGGACGGCTTCCAGCTGTGCTGCTGTTGCTACCTTGCGGACGGCTTCCACCAGTGTTACTTGGACGCGGTGCACCGCTTTGTTGCGGGCGTGCGTTCTGGGTGGAACCTGCTGTTTGTGTGCTGCGGGAATCTTGTCCGCTTTGGGGCCTAGGAGACGTCGTCGATGGGTTGTTGTTTTGGTTACTGTTCATACCTACCTGCTTTTCCGGTTGATTTTGGTTAACATTCTGAGCTTTTGTGGAGTCGGCTGCTGACGCACTGGTATTTACCGGACGACTGCTTGGACCGCTATCCCTCTTAGCTGCTGCATTTGATTTAACATCCTTGAAGAACTGCTCTACTTTGTTCACGGAACCATTCTCCATGACACTCATATGATTGTTCACCGGGACATCCAAACGCTTCAGAATCGTAATGATTTCTTTACTGCTCATGTTCAGTGACTTTGCGTACTCATAAACACGAAGTTTATCCTTATTGTCCTCTTTACTCAATAAATCCACCTCCGACAGTATCTCCGAGTTGCTTGGAGATCATTTCCGCGAATCCTTTATCCGTAATGGCCAGCACAACTCGCTGATCCTTACCAATACTTGCACCGAGTTCATCTCGATGAAATGCGATTACTAGTGGAATATCGTAGGTCCCGCATTTATCACGGAACTTCTTTTGTGTGTTATCTGAAGCGTCACCTGCAAGAATAACTAGCTTCGCCTCCGAAGACCGCACCGATTTCAGCACAGCCTCGTCACCGGTTACAAGCTTTCCTGCACGCATGGCAAGCCCCAAATAAGAAAGTGCTTTACTCATTATCCTCACTATCCTTTGTTGCCAAAAACTGCTCTTCCACGGATGTGAAATCCCGGGTTAACTGAGCATAAATTTCCGGACTGACCTGACATTTAAGCGCGCGGTCAAGCGCTTTTGTTTTTTGTGCCAGCTTGAAGTATTCCAGCTTGCCGCAAATATAAGCGCCTCGTCCCGACTTTTTGCCGGTCAGATCAATCAGCACTTCGCCCTCCGGCGTCCTAACGACTCGAATCAGCTCTTTCTTAGGCATCATCTCCTGGCTAGCAACACATTTGCGCAACGGCACCTTTCTTTGTTTCATACCTGCACCTCCCGCCAACTTGTTCATTAATCGATGGAGACGGAATCCTGATGCATTTCATCGTTTGATGTTCTAGGTCTGCCGTATTCCTGCTCCGCTTGAGTTTCACTCTTAATATCAATTTTCCAGCCCGTCAGCTTTGCGGCAAGACGTGCATTTTGACCTTTAATACCAATGGCCAGCGATAATTGATAATCAGGAACAATGACTCGCGCCATTTTTTCCGGTTCAAAGATTTGAACCTCGAGTACTTTGGAAGGACTAAGGGCATTCGCCACATATTCCTGTACCAAATCCGAATAACGGACGATATCGATTTTCTCACCGCGAAGCTCATTCACGATAGTCTGAACACGAGTCCCCCTCGGTCCTACGCAGGAACCGACCGGATCCACTTCCGGGTTACGGGAGAACACTGCGATTTTGGAACGGAAGCCAGCTTCACGAGCTACGGAACGAATCTCAACCACTCCGTCAAAAATCTCCGGAACTTCAAGCTCGAAAAGACGCTTCAATAATCCTGGATGACTGCGGGACAACATAATTTGAGGCCCCTTGGTCGTATTCTCAACTTTAGTGATATAAGCCTTGATACGCTCGCTTTGCTTGAACTTTTCACCAGGCATTAATTCGTTCAATGGCAGAACCGCCTCGATTTTGCCAAGATCAACATACACATTACGCATATCTTGACGTTGCACAAGACCCGTAACGATATCGTCTTCCTTGTCTATAAAGGCGTTATAGATAAGTCCACGCTCTGCTTCACGAATACGCTGTGTCACAACCTGTTTGGCTGTCTGAGCGGCAATGCGCCCAAAATCACGCGGCGTTACCTCAAGCTCAGCAATGTCTTCAAGCTGAAAGTGAGGATTGATCTCTCTGGCAGCCGGCAATGAAATCTCAGTACGTGTATCAAGAACCTCATCCACAATTAACTTGCGGGCGAAAACCTTGATAACACCTGTATTGCGATTCATGTCAACACGCACATTCTGAGCCGCATTAAAATTACGTTTATAGCTGGAGATCAGCGCAGCTTCGATGGCTTCAAACAGCACATCCTTGCTTATGCCTTTCTCCCTTTCCAGTTCATTCATAGCTTCAATAAACTCCATACTCATGAAATTCCGGTCCCCCTTTCAAGACGTTAAAAAATAATGGCCAATCTCGCACTGGCGACTTTGGCATACGGTACAACATGTTGTTTTTTGCCCGCGGAGATGAGCAATTCCTCGTTGTCGAACGAAAGCAAACGACCCTCGAATTCCTTGAGTCCTTGAATCGGTTCATAAACTGTCACATACACGTCCTTGCCTACCGCTTTTGCAACATCCGCAGCTTTTTTGAGCGGTCGTTCAGCCCCCGGCGAAGATACCTCAAGGAAATAAGCCTCAGGGAAAGGATCATTCTCATCTAGCTTTTGGCTAAAATATTCGCTGATCGATCCGCAGTCATCAATATCGATGCCGCCTTCTTTATCTACGAATATGCGCAGAAACCAATTGGAGCCTTCCTTCACGTATTCAACGTCCACCAGTTCGAAACCATTGTCGTCGAGATAGGGCCCGAGCATTTGCTCTACCGTTTGTTTAATTTGGGATTTGGGTGTGCTCAAAAGATAATAACCTCCACGAACTTGTCTTTTGCTATATACCAAAGATAAAGAGTGGGTTTCCCCACTCTTTACACAACGGACTTATCTCATTATTACCAAAAAAATTATACCATAGTGAGTGGGCACTGACAAGTGCTACCCCTTGACTGCCTATTTCTAGAACAGTGATAATTGATTACTTTCCGGTAAACCACGGAAGCACCCCATGTTGGTAAGCAGTTCTATTACGGTCTTACTTGCCTTCGATTTTTGCTGAAAATCTTCAATAGAAAGGAATTCTCCAGCATCTTTTGCGGCCGCGATATTGTAAGCTGCATTATCCCCAATCCCCTGTAACGCAGAGAATGGCGGGATGAGACTGTCACCGTCAACCGTAAACCGTGTAGCATCCGAGCGGTATAGATCAATGTTTTTAAAAGCAAAGCCGCGTGCGGTCATTTCAAGAGCCATTTCCAAAATAGGAAGCATAGCTTTTTCTTTGGGCAGGGCTTGAAAGCCCTTCTGTTCAATGTCCACGATCTGCCGGGCAATGGCATCATAACCCTGACAGCAGAGCTCGATATCAAAGTCCGCTGCTCTTACCGAAAAATAAGTCGCATAGTATTCGATAGGATGATACAGCTTAAAATAAGCGGTACGCACGGCAGAAATGACATAGGCCGCAGCATGGGCTTTTGGGAACATGTACTGGATTTTAAGGCAAGAATCAATATACCATTGCGGAACCTTGCATTTCTTCATTTCTTCGATCCATTCGGCAGACAAACCTTTACCTTTACGCACACTCTCGGTAATTTTAAAGGCCAAACCTGCATCCATGCCAGCCTTGTATATTAAGAATAGCATGATATCGTCACGGCAGCCGATAACGGTTTTGATATTACAGGTATTATTCTTAATAAGTTCCTGGGCATTCCCGAGCCAAACTCCCGTACCATGAGACAATCCCGATATTTGCAGTAAGTCAGCAAAGGTAGCCGGCTGTGCTTCCACAAGCATCTGACGTACGAAACGTGTTCCCATCTCCGGTACTCCGTAGGTAGCAACAGGCGTGCGTATTTGTTCAGGTCTCACACCCAGTGATTCGGTAGAGTTGAACATACTCATGACTTTGGGGTCGTTCATCGGGATCGTCGTAGGATCGACTCCCGTCAAATCCTGAAGCATACGCATCATGGTAGGGTCATCATGCCCGAGTATATCTAGCTTCAACAGATTGGCATCAAAGGCGTGATAGTCAAAATGTGTCGTCTTCCACTCGGAATTGACATCATCCGCAGGATACTGAACAGGTGTGATATCCTCTATCTCCATATAATCCGGCAGAACAACAATACCCCCGGGATGCTGTCCCGTGCTGCGCTTAACCCCTGTACAACCTGCCGCCAGACGGCCGATCTCAGCACCGCGCCACCGTTTCTGGTGAAGCTCTTCATATTTCTTGGTAAAACCAAAAGCGGTTTTCTCGGCAACTGTACCGATGGTACCTGCACGGAATACGTTATCTGGACCAAACATCGTCTTCGTAAAGTTATGGGCATTCGGTTGATATTCGCCGGAGAAGTTTAGATCGATATCGGGAACCTTATCTCCTTTAAAACCAAGGAAGGTCTCAAAAGGAATATCTTGTCCTTCCCCTCGTAACTTACCGCCGCAATCCGGACAAGTCTTGTCCGGTAAATCGAAGCCGCTTGGAACACTGCCGTCCAGAAACCATTCGCTGTGCCTGCATTCAGGATTAGCGCAAATGTAATGGGCCGGAAGCGGGTTAACTTCGGATATGCCGAGGAAGGTCGCTACCACAGAGGATCCTACAGAACCCCGGGACCCGACAAGGTAGCCGTCCTGGTTCGATTTTTTAACCAGTCGTTCGGAAATCAGATAGTTGGCAGAGAATCCAAATTTAATAATAGGCGCCAATTCTTTCTCTAACCGGGCAATGACAACCTCAGGCAGTTCCTCACCGTAGATCGACTTGGCAGTATTGTAGCAGGTCTCACGGATCTCCTCATCTGCACCTTCAATTATCGGTGTAAACAGCTTTTCAGGAAATAGTTCGAGCTCTTCAAAACGTTCGGCCAGCTCTACAGTGTTGGTTACCACAACCTCCATGGCTTTTTCTGCACCCAAGAATTCAAACTCAGCCAACATCTCCTCCGTTGTACGGAAATGGGCATCCGGTTTACGTTGGTCTTTTAGCGGACTAAATCCGGTAATACCGTTGATGGTGATATCACGGAACAGCTTGTCGCGGGGCTCCAGATAATGCACGTTACCCGTAGCAATAACAGGTTTGTTCAGCTGCTCGCCGATTTCACAAACTTTACGTAGTGCACCTCTTATTTCCTCAGGACTTGCCACAAAACCCTTGTCCACCAAATGCATGTACATGGTTATCGGCTGAATCTCCAAAATATCATAAAACTGGGCAACCTCCATGGCTTCCTCTGTTGTTTTATTAAGAACGGCTTCGAAAAACTCTCCACGCTCACAACCCGAAATCACTAAAAGTCCATCCCTCAGCTCAACCAGCTTTGACTTAGGAATACAGGGGACACGTTTGAAGTATTCGGTATGTGAAAGCGAAATTAGCTTGTATAGATTTTTTTTGCCGATGGCATTAAGAGCATAAATCCCGCAATGAAAAGGCCGTGTATTTGACAAATCGTTCCCCACGTAGTCGTTCAAGCGTTCAAGCCTGGTCATGCCCTTCAGCTTCTCAGCATCGGCCAGCAATCCGGTTAAAATCCCGCCAAGCGCAATCGTGTCATCAATCGCCCGGTGATGGCTTTCCAGCAGAACCTTATATTTGTCAGCTAGGGTGTTCAATCTGTGGTTTTTCATAGAAGGATGCAGCAACCGCGCTAACTCCAAGGTATCTAAGGAAGGATTAGTTAGTTGCGGCAATCCCAGCTTAATAAGCGAAGCCTGTATGAATCCCATATCGAAACGGGCGTTGTGAGCGACTAGAATGCTCTCTTCACCGATAAATTCCACAAATTTATGCAGCACAGGCTCCAAATCCGGAGCGTCTCTGACCATTTCGTCCGTAATATTCGTAAGCTGTTGAATATGATACGGAATCTTCTCATGCGGATTGACGAAGGTGGAATATCGGTCAATTTCCTGACCTTCCCGCATTTTGATGGCTGCAAGCTCCGTAATATTGTTACGGGTAATAGAAAGACCCGTGGTCTCGATATCGAACACAACATAAGTGGCGGTCTTAAGATCAAGCGGTTGTGCATTCTCTACGATGTTCACAGAGTCATTCACAACGTTGGCTTCAACCCCATACAACATTTTGATCTTGTTCTTGTGAGCAGAATGATTCGCATCAGGATAACATTGAACTCCACCATGATCCGTAACAGCGATGGCAGGATGGCCCCATTTGGCAGCCGTTTTGATATAGGCATCGATGGAGGCAACAGCATCCATTGAACTCATCGTAGTATGAAGGTGGAACTCGACCCGCTTCTTAGGGGCATTATCCTTACGGGTTGGGGGAGCTTGTACCTCTGTCAGATCTGAAGGAATCATCATCAGTTCAGGAATCTGCATAAAACGGTCCATTTCAACCCGGCCGCGAGCTCTTACCCATTTTCCGTTGGCGAGCTGACTCATTATTTTCAAATCTTCTTTATTCTTGGCAAACATCTTCATTTGCAGGGAATCCGTGAAATCCGTCAAGCTAAACGTAAATAACGTGCTGCCATTTCGCAGCTCCTTGCGATCCAGGGCAAATATCGTACCTTGAATGGTAATTTTCTTCTCTTCATCTTGAATCTCAACAATAGGAACCGGAGGTTCTTTAATGTCATAACCCACCTGCAGTTTCACAACTTCATTGCCGTCATTCTCTTCTGCAGAATCTTCCGACTCTATAGAAGTCATCATTTGCTCTATGAACTCGCGTTCCTCCTGCTGAAGCTTTTGCTGGAACTCTTGCTGGAACTCTTCAACCACTCCAACGTGGCTGTCCTTTTCCGCAATTTGCACCTTTACCTTTAGAACAATCCCGAAAAACTTCTCATAAAATTTTATAATTGCGCTGTCGATCCCTTTTTTGCGGGCAAGCTCCAGGGAAGTAGAATCACTCATGATTAACAGCAGTGTATGGCCCTCCAGCTCTTGGGTGGAGCGTGTCAGCCAACCATTAACCGAAGGGATTTCCCGCTGTACCCACTCCACAAACAAACCCCAATATTCCTGAATAATATCTGCTCTGCTTATTTTCTCATCATATGTGAACAAAAAGCTTATTTTAGCAATATGCTGCATCTTTTCCCGCATTCTCAGGCAAAACGTACGGTAGGCTTGGGCGGGAACCAGAGTTTCTTTTACAATGGCAATATGCCAATCCCGGTTCTCCCGGCTAATCTCTACACGGTCTATATATCCATCCAAGAAATAAGGATCAATAAGCCCCGGCGGAACCTCACCCTGCTTCATCAGCAGCTCAAATCTTCTTCTTCTCTCCTCGTTATGCTCCATGCCTTCCCCCCACCTTTAATCCTTCACATAGCAAGGCCTATCCGAATCTATAACTTAGTATAATACTAGACTTACGATACAAAAGACTATTCATCTAAAAACTAAAAGCTTCCGGTGTCAAAAAGCATTGGGTTCTTTCGGCCCGCCGACTCCTTTTTGCCAGAAGCTACATTTAGTTTACAAATAAGGTTCAAATAATAATGATCTAATCTCTCTTAATAAGCTTTAGCAAAAACAACGGTATGCTGTGCTGGCTTGCCGCAGCAAATACAGATATCCTTGGTTTCGGCCGGGTTAAATGGGATATTCCGGCTTGTTGCGCCAGTCTCTTCCTTAACCTTGGATTCGCATTCCTCAGATCCGCACCAGCCTGCAAGAGCGAAGCCGCGCTTTTCTTCCATTGAAGCCTTCATCTCATCCAGAGTATCTACCGAATAGAAATGATCCTCACGGAATTTAAGGGCACGTTCGAACATTTCGTTGTGAACCTGCTCCAGCATAGCTTGTACTTCTTCCACAAGGTTATCCTGTTGCACGATTTTCTTCTCGCCAGAAATACGGGACACAAGAACGCAGACACCGTTCTCCATATCACGAGGCCCAAGCTCAAGACGAATCGGTACACCACGCATTTCATATTCATTGAACTTCCAGCCTGGAGTTACATCCGCACGATCATCCACTTTCACACGGATACCAGCTTTCTTCAACTCGCTGAACAGTTCATCTGTCCGGCCAATAACCGCTTCGCGAGTCTTAGGAGGGCCAATTGGAATCATAATCACTTGAGTTGGTGCTACCTTCGGCGGCAAGGCCAGTCCGCGGTCATCACCATGTACCATGATCAGGGAACCGATTAAGCGCGTGCTCGTCCCCCAAGAAGTGGTGTGTACATACTCAAGTACGTTATCCCGACTTAGATATTGTATATCAAAAGCCACTGCAAATTTAGTCCCTAGATAATGGGAAGTTCCAGCTTGAACAGCTTTACCGTCCTTCATCATCGCTTCAATAGAGTAGGTATCTACAGCTCCCGCGAATCTCTCGGAAGGTGTTTTCTGACCGGTAATTACCGGAATTGCCAAATACCCTTCTACAAAATCACGGTAAGTCTCCAACATTTGCATCGTTTCTTCACGGGCTTCGGTTTCATTCTCATGTGCGGTATGACCTTCTTGCCACAGGAATTCACTGGTACGGATAAAAGGCAGTGTACGCTTCTCCCAACGGACAACGTTAGCCCATTGATTAATAAGCACAGGCAAATCGCGATACGATTGAATCCACTTGGAGTACATATGACCGATCATAGTTTCAGAAGTCGGACGAATCGCTAGACGCTCCTCGAGCTTATCCCCACCCGCTTCAGTTACCCAAGGCAGCTCCGGATTAAAGCCCTCAATATGATCCTTTTCCTTTTGGAAAAAGCTTTCCGGGATAAACAAAGGGAAATAAGCGTTTCTGTGTCCTGTCGCTTTGAATCGACGGTTCATTTCCTCTTGGATATGCTCCCAGATTTCAAAGCCGTCCGGTTTGAAGACAATACAACCCCGAACCGGGGAATAATCCATCAGATCGGCTTTTTTGATGACATCAATATACCAACGCGAGAAATCTTCGCCCTGAGGCGTAATCTCTGTAACGAACTGTTTGTTGTTGTTGTTGTTAGACATGTAATGGAATTCCTCCCGTGAATAAAAGCAAAATTAACCGCTAATAAGGCGTAATATATCGTTATAAGTTACAACTATCATAAGCAGGAACAGCATCGCGAAACCTACAAAATGCACCATGCCTTCACGACCTGGATCTACTGGTTTACCGCGCAGTGCCTCAACACCGAGGAATACCAAACGGCTTCCATCAAGTGCAGGAATCGGCAGCAGGTTAAAGATACCCAGATATAGGCTGAGAATTGCGGCCCAATACGTAAGATATTCAATACCTTGCTTAGCAATCTGCCCGGTCATTTCAAAGGTTCGTACAGGCCCCCCGATATCATCCATATTGAACTGGTTAATCAGCTGCTTAAAGCCTATAAAAATAGCTTTAGTCGTGCTGACCATAGCAGTTCCCGCTCCAGTTATGGTCTCACCTATTGTTGCTGAACGGCTTGGCATTTGAGGTGTAATTCCCACCTTTCCGCCTTCCTGTCCTTCCATGCTGCGTGGTGTCAGAGTGAAATCAATCGTCTGATTATCTCTTACAATGGACCACTTCATGGCTTCACCTTTAGATTCAGAAGTCATCGTAATCATCTTTTGGTAATCGGCACCTATCTTCTCACCATTTATAGATTCTACAATATCTCCCTTTTGCAATCCGGCTTCCTGGGCAGGCATGTTAGGAGAAACATCACCAATCCTAACTTCCACTGGAACCCCAACCATTTGCAAGTGAACCGCGAACAAAACAAAGGCAAGCAGGAAGTTCATGACGGGTCCGGCAAAAATGGCAATCGAGCGTTGAGCTACCGTTTTGCTGCCGAATTGACGATCCTTGGGGGCAATCTGTGTTTGCTGCCCTCCCCGGATAAGCATCGCTTGAGGATGAACCTCATAAGTAGTGACATCTCCATCCACATCAAGCCTGATTTGCAAGTTATTCTCCAGGTCTGTATATTGCGCCTCTCCACGAATAACATTTCTGCGGGTATCCAGAGCATCCAGATAGATGTTCTTCACTTTATTATCTTGACCAAGTCTTACCGCTATGGTCTGTCCTGCTCCAATCTCGATAATTTCAGGATCTTCACCGGCCATCCGAGCGTAACCGCCAAAAGGCAGCAGTCGCAATGTAAACTGAGTTTCATTGCGTTTATAAGAAAACAGTTTCGGGCCGAAACCGATAGCAAATTCTCTTACCAATATTCCGGCGCGTTTGGCAAAATAGTAATGCCCCCATTCATGGACAGTCACTAGGACAAAAAACATGAGCACCGTCAAAAAAACAACTTGAACCATTTCCAAAGTGTAACATCCCCCTTTAGGTGTAAGACCGAAGTATGTCCTCTTAATTTATCATTATTCTCCGATCAGGCACAAGAGAATCAACAGTCGAAACCTATTTATTAGGGCAAAACAGAAATTTTAACCGTAATTATTATATTTTGGCAGAAAGTGCACGGACCGTTCGATCACAATGATGTATCTGCTCCAGATCAGGACTACTCTCATTAATGTGGCGATCGAGTATTTCCGCTATGATTTCTTCAATCCGTAGAAAAGAGATTTCAGAGCGAAGGAATCGGCTGACAGCAATTTCGTTAGCAGCATTGAATGCCGTTGTTGCTGTCCCTCCAGCCCTGCCACATTCAATTGCCAGTCTTAGGGCCGGAAACCGCACATAATCCATCTCCCGGAACGTGAGGCTCCCTACAGATGCCAGTGATAGGCGCTGCGCCGGTGAATTCCAACGTTCGGGGTAGGTCAGTGCATACTGGATGGGAACTCTCATATCCGGGCTGCCCAACTGAGCTATAATACTGCTGTCTCGAAACTCAACATAGGAATGGATAATACTCTCGGGATGAAGAAGTACATTGATTTGATCATAAGACAGACCGAACAGCCAGTGGGCTTCAATCACTTCAAGACCTTTGTTCACCATTGTAGCTGAATCGATCGTAATTTTGGACCCCATAGTCCAATTAGGATGACGTAGTGCATCCTCCAACGTTACATTCTTCAACTGCTCCCGGCTGTAATCCCGAAAAGACCCTCCGGAGGCCGTAAGCGTTATACCTGCAACATCCTCACGATTTTCCCCATTCAAGCATTGAAAAATGGCTGAATGCTCGCTATCGATAGGCAGTAGGGAAACTCCCTTACGGGCAGCAAGCTCCGTTACCAAATGTCCAGCCGTAACAAGTGTCTCCTTATTAGCTAGTCCAATATGCTTGCCAGCTTCAATAGCCGCCAGTGTAGATTGGAGCCCAATACTACCCATGACTGCCGTTACAACCGTGTTAGCGTCACCGCCCGCAGCAACCTCTACCAGACCTTCGTTCCCGCTGAAAAGCTCTATGCCAGCAGGCAGGCTGGATCTGATCTCGTCAGCCAAATGAGGTGTAGCCACTGAGACACGGCGGGGTTTGAATCGTTTGACCTGCTCAAGCAGTAATCTGACGTTGCTTCCCGCCGCCAAACCGTCAACTTCAAAAGCATCGGGGTGCATGGCCACGACATCCAGTGTCTGTGTGCCAATCGAACCCGTAGAGCCGAGAACACTGATCTTTTTCACAGGTGCACCTACTTCCTCCGTTAATAGTATGGCATGAGCATAATAATATGTACGAACGGAAATACGATAATCCAGCTGTCACAGCGATCCAGAATACCGCCATGCCCGGGCAGGAGTGATCCCGAGTCTTTGATGCCGTATATCCGTTTATAGGCTGATTGAACAAGATCTCCAAGCTGGCCCACACAGGCACACGAGAGACCGATTAATAATGCCCGGCCAACCGTCAGCAGATCAGGAACGATAATGGCAAAAATAACGGAAATAACCATAGATATAAGAACTCCGCCAACAGCTCCCTCAACCGTTTTGTTAGGGCTGATAGCAGGCCACAGCTTGTTCTTCCCCAATTTCCTGCCTACAAAATAAGCTCCGGCATCACTGCCCCAAATACAGGACAATAATAAGAACGTCCACATAAGACCATACCCATCATTGGAAGCACGGGACAAAGCCATATAAGAAAAACCCATTCCGATGTATAAAATACCGAGGAAAAGTAACGAGATACTGCGAATATCCATTTTATTCTTGGTAAACACTGTGATCAATAGAAAAAGGAAAAGCAACAGCCATATTACCCGTTCCAAAGAAACCGGTGGGGTTAGGTCAAGCAAGTTCCATGGAGTCATGAAATACAGGATGCCTAAATATCCTATAATAGCAGTTTTGCTAAAAGAAAGCGTACCCGTCATTTTCACAAACTCATAGTACCCGATTAATGCCATCCCAATCAGCAAAAGCTGATACCACCAGCCTCCGAGCAAGCATAAACCTAAAAACAAAACTCCGGCCACAATACCGGTTATTAATCGTTGCTTCAAAGGATTCCATCTCCTATCAGGCTACTTCAGTCCACCATAACGGCGTGAACGGCGCTGGTATTCAGCAACAGCCTCCAGCAAATGCTCTTTGTTGAATTCCGGCCAAAGCACATCCGTAAACCAGAGCTCACTATAGGCAAGCTGCCAAAGCATGAAATTGCTGAGCCGCATCTCTCCACTTGTCCGAATAAGCAGATCAGGGTCTGGAAGGCCTCCCGATAAAAGTCGGCTATCAATTAAATCAGCTGTAATGTGTTCCGGGGACAGCAGACCTGCTTGAATATCCTCACCCATAGCACGCATGCAGTCTTCAAGCTCTTTGCGTGCACCGTAATTTAGAGCAAAATTTAAGATAAGACCCGTATTGTGCTCCGTCCTAGATACCGCTTCCTCCATGGCTTTGCGGGTAAAAGAAGGCAGAGCCTCCGCATCGCCCATCACTTTTACCTGTACGTTCTTGGCAATCAAGTCATCAAGTTCAAGAGCCAAAAATTCCTCAGGTAAACGCATGAGAAAATCAACTTCTTCTTTGGGACGTTTCCAATTCTCAGTCGAGAATGCATACATCGTTAAGTACTGAATACCTAGCTCATCCGCGGCGATCGTAGCGCGTTTTACCGCCTTCATCCCGTTCTGATGACCGACAATGCGCGGTAATCCCCGACGTTTGGCCCAGCGGCCGTTGCCGTCCATAATGATCGCAACATGCCGGGGAATATTATCCGGTGAAATCTCGACCGGCGTCTGCCGGTCTTCCCGGTTCAGCCAAGCTTGAACCCGTTTGATCATTTCCGTTTCCTCCAAGCTCTTATCAGAAAGAGACAAACCCCACCAATAAACGGAGGGGCTTTTAGTCTCTTAAATTCTTTATACTTCCATAATTTCTTTTTCTTTGGCTAAGAGCACTTTGTCGACCTCGGCAATAAATTTATCCGTTGTCTTTTGAATTTCTTCTTGATGTCCACGTGATTCATCTTCCGAAATACCGTTTTTCTCCATCTTCTTAATATCGTCGTTAGCATCACGGCGAATATTTCGGATAGCTACCTTCGCCTCTTCACCGAATTTTTTCGTGAATTTCACAAGCTCGGTACGACGCTCTTCCGTAAGCGGAGGAATGGATAGACGAATTGTAGTTCCATCATTAGCTGGGGTTAGCCCAAGATCAGACTTCATAATCGCACGTTCGATGTCAGAAACCGATGTTTTATCCCAAGGTTGGATCAACAATGTCCGTGAATCCGGGGTATTAATATTGGCTAGCTGATTAATTGGGGTAGGAGAACCGTAATATTCAACCTGAATGCGATCGAGAAGTGACGGTGTGGCGCGTCCAGCCCGCAAAGAAGCCAAATCACGCTTTAGCGATAAAATCGCTTTCTCCATGCGCTCTTCGGTATTTTTCTTGACCGATTGTGGCATTAATCTACACTCCCTTTAATAATCGTTCCGATCTTCTCACCAAGGACAACGCGTTTGATATTACCTTGTTCAGTAATGGCAAACACGATGAGCGGTATATTATTATCCATGCAGAGAGAGGATGCGGTGGAATCCATAACGCCCAGATTCTTGTTTAGCATATCCATATAGGTTAGCTGTTCAAACTTCTCGGCAGAACTATCTTTGAAAGGATCAGCTGAGTATACACCATCCACTTTATTCTTAGCCATAAGGATGACTTCCGCTTCAATCTCAGCCGCTCTGAGCGCCGCTGTTGTATCTGTCGAAAAGAACGGATTACCCGTACCTGCCGCAAAAATAACTACACGGCCTTTCTCCAAATGTCTGATGGCCCGACGACGAATGTAAGGCTCAGCAATTTGCTGCATGGAGATAGAGGATTGCACCCGGGTAGGCACATCGATTTGTTCCAATGCATCCTGCAGGGCCAACGAGTTCATAACGGTTGCCAACATTCCCATATAGTCTGCAGTAGCACGATCAATACCACTAGCACTGCCTGCAATTCCACGCCAGATGTTGCCTCCGCCACAAACGATTGATACCTGAACACCCAATTCCACAACTTCCTTGACTTGCTCCGCGATGGAAATAATCGTCTCGGCATCAATACCGTATCCATTTTGTCCCGCCAAAGACTCTCCACTTACCTTAAGGACTACTCTCTTAAATACAGGCTGTTCCAAATGTTTACCCTCACTTTGCAATGGAGCTTTATGGCTCCAGGTTAACCATTTCCCTAGCACCTTTCAAGATAACGTACTAGGAAAACGGCGGTTCTTATACCCTGTGTTTATAAAAGACGGAACACTACGTGTACGTGTCCCGTTCTTCTCTTAATCATATTCATTAGTTATCCCTTACAGTTACAAGGATATCTTATTGGTTTACTTGTGCCATTACTTCTTCAACGAAGTTGTCGACTTTCTTTTCCAGACCTTCACCAAGCTCGTAACGAACAAAACGACGAATGGAGATGTTTTCTCCGATCGTGCTGATTTTTTCATTCAACAGCTGGGAGATCGTTTTGTCTGGGTTTTTAACAAAGGTTTGCTCAAGCAAGCAATATTCTTCGTAGTATTTGCTGATACGGCCTTCAACCATTTTTTCAACAATTTTTTCAGGCTTGCCTTCGTTAAGAGCTTGGGCCTTCAAAATTTCTTTTTCTTTTTCTAAAGCATCTGTTGGCACTTCTTCGCGACGAACATAAAGCGGATTAGCTGCAGCGATTTGCATAGCGATATCACGTGCAAATTCTTTGAATTGATCTGTTTTACCAACAAAGTCAGTTTCACAGTTGATTTCTACGAGAACCCCAATGCGGCCTCCAGCATGAATGTAAGATTCTACAGTACCTTCGGTTGCAATGCGTCCTGCTTTGCTTGCAGCTGCGGAAAGACCTTTTTCACGAAGCAATTCAGCGGCTCTAGTAATATCGTTATTAGCTTCTTCAAGCGCCTTTTTACAATCAAGCATACCTGCGCCTGTTCTTTCACGAAGTTCTTTTACTGCTTTTGCATCTACTGCCATTGTTATTACCTCCAAATGAAATGTAGTTACATCTTATATCCTAAAAAAAGGGCAGTGAGAGGTTATCCACCTGCCAACCACCCTTTTCATTTAAGTTCATGTTATAGATCGATAGTTATTAAGCTGTAGTTGTTTCTTCGCCTTGGTGAGCTTCTACAACAGCATCAGCCATTTTACCAGTCAACAATTTAACAGCGCGGATAGCGTCATCGTTACCTGGAATAACATAATCGATTTCGTCTGGATCACAGTTAGTATCAACGATAGCTACGATAGGAATACCCAATTTGCGAGCTTCTGCAACAGCAATACGCTCTTTACGCGGATCAATGATGAACAACGCGCTTGGCAAACCTCTCATGTTTTTGATACCGCCCAGGAATTTTTCAAGACGATCTTTCTCTTTGCGGAGAAGGATGACTTCTTTCTTAGGCAATACTGCGAAGGTACCGTCTTCTTCCCAAGCTTCCAATTTCTTCAGGCGATCAATACGCTTTTGAATCGTTTGGAAGTTAGTCAGGGTACCACCCAGCCAACGTTGGTTAATGAAGAACATACCCGAACGTTCAGCTTCTTCTTTTACGGAATCTTGTGCTTGTTTCTTTGTTCCTACGAATAGGATTGTGCCGTTGTCTGCAGCGACGCTTTTTACAAAGTTGTAAGCCTCTTCTACCTTCTTGACCGTTTTTTGCAGGTCAATGATGTAAATTCCGTTTCTTTCAGTGAAGATATAACGATCCATTTTTGGGTTCCAACGACGAGTCTGGTGACCGAAGTGTACCCCAGCTTCTAGAAGCTGTTTCATAGATATTACTGCCATCTTCACACACCTCCTAATATGGTTTTTTGTGTGTCTCCTCCGCCGCGCGTCATCTTTCAGCAAGACTTTCTTCAGAAGAAAGCACCTCTTGTCGAAATCAACCGGCGTGTGTTTTAACACCGTCAATTACTATATCACAATAAAAGAATGGATGCAACGAATTGTTTCCATCATCAAGTAAAACACGGAAAAATTAAATAAATGTGTTCCTACTTTGGCTCAACACCAAAATCAGTGCTTGACAGGTGACGGGAAGGACAGAAAGCCGTTATATCCTAATAGAGGGATTTTCCCCCTCTATTTCTGTGCCCGGCACCCCGTTTGGGTAATTTAGAAGGGATTTCGCCCGCTAATTTTGAGGATATACCTCTTTGGGGCAGCATGGCTAAGGATTAGAGGGATATTTTCCCTTTCATCTCAAAATAAAGTCGTTTCGGTCGGTATTAGCGGGCATTTCCCCCTCTAATTCGCCGAAGGACTGGTCCGCATCCCCGAATCGGCTACTGTAAGGCGTAATTCCCCAAACCCGGTGAGCATCAGGCGAAGTTAGATCGAAATCGTCCCCGGTACAGTGAAGCAAACGAAAAGTCTAGCACTGATTTTGAGAAAGAGCCCCTACTTTACCGTTATTAGCTTATCAATGATAGTATCAAGGCTTTCTTTCTTATCAAAAGTATAATTGCCATATTGTATAACTTTAGTGGCCCCACGTTTGTCGGCTGCACGTAAAAATTCTTTTTTATCTTGTATTACCCCGGTCTTCGACAAAAGGTCCGCGACTTCACTTAAGTTGATGCCATTAGGAATACGCACAGAAATAGCACTCTTGCCGAATGAATTAGATTCGACAGGAGCTATAGTAGATACAGGTATAGTACTCGTATCAGGCTGGATCACTTCTGACTGTTTCGGGCTTGAAGGTACTGAAGGAGCAACGGCATCATCAGGGCTGTTTGCAGCCTGTGGTTCCACTACTGGAGAAGGAGAGGGGGAATTCCCGACAGGTTTGTCAGATTTTCTCGTTTCATTAGCCTTCTCAGTATCTTCGCCAGGTTCAACAACTTGTTCCTCAAGCGCCGCCCACTCTTCCTGTGTAAGAAGATTATCGGATTCCGCAATCACTTTTAAATTAAGTTTTGCAGCTTCCTTAATAACCTGCTCCTTGGTAGGTTGTGCTGTACCTGCTGTAATCATAAGCTGAAGCAAGATTGCGCCTGACAAGAGTCCAAAACCTAGACCAAGCATAAAGGAACGATTTTTGATCACGTCGATTCCTCCTGTTTGGCCAGTTGAAGAATAAGTTGGACCTCTCCCCGCTGAAGACCGGACAATTTGGCGATAGCATCAATTGACTTCCCCTGCTCATCAAGTTCAAATAATTTGGGATACCGCGTCTTAATGGAATTAATCGGCTCAGGCTGGACTTCAGGCTTAGCATTCTGAGAGGTAGGAAGATTCTCTTCTTTGGTTTCGAGCTTATTCTCTGCATTGTCCTTCTTTTGTGAAAAAGCCAGCTGAAGCATTCCCGTCTCACCAGCCGCCACTCGTGCTTCTATATGCGCGGATTTTTGCTGCTGCTCAGTTAACTGAGCCCTTAACTCGTTAAGTTGCTCCTGAAGAGCTGACTGATTCTCCAGAGACTGCTGCTTAATACCGCTTACCAACATAATCATCTCTTCATTCTCACGCTCGATATCCGCCACATACAGTTCAAGTGCTGCTTCTGTCTCTTTCAGACTCCGCTTCTCTGCAGTTCCTTCTCGGGAGCGAGCTGGCAACTTCAGTGCGTAAGCGATGGCAACTACGCCCAACAGCACAATATACACCCATGGTTGCAAGTGTCCAGTCTCCTTTGACTTACGTAATTTATTAAAGAGTCAGGTCAATACTATGACCTTTGTAAGGGTGTTCTGCATCACGATACTTAGTAGATTCATCCTTTTTACCCGGTGAAGAATTCCCACCGGAACCGTGATCATGCTGACCATCATCCCGAACAGAGGTTTCAGCAGTCTCGTCCACTCCGCTGCTTCGTTGAGTCAGTTCATGACTGCTCTTCACATTTTGTCCGGCCAACTGCTGCTGATTCAGCGATGGACGATGCTGAAGATCATTCTGAAGCTTTCCCGCCTCGGTTGCACGGGGTACAGCGATTTGCAACTCCACCGGCTTTAGACTCAAGGCAATCCCCTTCTCGCAGTTAGTGGCCGGCTGCTGCAGCTGCCCACCTAATTATATATACGGTATTATACTTATATCTCCATCGTTATAAGTAAAGATAACTCTTTCCGTTGGATCTTTAATAAATCTAGTATATCTGCCTATCACTATTTTTGAGCCGCCATAAATAGTCTTGATTACTTCTACCTTGGCTTTCCCTGTATCTTCAAGCATTCTTTCAATTTCAAGTATGCGGGTTTTAATGGCTGTTTCTTCTCGTGCATGGGACTGTTTAGTAGCATTAAGCTTTACTCGCAGTGCCATTTTATCAGGAGAAAGTTGACCGTTATTAGCTAGTTGATTTAATAGATAGAGAGCTTTGGCTGTTTTATCTGTATTCTCAAGTAATAGTCGCAATTGATGCCGAAGATCATTGATTTCATTCCTCATTTCAGGAAGAACACCAACTTCAATAGCAGTTGTTGTCGACATCGTATTGCCAATGGTTCGTGCTACGACTTTATCCCCGGCCTGTATGATACCGCCGACTATCAATCCCTTCGTACCGTTACATAATACATCACGGCCAGCACGAATGTTGGAATGCATAATGCTTTGGGACACAATTACATCATCACCGGCCATAACATTTCCTTCCTGAATAAAGGAAACTTTTACATTACCCTTAGCACTTACGTGACCTTTGTTGTACCCGATAATGCCGCCTGTAATCTCAATGGATCCTCCGGCAATCAACTCTGCCCCTTCTACGCCACCAACAACCCGAATATCTCCATCCGATTTCACTGTAAATCCGGTGAGAACGTTACCCCGAACAACAACTGTACCTACAAAATCAATATTGCCAACGCTGTAATCAACATCCCCGTTAATCTCATAAATAGGGAATACATTAATCTTTCCCTTTTCCGTTATCGTGATAAGTCCATCTATAGCCGCGTATAAAGAGGTTTGATTATTATCTACCAGTACATTTTTACCGATTTTAAAATGGGCTTCTTTACCCACTCTGCTCGGTATTTCCTCACCCGTCACCGTTTTCCCTGGCGTTCCTGGCTGAGGAGGAATATTTTTTGCTATTAATTGACCTTTGCGAACATTACTCAGCCTGATTAAGTCCTTATAATCGACCTTGCCATCCGCTTTCTCCAGGGGTTTCCGGTCTACTTCCTCTTCCAGAGAAACAGCCATAACCACTTCTCCATCGGTTCCCTGAATAGACGTATCACCGACGGCAATAGATACTTTATTGAAAAAATACTCCTCTGGATGGCTGGCAAGACGTTCAATAATGTTACGTTGTATGCCGTAGCGAATGTTATGGCTATTCAAAAATGCTTCAATATCTTCAACAGTACATGAAAAATTCTCGTCCTTTTTGGAAAACTGAAGATACGCAATCCCTTTATCATCTGAAAATGTAATGTTCAAATAGTGATTCAACGCATATTGGCCAATCATTTTTGGTCCCCCCTTCGCTAGCATCTTTGTCAATCGTTTTGCATCAAAAGATCACGATTTTTCTCAAGCGTACCTTTTAGACGTAAAATAGCTTTGGAATGAAGCTGAGAAATGCGTGAGGGTGATAATGACATAACCTCGGCAATCTCGCTTAATGACAAATCTTCATAATATAAAAGGGACACTACGGTCCGTTCTTTCACCGTTAATTTCTCAATTCCTTTGGTGAGCGTCTCTCGTAAATAAAACTCATTAACCTTAATATCGGGATTTTTTGCTTTATCATCTACCAATAAAGACATTCGAGTCTCTGATTCTTCTTCACGAATTGGATCTTCCAATGAACACAGAGACATTACTGCAACATCTTGCAGCATTGTTTGAAATTCTTGTTCGCTGATATTCAAGTATTTGCTCATTTCTTCGTCACTAACGGATCTTAAATATTTCTGCTCAAGCTGCTGATAAGCATCTTCAATCCTCTTAGCTTTTTCTCTTACCGAACGGGGAACCCAATCACTTTGGCGCAAGGAATCCAGGATAGCTCCCCTCACACGCCAGGAGGCATAGGTCTGAAATTGAAGACCCCTTTTATAATCAAACTTCTCTATTGCATCTATCAGACCCATGACACCATTGCTGGCTAAATCATCTTTAGACACATTTTTCGGTAACCCAACCGCAAGGCGGCTCGATACATAATCTACAATATGAAGATAACTCTCAATCAGCTTTTTTTTGGCTTCTGGATTACCGTGTTCTTTCCACTCTACCCATAACCCGTCAGTTTCCAATTGAGAAGCTCTACGCTCGTTCAATAGCTTTCACCTCCCAAAGTATATTCAGCGGACTTGTGTGACGAAACCCCACCTTCATTCAGGCAATATCAGTTTCGCCACAGCACACGCTTTATTCTTCTTTCAGGTGACGAACGGCCTTGGCCAATTCTTCAGGATCTTTTAATGATACCAGTTTTGGGGGCTGCAGCGGTTTAAATCCAAGCTCACTACCGCTTCCCTGGCCCGGCTGTGGCTTCAACAAGTTCTTGAGTTCTTCATCCTCATCTGGAGTACTAATATCCAGTGTGCTTCCTAAAGCTTCGCTATTCTCTTCCAAAGAAGACTGCGAGTCATTTGGATCCAATGATTCTTTAAAGATAAAACCCAATACCCATCTCAGGACAAATGCAAGCATAAACCAGAGGATAAATCCAAAAAACCCGCGTATTAAACTAGTCATCAGCAAATTATTCCCCAAAGTAACAAGGAAGGTTAATACAAAACCTATTAACCCAAACAACACATTTAATAGAATGTTTCCGATCATCATTATATTTCCTTAGAGCCTTTTTGCACACTTCGGATAAACAAAACTCCGGTATTGCAGGCAATTTCTATTGTACGACCATAACTTCCGCCCGTATCCTCTGCAATAAGCGGAATATTGAGCGTTTCGAGCGCAAGCTTGCAGGCTTCTACATTACGAGGGCCAATTCTCATGGTATCATTACCTCCTGCGAAAGCAAACATCTGGGATCCACCAGCCATTTTAGCAACAATCCTGCTTCTGATCGCTCCCAATTCTATTAATCGTGATAGAAGCTCCGGCACAGCCGTATCTGCAAATTTCGCTATATTTAATTGGCCATCCCTGGCAATATCGGAGGAAGGCAGCATGACATGAGCCATACCGCCGAGCTTCTTCCCAGGATCATAGAGGGTCAAACCAACACAAGAGCCAAGGCCGGTTGTCCGGATCAAACTGTCTTGACTACCTACATTGAGATCTGCCATACCAACCTTGATGATACTTTGTTCTTCAATCATCTTCGAAGGGAACTCCCAATGATTTAAAGATTTTCGGGAATGACTCCGGGTCTGGAATGAGGAAGAATTGACCTTCAATTTCATTATTCCCCTCAAGGAAAGTTGTATCAATCAGTAGGGCGTTATCTCCCATTTGACCGAACTGCAACAGTCCATAACCCAAAATCGCCCCTGCCATATCCATTGCCAGCGCCGGAACCGTAGGATACATAGAAAGTGAAGTAAAATCAGCCAAAGAAGATAAATAAGAGCCTGCTAAAATATTCCCGATTTCGTTCAGGGCAGAAAGCTCCATTTCACTTAATTCATCGCCCCCAGAAATTTCAATGCCTGCAATACGACTTAATAAGCTAGTAGCGGCTTCCGGAGACAGAATGAAAAATAAATTACCTGGGGCTTCACCTTCGACCCGTAAGAATACTGCGTATACCAGCTTCTCCGCACCGCCGACTTTTTCGGTGATTTCTTCAAAACTCAAAAGCTGCACTTTGGGAACAGCCATATCTATGGGCTTATTCAAGAGCTGGGATAACGCTGTAGCAGCGTTCCCGGCTCCAATATTACCAACTTCCTTTAGAACGTCCATTTTAAAATCTTTAAAATGTTTGAAAAGTTCCATAGACTATTCCTCTATGCTTTCCAACTGAACAATTTCACTCTTATTAAGCACCTCAGACAGGTTTAACATAATTAGCAAACGATCTTCGCCGATTTTGGCCACTCCATCCAAATATTTAGCTTTTATTCCGCCGATCACATCTGGAGGAGTATCGATTGAATCCTTGTTCAAATCAATAACATCATTGGCCGAATCAACTATGAATCCTACTTCAATATCATTAACCGATACAATAATAATACGGGTCTGATCCGTGTGCTCTGCCTCTTCAATACCGAAACGACCACGCAGATCGATAACAGGAATAACAACACCTCGTAAATTAATAACACCTTTTATAAAAGAGTAAGTTTTAGGAACACGTGTAATCGGCATCATACGCTCAATGGTTTGTACCTTTTCTACTTCAATGCCATATTCCTCAGTACCTAATTTGAACACTATAACTTTAATATCTTCAGCCATGGAATGAACCTCCCTGTTCTATCCTAAGTTATTTAATAAAAAAAGCGTTGGGATCGATAATGAGCGCAACTTGTCCGTCACCCAAAATGGTGGCACCGGATATTCCCTGAACCTCTGGCAAATATTTACCCAGATTCTTAATCACAATTTCGTTCTGTCCGATGAAATCTTGAACCGCAAGTGCCACAAGACGATCTCCCTTACGAACAACCACAATTTCGGTTTCTTCTTCAGTGCTTTCATCATAATCAGGTATGGAGAAAATACGACTTAGTGAGACTAGCGGAATATGTGTATTCCGGAATTCCAGCATTTTGTTGCCATGTATCGTACGAATTTGGGATTGCTTCACAATTCCTGTCTCTACAATTGAGGAAAGAGGAATGGCAAATTTTTCGGAGCCTAAGCGGATCAGCATCGCAGCGATAATTGAAAGTGTCAGCGGCAGCTGTACCGAGAAATTCGTTCCTTTACCCAGGGTTGAGTAAATGGTCACATGACCGCCTAATGAGGAGATCTTTGATTTGACGACATCTAGACCAACACCACGTCCCGAAATATCGGAGATCACAGCAGCGGTACTAAAGCCAGGGGCGAATAACAGCTGGTAGACTTCGGAATCCGTCATGTTAACTGCCTGCTCTGATGTAACAACACCTTTTTTGAGAGCCGACTTTAAGACTTTATCACGGGAAATACCTGCTCCATCTTCCTCGATCTCAATAAAGACATGGTTACCACTGTGGAAGGCACGAAGATTAATGGTTCCAGTCTCCGGCTTTCCTGCAGCAATACGATCGGCAATGGACTCTACTCCATGATCTACCGCATTACGAAGTAAATGGACTAGCGGATCACCAATTTCATCTATAACCGTCCGGTCAAGCTCTGTTTCCGCACCCGTTACAATAAGTTCAACCTTTTTATCGAGGGACTTCGCAAGATCTCTAACCATACGTGGGAACCGGTTAAATACGGTATCTACAGGAACCATCCGTAACTTCATAACAATATTCTGCAGATCCGCACTAACTCGGCTCATATGCTCAACCGTCTCCGTTAAATCTTGATTATGGACTTCTGATGCTAGCTGTTCAAGACGTACACGGTCTATTAAAAGTTCACTGAACAAGTTCATCAAGACATCCAAACGTTCAATATCTACACGAATGGTTCTGGATGGAGCACTGTTTGTCCCGCTTCTAGAGGCTGGTTTTGCAGCTTCATCTTTCGACTGTAGTGGAGGCACAGGCGTTGGGGATACTGGTGGTGCTTCATGAGCAGGAGCTTCAAGGGTAGCCGCAACAGTTTCTTGACCCAATTGCTCAAGGGATTCCTTATCCAACGCAACTGCATTGACTTTTTCAATTTCTGATAGGTTTAGAACCATCGATTGAATTTCTTCTGCTTCCTTTTGGGTTATGTAGTAAAGAGAGAAACTCTGATCAAATTTCTCCTGCTCAATGTCTTGAACCGAAGGAAATGATTTTACAACTTCACCAGAACGTTCAAGCAGATCAAACACCATATAAGCTCTGACAGCTTTAAGCTGACAATCCTTGCGAATGGTCACTTCAACGTACATTACCTTGTGTCCTTCTTGAATAGACTGCTCTAAGACGGAGAATTGAAACTCATCAAGTAAAATAGGTGTATTGGTAGCTTTTACAGAAGCTGCGGAGATTGAATCATTTGTAGAAGTACCACCTGCTGAGGGGATATCACCACGCACGATGGCTTGCAGAGAAGCGACAATTGTAGACACATCTGCCTTGCCGTCACCGCCTCCTGTTATATTCTCAACCATGGACTCTAGTGCATCCAAGCTTTTGAATAAGGTATCAAAAATAAAATCCTGCATACGCAGCTTACTATTACGGACAAGATCAAGAACATTTTCCATCTGGTGAGTAAGTGAAGCTAAATCTTCGTAGCCCATAGTTGCCGCCATACCTTTTAAGGTATGTGCAGAGCGAAAAATGACCTGTACGATACTGAGATCTTCAGGATTTGCTTCTAGTTCCATCATTTTTTCGTTCAAAGACTGCAGATGATCATTTGACTCATCAATAAACATGGATAAATATTGGTTCATGTCCATTGTGAGACACCTCCTCGTGAGTTCGCTTTTCCGTTACTTAACAATTTGCACCAGCCTTGGAGCAATCTCTTGCAAAGGCAAGATATGTCTAACACACTGCAATTCCACCGCGGAACGCGGCATTCCATACACAACACAGGTCTCTTCGCTTTCAGCAAAGGTAGATGTTACACCTGAGTCATACAGAGATTTCATCATCTTGGCACCATCACTGCCCATACCCGTCATAAGTACCGCATGACGTTCAAGAGAAGTCAAAGGGAGTAAAGATTCAAAGAGCGTATCCACTGAAGGACGATGCCCATTGCGTGATTCCTCTTTGTTCAGTGATACCATGTACTGCCCACCGACGGATGAAGAAATCTTCATATGATACCCGCCTGGAGCAATATACACTGATCCTTGCCGCAAAATCATCCCGTGTTCAGCCTCAGTCACTTCGAGGGGGCTGAACGTATTTAAGCGTTGGGCAAGCGACTTTGTAAAATTAGGCGGCATATGCTGCACAATTACAATAGGCGCTGGAAAGTTGGCCGGGATATTCTCAAGCAAAGCCTTTAATGCGCGTGGACCACCTGTTGAACACCCCACAGCAACCAGCTTATTAAGGACATCCTTACCAACTATTTTCCTGTCTCCACCAACCTTAGGGGTATCAGGGACAGCTTTACTTACTGAAATCTCTTGTGGGAGAGTTGATGAAGGCTTCTTCTCCACTTTAGTCCGATCCCTTAATTTCTCAATGGCCGGCTTCGGAGGTAGGGCTGCGGGTTTCATGTTGTTTTTCGGAATTCCCTTATCCAAAGGAGCACTATATGATGATAACTTGCCTTCAGCTTTAGTATCCAAAGAAGAAGTTCGAGCAGGTGGAAGCTTTTGTCCGGCTAAGTTAGGCTTAGACTTCACATCAGCCTCATTCTGCTTGATAACGACTTTCTCTGGCTGCACCTTAGGCAAATCAGGAACAGATAACGAAACTGCGCTTAAAGGTTCAAATTTAGTCGCTGTATTAGCAGATATTCTCGCTTCTCTCTGCTTGCGGGCGAGCATCGCCTCTTTCATTTGTTCCCTTAATGATTCTCCAACTCCTATGATATCTTGCGAATTGGAGATGGAGGGCTTACGAATAAAGTCAAAAGCCCCCCATTCTAGTGCCAAAATGGTCTCCTTCATTCCCTCTTCATTAATGCCCGACAGCATAATAACCGGAAGCGGATTAGATACCATGATTATTTTCAGCGCTTCCAAGCCATTCATTTCCGGCATCTCTACGTCCATGGTAACAAGATCGGGAGAGATCTCTTTAATCTTGTCAATAGCCTCGCGGCCGTTGGAAGCCGTTGCCGTCACTTGGAAGTTAGCGTCGTTTTCAATTAAATCGGAAATGATTTTTCGCATAAATGCTGAATCATCCACAACCAAAACTTTATATGGTTCCATATCATTTCCACCTCTGTTCTTAAATGAAGAACAATTATTTCGTACGTTTCAACCACTTGCTAATAAAACCTTTTATACCTTGAAGTTTCGAAGTTTCCTCTGGGCTACCGGCCAAATAACTATAGGCAAGTCTCTGAATGTCCTTAGATGCAGAACTATTCGGAAAAGCCATTGAGAAAGGAATTTGCTTCTTTACGGCTTGCACCACATGGGTATCTGCGCTGATGTATCCTAGAAAAGGAAGATCCAATTGCAAAAAGCGGTCAGCAGCCAATCGGATTCTATCACTTGTCGATATGGCCTCCTTCTCGTCTCCTGCCTGATTAACAATCAGTTTAAAGGAAACCTCAGGATGTGATTTATGCACAACCTTCATTAGAGCATAAGCATCTGTAATCGCTGTTGGTTCCGGTGTAGTTACAACCAGACAATCATCAGCAGAAGTAATAAATTTCATGGTTTCTTTAGAAAGACCAGCCCCTGTATCAAACAGTATAAAATCCATTTGATCGGCGATTTGTTCAATCTGAGTGGTGAAATAATTCAAATCGGCTTCGGAAAGTGAAAATAATTCATCCATCCCCGAGCCTCCGGCGATAAAGGGGAGTGAACCCGGGCCCAATTGAATAATCTGTTCTATTTCCGCTTCACGCTTTAACAAATGGTACAAATTGTACTTAGCTGTCACGCCCATCAACACATCAATGTTGGCCATTCCAATATCGGCATCAAATAACAAGACCCTTTTGCCCATTGCCTTTAGAGAGAGTGCAAAATTTAATGTGAAATTCGATTTACCGACCCCGCCTTTGCCACTGCATACTGTAATAATGCGGGCGGAGACTTCTCCATCATTACTCCGTTTGGAATCCTGACTTGAAACAAGCTGTCTTAAAGATTGAGCCTGGTCCATCATCTGCCCCCTGTTCCTAACAGCATTCCATAGAGTTTCTCTTCGGAGGCCATCAGTAAATCATCAGGAACATTTTGTCCATTGGACAAATAGGACAATCCAAGCGGGAAATCCTTCAGTAGATTGAACAAAGGACCATAACTTTCTGTTTCATCTAGCTTGGTGAAAATAACCTTATCCAGCTGATACTTATTGAAGTGCTCCGTAATAATCTTCATATCACGGCTCTTAGATGTGAGACTCAAAACTAAGTAAGTCTCACTCTTCAATTCCTTAGCCAGCAGACTCTGCAATTCCGCGACCAACATCTCATTGCGATAATTACGGCCGGCTGTATCCATTAAAATTAGATCGCAGCTTTCCAGTCTTGATAACGCTCTCTGCATATCACCAGGAGACTGCACAACCTCAAGCGGAACATTTAGAATTGCAGCGTATGTTCTAAGTTGCTCAACGGCTGAGATCCTATAGGTATCCGAAGTGATAAGCCCCACTTTACGTCCTTGTCGAAACAACTGCTCTGCCGCGAGCTTAGCGATAGTTGTGGTCTTTCCAACTCCGGTCGGACCCGCTATATATAAAATACGTGTGTCCCGTGCAATGCCTTTACCGATCCGTTTGGATAGAAATTGGGTTACCTGCTCTTTCAAGGACTCTTGAAACTCAGATGAGGTCCAATTACGACCGTCATTAGTCCATTGATCAAAGGTGGTATTAACCCATAGTTCAATCAAATCGATATCCACTTCTTGTTCAATTAGGCGTTCTCTTAGATCATTAAGAGGGTCTGGCATGTCCTTGGAAGCAGTCGTTTGTCTCGCAAATCGTTCCATCCATTGCTTCATTTCTCTGATTTCAACGAGCACTTCATTATCTAGAACTGAGGAAACAGCGGCTGTCTGCCTAACGCCCATAGATTCATATAGTGCAGAAGTTGAAGTATCCATTTCCTTCTTCAGTACAATAGGATCCATGTCTGCATCGTTGCTGTTCTTGTCTTGTTCAATAGATTCTTGGAGAACAGCGACATTACCACCCTGAATTCCGACTGCATCAGTTAAAGCTGCTGCAAGCTCCGCATATGTGCGAGTCTCTGCTTTCTGTATCCCGGAAGTTGGAGAAGCCTGCGGTGCCCCCGATGCCTTCATATAAGCTTGAGGAACTGCACTCCGCGGTACATTAAGAGAGGGAGTGGACTTTTCAGTAACTGTTCGTTTTTGCTCTTTTTCGACTGCCGCAACAACCTCAATTTTCTTTTTTTTGAAAAAGCCTAAGAAACCACCGATTTTGATTTCCTTAGTACTTAAAATGACTGCATCACTTCCAAGATCACTGCGGATGGAATGCATCGCGTCCGGCATCGTATCGACTACGTAGCGCTTCACTCTCATAAATTCACCACTCCAACACTTTGAATTTCAATATTCGGTTCAAGTTCACTATAGGACAATACCGGGATATCCTGCATAGTCCGCTCAAGTACCTGTCTCAAGTACATGCGAATGGTCGGTGAAGTCAATACGATAGGTTGATGTCCTGACTGTAAAAGACGATTGACTTGTTCCGTGAACCGTTGATATAAAGTCTGTGTCGACACAGGATCAAGTGCCAAGTAGCTTCCTTGCTCGGTTTGTTGAACGCTTTCGGCAATTTTCTTCTCTAATGTCGGTCCTACAGTAATTACCTTCATGGTTTCTCCAGCTTGCGAGAACTGTTGGGTAATTTGTCTGGACAACGATTGACGTACATATTCTGTAAGAATATCAGGATCTTTAGAATAGGTTCCATAATCAGCTAGGGTTTCAAAAATCGTAACAAGATCCCGAATTGAAATTTTTTCACGCAGCAGCTTGGCCAATACTTTCTGAACATCTCCGATTACCAGCAGAGACGGAATTAATTCATCCACAAGCACCGGATAATTCTCGCGAAGATTGTCTACAAGCATCTTGGTTTCCTGCCGGCCGAGAAGTTCATGTCCATGCCGTTTGATGAGTTCTGTTAGATGCGTTGCTACGACTGATGGCGGATCAACTACTGTATAACCTGACAATTCTGCCCGTTCTTTTACCGATTCATCAATCCATAGTGCAGGTAATCCAAATGAGGGCTCCACAGTTTCTATCCCGTTAATAGATTCATCATCATATCCGGGACTCATGGCAAGATAGTGATTAAGTAATAATTCACCACCGCCGACAGTATTTCCTTTAATTTTTATGACATATTCATTCGGTTTTAGTTGAATATTGTCGCGAATACGAATAACAGGCACAACAAGACCCATTTCCAGTGCACATTGCCGTCGAATCATGATGATACGATCCAACAAATCACCGCCTTGCCCCGTATCTGCCAAGGGGATAAGCCCATACCCAAATTCGAATTCGATGGGATCAACAGACAGCAAGTTGATAACACTTTCTGGGCTGCGCACCTCTTCGATTTGTTTCTCCTCCACCAATTGCTCTGCGGCAATTTGTTTGAGGTTTAAGTTTTGTCCCATCCTATATGCGGAAAAAGCTAGAATTGCTGCTAAAGGTAATGTAGTGATGATATGTATCGGAGTGAAAAATCCAAGAAATGCTACGGTTGCTGATACGATATATAACAACTTAGGATAAGATAACAGCTGCGCTGTTAGATCCTCAGCAAGATTTCCTGCTGAAGAAGCCCGGGTTACTATCAAACCAGCTGCGGTTGAAATGAGCAGGGCTGGTATTTGGCTGACCAGTCCGTCCCCTATTGTCAATAAGGAATAAGTGGACAGTGAATCTCCGAAAGATTTGCCTTGAATGGTCATTCCGATAATAAATCCGCCGATTAAATTAATTAAGAGAATGATAATACTTGCAATTGCGTCTCCCTTTACAAACTTACTCGCACCGTCCATGGCACCATAAAAGTCCGCTTCACGTTCTACGTTGCGGCGACGGTCACGTGCTTGCTGCTCGTTAATCATACCGGCGTTAAGATCAGCGTCGATACTCATCTGCTTACCTGGCATTGCATCGAGTGTAAACCGTGCTCCTACCTCAGCAACACGCTCTGAACCTTTGGTAATTACGATAAATTGCACAACTACCAGAATTAGAAAGACAATGAAACCTACTGCGATTTGACCTCCGGCAATCCAACTGCCGAACGTAGCGACAACCGAACC
The DNA here is from genome assembly GCF_030812855.1 of Paenibacillus wynnii. Classification (GTDB taxonomy): domain Bacteria; phylum Bacillota; class Bacilli; order Paenibacillales; family Paenibacillaceae; genus Paenibacillus_AQ; species Paenibacillus_AQ wynnii_A. Next base: position 192,356 of record NZ_JAUSTK010000006.1, read on the forward strand.
AGCTTCACCGTAAGTAAGGATCAGCTTGGTTGTTGAAATATTTAGGGCTAATCGAAACAAAGTGGTTATGAGTAGAAGTGATGGGAAAATAGAGAATTCCAAGGCTTCCTTTGTATTCATCGCAACTAATATAATAGTCAGCGCTATAGATATATTGATAACAAGAAGTACATCCAGAAGCCAAGCCGGGATTGGAAGAATCATCATAAGCACGATGCCGATAATACCTATTAGAACGGTTAGATCTTTAGCCTTCAATGGTTTTTACCTCCCCCGTATTATCTGGACTTGCCTTTAAGTTTATATACATACGCCAGCACTTCCGCCACTGCCTGGAACAGATCCGCTGGAACAATATCCCCGATTTCTGCTCTTTGAAACAGCGCTCGTGCAAGAGGTTTATTTTCCATAGTCATAATGCCATGTTCTTTAGCTAGCTCTCGAATACGTAAGGCAACAAAATCCTGACCTTTAGCCACGATCTGCGGAGCTTCCATCTTAGATCCGTCATATTTCAATGCAACCGCGAAGTGAGTTGGGTTTGTGATAATAACATCTGCATTGGGGACCTCTTGCATCATCCGCTGCATAGCCATTCTACGTTGACGCTCCCGAATTTTACCTTTAATTAGAGGGTCGCCTTCTGATTTTTTATACTCATCCTTGATATCCTGTTTGGACATTTTCAGACTTTTTTCGTGTTCGTAACGCTGATACATATAATCGAGCGCAGCCATGACCATCAGCGCCGCTCCGATTTTGATACCTAATTTAACTGTCATAGCTGCAGCAAATTTAAAAATTCCATCCAAGCCAATATGAGACAATGAAGCAAAGTCACTCTTTTGAGCCCAAATGGTGCTGTACACTAAATAAGAAATGATAACAAGCTTAAAAATTGATTTTAGAAACTCTACAAATGAGCGCATTGAAACAATATTCTTAAAGCCTTTAATAGGATTAATCTTACTAAACTTAGGAGTAATCCCTTCCCCTGTAGCCATAAAGCCCACCTGAGCCAAGTTCACCACTATAGCAACAATGAAAGTAATCCCTAGCAATGGAGCAAGTAATATCAGTATTTGCACACCGTACTCATTAAGTAGAAGAGTAACATTGTCTGGTGTAACTTCCATGTTCAACCTGTTAAGAAAAACATCTGTGTAAAGCGAAACTACTCGCTCTTTAATAAATCCTCCGAACATGCTCAGACTTAGTACAGCCGACAGTAGAACCACCGCTCCCGAAAGCTCGGCGCTTTTAGGGACTTGACCCTTTTTACGGGCATCCTGCCGTTTTTTGGGGGTGGCCTTTTCTGTCTTTTCTCCTGCAAAAAGCTGAAGATTCAGTTTGTAAAGTTGGGGCTGCGGCATGATATTCTCCCCTTACGGTGATTGAGGATTATTCCCCATCACGCCCAGTAAATTACGCATCGATTCGAACATTATGTCAAAAAGGTTTTGAAAAAGGACAGCAAGACTTGGCATTAGTAAAAATAGCAGACCAAGACCGATAAAAATCTTCAATGGGACACCGATAACAAATACATTGTATTGCGGTGCTGTCCTCGCCAAAAAGGCAAGACCGACATCCGTTAGAAACAAAGCGGTTACTAAAGGAGCCGCCATTTGAAACGCCAATACAAAAGATTGAGCAAAAGACCGAATCAGAAAGTCCGAAAGACTGCCGTTTATCATACTAATCAACAAATTATTATCGATAGGAACCCAGTTATAACTGTATACAATGGCATCCAATAAAAAATGATGCCCGTTCATACCTAGAAACATCAGGAGGGCAATCATATATTTGAAGTTACCGAGTATAGGTGAGGATGCACCAGTCATAGGATCAATGACATTCGCAATACCGAATCCAATTTGGATATCTATAAATGACCCAGCCGTTTGAATCGTCATGAACATTAAATATCCTATAAAACCAAGCAGCAGCCCTATCAAAACTTCTCTGATAATTAGTAAAATATAACTTAAATCTTGGGGTACATGAACTCCACTTCCATTGGCACTAAAAACGACCAGAGCCACAAAAAAAGAAAGCCCTATTTTAAATGAAGTTGGTACACCTTTGGAAGAAAAAACAGGTACTACTACAAAAAAGGATGTAATTCGACAAAAAAACAACAGAAAGACGGGAAAGCTTTGCAGAATAGTCTCCATAGCTTTTATCTACCAATATACTGATCAAGATTGCCTAGAATCTGGCTGGTAAAATCGATCAGTTTCGTTAATATCCATGGACCAAATATTAATAGTGCCAGCAACACCGCTACGATTTTGGGAACAAACGCTAACGTTTGTTCCTGAATCTGTGTCGTAGCTTGAAAAATACTAACGATAAGCCCTACCACTAGACCAAGGATTAGCATAGGTGCACTGACTTGAAGCACGATATATACGGCTTGGCCTGCCAGACCGATAATAAACTCCGTATTCATATCACTAGCCTCCTCTTAAGTCAGGTGTTAAAGCTTATTAGTAGCGATTTGATGACTAAGTACCAGCCGTCTACTAGTACAAAGAGCAAAATTTTAAAGGGTAGTGAGATCATTACCGGAGGTAACATCATCATCCCCATCGCCATTAACGTACTGGCAACCACAATATCAATAATTAAAAAAGGAATAAAGATCATAAAGCCCATGGTAAAGGCTTTCTTCATTTCTCCGATAGCGAACGCAGGTACCATAACCGTTAGAGGTATATCGGAATATGTAGCTGGTTTAGTGCTACCTGTGTAACCGTTATACTTCATGAACAGCAATAAATCTTTGGAATCGGTCTGTTTATACATAAATTCTTTTAAGGGATCAGCAGCCTTATCAAAAGCCACAGACTGTGTAATCTCACCTTTTATATAAGGTTGTAATGCTGATTCATTAATTGTAGCTAGTGTTGGTGACATTATAAAGAAGGTAAGGAATAGAGCAAGTCCCACTAGAACCTGGTTAGGCGGCATTTGCTGAGTACCCAAAGCATTTCTTACAAAACCAAGTACGATAACTATACGCGTAAAGCTGGTCATAAGCATAAGAAATGCCGGAGCAATACTCAGCACCGTAACAAGAAGTAATATAGATATCGAGCTAGTCCCACTTGAACCGTCACTATCACCAATCTTAATGTCAATGTTCGGAATGGGATCAGCATGGATTGGCCCTAAGGCAATGATGCTGATGAACCCTACTAGTAGAAATGCAATGATGAACTTTTTTTTCATAGTTTCCTCGACTCATCCTTAGTGAAATCTTTCGAGAGCAGCTCTTCTATTTTCTCTTTGCGTTCAGGTGCAGAACGAAGCTTGGATTGTAGCACCTCGTAAAAAGAAGAAGTATCACTAAGGTCGATTTCCTCAGAGGGTACTTCCCCGCGCAGCTTATTTGTTATCTTGGAGATCAGCGGCACGAGAAAATTCTTCTGGTTTGAGGAAGAGTCCTCAAATGAGGATATGATCAATGCAACCTCAACCGGGTCGGTGATTTTATCCAAAAGGGATATACTTTCACCTACCCCAATCAAGTAAAGGCTGTTGCCGATTTCAATGACCTGCATCGACTTATTAGGACCCAGTCCCATTGCACCTAAGGTACGCATGGAACGGACGCTTGTCAATGATTGATTGCGTCGTCCCAAAAATCGAATTAACAACACAATAAGAATAATAATTACCGCGAGGACAAGAATAACATTAAGCAAATTCAGCAGGTTGCTACTTTGTCCTATCGACCCGGAATTGCCTGACATATTTGTTTCCTATACACCCAAAGTTTTGTTGATAGCTTCAATTACACGATCTGCTTGGAAAGGCTTCACGATGAAGTCTTTAGCCCCCGCTTGAATCGCATCGATAACCATAGCCTGCTGGCCCATGGCTGAACACATAATAACTTTTGCGTTCGCATCCACTTTTTTAATTTCTTTCAGGGCAGCAATTCCATCCATTTCAGGCATTGTTATATCCATCGTAATCAAGTCCGGACGTAACTCCTTAAATTTCTCTATTGCTTGAGAACCATCCTGAGCTTCACCTACTACTTCAAATCCGTTTTTTGACAAAATATCACGGATCATCATTCTCATAAATGCTGCGTCGTCCACGATTAGAATTCGATTAGCCATTTTTACAAAATCCTCCCTAAGTTATAATCATTGTAGTTTTTGAATTCGGTCCCATTGGCTTACAATATCTGTAACGCGCACTCCAAAGTTTTCGTCGATAACCACGACTTCACCCTTGGCGATTAATTTGTTATTGACCAAAATATCTACCGGTTCACCAGCCAGCTTGTCCAGCTCGATAATCGAACCTTGAGACATTTCTAAAATATCTTTAATCTGTTTCTGGGTCCTTCCTAATTCTACGGTTACTCTCAGTGGTATGTCCATCAATAAATTCAAATTATTTTCGTCAAAGTTAGCAAAGGTCCCACCATTAAGATTCGCAAATTGTACAGGCTGAACATTTATGTTGCGATTTGGTGCAGAATTTGGCGGCGGACCCTGCCCATATGGCATTCCCTGAGGCGGCATTCCGTATGGCGGCATCCCTGGCATTCCATAAGCCGGCATTCCTGCCGGAGGATAATAATAGCCTCCTTCTGGCATTCCTGGATAAGGCGGCATCCCCGGTTGTGGCGCATACTGTGGAGGTTGTCCCGGCTGCTGCATTGGCGGTTGCTCCGCAACAGGTGCCGGTGGCGGTGCAACTTCTGGCGCTGGAGCAGGTTTAGAAGGAGCCGATGTAGATGATACTGCTGCTTCCTGATCTGCAACACTGACATCACCAAGCAGCATCGTCACCATATCTTTTGCGAAGGGAACTGGTAGAAGCTGCATAATCGTAGAATCTATCAGATCCCCAATTTTGAGACGGAAAGATATACGTATTAGCGTCTCATCATCAGGTAGGCTACCAACACCTTCCCCACTCGACATATTAAGGATATCAATCCCCGGTGGAGATATATTAACAAAGCGATTGAATATGGTTGACATAGAGGTCGCTGAAGATCCCATCATCTGGTTCATTGCCTCTTGAACCGCACTGACATGAATTTCATTCAGTTCTTCATCCTTAGGATCCCCTTCACCACCTAACATTAGATCTGCAATGACTTGGGCATCTCTGATTTTAATAACAAGTGAATTTATACCTTGAAAACCGTCCACATACTGCACATGTACAGCAACGTGGGGTCTTGGGAAAGCTTCCTCGAATTCACCGCGTGTAATGATAGAAACCTGTGGTGTTGTGATATCAACCTTTTTCCCCAATAGTGTAGAGAGTGCAGTCGCTGCGCTGCCAAATGTAATATTACCAATTTCGCCAAGGGCATCTTGTTCAAACGCCGTTAAGAAGTCATTTACAGTTTTAATCGAAGGGGCGATCGATCCTTCTGCTGATTGTCTTAAAAGAGCGTCTATTTCCTCTTGGGATAAATAGTCCTTACTCGTCAAATTCTTCAACTCCTTCACTGACAATCTCGTCTATTTGCACGGCAACCCTTTCTCTTATCACTCCAGGACTTCCGATAAACTTCAGCTTATTTCCTACCTTAATCGACAATCCAGAATCTACTGTTTTGTTAAGTGAGATCACATCACCCACATTTAGCCCAAGAAATTCAGATATAGACAAATTGGACTCTCCGAGTTCGGCAACAATAGGAAGCTGTGCCCGGTGAACTCTTGTCTTAATAATCTCAAGCTCATCTGCATCACGCGCCTTCTTCTCGGTCACAAACCACTGATGTACAGATAGCCTAGACATAATCGGCTCTAATACAACGTGAGGAATGCAAAGATTAATCATACCGGTGGTATCTCCGATTTTGGTGCTGAGTGAGATCAGAGCAATCGTCTCATTTGGCGAAACGATTTGCATAAATTGCGGATTAGTTTCCAGTGCTTCCATACGGGGTTCTATATCCAGCACCGTCTTCCATGCTTCCCGTAGACTCTCAAAACACCTGCTGAAAATCCGTTCCATAATTGTCGTTTCAATCTCGGTTAGTGCAACAATCTTGGTTGGTGCCGTACCGAACCCGCCAAGAAGCCTATCGAGCATTGCGAAGGCAATATTAGGATGAACCTCCATGACCATTCTGCCTTCCAAAGGTTCAGCTTCAAAGATATTTAAAATTGTCATTTTAGGAATGGAGCGGATAAACTCGTCATAAGGGAGCTGCTCTACCTGAACGACATTAATCTGCACAAAGGTGCGTAATTGGGCTGAAAAGTACGTCGTTAGATAGCGGGCAAAGTTATCATGTATCCGTGTTAGACTTCGGATATGGTCCTTAGAAAAGCGCACTGCCCGTTTAAAGTCATAAAGACGGATTTTTTTCTGAGTATCTTCTTTTTTTAATTCATCGGCATCCATTTCACCGGATGAGAGTGCAGCTAGTAGAGCATCAATCTCGTTTTGTGACAGTACATCAACCATTTCAATCACCCCCCTATCAAGAATAACCGGCTTGAAACTACAAAGAAGTCAAAATAAAGTTGGTAATGTCAATCTGTGTCAGCTTGCCTTCAGTCAAGGTCTTGTTGATCAAATTGACTAGTTTACTGCTAAGCTGATCTTTACCTTCCGCCCCGTTTAATTGCTCTGGTTTGGTATCGGCAAGCGTCTTGATGATGATAGGTTTGATCTTAATATCTTTAATCTTTTCGAATTCTTCCTTAGATTTAGTAGAATCCAATTGAAACGCGAAATTTATTAAAACGATATAATCGGGGTCTGCAAGATTAGTTTTGATGTCAGTTATTTCCGCGGTCAGCTCGACAATTTCATCGGCGCTTAAATGCTTGGCTTCTACATTCTCTACAGCCGCGTTGACTTCATTTTTGTCACTCGGAAAAAACTTGCCCATTAACAGAAATGCGGCTAATACAATTAATGTAATTGCCAGCAAAATGGTTATGAGCCATGGCAGCATCTTTTTCATGAAAGGTCCTCCAATGATTGCACTTTAATGGTAGCTAAGTTCGAGCCAATATCCTTGTTATACTGACGGATTTTTTCAATAACCTCATCGACTTTTTCAAGAACGATCAATCTTTTGCCCGTAATCAATGTAATATATGTATCCGGGCTTTCTTCCACCATTTCCACCAAAAGGGCATTCAGCCACATTGGGGTTCCATTTATACGTGTTACCGAGATCATAGCAGGCCTCCTAACCAAAAATAGGGGAAGGAGCCCTCCCCCCGTCTGAGCGATAACACTTCCAAAATTGGCGATAAGTAAGTTTCTTTTATAAAGCGTTTATTAAAGTAGTAATGATCTACTATTAACGTTTCAGGTTAACAACTTCCTGCAGGACTTCATCAGAAGTAGTGATAATACGGGAGTTCGCTTGAAAACCACGTTGTGCGACAATCATCTCGGTAAATTCATTAGTTAAGTCTACATTGGACATCTCTAGTTGACCGGCAACAATTGCACCTGTTCCTGTTTCGGTATTATTGGCAGTTGTCGGTTCCAATGTACCATCCGCGTTAGCATTCAAAGTCATACGATACAGATTTCCACCAATTTTCTCCAGACCTTGAGGGTTGGAAACTTTACCAACTCCAATCTGAACACCAGGCTGTGTAGTACCGTCACTCATGGTTTGAACAATCGTACCGTCATTGGAGATCGAAAAACCGGTTACGGCTTCATCTAACTGAATAATGCCTCCACCTGAGTCTAATACGTGCAAGCCATCAGAGGTAACTAAGTTGCGGCTCGAATCTACATGAAAATCACCTGCACGGGTAAGAAAAGGCGTTTCTTGTGCATCAGAAAGCTTAACCAAGAAAAAACCGTCTCCATCAAGACGCAGATCCGTTGGGTTATTAGTGGTCATTGCGCTACCTGCCAAGTGTAAAGTATCAACAGAACCAATGCTCACACCCAGACCGATTTGTTTGGCATTTACACCACCTTGAGCACCATCAGTTGGTGCAGTAACTCCGGACACCGTCTGACTCATGATATCTTTAAACATTACACGGCCCGATTTGAAGCCGATTGTATTAACGTTTGCGATATTATTCCCGATAACATCCAATTTAGTTTGAAAACCGCGCATGCCTGAAACTCCTGAGTACATAGATCTTAACATTTAATATCATCTCCCGGATTATATAGTTGTGTCACTTCTTCAATTGTTCCTTGTGAAGTAAGGACCGCGTCAGTCGGTCGGCGGTCGCTCCGGCTTTCCGTTAGGACCAGCCAGTTCATGAAATAATTACTGCACTATCAATTTGAGTAAATACATTATCTTTCATAGAGCTTCCGTCCATTGCAGTAACAACAGTACGGTTGGCCACGCTAACGATTAATGCCATGTCTTTCATCAGAATTAGTGATTCCTTGCTGCCCTTGGCCGCTGCCTTATCAACGGCAGATGATATCTGATCTAATTGACGACTTCCAAGCGTTATTCCTCTTTGTTCTAATCGTTTAGCCGCATGATTGCTGAATTTAAGCATATTACGCTGCAGCACGTTCTCGAACGAAGCCTCCGGTCCTCCTGTGCTCTTGGGAGCTGTGGGACGTTGTAGGGTTGATGGATGGACTGCATTGGGATACATTTGGCCGATCGTCAGCCGTTCACTCATGTCGTCTCCCCGCTCTCCTCGCCGCCTCCTGAATTAGTACCACTAGAGTCAACGTTTACTTCTGGAGCTACAATTTTTACTTCTGTAACATCTGTAAGTGCAATCTTTTTGTCTCCAACCACCGCATAATTAACACCGCTTTTTACGACAATTGAATCTACAATTCCAGATACAGGTAAAAGTGTCGTACTATCTGTCCAAGTAATACTTTTGCCAATCAGATTGGAAGCAGAACCTAGGGACTGATTAAGGGATGTTAGCTGTGTAGAAATATTCATCAGCTGCTCAACAGACGAGAATTGAGCCATCTGTGCAATAAACTCTTTATCTTCCATCGGCTGCATTGGATCCTGATTTTGAAGCTGTGTAATTAGAATTTTAAGGAACTGATCTTTACCCATAACAGAGCTGCCTGTTGCACTTCCAGGGTTTGCGCTATTGCCCGTCGCATAGTTGGGCCAAGTATTAGGGGTGGATATTAAATTTGAAGAAGCCATATTATTCTCCTCTCTGTCTTACTAATTAGGCCTTGGCAGAAAATGATGCGGTTTGATTCGGATCTTCCGATTCGAGTAAATCCTTCCACTCTCCACTTAATTCTGCTGCGGTTACGGCATCTGTCGAAGCATCATTACGATTGTTCGAACGTTTATCGGATTGCCCCCCTGAGCCGGACTGTCGACCTTCCTGCTGCATTTGTGATTGAAGAGGTGTATTATTCTGCGTTACCTCCAACTTCTCAACCTGCAGCCCCTGAGACTGTAACGCTGTTCGTAATTGAACCATCTGCTGCTCCAACAATTCTTTGGCACCGACATGTTCGGTTACAAATTGGGCTATAAGATGACCGTTCTGCATGGTGATTTTGACATCTACTTGTCCAAGGTTTTCAGGGAACAGTGAGATCGTAGCTTCTGCAATTCCACCTTTATTCACAATCTCCAGTTTACTGGTGATCAATCCTGTCATTTCTTTAGCAAATTGATGAACAGGTACCTGAGGTGCCTCCGCCTTCAGCGGTGCAGTCATTCCGTTTCGTATAGACAACTGTCCTGCAGTAACAATCTCATTGCTTTCGGTAGGAACATTGAATTCCGTTGCTACTTCCTCATCAGTTAGTGACTTTTTACCATCTGCAGTTACGATAACCTTAGTCTTAAATACGTCTGAGAGATCCGTATCATTACTTCCTGACTCGGCATTAACGCCTTGAATCGAAGCAACAGGTGTTTCACTCTTTACCAACAGTTGATCTGAAGATTGTTGATTCTGACTCACTGCCATTTTAGCCTTGTCTGTATTCACAGAGGATTGACTCATGATTTCAGTAAAATTATTGAGGACTGTTAACCCTTTGGTTGTTAATTCCTCATTACCACCAGCCGCAGCATCCTTAATAATAGAGACTAATCGGTTAAGATCATCCTGAACAGCAAAGCGAAGGGTCTCGGGATTTTGCGCTAAAGGTGACAATACTGTCGCAGTCTCAGTTTGGTCATCCTGAGGAACATTGTTCGTCAGAAGTGCAGATACTTGCAGAAGCCAGCCTTGCAGTGAAGCCAGTAATGAAGGATCGTTGGCTATTGAATCATCAAGTTTCTCTATATCCTGCGCCAACTCACTAAGCAAATCACCATTTTGAGAAGTAACCTCTTCTTTTGCATCGCCAAAAGGCTGAATTTGTTTCAGCAAACCTTGCAATAAAGCGAGCGGATCCCCACCTGCAGCAACCGGAGCATTATTACTATCCTGAACGCCCGTCATCTTTTGAATAAGTGCTTGTGCAAAAGGCAGCAATGATCCTGTTCCATCTGTACTTGCTACTGTGGTAGACGACCCTGCCGTTGAAGTAGCAGTTGTTCCATTCCCTGCAGAAACCATTTGAAATACTAAGCTCATATTTTTTCACCTCCCTTCAAGTCTTATTTAGCGCCCATTAACCGGTTTACAATAGTAGCTGTTTGTGTACTATCATTTTTGGTCATTTCCCCCAAAATAGAGGATCTGACACTATCACCAACACTGCTCAAAATCGTAACCACTTTATCTGGACTGATTTTGTACATCTCACTCAACAACTTAGCTGCTTCAGCAGCCGGCATTGTTGTAAATGTTTGGTTAAGCTTTTCCTTATCAAGGTTTGTGCTGCTTCCTGATGTGGATGCTGTTGTACCGGACTCTTTCTTCAATCTTGATTGAAGGGCCGCAATCGACAAATCAGTTGAAGTTGTATTTTCCTTTAACTTTACAGACACCTCAGCAGCCGTTTCAGGGGTCATTTTTTCCAGAATAGCAGTTTTACTCGCATTGTTCATGACGCTGAAGATCTGCACCATTTCTTCTGTCGTTAAGTTCTCCATAATCGGCGCAGCTTTGGAAGCCTTCATTCCTGCGTACAGTTTGGCTAAGTCGGTAACCTGCTTTTGGTAGGCGTCCTCTTCGCTAACAGTATCTTCCTTAGTAGCGGCTGCTGACTCCTCAATACCTTTAATCTGTGATTGAAGCGCCTGCACCTGCGTCTCCTGAGCCACTTTTTCCTCAGTAACTTTCTTCAGGGTTTCACTCTGCTCAGCCAGCTTGGCTTTAAGTTCTTTAATTGTTGTTTCTGAGCTGGCGGCCTGTTCCTCAGCCTGCTGCTTCTCATCCAAAGCAGGATCTGTTACAGGATCGGGAACCCACTTTTCTACTATCGGTATTTTGTTCGCAAGGGTTAGCACATTATTGCGGATATCCATATTAAAAAGAGTCAGCAATACTCCCAATAATACAAGTGTAAAAATAATAGGTATCATCAAAAATAGAAACCGCTCAAATTTACCAGCTGATTCTTCATTATCAAGTTCCATTTCATTCTTCGCCACTAGCGGAAACCTCCGGGTTTAGAGGGATTTCATCGCGAACCGGACCGTAGCTATCTCATCCAATTCGTTTTGTTCCCGTAAATTCATGCTGTGCTGAAACAGCACCTGAGCCTTGTCCTTAGCCTTCAGCCACACCTTTTCATCCAATACCTTCGTACTTAGCTGATCTTGCTTATGTTGGACCTCCTGATGTGCATTAAAGATCTCTGAATGCTTGCGGACAATACATTTATCCAGATAGTCCACATAGTCCTGTAATTCGCGAATTTTAATCATAGATGTTTTTTGTTCTACTGAACTTTGCAAAGAACGAATGACTTCACTTCGCTGAACCATCAATTCATTAAGACTTTTTTCCTGGGCTTGCAGTTCCCCAAGCGCGGTTGAAAGTATCCACTCCGCCTGTGTCTTTTCATTGCCCTTCAAATCCACAACTTTTTGAAAAGGATAATGAAATTTCATAATTCAGATTCAGCTCCTTGAGAATTGAGAAATTAAGGAATCTTGAACTTCGGCTAACGTCACTTTTTCATTCACCTTTTGTTTGGTGAAATTCCAAATGCTGTCGATATACTGTATGGACTCGTCAATTTGCGCGTTAGAGCCTCTCTGATAGGCCCCGATATTAATTAAATCTTCCGAATCCTTATAGACCGCCATGAGTCTTTTTACATTCTCTGCAGCATCTATTTGTTCTTCAGTCGCTATATCTTTCATAACCCGACTAATACTGGAAAGCACATCAATTGCAGGAAAGTGACCTTTGTTGGCAATACTTCGGTTTAGAACAATATGACCGTCCAGAATCCCCCGAACGGCATCCGCAATGGGTTCGTTCATATCATCTCCGTCAACCAGAACGGTATAAAAGGCAGTTATTGAACCTAGAGGGCCTGTACCAGCCCTTTCAAGGAGCTTAGGAAGGCTCGCAAACACAGAAGGTGTATACCCTCGCATAGCTGGCGGCTCGCCGACTGCAAGACCCACTTCACGTTGTGCCATCGCGTACCGGGTAACAGAATCCATCATCAGCATGACATTTAGTCCACGATCCCGGAAGTACTCAGCAATCGTTGTGGCGATTAATGCTCCTTTAATTCTTATGAGTGCCGGCTGGTCAGAGGTAGCTACGATTACTACAGAACGCTGTAGACCCTCAGGCCCTAAATCACGTTCTATGAAATCCAAAACTTCCCTGCCCCGCTCACCTATTAATGCAATGACGTTGACATCTGCCGATGTATTTCGGGCGATCATACCCATAAGTGTGCTTTTACCTACACCTGAACCTGCAAATATGCCAACCCGCTGTCCTTTGCCAATAGTCAACAGCCCATCTATTGCTCTAACCCCTATACTAATTGGCTCCTGCACTCTTGGTCGGTTCAATGGATTAGACGGGATGTTGAAGGTGGAGCTATGCGGCATACGAGCCGGAATCAGTGAACCATCTAAAGGTTGTCCCAAACCATCCAATACCTTGCCAAGAAGCTCAGAACCTACTTGCACACTCAACGGCTTGCCAGTTCCCACCACATCACAGCCGGGACCAATAGCTTGCAGTTCACCCAACGGCATCAGAAGTACTTTATTATCCCGAAATCCTACAACTTCAGCCTTAAGTGGTTTAGTCCCTTTTGAGGGATAGATGTAACATACATCGCCTATGCTAGCATCCGGACCTTCGGATTCTACCATGAGACCGATAACCTGAGTGACTTTACCGTTAACTCTGACGGGATCAAAATTAAGCAACTGTTCTTTATAACGCTTACTATCAAGCATTTTCTTCACCATTTTTGCCTTCCTCGGTATCCAGAGCGATTCTTAAAAGCTCTTTCTTGATCTCCGCTAGCTGGGTGTCGATTCGTGCATCAATACTGCCAAATGAAGAACGGATTACACAACCGTGATCCTTAACCGTCGAATCAGGCAAAATTTGCAGTTCAGCCTGTGAATCAATGGCGAGCGATAGCTCTTCCCGGGCTGCGTTTACAAATATGAACTGGGATGGTGATACACAAAGGGATATCAACCCCTGCTCACGTTTGCGCGCTAAATTCTTTTTTATTATATCCATTGTGAACTCGGGCTCTATCGTAAGCTGTTTCTCCACAATTTTTTCGGCAATACCGCAGCTAAGTTCTACCAAAAAGGGTTCAGCTTCCTGAATGATGACGTCTCTTGCCCTGTAAGCATCCGCTAGCACATTCCTAGCTTCTTCCATCATCTCGGCAACTTTCCGCTTCATTTCTTCCTCGGCCTGAGATACACCCTCCTGATAACCTTGCTGATAAGCCTCAGACTTCACTACCTCAATGAGATGTTCATCCTGTTCCCGACGCTGAAGCCACCATTGATCAACTTCCAACCGCGCTGACTCCTTGATGAATTCAGCTTGTTCCGAGGCATTTCTCACTTGCCCCTCAGCAAACTCTTGAGCATCTCGAAGCATCTGCTTGCGGGCAAGTTCAGCTTCCTCCCGTGAAGGGTCATGATAGTGTATCTCCTCAGCAGGTTCTTCTGAACCAAGCTCATGGGAAAGGCCCGCGTGATGCCGGGCTTGTTCCAGTCTTTTCAGAACATCTACAGGGACGTATTGGGAGTGTTTGATCAGCTTAGACAATAATGTCATCTCCTCCACCACGTGCGATGATGATTTCACCGGACTCTTCCAACCTGCGGATAGTTCCTACAATTCGGGTCTGTGCTTCTTCTACATCACGCAACCGAACGGGTCCCATGTACTCCATTTCTTCCCTGAATGTTTCAGCCATACGCTTGGACATATTTCGGAAAATAACATCCCGCACATCTTCGCTTGCGACCTTCAATGCCAGCTGCAAATCCGCATTTTCGATATCTCTGATAATTCTTTGGATCGAACGGTTGTCCACATTGACAATATCCTCGAATACGAACATCCGCTTTTTGATTTCTTCGGCAAGTTCCGGATCCTGTATTTCCAGTGAATCCAGAATTGTACGCTCCGTTCCCCGGTCTACTCCATTCAGAATTTGTACGATAGATTCGATACCGCCAGCATTCGTATAATCCTGTGTAACCGTTGCTGACAGCTTCTGTTCCAGAACGCGCTCAATCTGTGAGATGACCTCCGGAGAAGTGCTGTCCATAATAGCAATCCGTCTCGCCACCTCGGCTTGTTTCTCTTGAGGAAGAGAGGAGAGGATCGCTGCAGCCTGTTCAAACTGGAGATACGAAAGTACCAGTGCGATCGTCTGAACATTCTCGTTCTGAATAAAGTTGAGAATTTGATTCGGATCAGCTTTGCGCGCAAAGTCAAAAGGTCTAACCTGCAAAGTAGCTGTCAGACGATTAATGACTTCCATCGCTTTTGTCTGACCGAGCGCCTTCTCCAGGATTTCTTTGGCGTAGTTAATACCGCCTTGTGATATATATTCCTGGGCAAGACATATCTGGTGAAACTCCGACATAATTGATTCTTTTTCACCACTGTCTACTTTGCGGACATTGGCTATTTCAAGAGTCAGCTGTTCGATTTCTTCATCCCGTAAATGTTTGAATATTTGAGCAGATACTTCAGGTCCTAGTGTGATAAGCAGGATTGCGGCTTTTTGTCGACCGCTTAATCCCTGCTGGCTAGCTTTTGCCATTCCTTCACCTCTGTTCGTCAGCAAGCCATGTACGTAGAAGATTTACGAATTCATCCGGCTTCTTCTTGGCCAGACTTTCCAGCTGTTTACGTACTTGACTTTCGTTCGTTATGCTATCCATATTGATGGATGGAAACTCGGTAGGAACCTGTAACGGTACATCTTCTTCTTCCACTTCCGCTTGCTTTCTGCGACTACGATAGAAGAGATAACCTGCTCCTGCTCCAATAACTAGTGCTCCCGCGCCAATAGCCCAAATCATCCAGTTTGCCAGTTTGCTCGCAGCAGCTGCGGCAGCGTTACTACCAAACTGTTGAGAGTGCACCGAAACTTTTTTACTCAAGTCTGCGTCTGTATAATCAATACCAGAATCAGCCAATGAAGCACGCACTATATTCACTAAAATGTTCTGTATAGCGTCTTTTGTCGTTTGATCCAAAGTTGTTTGACCGGTAGGTGGTTCAACTGCAACATTTATGGTTAAATCTTTAACAGTGTATGGGCTAGCTATAATATCCTTGGTAATATGGTTAACTTCATAGTTCCTGGTCTCTGATGATTCCTCAGAAGAGGATGTACCAGTATCGGTACCCGAAGGATAACCTGCCACATCCTCTGAACCAGTACCCGCTACACCACCACTCGTATTTCCTTGTCCTGAAAATGAATTACTGATAATTTGAGAACTGATTTCTATTCCCTTCATATTTTCAGCATCCACTGGCGATACCAAATCTTCCTTGCGGCTCTCTTTATCAAAGTTCAGCTTAGAAAATACAAGCACGTCCACTTTGTTAGGACCTGTTAGGGTACTAAGAAATTGTTTTACATTCTTTTTGACTTCTTCTTCGAATTTCTTTTGCATGGTGAAGTTCTCTTCAATCTGACTCGACACCCCTGCTTGACCACCCAATGATGTAGGCTTAAGTTCAACTTCATTGTTAGCTATCGTAATATTCTCAATCGGAAGATTCGGTACAGCTGTCTTAACAAGGTTGAAATAGCCGTCAATATTATCTTGACTCGGTCTGAACCCTGGATTGAATGATAGTACTACCGAAGCAGAGGCCTTCTCTTGATCTGCCTGCGAAGCAAATACCGTCTCTTTCGGCAAATTAATTAATACCTTTGCATCTTTAATCCCTTGCATTCTTCTCATTAACTGTTCAACTTCACCGTTAAGAGCATTATTATACTTTACATCAAACTCATTGTCTGTCGTTCCGATCATTGAAGAGTTTTCATCAAATACTTTATACCCGATTGATCCTCCCTGAACTATCCCCTGAGAACCTATGTCTACTTTAATCCGAGCAGCCTCCGTACTAGGTACAGAAATGCTCTTCCCATCCGAGCTTAATTGGTATGAAATACCCGACGTGTCTAAATAAGTCATAACTGCAGCCGAATCCGTACTATCCAAATCCTGAAAGGCTACCTCATACTCGGTTTTTGAAAGCTGCATCGTTATAACAACGATGACGATAATAATGATAAACAGTGTCGAAAAGAATAATATCTTTTGTCTACTGCTGAATCTATTCCAGTACTGAACACCCTTGTCTCTGTACTGGGCAAATCTTTCATTCACAGTGTCACCCCATCCGAAACTAAGCTAGGATATCTATATCTGAGTTCTCATAATTTCCTGATAGGCTTCAATCACTTTGTTCCGGACTTGTGTAGTCAACTGCAAACTTAGCAATGCCTGCTGGGAAGAGATTAGTGCTTCATCTACATTTACTTCACCAAGTACAAATTTATTATTCATAACTTTAGCTTGCTGCTCCTGATTAGCTACCTGGTTCAGAGCATCTTCAAGGTATGAACTAAAGCTTTGTGATGAATCAGTTGGAATGGATGAAGACTGTGCCGTTGGAGTTTTCATAGCAAGCTGCTGAACAGCTTGGGCACCTATTGCTAAATTCTGTATCAATATGTTCCCTCCTTTACGTATCTATGATTACCGTCCAATCTCTAGAGCTTTGCTAACCATGGCTTTACTTGCATTAAGCATCGTAACATTTGCCTCATAGGAACGGGAAGCGGATAGCATATCAACCATTTCTTTCGTTACGTCAACGTTAGGCATATATACATAACCATTCTCATCCGCATCGGGATGACTCGGATTATACACAGGCTTAAGCGGTGATGCATCCTCTGTAATTGCCTGTACCTTAACGCCTTTAGGGCCGCCGTTCATTTTATTGTTTAAAATATCTGAAAACTTATTACTTTCTGCTGCTTCAAGGACAACCAATTTCCGGCGGTAAGGAACCGCTTTCCCATCAACCATCGAGGCCCTTGTCGTCTCAGCGTTAGCGATGTTGGAAGAAATTACGTCCATACGCAACCGCTGTGCAGTTAATGCCGAGGCGCTAATCCCAAAACTGCTACCAAAATTCATACTAGGTTATCTCCCCTCAACAACTGTTCGCATCATTGATATCTGACTATTAATTTGTTGGATATAAGAGTTATACCTAAGCTGATTTTCTGCACTGAGTGCCATCTCCCGATCGATATCAACATTATTATCATTGTTATTCATCGAAGAAACTTCATCGGTAGTGACCACCGAGGCTGGAACAACTAATTGATTTCCGAATGCAAAATGACGCGAATCAGAAACTTTCGCGCTGAGTTGGGGTTTCAGCCCTTTATCTTGCTGCTGCAGAAAGCTCTCGAACGAGACATCAGACCGTTTAAAATTCGGTGTATCCACATTAGCGACATTATTGGAAAGAACACTTTGTCGTTTGTTGGCAGCTTCCATGCCTCCCTGCATTCTTTGAAAACTGACATTATTCAGCAATCCCATTAATATCCCCCTTCCAAAACTACCATATTGAAAAGAATTCCACAACACTACCTGTAATCCTTCTTTTTCGACAAAAAAGGCTACAATTAGTAGCTATCTGCCCAATTTAAGTCGAATACTGTCGTAGATCGGGAAACAGTCATATTTACATACCTTAATTTTCGTGGAAAATATATATTATTACAATAAGAAATAAGCCCTATCTTTTCAAGAAAGAGAGGGCTTATTTCTTATTTTTTCTATATACTAGCATTTAACTGGAAGATACATGCTCAGTTATGAAAATCTTGGATTTAAATTCCAATATCTTGACATGAATTTTATAGCTTTTTGGCGAATTGAGGAAATAGCCATTCGAAATTTGTAAATTAAAGAATATATTGACTTAAATCTCGATCAAGAGCAATACTTGCCAATTTATCACGCACGTATTCGGGGGTTATAACCATTGTGTCAAGAGTCAACTCAGGAGCTTCGAATGAAAGATCCTCAAGCAACTTCTCCAAAATGGTGTGAAGTCGACGTGCACCAATGTTCTCCATGTTCTGATTAACAGTAGCAGCTATCTTGGCAATTTCGTATATGGCCTCTTTTTGAAATTGGATCTCAATATTCTCTGTAGCCAATAAGTTTACATACTGCTTCGTAAGTGCATTCTCCGGCTCAGTTAAAATCGAAACGAAATCCTCCAGCGTAAGACTACTCAGTTCTACACGGATCGGAAAGCGCCCCTGGAGCTCCGGTATGAGGTCGGAGGGTTTAGCAATATGAAAGGCACCGGCAGCCATGAAAAGCACATAATCCGTCTTTACAGGGCCATATTTCGTCATTACTGTCGACCCTTCGACAATCGGTAGAATATCGCGCTGCACACCCTCCCGGGATACATCGGGACCCGCTCCTTTACCTTGGCTTGCAACCTTGTCAATCTCATCAATAAAGATAATCCCCGTTTGCTCCGCCCGGGTAACTGATTCCTGAATAACATCGTCCATATCAATGAGCTTAGAAGCCTCATCCTGAGTCAGTACTTTGCGAGCTTCCCGTATTGGGAGCTTACGCTTCTTAGTCCGTTTTGGGAGGAGGCTTCCGAACATCTCCTGCATGTTCATACCCATCTGGTCATTTCCTTGACCCGCAAACATGTCCAGCATTGACGGTGCAGTATCCTCAACATCCACCTCAATGATGTCATCTTCCAGTTGGCCGGCCAGCAGCTTGAAGCGAACTCCACGACGGCGTTCACTTAGGCTTCCGTCCTGTTCCACTTCTTCTTTGGAATCGTCCTGTCCACCACTATTACCACCGAATATCATTTCAAAAGGATTCCGTTGCCCTTTATTCTTGGAAGTGGAAGGGACTAGGATGTTCACAATTCTTTCGTTAGCTAATTCCTCGGCACGATCCTTAACCTTTTCTGTGCGTTCGAACTTCACCATACGAATTGAAGTTTCTACCAGATCACGAACCATTGATTCTACATCGCGTCCAACATAGCCCACTTCAGTAAATTTGGTTGCTTCCACTTTAATGAATGGAGCATTGACCAGCTTTGCAAGTCTTCTGGCGATCTCTGTTTTCCCGACACCTGTAGGACCAATCATTAGAATGTTCTTCGGTACAACCTCATCACGCAACTCCTCAGCTAGAAGACTACGGCGGTAACGATTGCGAAGTGCAACCGCCACGGATTTCTTAGCTTGCTTCTGACCCACTATATACTTATCCAGCTCAGCTACGATTTGGCGGGGTGTAAGCGATTGATTTATCATCTATACTTCCTCCATCTCTCTATGGCACTGAGGCCTACAATTGTTCCACAATAATATTGGAATTGGTGTATACGCATATTTCAGAAGCTATTTGAAGAGCCTCTCTGGCAATTTCAGCCGCACTGAGAGTTGGAGCATGGCGCTTGAGGGCACGTCCGGAAGCCAATGCAAAATTACCTCCAGAGCCAATAGCTAAAACATCATCGTCAGGTTCAATAATTTCACCATTACCGGATATAAGGAGCATCCCTTCTTTATCCATAACGATCATCAGTGCTTCCAGCTTACGAAGTATGCGATCCTGCCGCCAATCCTTGGCAAGTTCTACTGCCGCACGCTGCAGATTTCCATGATGCTCCTCCAGCTTACCTTCAAACTTCTCAAACAATGTGATTGCATCAGCGACCGATCCCGCAAATCCTGCGATCACTTGTCCTCGGTATAATCTCCGCACTTTTTTGGCAGTCGTCTTCATAATGACACTTTCTCCGAAGGTTACCTGACCATCACCGGCGATAGCAGCCTGGCCGCCATGCCGTACTGCGCATATTGTCGTTGCATGAAAACTGGGAACCATATCTCTAGAACCTCCTTAAGATAGACCTTGCTCCTCGGTTACAGGCTCAGTATACGGGAGACCCGTCTGAGAAGCAAAAGCTGATAATGCTTCCAATGCGCGGTGAGCAAGAAGCTCATTTTTTTCTTTTTTACTACGTATTTTCTTCTCAGGTTTCGGTAATAATCCAAAATTCGCATTCATGGGTTGGAAATGCTCCGGATCAGCGGTGGTGATATAGGCCGGCATGCTTCCCAATACACATTCCGATGGAAATACAAGACCCTCTTGACCCAGTGCTGCCCGTGCTGCATTGATTCCGGCAATTAATCCTGAAGCGGCAGATTCTACATATCCCTCCACCCCAGTCATTTGTCCGGCAAAGAACAGTCGTTCCTTACCTTTCATTTGATAGGTTGGATGAAGCAGCTTCGGAGAATTGATAAAGGTATTGCGATGCATAACGCCATAACGGACATATTCCGCATTCTCAAGCCCAGGGATAAGAGAGAACACTCGCTTTTGCTCTCCCCACTTCAGGTGAGTCTGGAAGCCAACAAGATTATAAAGCGTTCCTGCGGCATTATCCTGACGTAACTGAACCACTGCATACGGTAGTTTCCCTGTATTCGGATTTAACAATCCAACCGGCTTCATCGGCCCGAACAGGGCGGTTTGCTTGCCACGCTTCATCATAATTTCAATGGGCATACAGCCCTCAAAGTATATTTCCTTCTCAAAATCTTTAAGTGCAGCTACCTCTGCCGTAATGAGTGCATCATAGAAAACATCGAATTCCTCTTCCGTCATCGGACAGTTTAGGTATGCCGCCTCACCTTTATCGTAGCGGGAGGCCAGATATACCTTGCTCATATCAATGGAATCCTTCTCAACAATAGGAGCTGCTGCATCGTAGAAGTAAAAATACTCTTCCCCAAACAAACCCTTAATTTCAGCAGACAATGCCGGAGAAGTCAGCGGGCCAGTTGCAATAACAACAATCCCTTCCTCCGGTATATGCGTAAGTTCTTCATTTATAACCTCTACCAAAGGATGGTTATGCAAGGTTGCTGTGATTTCACCGGAAAACCCATCCCGGTCAACGGCAAGTGCACCACCGGCAGGTACTGCATGACGGTCAGCAGCACCAAGCACCAGAGAATCCAAACGGCGCATTTCTTCCTTCAGAACACCCACTGCATTCCCTAATCCGTTGGCGCGCAGTGAATTGCTGCATACGAGCTCTGCAAATTGATCTGTATGATGCGCCGGTGTCTTAACGACAGGCCGCATTTCGTAAAGTCTTACCGGTACCCCGCGCGAGGCAATCTGCCAAGCAGCTTCACTACCGGCCAGACCCGCACCTATTACTGTTACCTTTGCTGTTTCCGTCAACTTCCCTTACCTCCTGTAAAGACTCTTATTCTGCTAATTCTTCGTTGTCTTCCACTGCCTCAGTATGGTCACATGACGTACATTGCAGCTTAGTTCCCTGCTTATTGCGTTTCTCTATCATCCATGATCCACATTCCGGACAAGGCTTAAGGGACGGTCTATCCCATGACACGAAATCACAGCCGGGATATTGATCGCAGCCATAGAATACTCGCCCTTTTTTACTCCGCCGTTCAACAACCTTACCTTCATTACATTTTGGACAGGTTACTCCAATATCTTTCACGATAGGCTTCGTATTACGGCAATCCGGAAAGCCCGAGCAAGCCAAAAATTTACCAAAGCGGCCCAGCTTATAAACCATCGATTTTCCGCATTTCTCACAAAACTCATCAGAAACTTCATCTTCAATCTCAATTTCTTTCATTTCTTCTTCTGCAAACACAAGGCGTTTTTCAAAAGACTCGTAGAATTCGGCCAACACTTTGACCCAATCCTCTGCGCCTTCACCCACATGGTCAAGATCATCTTCCATATTAGCCGTAAACTCAACGTTTAGAATCTCCGGGAAGAATTGCTCCATTTGCTCAATTACAAGTTCCCCGAGTTCGGTAGGCATGAACTTCTTCTCTTCAATAGCAACGTAACCGCGTTTTTGGATCGTTTCAAGTGTTGGTGCATACGTACTCGGACGGCCAATACCCAGCTCTTCCAACGTTTTTACCAATCTTGCTTCCGTATATCGCGGAGGCGGCTGGGTAAAATGCTGCTTCGGCTCGATGTTCTGCTTGACCAGATCGTCCCCGGCTGCCAAAGGAGGCAGGTACTTTTCTTCATCCGTAGTGCCATCATCATTACCTTCAACGTAAATCTTCATGAAGCCTGCAAATGAAACCTTGGAACCCACGGCCCGGAA
Organism: Paenibacillus wynnii; assembly: GCF_030812855.1. GTDB lineage: Bacteria > Bacillota > Bacilli > Paenibacillales > Paenibacillaceae > Paenibacillus_AQ > Paenibacillus_AQ wynnii_A. Next base: position 214,948 of record NZ_JAUSTK010000006.1, read on the forward strand.
AATAGCAGTACCTGCTGTAATATCTACAGAAAGTGTATCTAGAACTGCTGAAGCCATCTGGCTCGATACAAAACGTTCCCATACCAGCTTATACAAGCGGAACTGATCCCGGCTCATAAATTCTTTCACCAGCTCAGGCTCACGAAGTACTGAGGTTGGTCGGATGGCTTCATGGGCATCTTGAGCATTTGCGGCTTTTTTAGAATATTGTCGTGGCGTTTCCGGCAAAAACTTTTCACCGTATTTTCCAGTAATCAGCTCTTTAGCCTCATCTTGTGCAGTGGTGGATACCCGAGTCGAGTCAGTACGCATATAGGTGATTAAACCCACGGTACCCTCTTTCCCTAACTCAACACCTTCATATAATTGTTGGGCAACTGACATTGTCTTGGCTGCGCGGAAGCCAAGCTTTCTTGCTGCCTCTTGCTGAAGGGAACTTGTTGTAAACGGTGCTGAAGGATGGCGTTGTCTTTCTTTTTCCTTGACTTCTTTTACTGTAAAAGCAGAATCCTTAATAGCTTCCAGAACTTCTAGAACATCACTTTCTTGATGAAGCTCTTTTTTCTCACCTTTAAATTTGTGGAATTTAGCCTCAAAGACAGAATCCCTTATACCGAGTTTGGCTGTAATACTCCAATATTCAGTAGGCTCGAAATCAGATATTTCATTCTCACGGTCCATAATAATTTTAACAGCAACTGATTGCACTCGCCCAGCCGACAGTCCCTTTTTGACTTTCTTCCATAATAGTGGACTAATCTTATATCCAACCAGCCGATCTAGAATCCGCCGCGCCTGCTGAGCATTAACCAGATCCATATTAATTTTACGCGGTGTCTTGAATGCATCTTTCACAGCTTGCTTCGTTATTTCGTTAAAAACAACTCTGCACTCCTCAGTTTGATCCAAATCCAGCGCATGCGCCAAGTGCCAAGCAATCGCTTCTCCCTCACGATCCGGGTCAGCTGCGAGATACACTTTTTTTACTTTCTTCCTGGCGTCTTTTAACTCTTTCAGAATGGAACCTTTTCCGCGTATAGTTATATATTTTGGATTGAAATCATTCTCAACTTCTACACCGATCTGGCTTTTAGGTAGATCCCTAATATGACCCATGGATGCCTTTACGATATATTTACTGCCCAAATATTTGCCGATTGTTTTCGCCTTAGCTGGCGATTCGACAATGACTAATACATCAGCCACAAATTCGTCCTCCTCGTGTACTACGTAAGCTTCTATATTAAATTACCTTATAAATAGCGCCTGGTAATTGTGATACCGCTTTTTTTATGATTAAAGATAACAGAACTGAATGCAAATGTCCAAAATCCCACCGACTCCGTGCAAGCAGCTCATCAAGGGTAAATGGGCCCTGATGCAGTATATGGTATAGTTGGAACTCCTCTCTTGTCAATTTTTTTTCAATTATCGAGTCTTTTGAATCAGACACTATGGAGGCGTTTTCTTTCTGGGAGGGGTCTGGCTTCGACAAATAATGAGTATATTCCTCAAGGATATCCGCCGTACTGGTTACTAGTTTCGCCCCTTGTTTAATGAGTTCAAGTGCTCCCCTGCTTTTGGGAGAGGTGATAGGTCCGGGTACAGCAAATACATCCCTTCCAGCCTCTAAAGCTGCGTCCGATGTAATTAACGATCCGCTGCGGGTGTCTGCTTCAACCACCACAGTACCAAGGCTAATACCCGCTATAATGCGATTACGTTGTGGGAACAAACCCGGGTGACTTTTGGTTCCAATAGGGTATTCGGATAAAACCAGACCATCCTGCGCAATTTGCCGCAGCAAGTCTCGATTTTCCGGAGGATACACCTTATCCATTCCTGTAGCAATTACAGCAATGGTTCCTCCCCGTTTCAGTAGCGATGCTTCATGACATACGCTGTCGATGCCTCGGGCAAGTCCACTCACAACGGTTAACCCGGCTTCACTAAGTTCTTCTGCCAAAAACGAACCAACCTTACGGCCATATGACGTAGGGATGCGGGTTCCAACCATGGCGACCGAAGGACGGGATATTAACTCAAGTCTCCCCCGGTAATAGATGACCCAAGGGGGCTGAGCCGTTTCCTTAAGAAGTTCAGGATACTCCTCATCCAAAATCGTAAGCAGCCCCACACCACTTTCTTTCATTAAAGAGTAACGTGTAGAAATCCATGCTTCGGTAAAGCTCGCGGCGAGTTTTATCGACATATTCTCTTTTAATCCGAAATTCTCCCATTCTTCACTGGAAGCTTTGAAGAGCTTGTTAGACAAGTTACCTGCTTTACTAATTTTATAAATGGTTTTCCAGCCGATACCTTCCACTTCATTTAATCCGAATAACAAATCACGATCGAGCATCCGCAATCTCTCCCTGTCATGGAAGGAGTTCCCTTCCTTATTGTGTATAACTGAAGACCTATAAACCCCTATGAACCACGATAACCCTTAATTCAGATTGCCATTTGTGCGTAAAAACGCAAAAAAAGCAACCTTTCATTCCCTTGTGGGAACAAAAGGTTGCTTACCTTTGATATGATTATAACTGAATCGCAAGATATTGTGGAGATTTTATCCAAAAGATATTAAAGAAGGCGGCTAACACTCATTATCCTTAGTGGGTTGTACAAGCATCCAAAATACCGCGTTCTTCAAGCACACTTACCAGCGTGGAGCCCATTTCCGCAGGTGTTGGTGCTACTTTGATTCCACAGGATTCCAAGACAGCGATCTTTTCACTCGCTGTTCCTTTACCGCCGGATATAATAGCTCCTGCATGACCCATCCGTTTGCCTGGAGGTGCGGTTGCGCCACCTATGAAGCCAACAACGGGTTTCACCATGTTATCACGTATCCAAACCGCAGCTTCCTCTTCGGCAGTTCCGCCAATTTCGCCGATCATGATAACTGCTTTGGTACCCGGATCTTCATTAAACATCTTCAGTATGTCTATAAACTCCGAGCCCTTAACAGGGTCGCCACCGATACCCACAGCAGAAGATTGCCCGATTCCACGAGTAGTTAACTGGTGAACAGCTTCGTAAGTCAGTGTACCGCTGCGTGAAATGACTCCAACATAACCCGGCATATGAATATAACCTGGCATAATACCAATCTTACACTCCCCTGGAGTTATAACCCCTGGACAGTTCGGGCCAATCAGTACTGTTGATTTTCCTTCCATATAACGGGAAACTTTGACCATATCCAACACAGGAATGCCCTCTGTAATACAAATGACCAGGTCTAGCTCAGCATCGACCGCTTCCATAATAGAATCGGCTGCAAATGCTGGAGGTACATAGATTACACTGGCAGTCGCTCCTGTTGCCGCTTTGGCTGCAACTACGGTGTCAAAGACCGGAAGGCTTACCTCTCCACCCTTTTCCAATTGGATGTTAACAAAGGTTCCGCCTTTACCCGGTGTAACTCCGCCGACCATTTGTGTGCCGTAATCCAATGCTCCCTTTGTGTGGAATAACCCGGTTGAACCCGTTATGCCTTGCGTGATAACTTTCGTATTTTTATCTACAAGAATGCTCATGCGTGTCACATCCCTACTTTAATGGTCAATACGATCAACGAGATTAAACTTCCTTTATCACTGTACAAGAGCAACGATCTTACGGGCTCCATCTGCCATTGAATCTGCAGGTACGATATTCAGCCCCGATCCAGCCAGAATCTGCTTGCCAAGTTCTACATTTGTTCCTTCGAGACGCACAACAAGCGGTTTCGTTAAGCCAAGTTGGCCGGCAGCTTCCACTACACCATTAGCAATGACGTCACAACGCATAATACCGCCAAATATATTAACAAAAATTCCGTTAACCTTCGAATCCGACAAAATGATCTTGAAAGCCTCTGTAACCTTTTCTGTAGTGGCTCCGCCCCCTACATCCAGGAAGTTAGCAGGTTCTCCGCCGTAATATTTAATAATATCCATTGTAGCCATCGCCAGACCTGCCCCATTCACCATACAGCCGATATTGCCGTCTAGCGCTATGTAGCTTAAATCATATTTCGAAGCTTCAATTTCCTTCTCGTCCTCTTCATCGAAATCGCGAAGCTCCAAGATGTCCTTATGACGGAACAATGCATTCGAGTCAAAATTAAGCTTGGCATCCAAGGCAATAATCTCTCCATCAGCCGTAACAACCAGTGGATTGATCTCCGCGATTGAGCAATCTTTATCCACGAAAGCTGAATATAACGCTTGCATAAACTTGACCGTTTTACCGACAAGCTCATTGGGAATAGCAATACTGTAGGCGAGCTTACGAGCCTGGAATGTCTGCAGACCCACAGCCGGATCAATAATTTCCTTGAAAATCTTCTCCGGATGCGTTTCCGCAACTTCCTCAATTTCTGTTCCGCCTTCTTCGGAAGCCATCATAACGACCCGGCCGGAACCGCGGTCTACAACCAATCCGATGTAATACTCCTTAACGATTTGACAGCCTTCCTCAATAAGCAGCCGCTTGACTACTTTTCCTTCTGGTCCTGTCTGGTGGGTAACCAATGTTTTGCCTAGGATTTCAGTTGCATAACTCCGTACCTCGTCGATACTTTTGGCTACTTTTACCCCACCAGCTTTACCGCGTCCACCGGCATGGATCTGGGCTTTTACCACAACTACCGGACTTTTCAGGGATTCAGCTGCTTGAACTGCTTCCTCCACTGTATAAGCCACTTTTCCATTAGGCACTGTGACTCCGTACTTCTTCAACACTTCTTTTCCCTGATACTCGTGGATATTCATTCCGGAAGCCTCCTAAAGTGTTGCGGTGTCCTGCAGGCTGCCTGCAGCTCCGCTTTCCGTTTTGATTGCCGCGGGGTATGGTCCAGGCCGGTACAATATACACTTCCCGGAACTAGTAGAAACGGTTGACCGTCCCTTCAGGGACGGCTTTGTTTCTCCGAGCGACATATGAAGCAAAGTATGAATTCCAACTATACTTTCTTATATGTCTAATAATGAAACCCAGAATAGTGTAACATGTTTTTAAAACGCTTTCCTTAAAAATAATCATCATATATACACATATTTTCGCTCGGTTTCATGCCGTAACGAGATCAATCACCTTGACAAATCACTTTGGGCTATCTCCGAGGTGTGCTTACATTCACTTCATGGACCCGACTGAGCAAGCTTTTGAACTGTCCCAGCAGATCTTCGAACTCCTTGCCGGACATAATTGTTCCCTCCATCATCTTGCTAGGAATACATGCTGCTTCCGCCTGTAAAGCCCAGCCTTGTTCAGTCAAAGAGATGAGTACCTTACGCTCATCCTGTAGGGAACGCTCACGTATAATTAGACCGGCAGCCTGCAACCGCTTGAGCAACGGAGTTAAAGTTCCTGAATCCAGGAAAAGCGCCTCTCCAATTTCCTTCACAGTGCATTGCTGTTTCTCCCATAAGACGAGCATTACAAGATACTGCGAATAGGTCACACCGATCTTGTCCAAATAAGGCTGATACAGTTTAGTAATCTCGCGTGAACAGGCATATATCGTAAAACAAAGTTGATTTTCAAGCAGCAGTTCAGGAGTTGTTGTCTTTTTTTCCATGTCTTATTCACCTGCCTTCTTGCCCTCATTTTATCATAAAACGATATTAACTTCATGTTAATAGCAAAAAATAAATTGACTATTATTAATTTTGTGTTAAATTATATTGTGTACAATACATTAGATGGAACGGGAGAGATTACTAATGATGGTAATACAACAAAAAATGTACGAAACTACGGTTAAAGCAATTGGAGGACGAAACGGTTTTATCGAATCAGACAGCCCTCAACTGCGTTTAGATATCAGTACCCCCCGCGAAATGGGCGGTGCTGGCGGAGAAGGTACGAATCCTGAGCAATTGTTCGCAGCCGGTTACTCCGCTTGTTTCGATAGTGCGCTGAATATGGTTGCCCGTATGGGTAAAGTGAAAATAGAGGGTAGTGAAGTGACTGCTACGGTAAGCTTTGGCAAAGTGGAGGATGGTGGCTTCGGGATTGCAGTTAAGCTTGATGTACTTGTAAAAGGAGTAGATCACGCAACAGCCGTTTCCCTCGCTGAAGCCGCTCATGGAGCATGCCCATACTCCCGCGCTACACGCGGTAATATCGTTGTAGTTATTAATGTACTGTAAAATAGTATATCCAGACAGCTAAAAAAGGAGCCGAAAGGCTCCTTTTTCAATTCGCAGTAGCTGTGGTATCCTGAACTCCCTGTCGGAAGGAATTATTTAAGCAGCTCCCGCGGGGTTTCACCTTGATAAACAAACAGAAAGCTGGGTGTAGAGACGATGATAACCGCAAGCAATGAAAGACCACTAGCCAATGCATATATACTTTTTTTGAACATGAAATCTCACCTCCTTAACTTAATCAGCGTTGCACTTTGGAAGAAGAAAGATAGAGCCAACATCGGTGATTGAATTAGCAGGTTAGAGGCTACAATTAAAGCGGCTGCGATTTTCAAATAAGGATAATATTTCGAAGGTATGCGGGATTGTTTTTGGATTCCTGAAGGTGCATAGAATAGTACTAACAAAATTCCTGTGATATTCAGGATTTGGATCCAAAGGGCACTGGTTTGCAGCAAGGACATGACTGATATTATGGATGTAGTCCCTACTACACACCAAAAACCCGACTTTAAGTGAAACCCGCCTGTAAGTTGTCTCAAAATGGCGAAAGCAATCAGAACGGTTACTGTCTCTTGAGTCTTCGCAGTTAACAAAGATATGACCAAACTAAAAAATATAATGGAGATTGCATTTATTAGCAGACTTAATGCGAATTTCAGTACTGATTCCGAGGCAGGATGTTCAGGAACAATAAGCTTGATCCTTACCGCCAATTTTGTAGCCATAATCTCAATCATCGTTTTTTTCCTCTCGAATCAAATAGTACAAAAGATGTTGTTAGATGAATCCGTTAACAATATGTTGAAATATTTCTGAATTGCTATGTATAATAAAGGCTCAACACTAATATCAGTTCTTGACAGGTGACCAGAAAGACAGAAATCCATTCCGCCCAATAGAGGCGTTTTCTCCCTCTATTTCTGCACCCGCTACCCCGTTTGGGCAATTAGAGGGAATTTCACCCGCTAATTTTGAGGATATACCTCTTTGGGACGG
>NZ_JAUSTK010000007.1 GCF_030812855.1 Paenibacillus wynnii
TGAGATGTAAAAGTGCAATTGAATCGCCCTCAGATGGTGCAATCCGCCAAATGAGATGTAAAAGTGCAATTGAATCGCCCTCAGATGGTGCAATCCGCCAAATGAGATGTAAAAGTGCAATTGAATCGCCCTCAGATGGTGCAATCCGCATAACAGAGGTGTGAAGTGCAGATCGTTGGCGTCTATGTGTTGGACCCGAGCTCTTGCGGCAATTGGACCTCAAATAGTGTTCGTACCACGCTACTTTCTACTGAAATGACTCCATCATGCTGCTCCACAATATTCCTGGCAATGAACAGGCCCAGACCTGTGCCGCCCCCCGGATGCGTTCTTGCCCGGTCACTCGTATAGTACATATCGAAGATATGTGGCAAATCGTCTGGATCGATGAATCCCCCGTAATTAATGACCTCAACCACCACCTGCCCAGAAGCAAGGCGGCTATTAATATCTACATACATTCCATCCTTCCCGTAACGGGCGGCATTGGTTAATAGATTCTCAAACACACGGGCCAGAAGTTCCCCATCACCTGCAATGTACAAGTTTGGCGTAATATTTACTCTAGAGAGCAGATGATTTTTCTCAAAAACAGGATATAATTCCTCATTCAGCTGCATCAACAGCTCACCGATGTCTATTCGCTTCTTCTCAACCGGCAGCATACCATAGTTCATTCTAGTGATATCGAACAATCCATCAATTAGTTTCTCTAAACGCTTCGACTTCGTAAAGGCAATGGAAGTGAAATGCTTGACTTGCTCTTCTGTCAACTGATTATCCCTAAGAATCAAATCCAAATAACCCAATACAGAGGTAAGCGGTGTACGTAAATCATGCGCCAAATTCACGACTAACTGATCTTTGCTGTTCTCTGCAAAATCCCCTCGTTCTACGGCCTGCTGCAGCTTTTCACTTGCCAGATTCAGATCTTCCGCAATGACTTTGAACTCATCCCTAGAGGAAATATGAACCCGATTCTTAAACTCACCACTAGCCAGATGATGAATTCCCTTCGAGATCTCATTGAAATAGGAAGCATACGGTTTGGTAAACCAGTAGAAGAAAAGAATAGCCAGCGGAATAAAGAGGAGCAGGAAAAAATAAATATCCCCTATGTTACTCATGATATGACGATACTGGGCCACAGGATCTTCCCGGCGCACACCGGAATAATAGAGCTGAAGGAGCCTATAGACCCCGTAAGTAATAGCGCCGGACAAAAGCATACTTAACCCCAGCAGCAGAATCATTTTGGTCCTAAAGCTTCGGATTCCCTTATTCATTGAACGTATACCCCACGCCCCAGATAGTTTTGATAAATTTATTCTTGTTCATATCTTCTCCAAGCTTCTTCCGCAGGGTTCGGATGTGTACCATAACCGTATTGCCGCTTTCATAGTAGGCCTCAGCCCACACCTGCTGAAAAATACTTTCCGCGCTAAAAACCTGCTTCGGGTGGCTGGCTAATAAATAGAGAATATCAAATTCCTTCGGCGTTAACTGGACAACCTCGCCATAAAGGGTAACGGTATGCTGATCCAGTGAAATGGTTAGTCCACTCACCTCCAGTACCGTCTTATTCACTGCCGCAGGTTGGTTGAAGTGCAAAGAACGGCGGAGATGAGAATTCACTCGAGCCACCAATTCCATAGGATTGAACGGTTTCGTCATATAGTCGTCCGCCCCCATCACCAGCCCCGTGATCTTATCGAGATCGGAGATTTTGGCACTCAAAAAAACGATTGGCAGATGGTACTGCTCCCGAATTTGACGGGTCACCTCGTAACCATCCATCTCAGGCATCATAATATCCAATATGGCTAAATCTATCGATTGTGACTGAATCGCCTGAATAGCAGCTTTCCCGTCAGAGACTTTAACAATATGATACCCTTCTTTTTGCAAATGCAAGGCGACCAAATCAGCGATCTCCGCCTCATCATCCGCTATCAAAACCGTGATTCGCTTCATTCCACTCCGCTCCTATATATAACGATCAATAGTATATTAAGCTTACTATTTGAATCCTAACTTAGGCTGAGACAAAACGCAAAAAAGGACAACCGTTTGGGTGCCCTTCATGATTGATTTTTTTCTATCTTTCTAACAAATTAAATCTTCCCAGCTCATCCTGAAGTTGTTGCGCACTCGCGCTTAGCATTTCTGAGGATGCTTGCACTTCTTCCATAGATGATAATTGTTCCTCGGCGGCAGCAGCCATATTTCTCGATTCATCGGCCGTTTGTTTCGAGATATCCACCATCTCGGTAAACGCTGCTGTTACTTGCTCCGTGCCTGCCGATACTTGTTCTGCAGATGCAGACACATCCTGAATTTGATCCGCGACTAACTGAATGGAGTTCAATATTATTCCAATAGCTTGGACAGCTTCCTTATTTGTCTCTAATCCCTGCTCCGTTACTAGAGCTGTTTGTTCCATAGAGGCTACAACCCTTGCAACCAGTGTACGGACTTCATCAACGAGTGCTGCAATCGACATGGCCGATTGTGTTGTTCGTTCGGCGAGTTTGCCTACTTCCGTGGCCACAACCATAAAACCTCGACCTTGCTCTCCTGCTCTTGCTGCTTCAATGTTGGCATTTAACGAAAGAAGATGGGTTTGTGAGGAGATTCCCATAATCATAGACACAATCGAATGAATCTCATCGGAATGCTCGTTTAGTTTCGTTACGAATTGACTGGACTGACCTACTGCCTCTTGAATTAGATTCATCTGGATAAACGAATCCTGAAGCTTCTTCTCTCCCAATTTTGCTCCATTCGTCGCGTCTGAGGCCGAGTCTGAAACTTCCGACGCGCTCTCCGCGATCCTCGTTATAGCTACGGCCATTTCTTTCATGGCCAACGCATTCTCCTCCGAGGCTTTCTGCTGTACTTCCGCACCATCTGATATGGCACTGACGGAGTAAGCAATTTGTTTCATAACCGTCGTTGACTCCACAGATACCGCTGATAATTGCTGTGAGGAAGCCGCCACCTGCTCGGAGATTTCCTGATTCCGGCGAAGAAGATCATTAAGTGAATCAGCCATGAGATTAAACGAGTCTCCCACATAACTTAATTCATCCTTCGTCTGAAGCTTCAAACGCTCCGACAAATCACCAGCAGCTAACTTGGCTGCCCCAACCTGTAAGGATTGAATCGTTGACTTTACATTTCTATAGAACGCAGTATAGAAAAGTCCAACCAATAGCAGGGAAATCCCAATAATTAAAAGCATGTTATTTCGGTTGGAGGAAAGGTTGTCGATCCGTACATCAAGAAGTTGGCTCAATTCAGCAGAGACGACTTTGAAGAGACTCACAGAATCATCAATCGCCTTCGTGCCTTCAGCAAAATAGTCTGCTGGCGTCATAGATATTGCCGATGTATTTAATATATTTGTATCTAACGCTTGAATAAAACGATTAACAGACTCTACGTTGAGTTTACTCGTATCCCCAAACTGTTTGTCAAAAGATGTATTATATTTAGTCGCCTTAATCACTGCCTGTTCAATTCCCTGTAGAGCATTTTCAATCTGATTTTTGTCGATCATCAAGCTTATTTTTTCATCCGTAGTGATCTGTTTCCGAGCCAATATTCCATTTCCTTGACCACGGGCTTGTCCAGTAAGCTCAATCAGTATGGGAAGTCGGTTAACCATCATATCCATTAAGTAGAAAGAATCAATCTCAGGATCCAGAGTTAATCCCGATTGATCTGCCGCAAGAGTGATGAGACCGAGCACGTTGTGTATGAGAGCGGAATGCTGATTAAAGCTGTCTTCGGGCCTAAGCGAAGTTGTCGTCGCCTGCAGCTTCTTCCAATCACTTTGAATAAGTGTCCACAGGTCAGTAGAATCAAGCTCTACTATATTCTTGGCTTTTGTCTTGCCAATAAGCTCTATATTGGAATTGATCTTTTTTTCCGTTTCAACAAGCTTGGACTCTGAAGTTGTATCTCCATTCAAATATCCATTCGCTAGCCCACGATGCTGTTGTATATTGAGCATCAGAGGCATGAGAGATTCGATATAGGATACTCCCACTTTTTCTTTCTCTGCAATTTCAATATTTTGCTGAATATTTGAGAGCCAAATACTCAACAGAAAAACCAAGGGTCCAACAAAAAGCAAGCTAAGCAGAATAAACTTCTGCGCATACTTTAAACGGGAAATGACAGCTATAAAAGGTTTTAAAATAAAAGCACTCATGAAGCTAAACCACCTTTAATTATTAGATTAAATTTTATGTTACTTTATTATTATCGGTAATTATAAACCCTATCATAATAGTATGAATTTAAATTTAATAAAAGGGGAATATCCCAGCGGCCATTTGCATGACCTTTGGGACAGCCCCCTCAACTTGGCTATCATGTGTGGAAATTACTGCTTTACTTGCGCCATCTTTCAGCCAACTCACGGATTTGATGCGGCGTTGTACGGCAGCATCCACCTATTATGCGCGCCCCTGCAGCGTACCAACGTTCCGACTCATCACGCATACTCCCGCAGGTTCCGTTTCCATGCCAGGTTTTGGTCTCCGGGTTGTACATCTCTCCCGAGTTAGGATATACAATGATCGGTTTTGTGGTGTAGTTGCTCAGAATAGTGACTGCATCGGTCACCACGGTTGTCGGTGCGCAGTTCAGGCCGATTGCAGCAATCTGCTTATTGGACCCGAACCGAGCGGCACACTCTTCAAGCGATGTCCCCTCACTGATGGAGGTTCCATCCTTCAACGAAAAGGACAGCCAGGCGAAGACATCTGGGAATTCCTTCAGCAGTGCCTCTAACACCCCAGCCTCCTGAAGGGAAGGAATGGTCTCAAAAGCTAAGATATCGGCCCCTGCTTCGATTAGTGCAGCCATCCGGGGACGATGAAAGGCGGTTAAAGTCTCATCTGTCACCCCGTAATGGCCTACATACTCCGATCCGTCCGCCAGATAAGCACCATAAGGACCTACGGATGCTGCTACAAGCGGCTTTGGCCGATGGGTCTGCTCCCCTTCCTGCCAAACATCATCTCTCGCCCGACTAGCTAGCTGTACTGTTAAGCGGATCAGATCCAACGCAGCTTGTTCCCCGATTCCCTTTTCACCAAAGCCCAATACCGTAGCCTGATAACTGGACGTAATTGCACAGTCCGCTCCGGCTCTGAAATAATCGGCATGCACCTGATAGATTAGCTCAGGATTCTCCAGCAGCACACGGGCGGACCAGAGAGGATCATCTAGATTACATCCATGCTGCTCCAATTCGGTCGCGAGGGCTCCATCCAGAATCATAACGGAGTAATCGCGTAAAATAGCTTCAATTGGATTGGATAGGTTCGACATGGGCTTGTCCTCTTTTCTTTACACGTTGAGTGAGATAGTAGCTGCCATAACATAAGATTATAAAGGGTATTCCACAATACAGCGCAATTCGCTGTGTCGAGTCAAAAGCAATTCCGATGCATGAAGCCAGGCAAAGGACTAAAGAGACTAGCGGTACCACCGGATAAAAAGGAGTCCGGTAAATTAGATCCTTAACTGAATTCCCTTCCCGTAGATACTGCCTGCGGAACAACAATTGTGACAGGCTGATGCTCATCCATACGACAACAACAGCCAGTCCAGAAATCGATACCAAAGCAATATACACTGTCCCCGGTGCAATAATGCTGGACAGCAACGCTAATCCACCACCCAGCATACTGAAGGTTACCGCATATATCGGCACGCCCCGCTTCGTTAACTTGGCAAACACCGGAGAGACGGTCTGTTTATCCGCTAGAGACCACAGCATCCGGGAGGAGGCATATAATCCTGAATTGGCTGCTGACAGAATGGCTGTCAGAATAACAAAGTTCATGATATCAGCGGCATATGGAACACCGATGCGCTCCATCACAGCTACAAATGGACTCTCCAGAACACTGGCGTCTGACATGGGCAGCAGTGCAGCCAGAATTACAATCGTCCCAATAAAAAAGATAATCAGACGCCACAACGTGGTGTGGATTGCTTTAGGAATTGTTTTTTCCGGATCAACCGTTTCCCCGGCTGCAATTCCAATTAACTCCGTTCCCGAAAAGGCAAAATTGACGGCGAGCATGGTAAGAAGGATGGCTGTTGCACCCTGCGGGAACCAACCGGAAGCCGTTATATTTGAAAAGAGGGGTGCAGCTTCCGTCTCAGCCATTGGGATAAATCCGAACATAGCGGCCCCACCCAGAATAATAAATATTACAATCGTTAGTACTTTAATCGAAGAAAACCAAAACTCCGATTCCGCAAAAAGCCTGACCGTCAACGAATTAAACAAAAAGATCATCAATGCAAACAATGCACTCCAAATCCATACGTTAACGGAAGGGAACCAGCGCTGCATCAACAGTCCTGCCGCTGTAAACTCTGAACCAAGTGCAACGGTCCAAGTCAACCAGTACAACCAGGCGACTGTATATCCGGTTGCTGGACCAATATACTTGGCTGCATAACTGTGAAACGCACCGGTCTCCGGCATATGTACGGACAGTTCTCCAAGACAAAGCATAACCAAATAAACGGATACCGCACCAATGAGATACGCCAAAATTGTTCCTAAGGGTCCAGCCTGCTGAATAGTATAGCCGGAACTAAGAAATAATCCAGTCCCGATTACCCCACCAAGCGACAGCATGACGACATGCCGTGTCTCCATCTTTCTTTGAAATGGTTGTTTTCTGTTGTTCTCCATGCTTTCTCCCCTTCTTCTTCATCCAGGGTGAACACAAAAAACGCACCCTTATAATAGAGTGCGTACTGATAAATAAAGACAAATGCTTATCTATCAGGCTGTTCACCCGCTGGAGTTAGCACAGTATCCTTCAGAGATCTGTTGCTGAGGCTTCAAAGGGCCAGTCCCTCCACCTCTCTGGATAAGAAATAATTTGATTTTTAACTACTATAGCGATCTATGTTTCAGCTGTCAATATATAAGTAGATTTATGTATCGGTTTGCAGCGCAGGCTTCACTGCTCTGGTTTATACTCACCTAACTTCCCTTCGTAGATCAAATACAACCGCTCGCTTTGCCGGAAGTCGTCCGGTGTAACGAGTGCAGGCAGCTTGTTCCATAGCTTTATGCCGGAGCGCTCTAGAATCTCGGCAACGAATTGCGAACAAAAGTAGGAGTTGCTGAATTCAACAGGTTCCTTGAGTGCGATACCGATAACACCCAGAATGTTATAGAGATACTTTTTACGGCTTCGGATAAAAATTTGCAAAACCCGCTTCATTTTCTCGACTTCGCGGTCGGATACATGTAGCTCATAGATGACGCAGGTCGTATTCGGATATTTGCTGAATGTGCCTGTCTTAATATCCTCTTTCACAAATCCACCGTTGAGAGGGTTGCTTGGGTGCTTTCTCCCGAAGCTGTACAGCTCAGAAAGTTCCCGGTTAAACGAAATCGAAGCGTGGTTGTATGGCGCTTTCGTATAGCCTTGAATCATTTTCGTAAAAAGCGTTCCGGTATTCGTGAGCAAAATAAAGACCGATCGATCTTCTGCCATTTACATAATTTCCCCTTATCAAGTTTGGACTATTCCTTCATAATATCATATGATCCCTTTAATGGAATCTACCTCACGATAAGTTGGTGATTGGCAATGAGCAGCTCATTATTTACGTTAATTCTTATATTTTCAGCCTTATCGGCTATCCAATTGGTCTACTATATAGTGGGTAGATTACAGCCGAGCAAAGACTATACGGCCATTGGATTCCGCATTAAAACCTGGTGGGGCATGCTCTTCATCTTTTGCCTGGCAACCCTTTTCAACCCTATCGTTTCCCTGCTGTCCCTAATGGCACTCACCTTCTTTGCACTGAAAGAGTATTTCTCCATGATCAAATCCAAAAAAGCCGACCGCAGACTTTTTCTGTGGGCGTACTTATCCATTCCTGTACAATTTTATTGGATTTATATCGAGTGGTACGGGATGTTTATCGTATTTATCCCGGTCTATATCTTCTTGTTCCTACCGATCCCTCGTCTGATTAATAAAGGAACGGTAGGTTTTCTGCGCAGTGTCAGTCAGGCTCAATGGGGGCTTATGCTGATGGTTTTCGGGCTTAGTCATCTGGCCTACTTCCAATTTGCTACACCGCAGTATGGCGCAGGACTTGTACTTTTCCTAGTGGTGTTGACGCAGTTAAATGACGTGGTGCACCATTTGGCATCCATGTATTTCGGCAAGCGAAAGGTAGTCCCGACAGCCAACCCGTATTTAACTTGGGAAGGTTTTGCGTGCGCGTTTATCGTAACGACAGGGAGTTCTTATCTAATCTACCCGTACTTAACTCCTCTTGACCTAACTTTTGGGATCGTGTCCGGCATGCTAATCAGCTTGAGCGGTTTCTTCGGCAGCCTAACGGTCTCCGTGTTGAAACGGGATTTGTTAATCGGCGATGACGATAAGTTCGAGTCTTTGAAAAAAAGCTACTTAAGCCGGGTCGATAGTCTGACCTATACCTCGCCGATTTTTTTCCACGTCATCCGTTACTTCTTCGATTTTATGTAGGAATTTAAGAAAAGGTTAGAAATGTCCATTTGTTAAATTTTACAACAAAACCATTTGGTCTTACCTTCGTTTAACTAATATGACCAACATTTCTCAACAAGGTGATGACCAAATGACGAAAATCAAAGGCGTGTTACTTTCTCTTCTGACTATGTCCATGTTATATTCAGCCTCTGCTCATGCAGAAGAAACCAAGGCCGAGGCCCAAATGACTCCCATCGCAATGTCCATCTATTTGGACGGCCAACGCCTTCAACCTGAAGTCGAGCCGATCAACCTCAACGGTACGGTACTTGTTCCTATGAATGAACTGTTTAAGGTACAGGGTGCCAATCTATCCTGGAATAACACGAATAAAACGGTCACAGCAACTAAGGGCGACACAACGTTTACCTATCGCATTGGAGAGCTTACAGCTAATCTAAATGATCAGACACTGAAACTGACCACTGCCGGCCATATTACTAATGGGTACACCATGATACCGCTGCGCTTCGTTACTGAAGCCCTGGGAAATACAGTGAAGTGGGATCCGGACACCCGATCCATCCAAATCTCGTCTGTAATAGACTATGATACTGCCATCCTTTGGGGCGTCAATCTTCGAAACCTCCCCAGTTCCCAGAGCGCCTCCGCAAGTCTGGAAATGCTGGCCGCAGGCTCAAAAGTTCATGTTATCGACGAGGTTGATGCTTTATGGATAAAAGTACGCACCCCCGATAACAAAATCGGATACTTATCAGCGAAACCGAAATATACCGATTACACAAGCTCCTCCCTGATTAAGATGCAAGCGGACGAGCTGATTACTTACGGAAAGAAATATCTAGGCAAACCGTATGTCTTCGGTGCTTCACCGGATCAGACAGACACCTTTGACTGCTCTTCTTTTGTTAAGCGTGTGTTCGAAGATACACTGTCGATTGAGCTTCCACGAGTCTCCTATGATCAGGCCAAGATAGGCAAGGAAATCGGGATCAACGATCTGCGTAAAGGGGACTTATTGTTCTTCACCGCACGTAATCTGGAAATCGGACATGTTGCCATCTATGCAGGGAACGATCAGATTTTGCATACGTATTCGAAGGAACTCGGCGTTCATATCGAATCCTTCGGCAGTAAGTGGAAGGAACGGTTCGTTACGGCCCGGAGGGTGTTCTAGAAACAACGATTCCACTTCTATACAGACACGAACAAACCCCAATGCCATGAACTCCATGGGGTTGGGGTTTTTTTACAGAAACTGTTTTTAGCAGTCTTTTGGACCTCATTCATACGAATTCGGGTTAGACTGAAACGGTTCAGTAACGAGTCGGGCTACATTAGTAGGCTTTAAATGCATGTGAGGCAACTGCTTGGTATTTGTCAGTTGTATTGGCTCGCTTTATCCATAATTTGATAGTGTAGGTACCCTTCGTAGGGAAATCATATGCCCAGCTAGCTTGTGATAATAATCCAGTGTCTTCAACTAGCACAGAAGCTGCATTTGTCTTATCTACAACCTTCCCAGCATATTCAATCGTCCAGTATTGTTGATAAGTTACATTTACCTTACTTACTGAAATAGAAGCATATGTATCAAACGGTGCTGAGTTTATCGAAAATGCACCTATAGGATTACCATCTTGAAAAGCTAAAACGGTGTCTGCCTTATAGGTTACACTGTTCCCCGCTGCAAAAGCGGTGGATGAAAATACGAACATAATTACAGCTACTAAAAATAAAAATCTGAACTTTTTCTTCAAATATTCCAACTCCTCTTAATTTATAGAATATGGCCTTTCGGAACCTCGTCTATCTTTTCGCCAAAGAACGATAAAATCCTTCTTTAAAAGTAAAATGATTCCATGTCAATCTTCACTTTATTTTCACAATAATTAATAAAAAAGAGCACTTATTACCGTCCCTTCACCCATTTGAGTGCTCACGTTAATCCGCCCACCCATCGCTTGGACTAATTCCTTAGTTATAGCCATTCCGAGACCACTTCCTTCTATGGAGCTATCCGTATTCGTTCCCCGATAATAACGGTCAAACAAGCGTGCAATGGTCTGTTGATCCATCCCTTGACCGTTATCGCTGAAGTCTATGCGCCAACCTTTCTCTGGCAGTTCGATCAATTCAATAATCATCTCCGTACCTGGGGAATTATGAAAAATCGCATTGGCTATGATATTATCTCCTCTGAGCCTCATATTCATTTTCAAGTATCTGCAGGAACGGACGAAAAACCGTTGACTACCCTTCCTATCACTTTTAAGGATGGCTTGGAACCGATCCGCGGTGATATCGTATCAGGAACTATAGATAAACAATAATGAAGAGGTGGAACAATGAAGCCCATTCCTAAGAAAAAGAAGTATACGACGAGCGGCAACATAGAATACGCGCAATCTGGTGAAGGCCTGCCTGCCGTAATTCTCATTAATGGAGGAAGCGGTCCGATTGAAGGCTGGTACAAAGTGTTCCATGAACTAGCTGAGCAGACAACGGTTTTCGCTTATAATCGATTTGGGGTAGGAGGCAGCGATAAGCCCTCCACTCCTCAGCATGGAAATGCGATTGTGAGCTCACTCAGAGAATTGCTCAAGGAAGTAAACCTCCAGCCTCCTTATATTCTAGTTGGGCACTCTCTAGGGGGGTTATATGCTAACCTGTTTGCTAGGCAATATCCAAATGAAATAGCGGGAGTCGTGCTTCTGGATTCCAGCCACCCGCAAGATCTAAAAATTAATGAAACCCAAAGTGGATTCATCCGGGGCATTAATCGAATCCTTCAGAAATTCGATTCCTTCTCTTCCCATAAACAATGGAACGAGGTTCACTTTGTAGAAGAGACCGTGCAGCAAATCGGGCAGGCCGCCCCTTTCCCAGATGTCCCGTTATTTGTAGTATCTGGGGGCAAAAAACCACCAATGCTCCCAGAGCATGCCTATCAATTAAGAAAAGCCAATCAACTAGACTTTGTGCAGCTTAACCATCAGGGCAAACACATTATAGCTTCCCAAAGCGGACACTTTCCGCAGATGTCGGAGCCAGAAGTCGTAAAGCAGGCTATTCAGGAGTGCATTGCTAGGGTGAGAAAAAAAGACACTTGAGCGTCTGTGCTCAGTGTCTTTTCTCTATATCAACCTACCCACAAACGTTTGTTTAAAAAGTGTGTCTATGAAACTGGATTCACAGTAGTAGCAGCGGTAGCAACATCCTGAGTCCTACCTTTTTTAACCCCAGAAGCTACCAATACAATAAGGAAAAAGACTGAAATCCCCCATAACACCTCTACGTTCATACTTCCCGTCTTAAATCCGCCGAAATACATGACCTCTCGAAGCCCTACTGCAACAAATTTCAGTGGAACCCATGAGTATAGCCAATCCTGCGTCGCCTGCGTCAGAAATTCAGGTGCAATATTAAGCACCGGCATGGAGAAGAACATGAGAAGTACGAGGATTCCCATAGCAGGAAGGCCAATCCAGTTCAGTAACGACGATTGTATTAGGAAGAATGCCGAGCCAGCCAGCCAAAGGAATAACCAGGTATCTACAGCATGTGTTAGCTCCATTCCATACCATGACGAAGCCATCCATACCAAGAACCCCGATACAGCCATTATTAAGACGAGTCCAACCCCTATCTGACTAAGAATAACAACCCATCTCCGAGTTCCCTTAGCAGCTACCTCCTTGGATATTATAAACAGCATTAACC
Organism: Paenibacillus wynnii; assembly: GCF_030812855.1. GTDB lineage: Bacteria > Bacillota > Bacilli > Paenibacillales > Paenibacillaceae > Paenibacillus_AQ > Paenibacillus_AQ wynnii_A. The sequence goes on from NZ_JAUSTK010000007.1 coordinate 12,267, forward strand.
CGGCTACCAAGCTGCCAATCCATTGGATCTGAGTCAGCATACCCGGTGCATTGCCACTCGCATTATTGATACCCACAGCATGGACCGTCTCTTCTTCTATAATTATTGGAGATAATAAAGCTTTAGCTGCTCCTACCGTTATCTGCTCTGATTGCTGACTCATCAGTCCAAGCAACTGCGTAGACAACTCCAGGCTGACGCCCTTCATTGCAGCTCCAAGCATCTGCTTTACAGCGGACGAGGCTTGCGTATTCGCACCTTCATTCGTAATAATCTTCACTGTTGCCGGTTTAGGATCTGGACTAGCCAACGATAACATTCCGCTGCTGAGGTCTGCCGGCAGCACCAATGCCCCGTAATACTCTCGATGATCCAAGCCCGCTCTTACTTCCGACTCTGAACCAACAACCTTCCATACAATAGGAGCCTGATTATTAGACAGTAACTTCTCCCTAATCTTCTCACCCACGGCTAGAGATTCACCTGTCGGCAGCCCTACCTGTTGATCTAGAACCACAATAGCAACCGGTAAATTTTTGGGCTTTGCCCCGACAATCGACCCCATCATAGCAGCCCCAAAAACAACTAACACAACAAATACAGCGACTATCCCTATCCACAGCTTTTTTTGTTTTATGAGAGCCATTCCACTCTACCCCATCTCTATTTTTAATTAACAATATGTTGATTAATGACCATAGTGTTAATTATAATGAGAGTCATACGGAATACAATAATCAGCTTTACCCCATTCTGTTAACTATTCAACACCACTCTGCAAAACTGTTCACTACCTCGAATAATTTAATCGAAAGGGGCTCCTTATGTCTGAAAAAATGGATCGAAGACAAGCTCGAAGCAAACAATTAATGCGCGAGGCTCTCCTGTCGATTTTAGAAGAGAAAAGTATCGAAGGGATTACCGTTACTGACATCGCGAACCGTGCAGATATTAACAGAGGAACCTTCTATCTGCATTATCGGGACGTAGCCGACATGCTGGACCAAATGAAGGATGAGGCTTTTGAGCAGATTCGGAATAGAATCCTGCAGCTTAATCCTAAGGAATTAATGGTTTATGCCGATCGAAATGAGCCCTACCCAAAGATAACCCTTATTTTCGAGGAGGTTGAACGTCAGGCAGGATTTTTTAAGGTTATGTTCGGGCCTCATGGCGATGTTTCTTACATCAATCGGTTTAAGGCCTCAATGGAAACCCAAATTTTCAACAACCTTTCTTATGCGCAGCCTCAAGAGGAGAATCGATTAGTTCCTTTGGAATTCCTGATTTCTTATATGGCTTCAGCTAACTTGGGAGTAGTACTGCACTGGCTACAATCAGGAATGAAGCAAACACCTCTCGAGCTTTCAGCTATAATGACAAACCTAATGAATTATGGCCCGCTTACTTCATCCGGACTAAGGATTGAAACCCCGAAGATAGAGTCGAGAAAACGGTCAAATCACATATGAGTCATTACTTTTGGGCAGGGAATTGAACCGCAAACAGGTTCCGTATATGATAACTTTATAATGTTTATTTAAGGGGAGGTTGCGTTTACGTGGCAGTACTAATTAATGAGCAGATCCGGGCATCTGAGGTGGCGCTGACTGGACTCAGAGGAGAAAAGCTCGGCTTCGTGTCCAGAGAAGAGGCGCTGGCTATGGCCCGAGCCCAAGGGGTGGATTTGGTCTGCACCTCGCTGATGAGCAGTCCCCCGCCTTGCAGCTTAGTTGCCAAGGGTAAAGGAAAAGCGGTAGCTGGGAAGGAAGCAGCAGCTGGCAAGTCGGGTAAGTCGGGTAAGTCTGGCGCAGGACGGACTATGGGAGCCGGCGGCAAGGAGAAGGTCAAGGAGCTTCGCTTCACCGCCCATATCGAGGAGCATGATTACGACACGAAGCTCCGCCAGGCGGACAAGCATCTCCGTTCCGGCAAGCCGGTACAACTGGTCGTGAAAGCATCCGGCGCCAAAGAAGGACTCGCCGCCAAAGCCGTGCTGGAACGGCTGTTGGCCGATTTGAAAGAGGCGGGAGTGAAGGACTCCGGCATTCAGACGGGCGGCAAAGGCTCGCAGGTGAAACTAAATCCGCGCTGAATCAGGCGTCCCTGTAAGTTTTACCTCTTCTTAAATATTTTTGTTTACTTCCTTATTGTGCATAATCCCCGGTGTAGTTGATGAGAGAAACATCCATAACTCCATCCAGAACGGATAAATCATGGACGAATGCGGTGTTGTCATCCCGTAGTCTAAGCTCAACAGTCATTTCTACATAGTCTTTGCGTACGGTCTTAGATTTCAGGGTGTAAACCAATTTTTGCAATTGAACCCTTACGGATGCAGTAGCGCTATCGGAATGACGGATAATCAATAGATATTGCTGCTCACGGATTTTGTGGCGGGAGAGCCATATTAGTGTTAGCCCGATTACAAGCGAGCCGATAAGGGCGAGGGGGTAAAGCTTGGCTCCTGTGGCGATGCCTCCGGCAATGGCCCAGAACATATACACGATATCCAGGGGATCCTTGACTGCGGTACGGAAACGCACAATACTGAGCGCCCCGACCATCCCGAGGGACAGTACAATATTGGAGCTGATCGTCATTATAACCATGCTTGTAATCATGCACATAAGTACAAAAGCAGCATTGTAATTATAGCTGTATACAACTCCGCGAAACGTTTTGCGGTAGATGAAGAAGATGAACATCCCGATTCCCAGAGAAGCGGCGAGTCCAAGCACCACATCGATATATGAAATCGTGCGGAAGGCATCGAGATGAGTGACACTTTTTTTAAATAAATCCTGGAAGTTAAGATTCTCGTTCATTCTAATGCGGGTCCCCTTATCGTTTGAAATGAAGCATGTTCGCTTCTCGGCAAATCACATATTTAGAAATGGTGGAGCGGTTACTTAACGTCGGGCTAGCAGCAAAACGTATATCTTCAGCAAGGAAGTTATTGTACTTCATTTCAAGGATTGTTTGTGCCGGGTCCAGCGTTTCCTTCAAAATAAGCCCGGGATAGAAAAGATCAATGCTGTTCACGCCGGCAACAAGCCTTTTGTCAAACGTGATCCGCACGTCTCCATGATCATACACATAGGCCTCCCGTAAATAGTCGACTATGGTGATCGGACGGTAGCCCCTATGTGCCAGTGCCAAGTAGAATTCCCGGATTAGGGAAGAGGTTGATCCATCAACTGCCGAATAATCACCCTGTAATATAGCTTCATACTGCATACGCGTCAGTGGAGCACTTTCCTTATGCACATAGTCTCCGAATTTGCTTTTGCGCTCGAGCTTGATCGTATGATCGCTTCCATTATAAATGCGGATCCTGAACTTTTCCCGTGAAAAGATCCCGTTAACCTTGTCATACAGCGCATAATCCACGGGGCTGTCGAAATACAGACTTCGGATTCCATATCCTTCAGGGCTTCGGGAATGCGAATCAAGCGGAAGCAAAGCCGAGACGCGCTGACGGATCGACAAATACTCATGAGGGTGCAGGTAATATTTATACTCATGCCGGAGCGGGCGTCCCCTAAATTCCATCTTAGTTCACCTTAACCTCTCTGACACCGTAATAAGGAAGATTCTCCTCGTCAAAATAAATATCGAATGCTACCTGCGAGTGACCGTTGCCATCGCTAACGGTTGCCTTCCAGTAATAAGTGCCCCGCAACAGATCGCCGAACTTCAATGTGGTATTTGGGGTACTGACCTTTTTTACGATATTGGTGAATTGCGGGTCTTTGGCCAAAGAGAATTCGTACTGAAGGTTGTCCCCCTGCAGATCGAAAGAGGTATCCCAGTTGAAAGTAGTTGTGGTTCCTTCCTGTTGAAGGTCACCCAGATAGAAAGGCTTGGGCTTCTCTATATCTTCTTTAAACCGTTTCATAGAGCGAAGCGGAACCTCACTAATCGCTTTCACGTCTTCGGATATCTCAGCGACGGGAATAGGGAAGAAGTTCCGATCAGGATTTTGGTTTGAAAACTTCTCAGTAATCGGGTAGTACAGGGCGATTTGCTTAGTAAGGGTATCGCTGTTGATATAATCCCGGTACAACTCGTCTATCTTATCCTTGAGAAGCTGAACATTCTCCTGGCTTCGAAAGAAACGGTTATGAAGTTTTACGCCCCAGTAATTACTGATGCCGCTGTTATACGGCCCAATACTGTTTACATTCCTCTGACGTTCCCAGCCCCCGTCATAATCCCAGGGAAGGAAGTACCACTTGTCGGTGTTCAAAGGTGAAAATAGCAGAAAATTTTGAGCATTCGTATCCATGTTGTCCATTAGGATATTGGAAGCCATCCAAGTTAGATAGTTATCAAGGTCGAAGTGCTTGCTTACCACCTCATTGATCGGCATGGATAAATTATTTACATCGTCCAGCATGGCCAACAGCTTGGTGTGATCTTCCCGACCGTTGATTTCCAGGTGGGTCTCGAATTTCGCCTTGTCATAGGTCGGATCGTCCTGCGCCTTCAAGTCCTCGGGATAACGGAGAAATTCGAACATAGTAGCTTTGTATAGCTGCCCGTAGGGATCCAGCCAATGGTTCTTGAGAAACTTCTTGTTGGGCTGCTCTATCTGGGTATACAGACCGTAATCAACATATTTCACAGAGGCGGTTGTTCCGCCCTCGCTCATATCCTTCACGTATAAATGTACGAATCGGGTACGTAGGCTGGTCATATTCGGCATAGCCTCGAATATATCGAAGCTGAGCTTGTTTCGCAGCCGGGAAGGGTCATGGGAATGTTTATTAAGATTCAATGTACTTTGGTCATTCCATACTCCCGCTTGATCTAACAGCTTGATCTTGTAGGAACGCTGGGAAGTATACCGAGCCGTTTTACCCCTTAGTGAGATATTAGCGTTTGCCTCCGTTGACGAATAGCCGAAGAAACCGGGCTTCGGTCCACTGCCATCCGCAGCCCCTTCCTGCAGAATGACCTTCATTGACCCTTCATCCATCCGATTGACGATCCGGTTCAATTGATACCAATCAAGAGGCGTTTCCGATCCGGTTTTCTCATCGGCTAGTACAGTCATGTAGAGCGTATCAACATTCGTGTCATGGTCTCGTTCATAGATGCGCTTATCTTCGGATAGCTTATCCTCCGTCACTGTAGAGGAAGTAACCGTATCCGGTGTGGCACCCTGGTTTACTGTTGTAGCCGCAGGGCTGCTGGTACAGGAAGACAACACAATCGCTGCAGCGATCAGACCCAGTGTCATTGACGCAGTGCTTGAAAGCGGGAGACGCTTGCGTTTTGGCCGCGTGGTCATAAGCGGCTGAGCACAGAACGTATGGTAATCAATGCTGCGGACATAACGTATTAGTCGGATTAAAGCTAGCAGCAGCACCACAAATGAGGCGCAAAGCATACCGTAGCCATGGTATTCATACAGCATAGAGAGTGTACTAAGGGCAACATTAAGGAAGAGATAAATACCGCTAATCATAAAAACACCTTTGCGGTCATCGTAATACAACAAGAGCAGCAGGATGACAAACGTGATGATAAACAGGTAATAACCTAATAGAAGAATGATAAACACATCCAATTGCTCCATACTGAAACCCACCATAGGAAGCAGCTTGATTCCTAGCGCTAGAGAGATAACGCTGAACATAAGTTGAATTTCCATCAGAAAGGTCAGCTCTTTAATCAGTGAGCGCTGCATTTCGCCGCGGGCCTCCGAGATCTCCTTCCATGTTCCGCTCTGCCGAATCAAATCGTAATAACCCCTGAATTTCTCGTAAAAGTTCGTTTCTACAGCAACCGTAAAGACGATTAAAGTTGGAATGACGCTTAGGTAAGCGTAGAAGACCGGTGTATCGTAAAAAGGAGAGATGAGATATCGGCCGGCTACCAACTTATGATAAGGGCCAAACCAGTACACAAAGCTATGCATGTACACACCGGCGTACAGAAATGTCCCTATGCCGAGCAGAGTGGGATATTTTCGGAAATAGGAAAGAAAGCTGAAAAACAAACGGGCATCTCTGCTCGGAAAGACCTGTTCAAAGTGACGATTCGTCAGCACCAATACAAGAAAAAAACCTGCATCCACTGCAGCGATCATACCCGCCGCTGTCTGATGTGTCGTCAACTCGCTTACCACCCAAGCTCCAATAGCCGCGGTACAGGCGCCGATCAGAAAGCTGCGAAATATACGCTTGTAATCCTTGAGTGCCGTAAGATGAACCGACTGTATCCAGATCAGAATCAGCTCCATGAACAAGAAAAACGCAAATACCTTATACATGTAGCCTGCTTCCACCCCCTTCAGAAACAGCAGGGCCGCCACTGCGCCACCCGGCAGACATATCGCAGCAGCTCCGTAATAGGAGGAGAGGGCATGCTCATATTTTTTCTGAAACAGCATATCTGCCAGAAACCGGGTCAGCACCATGGAGACACCGCCGGTAATCAGTACGGAAAAAATAAAGGCATACACAATGGTTGAAAAAAAGAGTTCACGCTCTAAGTAAGCAGCACCAGAGAACGTCATTAGATACTGAATTCCGGCTACCATAGCCATACATAACACCATAGGACCTATGGTCGACATGGAGGAATAGGCATAAGCCCGAAAATGATGGAGCAGTCCGTGCTCACGGTAAAGCTTCCTTAATTCAAAGCCGATACCTGCCATATCTGCTCCTCCTTATAATGATTATAAAGCTCACGATAGCTGCGGATAAACTGAGAATGAGTATAAAGAGCCTCTGCTCGGGCAAGGCCGCTCCGTCCCAATTGCTCACGGAGCTCCCTGCTGTTCCCGAGCCGTATGACAGCGTCGGCCATCTTATCGTAATGCATGACAGGGACAACGATTCCGGCAGGCCCGAAGTTATCCTCCCGGCCCTGAAGCAGGTCACGGCAGCTACCGACATCGGTTGTAACACACGGTTTGCCTGCGGCCATCGCTTCGAGAATCGCCAAAGGCATGCCCTCGCTGACGCTGGAGAGTAGAACCAAGTCAAGACGGCCCAGGTATTGGAGAACGTTAATTTCTCCTGTAAAGAAAACATCTGTAAGAAGAAGTGTATCTATCAGCTGACGGCATTCCCGGAAATAGTCCTCGTCTTCATCCCACGGCCCCATGATATGGAGCTCTGCATCAAGCAGTTCTTTCTTTACTAGAGCAAAGCTCTGGATCATCGTTTTGATATCCTTAATTGGAACTATTCTGACGATAGCACCAATCCTTAGCGGCCCACCCTCTGAAGGGGGTCCAGCAACGGACGCGTAATCATCTACATTCACGCCATTCGGAATGATTTTTATTTTGCGTTCATCGCAGCCGATCTCTATTTGGATTTCCCGATTACGGCCAAATAACGTAATGACCTCATTACTCGCAGTGTAAGCCGCTTCTGATAAGCGGTAAAAATATTGGATCCACAAATCCTTGAAATAACCCTGAACCCAGCCGGCTTTGATAATCTCTTCTTCTCTTTCCCGGGAGTAGATGCCATGCTCGGTAAGCAGAGTAGGCTTTCCATATAAGTGCTTGCCCAGAGCGCCCAACAACCCTGCATAACCGGTCGATACGCAGTGATAGAGATCCGCCTCTGGAATGTCTTCCCGTATCGTAAGAAGCAGCGGAAGCATCATAGAGCGAACAGTCCAGTACATTTCAGTAAACGGCACATGGGCATAGTCTTCACGGCAGCGTTCAGTGAGCACTTTGAAAAATTCGCGGCTCATCAGCAGATGGCCCGCGGTAGCGATGCGATCAGAACGAATCAGATCAAATAGACATCCCCAGTTCACCTGTTTCCCACCGCCAAGAAAGGCACTCAGTGCTTCCCGTTCACTAGGACTTAGACGTAGGCGGTCTCTGCTTGGTGCAGCCTCGTTCATATAACTATTTAGGAATATCTCTTTCACTTCTATAATGTTGGCTGGAAGATTGTATTTGTACAAGCCTCGTTGCTTCTCATCAGCCCCAATCGCCAGAATAATAAATTCATGCTCCGGCAGATGTGTAGTTAGTGAGTGAATCCAGCTTGAGACCCCGCCGGTAATATAAGGATAAGAGCCCTCCGCCACGATGCATATTTTCATAAGTTTAAGCCTCGCTAAAGTGAATTGTAAAACTAGATTCGGTTACCGTAATCAGTAGGATGCCTTCACCCATTTTTTTGGCTTCGCAGCCTTTCATTTGATCAATTTTTTTGTGAGTCCGAAGAACAAAGAAGGTTTCTCTCTGGAACGGAGTGACTTTACCATTGATTTCTTCAGCACTTTGTTGCAGCTCCACATGGCTCGACATCAGATTCTTCATATCCATGGCCGCTTCTACGGATGTTTTGGCACGCAGCCAGGGATAGGATTCTTGTAAATGTGACAACACTCCGGAGTAGGAATCGTACATTTCCTCCCAGGTGTTTCCTGAGTTACGATCACTATCAAGCACATCGTACGGATAGACAAAATGGGAGAAAAAACCGTAGACCGTCAGAACATTGGCCGCCGTCCAGCGTTCATAATCTCCTTGGTTATAGCCCGAAGTAACGCGCGGCATATCCAGAATTCCATCTTTCGCCTGTTCAAACTCCTGTTCATATGAATTGCCTGTAGCATCTTCCCCAAATACGGATGAAATAACGGCCATATGACCCCAACCTTGCTTGAGTGCTGCGCGGCCCTCTGGGCTCAGTACATTGGAAGGCGGCACGTACGAGAACATTGTATAATCCGGGAAGCTCCGCTTAACAAAGTTCACAGCTTCCTTGACCGACTGAGCCATGTCACTTTCACTTTCCCAAGGGGCATAATCAAAAGCTTCGCTCTTGCTGGAATCTGTGGTTAACGATTGGTGATTATAACCATGAAGACCAATCTCACCGCCGCTTTTGATAATCTCTCTCCCATAGCTGATTAGTCCTTGTGCATCCGCATCGGAGGGAGAATTAAAAGGTGGCTTTACCTGATCCTCATAGGATTCGATGGTTACAGCCGTATATTTCAGGCCGTAACGCTTGGCGGCCTTCAGCATATCCGGCCACCAAATCTGTTTGAAAAAATCTTGCCGGTTTAATTTATAAATTTCATAGATGTGCGGATCAATGGAGTTACCATATGGAGCCGGCCAGCCGTCAATGTACATTAGCTTGGAGTTAAAAATAGGATAGATAAAGTCCGGCATCAGCATTGAAACTCCACCTGCGATAATTCCCCGGCTAATCTTCTCTTGAAGCATCGTTCCATTGAAGACCATAACCTCTCCTTTCCCTACGGAAAAGCTCCATAAAAGCGGAGTATCTGCCAATGTTGTGGCATGAATACGTGCAGAGGAATCCAATTCCACCTGCATCACTGTATTATTGATAAAGCTGTCGTCAATTTGCAGACCCGCTTCACCTAGAAGCACTTCATCAATCAATCGAATTCCAACCTCATTCTTTAAAGCCCCAACATTAATAATTCCTAGCTTACGGTAAAGCTGATAAAAGGCATCATTTTGTTTCGGAAGGATGGTCAGGAAGATGTTCCCTCCCTGCTCCAAATATCCGTTTAGCAGACTCGGTTCCCGAAGAAGCGAAAGATCCTGCACGGAGAGAATCACGGCAGTACAGCCGGACACCTCGAGCTTGTTTTTGCGGAGATCTGTTACGCCTACCGTTTTTCTCATATCCCTCAGCACCCGGTTAGTCTGTCCATTGACCCGGGCACTGAATGGATCTTCACTGTCATAGGCTAGACAGAATGGAGCTCCGGAAGAATCAGCAGGTGCTATGGCTCCGTTCTTCCAGCCTTCGATCTGCGTTTCTAGATTGCGGTTATGACTGAATTGCTGGAAATACCGTATATGTGTAAGATACATAACTGCTGTAAGCAGCACGATGCCCGCGATGATAGTATAAATGCGGAAATTCAATTTCATAGTCTGTTCATCCATAACTCAATCTTCAAGCCCCTTCCGACCAGAACCGTACGAATCTCAGACCCTCATGCGACAGCCGTACGTTTGACTGCTTCAAAGATAGCAGCGCCTGGTTAAATTGCTGTGGAGACCTAGTGGTAAAATACAGGTTCATCAGCGCCAAATAAGGTTCCTCGCGGGTTGGAAACCGATCCTGGAATAATCGGCTTACCTGCTCGGCAGCGGCATAATTTCCAAGTTCCAGTTCAAATTGCACCTTTTGCCCGTAAACATCAAAGGCGTCTGGATCGGCTGCTATCCAGTTCTCAAGCACCTCTGCCAGGCTGTATTTAAGCCTCTGCATCGTCCCCTTGTCCAGAAATCCGCTGCGCATATAATTCTGCAGCAACTCGGCATAAGCTTCCAGAAAAAAAGCATCGTCACGGTGGCTTTCATACTGGACGGAGAGATCCTGCAGGGAATGGTTCAGCTTGCGTTTGACCTCAACAATCGCACTCACTGCATAATGAGAAGTTTCCGTATCTTCATTGGTCACTGCCAGCCGCAACACCTCTAAATAATCCGTTGCATCCTGCTTCAACAGATCAATCATGGTCCGACGGCGGGTGGTTAGATCGTTGACCAACAGTGCTTCCTCCAGAGGAATGATATTCACCTCTTTGGTGGCATCCACAATACGTGATACTTTAGATAAATCAGTCTGGGCGTCCTGTCGTAAATAAGATTCCAATTTCTCCACCCGCGGTGAATTCAGGTTTGCATTATGCCGCCGGAATAGAGGAAATAGAAAGCCTACAAACGGAAAGGCTACAGCAAATACGAAGCGGACAGCTGCTTCTGGTAGAGAATGGCGGTAGCGAAAGCCGAAATAACAGGCACAGACCGCAGCATAGATAAAATAAAAATTTTTAAGCATATTTCGGCTCCTCCTCCAAATGAAGGAAGACGGATTGGCCACGTAAGCGGCGTACGATATGCTCGACATCGCTTTGGGTCGAATTACTGAGCAGCATTAGCAGCTCTCCATCCGCGCTCATTCCCAGATAATCGGTTTCACGCAGGGAGCGGTGGATGCGTTCGATTATTTCAGAGTTAACATTCTTTAGCCCTGTAGGAAGCAGTACATAATTTACACCGAACTGCTCGCTTGCAGCCTGTTTACTGGCCAGTATCTCCATGAATGCCTCTGTCTGTAGTACTCTTCCTTCCTCGGGATCCACATATCGCTGGCTGGCAGCGGCGTCAATATACGTATGCGCGCGGGACAGTGAGGAAGAGATGAGTTCGACAACTGTTTTGAAAAGGTTCTGATAGTATAGGGTAAAGCGATGGAACTCAACAGCATGAAGGGATACGATCGCTACCACTTCCCCTCTACTGACCACAGGGGCAGAGAGCAGCGGCAACTCAGGGTTCAGTTCCTTATTAACATATAATTGCTTGTCATACAGCAGGGACATAAGATATTCATGTTGATCCGCCTTTAGAGAGCGCGGGAACTCAAGAGTGTCTACTGCTGAACAGCCCGCAAGACGCAAATAGCTTTTAGTCTTGTTAACTGTATAGATGGTCACCTGATCTGTTTGCATAATCTTTTCTAGTACACCGATAGCTGCCAGGAAGATTCGTTCTGGCTCCAGGCTCTCTAACTCTCTGGTAACCGTATGTATTTTGCCGAAGCTGTCCTCCGTTGTAATAATCTGATGATGGAGTTCGTCCTTAACTGAACGTGTCTCCTCATACACCTCGTACAGAAAAGCATATTTGTCTGACGCCTGCTGCAACTGCTGCTCAGCGTTGTTCAAGCGATTAGTACGTCGTTCGATGCTGTAGCCAACAACTAGACCCACGAAAAGATATAGGGCGAACTGGAAAAACAACGTTGAATCGTATAATAACGACACGACATCCCGGCCGTTTTCGGTTTGCTGCCGAATGAAGAGAAGGATAGACAATAGCACGGCTAGCATGGACTGACGGCTTCCGTAGAGGATGCCGATGATCGTGATATAGACAAGCTTGAAATCCATCCCAGCATAGTCCGAACGCTCTAATATCTCATTCAGTCCATACACAGCAGAAAAAGCAAGTAGATTCTCGGCATAGGGAAGCGCGGTCTTCAACTTTTGGCGAATCATTGATGGTTTTTCTTCTATAGTTTTGACAACAGGCTTGGTTTCCTTAGACTCTCTGGCCCAAGCATACATTTTGTGCAGACCGGACTGCAGTGTGTATTTAGGAGACCAATCCAAGGCATGCATGATCCGCGCGTTATCCAAGGTAGAACTATAGACATCACCTTCACGGGACGGAACATAATTGATGAGAGCATCGCCCTGTAACTGCTGGAGCTCCCGAATTAAATCATTGATGGAATTCTCTTGGCAGTTGGATAAATTGTAGACGCCGTCAAGGGAGGAGTAAGAAGCTCGGAATAGGGCATCGGCAATATCTTCTACATAGATGAAGTCACGAGTCTGATTGCCGTCACCATGCACCGTAATTTCTTGGTTCTCCAACATTTGCTTCATAAATATGGAGACCACGCCACCCTCGCCGCTACTTCCCTGCCTAGGCCCATATACGTTGGAAAAGCGGAAACATAAAGTGTCTAACCCGTACATCTCCTTCCAATTAGAGCAGTACATTTCCCCCACCATTTTATTCATTCCATAGGGAGAAATAGGTCCGAAAGGGGAAGTTTCAGGAATCGGCATCTCTTCAGTTACGCCATAAACAGCAGCCGAAGAAGCAAAAATAAATTTGCGAGCACCATACCGGCTTGATAGTGACAGCATATTGGTCAACCCAAGCACATTGGACTCAGCATCCTGATAAGGATTTTTTAATGAGACGGACACACTAACTTGAGCAGCCAAGTGAATAACGGCATCAAAGCGATTACTACGGAACACTTCTTCACATTTTGTGTCCTCCACGGAAAGAACATAACCTTTATGTTTAAAATTGATATTTTTCTTGCTTCCTGAAGACATATTGTCGATAATATACACGTCATAACCCTCTTTGTGGAATCGTTCTGCCACAGTAGAGCCGATAAATCCGTAACCACCGGTAATCAATACTTTAATAGCTACCCCTCCGTTCTATCTTTGATGTAACTCAATAGCACATAGGTCTGGGTATGTTTTAATAGTCTTAAGAGCCCTACGGTCTATCATTATACAGGACTAAGGACTTTTGAACCAGATGAAAAGTAGCGGAAAAAGTCAAAAAAGCAAGAGAAAGGTAGACTGCTATGCTAAAAAAAACACAGGGGTTGACCGCCAAATTAATACAGATATGTGCCGTGCTCCTTTTCTGCGGGGGATCGGGTTCAGTAGGAAAAGCTGCACCTGCCATGGCCGTAAGCTACCCCACCGAAACGCAAGCGGTGCTTTATAATCCATATATCGGTTTTGTAGCTGATGCTCGTGACCCCCAAAGGGTCAAGCAAAAAATCTCTCTCGTTCATGCCAATTTAACTTGGAGAGATTTGGAACCTGAGGAGGGCAGCTACGATTTCGCCGGTTTGGAAGAAAAATTCCATTTCAATCATTGGAAAGACCAAGGCGCCCGTATCGTGCTTCGAGTTGTGCTGGATTACCCTGGGGAAGAAAGCCATATGGATATTCCGGACTGGCTGTACGAGAAAATCAACAAAACGGGCATCGGGTACGATCTGACTTATGGCAAGGGTTTCAGCCCCGACTATTCCAATACAGTGCTGATTGCATCCCATAAGAAATTGATTGCCGCGCTGGCCGAGCATTACAACAGCGATCCCTTTGTTGCATTCATCCAGCTCGGAAGTATCGGCCATTGGGGAGAATGGCATACGATGGATTCCGGACCCGGTTATATCCCTTTTCCATCTCGAAGTATCACTGATCAGTACGTCGAGCATTATGTACGTTCCTTTACCGGAAAACAGATGCTAATGCGCCGCCCGACCCTAGCTGCTTCGCGTTACGGAATGGGATTATATAACGATGCCTTCGGCAAACATAATGCCACGATTGACGGTTTTTTAAGCTGGTTCACCAACGGATATACTTCGTGGCTGACGCAGGACGAGGAGCCGGCAATGCGCAATTTCTGGACGACCTCACCCAGCGGAGGGGAATTTTCGGATCCCAAAGCCTATCTCCAGGATTCAACCATTGATGAATCGATTTTGCAGGCTAAACTTACCCATGTTTCCTGGCTAGGCCCCTCTGCTCCATGGAATGAAGAGCAAGGAGGGATGCTTCAAGCCAATATAGATCGTTTTCTGCGGACAATCGGCTACCGCTTTGTCATACAGAAGGCGGTATACGAAAAGGAGATCATACCCGGAGGGACGGTGCATGTTAGACTGCTTATCGCCAACCGCGGCACGGCGCCCTTCTATTTCAAATGGCCTCTTGAAATATCATTGGCTGATACACAGGGGAATACTCTGGCTTCTGTAAGCAGCTCGACAGACATCCGTAAGTGGCTGCCCGGAACTACCCCCGCCACCGTCTTTCTGAAGCTGCCCAAACGACTGACACCCGGCCAGTACACCTTACAAGCCGCCATTCTCGATCCAATTACTGGAAAGCCGGGCGTAGATTTCGCCATCAATGGCCGTCAACCGGATGGACGTTTTTCGCTGGGGAAACTAACGGTCTCGGGTGGAAACTGAAAACTTACCGTAAATTCAACCTCTATAGGTTCAGGCTAGTATCTATAGGACGCAAATAAGGGCACCCCTCCGGGTGCCCTTTCGTCTGAACATAATAGGATGATTAAGTAGGGATTGTGATGAGGAATGTTGTACCCTTCCCTTTTTCACTATCGACTTCGATATTCCCTTTGACTTTATTGATTGCACTGTAGGCCATGAGCATACCAAGGCCCGTTCCTTCTTCTTTTGTAGAATAATAGGGCTTACCTAGACGTGATATTTCTTCCCTTGTCATTCCAATGCCGGTGTCTTGGATGCTGATGATAATATTTTGCTTACTCTCCGTTATATCGATAAAAAGAGTACCGCCGCCCTTTTCTCTCATCGCCTCAATACCGTTTTTATATAAATTAATTAGACATTGCTGAATTTGGTTCCTGTCATAGTCCTTATTCAACGTATTGTTGAAACTATATTGCACCTCCACATTATGAATAGAGGCATAAGGCATAATGATATTTTTGGTGTACTCTGACTCTTCTCTAATGTTGGAATAAACCATGTTTTCGGACTGCGGCTTGGCAAATGAGAGATAATCGCTTACAATTTTCTCCGCGCGGTTAAGTTCTAGTAAAGATAATTCCACATATCCTTTTTCCTCAGGTGTTAACGTCTTGGATTTATTTAATAGCTGTAGAAACCCGCTGGTTACCGTGAGTGGATTTCTTATTTCGTGTGAGACACTAGCTGCTAACTCACTGACCACATTTAATCTTTCCGATTGTAGAATTCGGTCGCGATTTTTAATATTGGCAATGATCTGCTCTATAAAAATCATTATGATACTCATCACCCCGACACAAGTCGTTAATACATTAAAGGTGAGTATCCAGAATTGTCTGTCTAATGTCCCCATAATAATACTCAGTATAATCAGGTAAGATCCCATGGTAAGAAAAGAAACGGTGGTTGCGCATACAATTCGATTTCTGGAATTTAATTTTATAAACTTTTTACTAAGTAAGGGTACTAAGATCACTACAGCTGTTGAAAATAAAAAGGATTGGCCCGCTCCGCCCCCGCCTAAATAGAACCGGTAAATATTTAATATCAAATATAACGGGAGTACATTCTTGTAACCTCCATAAAGAGCCACGATAATAAACGGGATGTATCTTAAATCAAAAATAAATCCTATTTCAAGTTTTATAGGTTTGGCAATACAAAGGATCATCGTCACTGCGGATAGTAAAACAAGAATCTTGCCATTATAGGAAAGTGGCCTATTTTCAAAGAAAATCAGAACGATTAATACTGGAAACAACATAAACAAGAAATTCAAAAGTAATGTTTCAAACAAGAGACACTTTCCTTTCGGCGTCTGTTACAGAAAAAGAATATATACCATATTTTTAAAGCTTATTATAGAAGATTACGCTACTTTAATTATATAAGTAAAGATAAACCTGCAAACTATCTATATCCGAGTTCTTTTAGACGAAAAAAAAGGGGTCCCAGAGCCATTTGCATGGTTGGAATCCTCCTATTCCTTGGTATCATGAGTCTCAGTCATTCACCAGTCCGCGAATAAAGCTCTCAAAGTTATTGGCCAACGTAGTAATCTTGTAATGATTAGCTTGATCTACATGAATAACCTCCGGTTCGCCGTCATTCCCAGATGAACGGTAATCCAGCATCACTACCTCATGATCTGAAGGACAATCACAAATCACTACGCCAATTTCAGGATAACCCCCATTTTCAATTCTAGACCGGCTGCCTAGATCTCCGCATAAAGAAAGACTCTTGTCCCGCCCAATGCCCAGAATACCTGAAATAACAATAGAATCATTGACCCCGGATTCCTTTGTAGGGTAATACTTATTATGAGGTATACCCCCATTATGTAACTTCATCATCTCAATGTAGAAAGCGGGTAACTTGAAGACGAGTTCCTCTTCCACTGAAGCAATCAGCTCATCCGTCGGCGACTCAGAGATATAATGATCTAATGCATATTCACTATCATCCCAAAAGTTTGAAGTATCGACGGCTTCTTTTGCAGGTTTTACTGCTTTTGCTGGTTTCTTAGCTTTTTCACGCCGGCACCAATCTATGAACTCCAATGTATCCTCGTCATCGGGTTCCATTTTATCGGCCATTTTAAATTCTTTTAGGGCTTCATCATATTGCTCCAGATAATAATAGGAAACCCCGATGCGGTAATGCCAGAGCGGATCTTCCTTGCCCTCTTCTGCAATGGTCTTAAATTGTTGAAGTCCTTCTTCGTAGCTTCCCAGATTATTCAGCGCTCTGCCTAAATGACTAGTCAATACATAATCTCTGTCAGCCGGAGGAATCTCCATAATTGCATCTACTATGTCTTGGAATTCATCATCTTCATGCCATAAATCCAGTTGTTCTAAAAGATCATCTCTCATCATTTCGGCCTCCCAATCGGTATCAATACCTAATATAAAGTATACCATTCCCGCTTGTCCCTCTCCAACAAGCTGGAATCAAAAAACAGGGACTCCCGCACAAACTGTGCGAAAGACCCCGTATAGGTGTTAGATATCTCAGTAAAAGCTAGATCTGAGCCCCGAATTGGTCTTAGATGTTTTAGGGTTACTCCTTTTTCGCTAGCTGCTCTTGGGCGAGACGAACCATTTCCCGAACCATGGACCCGCCAATTTTACCGCCTATATGACCTACCTCTTCCGTAGTCAGGCCCCCATTTTCACCTGGCTGCAGAGGGACACCAAGCTCCTTAGCCACTTCATATTTCACATCATCCGGGCGGTTCGGATCAACTGTATACCCTTCGCGCTTCATTACATCAGCTTTAAATGTCTGCATTTCACGCTCCACCCCTGACACCGCATATTTCCTTCTTCTAGCCATCCTGATGCACTCCCTTGATGTTTTTCCCCCTAACTTACCCGAAATCACTGGTTCTCATCCAATGGCGGATATAAACGATGGTTCTGTTTATTTTGAAACTTCTCCACACTGGTTGCCCTGATAAGTGTTTCCTCGTAGTTTGGGTGTCGCTGAGTCATCAATTTGAATACCATATCCCCTATTTTTGTTCAGAATATTAAAGCTAATGGTCGGATTTGAATTCGCATCGACAGCTATGCCGCTGTTACTATTGCCGCTGGCGCTATTTTTCTCAAGCACCGGTGTACTCTCTCCACTTACGTAAATACCGTTCATACCGTTGTTATAGCAATTGTTACTAGACGCAGAACCTAATGCTCTACCCTCGTAGACGATTCCATGTTGTTCATTGTTGAAACATTGATTTTGCTTCACTATAGGGGTCGACTTTCCCATAATGACAACTCCAAACTCATTGAAACTGCACTGATTCTCAGTAATAATGCCCTTCGCATCATCACTATATAGAATACCGAACAGTTTGTTCTCCTTACTATTATTCGAGTGGAGTTCAACACGAGTCTGTTCAATGGCAGTTAGTCCAGCTTCGCCATTATTATTACAGAAATTGAATTCAGCTTTTCCAGTTGCCCGCTCTCCAAATGCAATACCAGCGAATTGATTGCTGACTGTTGTGCATTGCGCAATCGATCCATTAGCATCATTACTTACTGCAATCCCGGTCTTGTTTGAATTGCATTCACAGCCTGTAGCCGTTATTTTGGATTGACCCCCTGCATAAATACCGCCGTATTCATTATGGCTGCAACTATTATTAATGAGAGCAGCTTGAGCCTGTTCCTTCACGAATATACCAAAAGGATTACTCTGACAAGTATTTGAACGTAGTGTTCCATTGACGGTTCCTTGCAAAGATATACCCGTATCATAATTGTTGTTGCAGATATTGCTTTCCAAAGCTATCGAATTGGAACCTTCCACATAAATACCATGCATCAAATTGCCACTGCATTCATTAGATGTAACTTCTGCCTCCCCGGCTGCATACTGGGCAATACCAGCTTCCCCATTCAGAGTACAGGTGTTACGCTCCAACACAAGTTTGCTTTTCGTCTCATAGCTAATACCCTTCGAGAGATTACGATTGCAGTGATTAGCTGCAAAATATCCTCCTGACGACTCCATTATATGTATTCCGTCAACATTTGCCTGACAAAGGTTACCTACAACCGTAAGAAAAGCTTTGTCTTGGCCGCGGATGCCCGTCTGCTCATTGCGCACTATTTCGTTATTTTCAATAGTTAACTCTGATTCTCCGGCACCAATCAACCCATTATTATTAAACCAGATTCGGTTATTCTGAAAATCACCTATGGAGTTATCATCCATATATATCCCCATAATGTTATGTGTAAGCTCACTATCATACAGCTTAACAGCGGCATGATCAGTAGCTATAATGCCTGACAGCCCCTGATTGCGGAACAAGCTGCATCGAATTTCAAGCTTGCTGGAATCAACCGCTGCGATGCCGACAGCATTATTAATAAATTGGCAACTATCGACTACTCCTGACGAATTGCCCTTCAAAAGTAAAGCTGCTCCTGACGAATCGGAATCCAAGGGCTCTTGCGGGGCACTGACATCCGTAAATTCGCAGCGCATGAACGAAACACGACCACTCTCGATGACAGCAATATTCCCTACCGTTCCGAACAGTTCAAACCGAATACCCTCTACATGCAGCTCTTTCATAGCTGTCAATCTTAACAACGAATCCAGCCTACCGGCAATGACTGTAGATCCATTATCTGCTCCGCGCAAACGTAGGGTTTTGTCTAATACGAGCGTCTCACTCAATAGATAACTAGCACCCTCCAATCGCAGTTCAGAATGCTCCTCCGCCTCGGCAATAGCAGCAACCAAATCCATATTAGCAGACAGAGCTGGCTCAGCCACCTGGGCTGACGATGAAATCTCAGGAACGTTTATATCACTCAACATCTGTTGTTCTAGCTGCTGCAAATACGAGAGCGCATTCTCTAATGTTGCAGGTATGACTCCGTCACTCACGTGTGTAATCGCACGATTGAAAGCCGCTCCAAACGCTCCTAGTTCCCAACCAATCATACTGCTGGTCATCATTTTTGCTCCGGTTGTCCAGTACAACTGTTTCTGCAAAAGGGCAGCTTCCGCCTGCGTCTCCTCTTGATTATTAAGCAGCCTGTCAAACTCAACTAAGCTCTCCTCCAGCTTGCTTAAGATAAGTTGTGACAGTTCAAAGCCTTCCTGCTCGTTACGCTTCAATCTTACTAAGAAAAGATTCTGTTTGGAGATTAACTCTTTATTGCGAGCATTGAGCTCATCGGCTGTAATTTCCATTTGAGCTAAGCGGGCATTAAGTACCTTGAGATTACCCTCCCAATCGAGCAGCGGTCGACCACCGAACATGCCGGATTTATTGTATACATTAAACTCTTCCTCAAGTTGCCTATGGGCTATATTATGATGATTAATACGCTGATCATTATGACTAAAGCTGCGCTTTATGTCATCATGTTCTTTTTCCAACTCATCAAGCACGCCAATCATCATATCCATCTGCTTATTTAACTTCATATAATCGCTCACAAGCCCTGGAAGTGGATAATACGACTGTAAATTGTGAAGTGCCGAATCTACATCTAAGCCGCTGAAGCTATTCAGCAATTGTTGCACCTTTTTACGATTGTCTGCCAACGTCTGTATTGATTTTTTCTTGTCATTAATAAGCATAAACGCTTGTTCATACTTACCATTTTGTTCAATTACGTTGTTTTGCAGCTTGGTGATCACATCGCGCAGACGTGACAACAGTCGCACACCCTTCTTCATAGCTGCTTTATCATACAGCTCCTCCTGCAGCGCCTTCTCAAGCTGCAACCATCCGCTTCGATTGAACAAATTCGTATCTCCGCTTAATCTCCCCTCAGTCGCTTGAAGCGTTGATACGGCTTCGAGCCTGCATACGCTGTTACCCAGTCGTCTCTGGACCTGTCTAAGGAAAGTATCTAGTTGCCCTTCCTCCGGATCATGCTCATCAATGCAATTAACTACACCAATTGGCCTCCACTCGTTAGCCATTTGGCCAAGCTTCGACATCTCGAGTCTTGACCCTGCTTGTCCGTAGGAGAACAACCACAGCACCTGATCCGCGCGATTAGCGAATCGTTCAGTTGCCCTTGTATGATGTTCATTATTCGAATTTAGACCAGGTGTATCTACAATGGTAACCTTCCTCAACAGAGCGACAGGAATACGGACCTCTATATAATCAATGGAGTCTCTTAATTTCCTGATGTCCTCATCACCTTCTGCCGATAAGGAGTGCAACTTCTCATAAGGGTACATCTGGGTAGTTCCATCCAACAGATGAGCAATAACTTCCCTCGTTTCTCCATAACTCAGCATCGTCACTACGGCAGTTGCAGGAACATCATCCGTTCTGAGGAAATCCTTCATACCAATCAACTCATTAATAAAGCTTGATTTCCCAGATTTAAACAGACCCATAACCGCGAGAAGAAGTGGCTTAGCTGCATCGTCAGCAAGTTGCTGCAGGCTATCCCTATACTCTTTAAGTTCCTCGTAGGGCTCCAGCATGAGTACCATTCGCTCTGCTACCTTTTGTACAAGGAAATCTGCCGGAAGTTTAAAAGCATAATCGGGTAGCTTTGGCTGCCGTTGCGGCAAGCGACTCGCCAGTTCTTCCTTTGATTTTTTCACGATTGGCTTAAAATTTACGCCTTGTACAGTCTCAACCGTATCCTTGGCGACTTTCCCCACCTTGCGCTTCGATCTTCTACGGAGCACTACAGCACAGAATCCAATAACAATTATTGAGGCCGCTATAATGGCAATGAGTTTTTCTGAATTTAGATATGCCATAGGCTAATTTCCTCCCCCACCTGCAACAACCGCTGCTTTTCCCGCTGTTTCTCTTCCAAAGAATGCTTCATGCCGGATATATCCGACTCCAGTCGTATTTTATGCACTCGTACGATCTCCACATAGCGGTTCTCTGCCGAATCGCGAACCAACTTGATATTTGTCAGGAGCCATTGCTCCACCTGAATTCCAAACTGTTCCATCACTTGATCAAGAGCGGCAGCAAGCTCAGGCAGCAGCTTCTCTTTCGCCTTTTTTAACTGATCTTGCATCATATGTTTTTGTATAAATGGGAATCCAGCCATGCCGACAATGGGAAGAAACAGTGGCCCACCAAGTAGCATGGCAAGCATTCCAGCCCCGCCGGCGATAAGCCCTGCCATTATTGGCGTATTACTCAGGTCTGCACCGGTTAACGTTATTTCGCTGTCGGAACTATTCAAATCTTCCAGGTTGCTCTTAGTCCACAGCGGGTGAAGCGCTGTATTGAACTCCTTAGCCAAGGCGGTTACGAGTTGATTCTCCAGCATTTGTAGCATCTTTATCATTGCAGGCGAATGCTGCTCAATCCACTGCTTGAAGCGCCGCTTAATCTGCATCGTGATATGTGTCTCGACAAATTCCTTAAGCTGTGTCCCCGAAAACTGAATAACCGCAAATTCCATATCTTCCTTTATATGCTGCTCAAAATATAGAAGTGATTTTCGAAGGATTGCCAGCATCTCCGTTTCACGATCCTTCGTATAGATGTCCATTTGTGCACGAATAGCCCCATGCCGTTCCATCAGGATCTCCATGCCCTCCAGCTTCCGGTCAAGTTCCTCGCCTGATGCACTCAACAGCTTGTGACGGCCTTCGATCTCTCGGCCAATCGAAGTGACAAGGCTTTGCATGCGGGAGCGGAACCGTTCCAGCTTCACCTCACCCTGTGAACCGTGCTGAATAAGCTTTTGAATGGATTCAATAATTGCAGGGTATCCTGATGCTTCAAGCTGATCGACATCGTTAGATTGTCTACCCTCTAAGGCCATCGTCCCACAGTAAGGGAGAACCGTCTGCTTCCGGCCACCCAATGCAGCCGCAAGTCGATTGCCAAGGCTGTCTAAGTAAACAGACTGCTCTTCCTCAATCTGGTCGATAAAATTAGCAATAAACAGAATGCGCTCAAGCCCCTCAGATAAGAATGTTTCTGACAGAAACTCCTTTTCGGAACGTGTAACAGGGGACGTTGCATCCAGCATGAAGATGACAACATCTGCGCGTGGAATGAACCGATACGTAACCTCCGATCTCTGCTTATTCAGGTCGTTCACTCCAGGCGTATCGACAAGAATGACATTCGGCTCAAGCATTTTAACTGGCATCGTCAATCTTAAGTAGCGAACGCCCTTAAGACTTTCGGTACCCTCTACAGAGAAGGCGTCTATACTTTCCTTATTGAGCTCACGTTGCTCTGCCGTACCATCGTCCCAATGGACCGTTAGGTTTCTCTGCTCACCGTAAAGGACCGCGTTAATCGTTGCTGTTGTAGGTGTTACATCGACTGGCAATAGCGCTTCTCCAAGCAGTCCATTGATAAATGTGGACTTCCCTCTTTTGAACTCCCCGAGAACCACAACCGTGCACAGATCCTCTTCTACGGTCTCCTGAAGCGCTTCAAGTTCTCTCAAAAAAACAGAGTCGGGCAGCACCCCGCCCACGACTTGTTGTATTCTGCGCATGGATTCAAGCAATGTCGTTTTACTTGCTTCATACCCTTGCATTGTTATATGGTCCTCTATCATTTCGTCCACTGTGAATGTCCCTCCCTTCCGTTACCAAGCTCTCCTGACAACTCTTCCAGACAACTTATAACACTATTTAAATGATCTTCAAGCTTTAGAAAATAAGCTTTACGCTGTTCCACGTTACCCGCCTCATGATTACGGTCCGCTACTGCACGTTGCATTTGATCCGCAATAAAGCTGAGCTTACGATTGACTTCCTCTCCAAAATGCGTAACGGTTTCGTCGGTCATTTGTTTCCATTGACTTTCAAAATCTGCACACAACCCTGGAATAACATCTCGATATCGGCGCTCCACCTGTACTCGGACCTTGGCCAACGCCTTTCCTCGTACTTGATTGTCGAAGTACGAATAAATAAAGCTGCCTCCAAAAAACAGTGCCGGAAGAGCAAGCGGCAATGCCACATGCAAGCCGATAATGGCTCCCAACATTCCCAACGAACCAATCCCGGTCTTCACGAACACCTCGTCTTGGTTGTAAAGCGACTCATTATACACGCTTTCCCCGTCAGCCTTAACGGTCTCCGGAATAAACGTTTGAAGAATCTTCTGCTCAATCGCTTCCCACTCTTGTTCAAGCCGACGGTTTACGCGCCCGATCTCCTCCTCCAGAATCGCTGTTTGGGCCGCACGGATACTTTCCTGCAGAGCCGTCTGCATAGGCGCTACCACAGCTTCAATGGCGCTGGCTATTTCTTCATTTTGCAGTGGACCCGTATAATTGGTGACGGTTTGAACAGCTGTGGTCGCAACTTGATGCAAGCCGGACTCCCATTGTGATCTGATGTCCAAGCCACCGCTGCTTAATGCTATACGGAGCCTATGGATTGTATCCCCAGCGACGCGACTGACACGATTCAGTTCATTCTGTACAATAGCTGCTTGCTCTTCCAACTCCGATAGATGTTTTCCCAGAGTTGACATAGGAAGCCGAATAGCGTTTTGCTTCAATTCATTTGCTATTCGAATTGTCCGCTCTAACGGCTTGGCCAGTTTCACTTTTCCGCGTTCCTCACTTAGAAAATGTCCGACAGCTGCTTCAAATTCTACGTACCCCGATTGCTCGAAAGGCACAAGTCCACTAGCTTCCACTTCACCAGAAGCCGCCCGACGAGCATCAAGCGCTTGTTTAGCCGAAATCAGATACACCTTAAGGTCCTTTACAACTGGTGAAAGAAGATTGATAATGCGATCTAATACTTTCTCTTGGGCCTGGCTGGACGTAAGCCGATCCTTAAAGTTAACGACAAAGAATATTCTTTGAATATCCGCCTTCAGAATACGGTCTTTAAAGAAGCTCAACTCTGTCTCGGACAGCGGAGGACGTGTAGATAACACAAAAATAGCAACATCTGCTTCTGGTATAAATTTATATGTAATTTCCTCACGAGCCGCATCCAAATCGTTCGTACCGGGCGTATCAATCAACTCAATTCCACCTTGGCAAATGGAAGCCGGATAGCCAATTTCGACATGTGAAATAGACCCGAATTCCATCAACGCAATATCCCGCTCCTTGACAGAAGACGGGTCATCCGGATCAGGCTCTTCTGGTGCGACAATCGTTTTGAACTTGGTCTCGCTAATCTCTGCGCTAGCCCGGCTATCACGGTAATGCAATCGATAATACGGCTCGTCGGCATAAATAATTTTGCTAAGCACAGTCGTCGTTGGATTGGCCGAAGAAGGTAACACCCTGCGTCCGAGCAGACCGTTAACAAAGGTAGACTTTCCGCGGGAAAACTCTCCCACTACAACGATTTTGAACAAATCATCAGCTAGCCCTTCTCTAGTCATTTGTAGAACTCGCTCAGTTGATTCAACCTGTAGTTCCTTCGCAGTTTGCTGTACCTCTCCAATCGCATCCATAATTCGCTTGCGCTGTTCGCGATACGATGATAAATCGATTCCTGTCATCTGTACGTATATCCCTTCTTTAATGAGAAATAAATAAAAAAGAGACCCTCCCTAAGGTTAAATGGGTCCCTGGACCATCCAAGGTCAGTCAAACGTAAGCTGAGGCAATGAATAATCTTGAATATGAGCAAGCGGGTTGGACTGCTGCAGAACATGATGAAACGATGAATCGTGATGGCTGAGATAGGATAGCGGGTCTCCAGTAGCTACTTCCCCTGTAAATGGGTTGATATGACCCGGATAGGTGTAATTGTTGAACGGATTGCCATCCGGATGGGAACGCATATGCGCTTTAACATGTGTGCCGTCGCTGCGGTTGTAATCCTCTACAAATACTGGATGATGTGATTGATTGGAGTCATGACCGAATGCCTTATCCAGTACGTCTGAATGATTAATAGGATCGTGATGGCTAAAATAGTTGGAATCCATGCAATTCACCCCTTTTCATAATTGTATACGCATCTATCTATTTATTATATTCGTATTATAGAATCGTTTCTAGTATATTTTCCTGAATTATCCACATCACCTAGTTCATAAGACATAGATATACAATAGTAATCATTTTAAAATTATTAATTCGGCAAGTATTAAGAAAGTTGTCTGTTTTTCCTGATTCTCCTTATTCTCCTTATTCTAACTGCATGATTGCTCGTAATAACACTTTGTTTATCGAATCCACACTTCCTTTGTCACCCGTGCAGGGAGGTGCTTAATAACAGCGAATCATTTATAAAAGAACATCTGAAGTGGAGGAATCAAAGTGGATATTTTGAAAACGAAGGATGCCGCTGAACTGCTGTCCGTTAGCCCAACCACTATCAAACGTTGGATCTCTATTTTTCCTAGTTACTTTAAAAAGGATCGGTTTGGCCACTATATATTCTCGGAGCAGGAAATTGGCCTGCTTATTCATATTAAAGACCGAATCGAACACGGGGAAACGTTGGATTGTATTGATCTCTCGACTTACAATCAGCCACCAGAGCTACCGCAAGAAAAGCTCCCCCTGCACACACATGATAAGTCTATAGAAGATATGGCTTCCCGCATCGATCATATCGAACGCTCACTTAATCATAAAGCGGACGAAGTAGTCTCGATCCAGCTGTTCCAGCAGCGCGAAGAACTCGAGGACCTACGCCAAATGATCACACAATTAGCTGCATCTTTAGAAACTATTCAGAAGCCAACTACCCAAATACACTCGTCATATGAAGAGAACCACCCGTCTGCCGTCGCCATGCGTCAGGTTCCGCCAAGGAAGCGGAGTCTTTTGCGCTCTTTTTTCTCATTTATGTAAGGTGGTAAAAGGGAGAGGAGCTAGCAAAATTAAAGGGCACCGTTAAAGGTAACCGCTACTCATGTTAGCAGCTTGAATATAGAAGCAGGACGTTCGGAGATTGCTGGAGAATTTTTGGCGGGGATCGACAATCTTCTTAAGCGCGATATCGATGTCATTGCGGCTCTAATCTATTCCTGACCTGGAATGCTTTGATTTGTCTAATAACTTTAATCTGAAACCTCAGATAATATCAATGCGTATGATGAGTATCTAACGAAAAGAGAGGAGCATTTACA
Source organism: Paenibacillus wynnii (assembly GCF_030812855.1). Taxonomy (GTDB): domain Bacteria; phylum Bacillota; class Bacilli; order Paenibacillales; family Paenibacillaceae; genus Paenibacillus_AQ; species Paenibacillus_AQ wynnii_A. The sequence goes on from NZ_JAUSTK010000007.1 coordinate 38,949, forward strand.
TTGTCCATGTTCAAACGTATGCTGGCGAGCGCCGGAATTGGTGCCGCTAAGGTTGATCTTATGCTTCATCAAGATACAGTGAGCGCAGGGGGTATCCTCAGCGGTGTCGTCCGGATCGAAGCTGGCCGTGTGGATCAGGCAGTCGATGATGTTTACGCTTTTGTCAGAACGAATTATGTAAAGGAACATAATGATACAAAGACAAATGTAGAAGCAACTTTGGCTAAATTCCTGCTCGCTGAGAAATTCACCGCAGAAGCGGGCAAAGTCTATGAATTCCCTGTCTCCTTTCAGATTCCGGCGTTTACCCCGGTGACAATGGGCAGAACACCCGTGTGGATCCACACCGGCCTTGATATTAAGGAAGCAATTGATCCAACGGATGAGGATCGTCTTCAAGTCATGCCACATCCGCATTCTGCTATTATTCTTGATGCAGTCAATCAGCTTGGATTTAGACTTCGTGAGGTAAGCTGTGAACATGCGCCTCATTACGGCAAAACAAACGGGATGTCTTTTGTCCAGGAATTTGAATTTGTCCCTACTTCCATGTTCCGCGGCCAACTGGACGAACTCGAAATCATCTTTTATCCGGATGAGAATGGTGTCAGCTTGCTGATGCAGGTCGACCGTAAGGCACGCGGACTCGCCGGCTTATTCGCCGAAGCGCTTGATACAGATGAACGTTTTGTAAAGCTGCGTTTTGACCGCAGCGACCTTGCTTACGGAGCACATCACATCGCCGATCGGCTGGCTGATACGATTCGCAGATACGCCTAAGGCGCGGTATAATCTATTAAATAGAATGGCGGCACAGGATTTCATCCCTGTGCCGCCATTTTTCATGCTGCTTTTTTCTCGTCTTTCACCTTTTTACTCCCTATTGAATAAAGCACAAATAATAGAATAAACCATAGCGGTGTAAACAATAAAGCCGGACGTGTATCTTTAGCGAACAGCATAATGATGAGAATTCCGCCAAACAACGTTAAGACAACAACGTTAATAAATGGCGTAAAAGGGGCTTTGAATTTCGATTTAGCCTGTAATTCCGGCCGGGTCTTCTTATACTTGATGTGGCATACGAGAACGACACCCCAAACCCAGATAAAACAAATTGCACTAATGGTGGTCACTATGCCAAAAGCCTGCCCCGGAATGATTTTACTCAAGAGAGCTCCCACGGAAATGACAAGTGTAGAAATGAATAAGGAGTTCCCTGGTACATGATTTTTGTTCAGTTTGGCAAAATGAGGTGACGCCTGATCTTTCTTGCTTAAGCTATATAGAATCCGGCTTGTGGAGAACATCCCGCTGTTACAAGCGGAAGCGGCGGAAGTTAATACGACAAAATTAATAATCCCTGCGGCGATCGGAATCCCCACTAAACTAAATGTCTTCACAAAAGGACTCTCTGACGGATTGAGCTCCGTCCATGGGTTAATGCATAGCAGAACAAAAAGCGCACCAACGTAGAAAAATAGAATCCTTAGAGGAATTTTATTAATAGCCGATGGAATACTTTTTTCAGGATTCGCTGTTTCCGCTGCCGATACACCCACTAACTCCACACCGACGTATGCGAATACAACCATTTGGAAGGAAAGTAAAAAGCCTGTAATTCCGTTCGGAAAAACACCCCCATGCTCCCAAAGGTTTTTGACCGTCACCGTTCCCGCATCCGTCTTTAATCCCATAACCAGCAACACGACCCCAGTGCCAATTAATGCGAGAATCGTGATCACCTTGATTAAAGCAAACCAAAATTCAAGTTCCCCGAAATTTTTTACATCTAATAGATTGAATCCTAATAAAATGATTAAGCAGACGACGGCAGGTACCCACTGCGGAATATCAAACCAATACTGTACATATACGCCGACCGCAATAACATCAGCCATAGCTGTCATGATCCAACAAAACCAATACGTCCAACCGGTTATGAATGCGGCGCGAGGTCCAAGATAGTCTTCAGCAATATCCGTAAAAGATTGATAACCCGCATTAGACAACAGGAGTTCTCCCAGCGCTCTCATTACAAAAAACACGGCGATACCCACGATCAAATACGTAATCATGATGGATGGTCCTGCCTGTTGGATCGCTCTACCGGATCCTAGGAATAATCCCGTACCGATAGTGCCGCCGATGGCGATGAGTTGAACATGCCGATTTGCCAGCTCTCTTTTTAATTCTTTCTGTGCCATTATTACCCAGTTCCCCCTTCTGAATGCAAAACGTTAATGCCCATAAAAAAAAGAGATTGGATGTCATCCAATCTCTCAGTTCATAAGAATATTAAATAGTACTTACCCTGCTAATAACGATCAGCATGACAAATAAATATTCAGTACTCTTCTGTCCTTTTGCCTGAGATTGTGAACCCTTCGGCGCCGCGGTTTCCGCAGTCTCTCCAGAAGCTGCTCCTGCTATAGTGTGATCCATAGCAATCATAGCTTGCGAATTATAAAGTTGATGAAGCGGTGTTGCCTTTTGTATTTTAACATATTACTTGCGATGTGAGTATTGGGGCAGTGACATATGTCTCTTTTCCCCATACCACTTCTTTTTGGAAATAGATGCTTCTATACGAGTAATGCACTTAAAATCAAGAGATTTATAATCAATCCCCAATTGCTCCATCGCTTCTTTTTGGATCGGTGTCGGTGATGTATACGGAAATAATCCGATTAAATAGTTCGACTGCATCTGAAAAAATTTATCGATGGTTTTATCATCCCATACTGGGAAAACGATTTTAACTAAATGATTTAATTCAACCGTTTCAATGGCGAATTGTTGTTTAAAGCTAACAAGTTTCTCCAGGGTCACATTTCTCTCGATTATTGTAAAAAGCATCGGGTGCCCCGAAAGTACCGAAACCGGCTTGAGTGACTGATTTCAAATAAGGGTTAGCCGGGTCCAGCGCTTCAGCACCAAAATTAAGAAGAATCAGACAGGCACCCAAACCGCTTTGAAAAGAATAATCATGATGGACCCATGCGGCCAAATCGCGGCCATTTCGAATATAGCGAAGGATGGGATCATATACGTTTGTAGTTCGTGGCGCTAATCCATTCTGGATATCCAACCACTCCTGATACGAAGTTAAATAATCATCGCCGGCCACCGTTATGCGGTTACGTTGGACAGTTGGCGTTCCCCCGTAGGGGATATCGTCACGGAATAAGGTTCCGGTTGCTACTCTCCCATTCACTTTCGGCCCGCGGAAGTTCGAAAGACTCGAAAGCTCGGACGCGGCTGTAATCGTTAGCGGATTGGAATCGTAATCCTCAAAAGGAACATCGCGCGTCAGCACCCTCCAGTACAGCTCGACCATTTCGCCAGCTATCTCGCTGCTGCTGAATGCAGGTGCCGCAGAGATAGCCAAACGGTGACTATCGGATCCTGCCAGTTCGTAGGCATATGCGGCTTGGGGATCGACAAGCTTAAGGACACCGCCAAGAGGAATATCTTCAAAATCTTCCGGCTCGCCCATTTTTAAGGCATGGATATAAGACCTGTAAGCAATCAGATGTACCTCTCCGAGTTCATTGTGCGGCAATCCTTTGGAGAAGTTGGCAATCTTGTTCCGATATCTTTTTTCATCTCCGTTACACGGATGGTCTGGTAGCCGCCGATTTTTTTGGAAAATCGCTGTTTGCAAACGAATTCGAAATGCTTTATTACGGCGTTTGACAGGTGTTAAAGGTCCAATCTCACAATTCTCCATTGTCTTTGGTCGTTTTCTGCGCCCCACTGTGCTCCTGTATATAAAGCTGGAACCCTTTGGTATAATATCTCCCACTTGGCAAGACCCTCTTCATTTATCCTTGATTTAACATACGGCGGAAACCTAGGTAATGGAAGGGCGGGAGCGGAGAATAATCCCAACTGAAAATATAATTCGAAACCATAACCGGGGACAGCGGAACTTTTCCGGACCGCGTCGTTTCGATTCTTTGCGACGGTCTTCGCGTGTAACCACAAATAACCGCTTGCGGTTCCCGAGACCGCAAGCAGTTAAGGTCCAATTTGGAACAAGTACCATTCCTCATTATGTTTATAGCTCTGCCTGCTCTATAAACACATTCTTTGCTACCTGGAGAGCCGAAGCCGCGCGAGGCCATCCGGCATAAAAGGCCAGATGCGTGATAGCCTCAACCAGCTCATCTTTCTTCAATCCGTTATCAACGGCTAATCGCAAGTGATAGGGAAGCTGCTCGGTCATTCCTCCTGCCACCAACGCCACAACTGTTATCAGACTGCGCTCCCGTAGAGATAATTGCTCCCTTCTCCACAAATCTCCGTATAACACGTCTTCCGAGTATCCGACGAATGCCGGAGCGAACTCCCCGAACGATTTCTGCGCATTGGACACGATTTTCCGATGTGCCATTTGTCAATCCCCCCTAACCGATCGTTGCAGCATTTGGGCAACTCCGTTACCGAACGACCAATCCTCAAGTTCCGTATCGACGAGCACAATGAACACGTCTTCTTTCCTCATCGGAAGCGCTCTCGATAACTGTTCGGCTAACGTATCGTAGAAGCTTGTCTTCTGTTCGGTCGTTCTTCCTGACTTGAGCGTGATTTGAATGAACAGCAATCCGTCACTTCGTTTGACGTCCAAGTAATTCTTACTGTAATAGAATTCGCCTGGTTTATGAGCATGGAATACCTGGAATAGATCGTCGTCAGGTACATTGAAATGCTGGATCAATGCGCTCATGATGGTCTGGCTGATTCGTTCCAACTGGTCAGCTTCATATTGTGGCTCCAAGTAGCTAACTCTAATAAACGGCATGTTCTATCATCCCTTGCTTGAGTTTTCTTTATTGTACATCGCGTCACTTCATTTATATAATGGAATAAAATAATGAACTTCATCAATATTTTCGATTAAGGTGGCCGATAGAATGGACTTAAAAGAACTGACCGCTTTTCAAACGATACTTCAAGAGGGAACCTTCTCACGGGCAGCCGAGAAATTGAATTATGCGCAATCGACGATAACGAATCAAATTCAACGGCTGGAAAAGGAGTTGGGAATACAGCTCTTCAAGAGAGGGTGGGAAGCGGAATTAACGAATGCCGGACGATTATTCGCAGCGGAAGTTGATAAGCTGATTCGACATTGGAACGACGTAACCGAGCTGGCCAGGGCACTGCAGCAAGACGAGATCGGCAGCCTGCGTGTGGGTGTGATTGAATCGCTGATAGAAACCATACTTCCTGATTCCTTGCACAGATTTCAAAAGAACAAGCCGAAAATGGCTTGCCAGATCGTGTTGGGGAACACCGACTCCTTGTCCCAAGCCATACTCCATGACGAGCTCGATTTCGCGATCTGCGGCGAGCCGTCCGATCCGACGGCTTTTTATTTCGAGCCTCTTTATCAAGAAAGAATCGTCTTTGTAACGGACCACAACCATCCGTTAAGCGGAGCAAGCAGTGTCTCCTTCAAGGAGATTCTAGACTATCCCGTCATAGCAGGGGGACGCACGTGCCTATACTATTTGCAGTTAGCCAAGCATCTATCTAGATACGAGACGATGCCTCCTCTTCTGAATACGGTAAGCCAAATCTCCTCCATCCCTTATTTCGCCAAACAAACGCTCGCCGTCGGCGTTGTGCTAGGTTCCACCCCGTTAATTCCAGAGGTCGAAAGAATCGACGTGAAATGGGATGAGCCTTTCATACCGGTCGGCCTCTTACAGCCTCGTGGGCGCGACTATCCGCCTGCATCCTCCAAGCAATTGCTCATGCAAATCATCAAAGAGGAGATCGAAAGAGCAGGATTGCGAAGTTCACGGTGAAGGTACACAGGAGCATTCGAAGACAAAAATTTCGCCCTACTTATGATAGGGTTCACCATGCTGTCTGTAACGGCAAGTTTTAAGGCCATCCTTTGCGGGATGGCCTTTTCTTCGCCGAACATAGTAGTAACTTAACCAACGTTATCCGTAAGTTTAACCGCCTAACGGATTCGCTACTTTAAAAGCAGCGATTTAATAACCGACTCTATATCAAATGGTTCCGTCGTAGTCTCGTATCTATCGTATACATAGCCGTTCCGGTCGATCAAAAACTTCGAAAAATTCCACTTGATCCCATCACCAGCGTATATGTCCGGATACTTTTCCTGCAAGAAATCCTGCATCCACTTACCGCCTGAGGTCTGAATATCGAAACCTTGAAACGGGGCCTGCTGCGTAAGATATTGAAACAAAGGATGTGCAGACTGTCCCCTAACCTCCATCTTCTCAAATAACGGAAATGTCACTCCAAAGTTGCTTTCACAATAATCCTTAACTTCCGAGTTGCTCCCTGGCTCTTTCTCGTTGAACTGGTTACAAGGAAAACCGAGAATTTCAAACCCCTGCTCATGGTAACTTTCGTAAAGCTTTTGGAGATCAGCGAATTGGCGAGAATAGCTGCATCTACTGGCCGTGTTGACAATAAGGAGAACTTTTCCACGATAAATTGACAATTCAACGAGTTTACCGTTAATGGAGTTCACCTGAAGATCATAAATAGACATCTTATCATTCCTCCACCAATTACATTATTATTATAAATATATAATAGGGTCATTGACTTCTATTGGTCTAATATATAATGACAATAGTTTTTATAGGTAAAACCAATATAGAAATAACACTACATCACCAATCATAAAAAGGATACAGAATGTGTGAAAAGTCAAAGGCATCGAACTAAAGTTTGACCCAGCACTTTTCAAGCCATTGGGAGAGTCAATTCAATCCTGGATTGCCCACAACGTGAAGTAAACAAACGATTATAGACGAAGCACATGTATAGACAATTGCAGATCCTTAGAAGAACAAAATGCGTAACCCAACACTTACAGCGTGGGTGCGCATTTTTTTGTAGAGAATTGCTGGCTTCGTGTAAATTAAACATTTTACATATCATTTTATCTCGGATCCTTCTCATTACCTTAGAAATAATTACGTAACAAAGTACCTCGAGTCTCTTCTTTCAGCACTTTTACACCTGAAGCGGAAGATTTCGCCCTACTTATGATATGGTTCACCGTAACATTTATAGAGCGAAATTTAAGGGCACCCGAACAGGCAATCATTTATATGAAGAAAATTAGTCGGTATAATAAGATAATTGTCCAGTTAGAATGTCTCATCGTTTTGATTATGTTAATTAGGTATATCAAACTGAAGTATTTTTGTAGTTTGATGAATATTTTTTGGGAATAGTATTTTCTTAAGACCTGTGATTCGTAAAAATCTTTATTGTTAAACCATGTTTGTCCAGTTAAATCTTCAACTGTTAAATAGCCATTTTCAATATTTTGGTTGTTATAAATTTCCTCAGAGTTTACCTTACACATTTTCAAGTTACCTAAATAAACATTTATGCTTTGGGGTATTGATTTTCATTAAAGACGTTATTTCTTTATTTTCAAGAAAGTGAAATGAAATGCCTATTAGGAACAATTAATACATGTCCCTCATTTAGTGGTCCAATACTAGGAATAATAGTAAAGTATTCGTTTGACCAAATAATATTTATTTTTCTATATAAGTTGAACTATTAAATTGCCCAACTAAAACCTTACACAAAGGCGATCGATGATCGACAGAGGAGATTTCATGATCTCGTCCATAAACTGTTGAACATTGTTGCGGATTTCAGCGACCGTGTGATAGAACACATTGTTAATGACATCCGACTTTAACCATTTCCATAGACCTTCGACAAGGTTGAGTTGTGGGCTGTAGGGAGGCAGAAAAACCAATTCCAGTCGCCCGTTCATCTCTTCCAAAAACGGCAGTAATAACTTGGCATGATGAATGCGAGCGTTATCTAACACGATGGCGATTTGGCCTGTTGGATAGTGAGCAACCACTTTTTGAAGAAAACTCAAAAAGGTCACCGCTGTATATTGCTCATCTCCCTGCCAAACCACCTTGCCCGTGGAATAGTCCACAGTGGCCAGCAACTTGACTCCACGATGCTTGCCTGTGGTTGGGATAATTCGCTGCTTGCCGCGAAGAAACCATGTTTTTTGAATGGCTTGGTAATCACGGATCATCGACTCATCCTCAAATAGCAGATGGTCGACTTCATTATTCATCAATCTTTTTTTAAAGCCGGAAAGGTGTTCTCTGCAAACAAGCGTTGCTTTTCTTCATCCGCTGCGGCTAAGGTATATGTGGGTTTGGTATAGCTTAACCCTTGACGATGCATCATTTTTGAGATGCCACGAAAAATACGTCTGGCCAAATTCTCACTCAATAAAGGTTGCGATAATCTCGAGCGTCCAATTGTGTCGAGCGGTAAAACCTACCTCATGAGGAACTGAGCTTATAAGGGTATGCTTCAGCTTTTCCTGCTGATCTTTCGTTAAGCGGAAGGTGCACCGGGTGAATGATTCATTTGTAGACCGGAAAGACTACTTGTTTCGTATGCTTTAATGTACCCTTTCACGGTTTTGGCACTTCGGTTTAAGGTATGAACAATCGATTCTACCTGCGTTCCTTGAAGATGTAACTATAACGCCTGATAGCGTTCGTACATTCGGCGATCTTTTGCTTTTTTCATCGCCTGTTTGATTTCCTTTAATTCTGCTGTCTGTTCCATTTCAATTCCCTACCTGTCTCATTTGTCGTTGATTACTTATTCGACATGCAGATATGAAATTCCTTACCCTAGTTTTCTAATCTTTAGTTCAACTTATATAGTCTAAACTTTTTTATAGAAAATAGAAGAGCCCTGTAAATACAATATTTTTATAATTGAATTAATAAATTAGATTATTGGGATAATTCTCTACCCTTCTTAGTCAATTTATAGCAGTCTAGCACTTCTTTCCCTTGCGTATAAGCTACTTTTTCGACATAACCATCCCTTACTAAGTTCTTGATCCGGGCATCAGCAAGTCCACAGTCTCGCAGATGAAAATGGCTAGCATGTCCAACTCTTGACAGTGCCGTAAAAGCAACTCGATCTCGGTTGAAAAATTGAGTGATTAATGGTTTGCTTCGTCTTGCTATGGTAGTCACCTCCTTGTTTTTTAGATTATCGTTTGCAGCTTCAGATGGGTGTTGAATGATCATCGTTAGATGAACAACTAGGTTTTGCGTTTCGTAGAAACGCTCGTTCATGGGGAACGAGCAAAATGAATTTGCGGCTCGACTGAGGCGCTTGACCATCTTCAGATGGTCAACAGGCTTTCCCAAGGGGCGAGCAAATTCGGCTCCGTTTTGCAGGGAGTGCCGCAGGAAAAAGGCGAGCCTAGAATCCTCCCGAAGGTGCGAAGCCCCTTTTCCCGCTTTTTGCATTATAGATTCGTAAGTTGGCGATATAACTCATTAGGCGAGAAAAATTAAAAAAAGGCTCCATGCATCACACATTGAGTCACTTCCCACTCGAAAGTAGGGGGAAATTTATTAAAATAATGTGACGAATATTCTGAGTCTCGTGAACTAAGGTCTTAAACACAGACACATACAAAAGACAGATCCACATTTTAATGGATCTGTCTTTTTGTTCACCATGCACTTTTTCTTCTTTGTTACTTTGAGCGTTGTGCTAATTTCATAAACGCTTCATTAACGTTCTTCATTCTTTCTTCCACTTTCTTAGCCGCAGCATCTAAAGTATACCCATCATCCAATTGTTCCTTTATCAAAAGTATTTTTTTCACGTTCAAATAATCATATTTCCGTGTTGTTCCTTCAGTTTCTTTAGAGGAAATAATAATTCCTTTTTCTTCCCAGTATCGTATTTGTCTTGTTGGAACACCAGTGATTTCAGACACTTCACCTATCCCTACAACCAATTTACTCAATAAATCAAAATCCAATAAGATATTTTTTAATTCTTCATTTGAATTCATATGAGATCACCTTCACCGAATATTTCTCTTTGAAAGTATTCTACTATAGTTGGTTCAATGTTACAATCAATTGATATGTATTGACATCGATTGTAGTTTTGTTACAATATACGTTGTGAGGTTGCAAATACCCTAAACAATTCTTTAAAGGAGATGTTTTTTATGCCAATTATCAATGTTGACTGCTGGGAAGGTTTCAATGAGGAACAAAAAAAGCAATGGATTAAGGAATTAACCAATGTTACAGTAAACCTGTTTAATTTACCCCCTGATAAGGTTCTGGTCGTACTTCGGGAAACATCATTGACAAATTGGGGGCAAGCAGGTGCTATCGCCACTGACCCCGATTTTATGAAAAAAAGCCGTGTTACAGAAGCTTCACAACGGATTGAATAGCTTGAAAATTCAATAGTCAATATTTCAGGAGGGATTCGCTTGTCCCAAAATCCAGCTTTTGAAACATTTAAACACAATTTCCCCAAAGCTTATATCGCATTTAATGAAATGTATCAATCGGTTAGTTCGACCGCTTTAGACGAAAAAACAAAACAGTTAGTGTATTTGGGGGTTCTTACAGCTTTACGTTATTCACCTGCAATTCGAGTGCATATTTCAAAGGAAATTCATGTGGGTGCTACGGAAAATGAAGTTTTAGAAGCAATGATGATGAGCATTCCAGCGGGTGGTCTTTGTAATTTCCTTTCTGTTTTGCCTGATGTGCTTGATGAATTGAATGGGAAATAAGGAGGTTTCTTAAAGTGGAACAACTCGCAGGAAGAATTAGTGAAAGAACAGAAGCGTACAAATATTCTTTGGTAACGACAATACTTGCATGGTGCGGTTTAGTTGTTGTATCGAGTTTATACATTACTATTCCTATGGTTTCCGTTTTTGCAAATGCGTTTAATGTAACACCATCACAAGCCTCTTGGGTAAATAGTTCTTTCTCACTTACCTATGCGATTGGCTTTCTATTCATTGGATCTTTGTCAGAAAAGTACGGGAGAAAACAAATCATGCTTTATGGATTGGTAGCACTGTTCCTTGTATCGCCTATTTTGGGGTTTGTTCATAGCCTTCCTTGGCTCATTGTATTACGAGCTATTCAGGGTGCTGCCGCCGCAACGTTTGGTCCTGCTGTCCTTACTTATATTGTGGAAATGTACCCGATTGAGAAAAGAGTGACAACAATAGGTTTTGTAAGTACGGGCTTTTTAATGGCAGGCATTATCGGGCAAGTTTTCAGCAGTATCATTAGTGAAAACTTTGGCTGGTCATATGTATTTTACATTCTTGGAGGGATCTACTTATTGTCAGCTATCTTATTGGGAGGGTTGGTTCCAAGAGGAGATGTGCAACATACGCAAGTGAATATTTGGACTACATTCCAACAGATTGGGAATGTATTTTCGAAAAAATCACTATTTTTTTGCTATCTCGTTACCGTAACTCTTCTCCTTTCCTTTGTGGGGATGTACGCTACTCTTGGAAATTATTTAAGTCAGTCTCACTTTGACCTGAACAACAGTCAAATTTTAATGGTACGAGCCGCAGGGATCATCGGGATGTTAGTTTCTCCATTTGCAGGGTGGTTAGCAAAAAGATTTGGAGCTAAGCGTGTTTTACAAGGAGGATTACTTTTTGCAACAGCGGGTCTTGCCATGGTTGGAATCAGCTCCAATCTTCCGATTCTGATTTGTATGAGTATTGTTTTTGTTACAGGTATTGCTGTTTCAGTACCTACCCTCATCTCGTTAATCGGAAGCTTGGCAGGAGAGGCAAGAGGGATAGGTGTTACCCTGTATACCTTCATTTTGTTTATCGGAGCTACTCTCGGACCGATCGTGGCAATAAACCTGATGAAATTTGGGAGTTACACCATCACATTTGAGGTATTAGCTTCTATTTTAGGCATCGGTATGTTGGCTTCTTTTCTTGTAAAAGCCAATGCCAATTCAAAGTAATTCTTGGAGGTAAAAATGAAAAAACGTAATTTTTTCTTACTGATTGCTTTTGTTTTTTGCCTGGCGTCCGTTAGTGTGGTCTATGCAAATGGGGCAAAGATGAAACCAAATAATACCAATGGGGTGGTTCAAGTGAATAAGGTTGTCCAAGCAAGTAATATCGTTCAAACAAACAAAGCTGTAAAAGAAGAGGCCTATAGCGAAGCCTTGAAAAAGGCATTGCAACTACTAACTGTTCCAGAAGGATATACTTTAAAAAATGTTCAAAGCCAAAAGCAAAACGCCGATGACGTTTGGGTTTTCAGATATGAAAAAGATTCGGGCGAAAATAATGATTTAGGTGGTGAACATTTTTCATTTGTAGTAACAAAGAACAGTTATAAACTCCTTGGCTTTACTTGGATGGATAAAAGTTTATCGGAAGGTGAACTTCCAACGAAAGAAGATACGAAAGAAATTTCAAAAGATATTTTGGACAAGGTTGAGCCTGGTCTATATGAAAAATTGGATAATTTATGGATTGACCAACACGTTGAAACAATCACCATTAAAAACGGTGCAAAGCAAAAAAATGTAACAATTTCGGGAATCAAATACAAATGTTACTTGAAAGAAAATGATGATTATGCGTGGGTAATCGTTGGGGCAAACGGAAAAGTTATTACCTTCGAACAAGGAATTAAATGGGTAAATGGTCGAGTTACTGAGAAATGGTTACACGATAGTTGGTTGAAAAACAATTAAACAATGACCTTTTAGAAGCGGGCCGCCAAAATGTTAATTTGGCGGCTTTACTCATGTGTTTTATAATAAATACTGATTTTATAAATTTATGAATTGTTCCCGCAATTCCGTTTCCGTCTTCCATGTACGTGCAGTTCTTCTGGTAAGCTAAAATACTTTCTGGTTAATGCTAAATCGTGCCTGGGACTTTGCGATCATCAACTCGAATTGAATCGTTTCAGACCTTTGAGACAGCCCCTTTAATTGTTTAAGGATTAAGCGCTCTTGCAATCGCATCCACATAACTTTTGCTGGCGCGCTGGCTTACTTCCGCTTGTGGAACCATCACTTCAAAGCTGTGGAATGTGCCGGGATACAGATGAAATTCAACGTCTACACCCGCTTGCGCAAGGCGCGCCACATATTCGATCGTCTCATCTCGGAACAGATCGAGCTGTCCTACGCACGTATAGGCCGGTGGCAGCCCCGCCAAGCTTTCCGCTCTCGACGGTACCGCATGTGGGGACACCTCGCCGTCTTCGGTACGATCACCCCAGTACATGTTCCAGGCCGCCAAATTGTTCTTCCGGTTCCAGGTTGCGTTATCGGCCGTAATTTCAAGACTTGACGCCGTAATATTGCGGTCGTCGATCATCGGATACAGCGGCATTTGGAAGATGAGGGCTGGCCCGCCTTTGTCGCGAGCCATTAAAGCGAGCGCTGCGGTCAGACCGCCGCCCCCACTTGCACCGGCAATCGCGATCCGATCCAAGTCGATGCCCAGCAGCTCAGCTTCGTCCGTCATCCACGTCAAGCCGGCATAACAGTCATCGATGGCAGCTGGGTAGGGGTGCTCGGGAGCAAGTCGATAATCGACCGATACGACGACGCATTTAACCGCCTGCACGAAGCGTTCGCACAAAGCGTCGTCCATATCAGGATGCCCCATCACATAGCCTCCCCCGTGAATCCACAGCATGGCCGGAAGCTTAGCGCCAGTTCGCTGGGCAGGTTCGTAGATTTTGACCAACATCTCGCCTGCTACGCTCGGAATCATCCGGCTTGTCGTGCGTACGTGCTCCGACTTCTCAATGGGAGGACTCGACAAATAGCTTCTGCTCAATTCTAAATTTCCCTCCAGTTGAAAACCAGGAAATTGTGCTAATACCGACCTTAATTCTGGCAATACCCGACTTTCAAAATCCATTCGAATCACTCCTATAATTAAATTATGATCTTTTTTCCGTCTCAGCTTCCCACTTGGTTATTTCTTCCAGAACTCGGGGTGCTACCTCTGTTCCTAGCAGCTCAATGGCTCTCATCACCTCGGCATGCGGCATCGTGCTTAACGGAACATACAGCATAAAGCGTGTAATGCCTACATTTTTGCGAAGGTGAATGATCTTCTGGGCAACAGTCTCGGGATCGCCGACATACAGTGCACCTTCAAAGCTGCGCGCGGCATCGTAACTAGAACGATCATAATGCGCCCAGCCCCGCTCCTTGCCTAATCTATTCATACCTGCCATGGTAGAAGGAAAAAATGTATCTGCAGCTCGTTCAGTATTCTCTCCAACAAATCCTATTGAGTGCGACCCAACCTTAAGCCGCGATTCGTCATGACCAGCGTGCGCTGCTGCTTTCTTATAAAGCTGCACGAGCGGTGCAAAATCCGTCGGTTTTCCACCAATTATCGCCAGCATCAGTGGCAGTCCTAACAGACCTGCACGGATAGCAGACTCCTGTCTGCCCCCGCTGCCAACCCATATCGGTAAAGGATTCTGAACGGGCCGTGGATACACGCCCAAATTGTTAATCGCTGGCCGATGCCCGCCCTTCCAGGTTACTTTTTCGGACTCCCGTATTTTAAGGAGTAATTCCAAATGTTCTTCAAACAGCTCATCATAGTCATTCAAGTCATAGCCAAACAGTGGAAAAGATTCAATAAAGGAACCCCGGCCCGATATAATCTCCGCACGTCCATTTGAAATGCCATCCAGCGTAGCAAAATCCTGAAAAACGCGCACCGGATCAGCTGAAGAAAGCACCGTCACTGCACTGGTCAGCCGAATCCGTTTCGTCTGTGATGCAGCCGCAGACAGCACAAGTGCTGGTGAAGATGCCGCATAATCCTTCCGATGATGCTCACCTACGCCAAACACATCAAGTCCTACTTGATCAGCAAGGACAATTTCCTCAACAACTTCACGCAATCGCTGTGCGTGACTCATCACTTCACCAGTCTGAATGTCCGGCTTTGTTTCTACAAACGAAGTAATACCTATCTCCACGGTCAATCTCTCCTATTCTAATAGCTTTATCTGTCAACAGCTTTGAAAGCAGGTTGATATGTAGCTCAGATTAATGCTGCTGAATCTTCATATCTGTTTATCAAAGGACACAAGCTTTATTTTAATGCGGCAGCCGTAGCGCGGCTGGTCATCGCCCAAAACAGAAGAGCTATAGCACTAACAGAGGCTCCGAGCAAGCATACTCCGTCCCAGCCATAGTGCGCATATATATGGGTCGAAGTGATAGAGCCGGTAGCACTGCCGATGGAATAGAAAACCATGTACCCGGCAGTGAGCCGACTGCGCGCCTCCGTACGCAATGCTAAGATCATACTTTGATTAGTGACATGAACGGCCTGCACCGCTAAGTCAAGAAGTACAATGCCAATGACCAACGCGAACAGCGACCGTTCTATACAGCTGATTAGCAACCATGATATCAACAATAGAATCAAAGATAAGCCCGTCGTTCTCTGTCCGTAACCTCGATCGGCTAGCTTCCCCGCACGTGCTGCAGCTAATGCTCCGGCAACTCCTGCGAGACCAAACGCCCCAATTGCAGTGTGCGAAAGGGATAATGGCGGCGCGCTAAGAGGGAGTACTAGTGAAGTCCACAAAATACTGAAATCAGTAAAAATCAGCAGTGCCAAAATAGCGCGGATACGTAATATTCGTTCTTGTGCGAACAACATAAACACGGATCTAAGCAGGTGGGGATAGGACAGTGATTTTACCCCACGCTCAACATTTGGCAAAACCCTAATTAATGCACAAACCATAAGAAGCATAAACGCAGCAGAAACCAAATATATGGAACGCCAACCCGCAAGATCCGTTAATATTCCTGAAATGGATCGAGCAAGAAGAATGCCAATCACAATTCCACTTGTTACCATGCCAACGACGCGTCCTCGTTCGGCAGGGGTAGCCATTGTCGCCGCGAACGCCACAAGAGTCTGCGTCACAACGGCAAGCAGTCCCACCAAAGCCATACCTGCGAATAGTGCCATGCTGGAGGAGGCAGTGCCAACTATAACCAGAGCTATCATGGATAATAGCATCTGACCGATAATCAGTCGGCGCTGGTTCAGTAAATCCCCAAGCGGCACCAGCAGCAACAGTCCCACTGCATAAAAGATCTGAGTGATGGTAATGAGAATGCCAATGGTTGAATAGTCAATACTGAACTCACTCGACAGATCATCGAGTATCGGTTGTGCGAAGTAGATATTGGCAACAGACATCCCGCAGGCAGCCGCAAACAATAGTGTCACATATCGAGACATGAAAGGACCATGAGCTGTATCAGATCTGATCATCATCCCCGGTGATGAATTCGCCTTTATATCAGCATTAACTGCTACTTTTACTTTAGCCTCCTTCATTTTGTACACATCCTATTTCTATTAATTTTAAATACCGATAAAATATCATACTAATCAGTATGATATAATTCCCAGTAAATATAACTTTTAATAACGAGTACTGTCAATCATTATTGCAAATCCACTATGTTATATCTTATATATAATCTTCCCTTGTTAGGACAAACCAACCTACATTTGACAATATAAACGGATAATTATAAAATAATATTATACCATTTGGTACGTAAATAAAGGCCGCAAACCATTGCATATGATCAGAATCATTGAGCAGTTAAGAAAAAACTAAGAGTTAACGAGAGGTATTGATTATGGGACGAATCCGCGAATTTGACGAAGAAAAAGTATTAGATGCAGCTATGCAACTATTTTGGGAGAAGGGATATGAAGCTACCTCATTAAGCGATTTAACTTCGAGAATGGGAATTCAACGGCCCAGTATATACTCAGCTTTTGGAGGCAAAAAAGAATTGTTCGAAGCCGCGCTACGCAAATACACGATGTCCCGTGCTTCTCTTATCCGAACCAAACTTCAAAGCAATCCATCAGTAAAAGAAGCATTTCGAACTTTTTTTGAAGGTGTAGTTGATGAAGAACTTGCATTTAGCCCCAAAAAGGGATGTTTTTGCATCAATACAATGGTCGAACTTGCGCCTCATGATGAGAAATTTGAAATTCTTACAAGGGAACATCAAATGTACCTATCGGTCATATTTCAAGAAACCATTGAACGAGGTATACAATCAGGTGAGCTCGAGATCGGGGTAAATGCGAAGGCTGTATCACAGGCGCTACTTGTATCGTTAATTGGACTAACCGTAATAATGAAGTCTCGTCCAGAGCGATCATTTGTTGATAATACGATAGAGGTGATACTTACACTGCTTAAGTAATTCGGAGTGAGTTCAATTTTAACAAATGGGATAGCGCGGACATTGCTTATTCTCATGCTTCTTGCCTTCATCGTTTCGTTGGTTGCTAAGAAACACTGTATTTCTGCCATCATTTACTTGATGGCTCTCGTGGCTCTGATACATTAACCCAATGGTTCTGCCCTACCGAAAAGTTAATCCATTATTTATGGTACGGTTCAGCGCGTTATTCGAAGCGGCAAATTTTTGAAAGAGGTCATCCTTTATGAGATGGCCTTTTCTTTGCAGAACATGTATTAAAATACACTAACGTTTCCTGTTTTTTGAAATACCGACCTCATATTTGCATATATATACTTTTTTATGTATTATTATTTAACATTTATGAAAAAGGAGCACATCTAATGTCATTTTTAATCAGAAACGCTGAGCCAAATGATTTAAGCAGTTTGACCGAGTTAATGTATGAATACATCGTTGGTTTTTATCAAAACCCTAGGCCACCTATCGAAAAAATTCATAATTTAATCGGAACCCTTTTTGACCAGCAAAAAGGTGTGCAGTTTGTGGCAGAACAAAATGGAGAGTTAGTCGGTTTTGCTACTTTATTCTTTACATTTAGCACTATGAAAGCAGATAAAATCACCGTTATGAACGACCTCTTTGTAATAGAACAATTTAGAGGTACAGAAGTGGAATCACAACTTTTTTTAGAATGTCAAAAGTACTCACAAAATCATGGATATGCTAACATGACTTGGATAACTTCTACTGATAACAAACGCGCTCAAATCTTCTTTGAAAAAATGAGTGCTGTCAAAGGGAAAGATTGGGTTCACTTTTCCATAAGCTAGGCGGTTGTAACCCTTATTGCGTGGTCTTTATACCACTCTCTTCGGCAATGCATGGCCTCCCACCGCACTCTTGTCCCTTTGTGAGATAGCAGTAGCACAAACAAGTCTATGTAGGGCGAAACCAGTTCAGGCCGCCACTCCGCGACTTTTGTCATTACCTCACAACAGTCGCCAAGCAGTGCGGCATCTGTTCCTGTAAGAGCTCCCGTCACTTCCGCAAGCAGCGCCGGGTTATCCTAGATATTGCGCGGCGACGATTCGATTGGCTTCCTGAGTCCTATCGCCAACCTGTGAAGACATTTGCTTTATAATCCCCATAAGCTCCTCCAATCTTCATGACCGCGACTCGGCGTGTCTGTATTAATCCACAATTGGCCGGGGTCAAGCCTTGGCTGCTTGAAGAAATGCCGAGATCAACGGGTGTATGATGTTTTTAAAAGCTGAACGTTCCGGCTGAAAAAGCGTTCCAATAAAAAAAGGATGTGGAGCAAGCTCTATTATACGCGCCTCGCCATTACTGTCTACTCCAGTAATCCGCAGCTCCCCTTGTTCAAACAAATGCCTAAACTCAGCATTTAAACCATAATTACAGATGCCATATTGTTCGACAATCTCGTTTTTACCATAAATTTTTGCAATGCTTGAGCCTGGGTGCAACTTAAATGTGTTCGTCTGTTCATTAAGAGAACAAGCAAGAGGAGCAACCACTTTCAATGAAGCGGCAGGATTCGATTCAGCATGATCAGCTTCGGTGAGACCAAGAACATTCCTTGCATATTCAATAATCATATGTTGGTATCCGCCGCATGTTCCGAGAAAAGGAACTCGCTGTTCCCTAGCAAACTTGATGCCGTTCAGAGCACCCTCCATACTCGCATATGGAGTAGCGGGAACAGCCCATAGAGCCTGGTACTTGCTTAGCATTTGCTCAGTTTGTTGCTCTAACAGCGGGGTTGCAAGCCATTCAAGCTCAAATGGACATGCAAGTTCATTCGCTGCTAGTTCGATCGCTTGAGGAATTGCCCTATGTGCTGTGACCTCTTGGTCATAATCACCGATCAGTCCGATATGAATCACTTTGTTCATCCTCTCTATCGTAGAGTAACTTGCTCGTTCAAGCATACATCTAGAATCCACGGCCAAGGACCGTAGCCCGCTTCTACGTTGATGTGTCCCATTTTAGGCAGCATAACGCAAGGAACCCCTAAATCTAAATATTGAGCAGCATCTTCTACCGAACAATAAGGGTCTGTTGAGGATAAAACAAACAGCGTCTTTTCCGCCACCGTTGCAATTTCAAGCATGTTTTCCGGAACAGGAAAAAACGTCATTACCGGCTCATATTCCAAAAATGGCGAAGGCGGCGCTACAAGAATGGCACGCTGCAATTTTCGTTTCAGACACGAAGCCGCATAGTGAAACCACATGATGCACGCTAAGCTGTGAGCTACAACGATGACTTCTTCATCTTGAGGAATTTCTTCAATAACAGAAGATAAATGGTCGAGCCAAACATCCTTGATAGGTTGATCTTTCTCTGGAAAGTCAGGAAAACGAACTTTTTCACCTTGCTTCTCCAGTTCTTGCTGCAACCATGTTTGCCAATGATCGGGTCCACTGCCCCCCACCCCATACAAAATGAGAAAGCTTCTGCTCATGATAAAAACACCTCCACAATTGTCCTTAAAATTATGACTGCATCATTCACGATGCTATTAATCTTTTATTCTTCTTGTTTAAAGATAAGTGGCATTATACAATAAATCAAATTGATTTTATTCATATTTGATATGAGGAGATGCTCATGACATTTACACAATTCAAGATATTCTCTAAAGTAATTGAAACCGGCAGTTTTACAAAAGCTGGAGAAGTACTTAACATGACTCAATCCGCTGTCAGCCATGCGATAGCTAGCATGGAGTCTGAATTGGGAGTGGCATTGATAATTCGCGACAAAAAACGAGGCGTGATTCTATCGGATTTTGGAAAGCGGGTTCTTAAACCAGTCAGGGACATCATAAATAAAATATCCATAATCGAACAAGAGGCGGCTGCCGAGAAGGGGCTTGAGATCGGCACCATTCGCATCGGTAGTTTCCCCAGCACGACTGCCCGCTTGCTGCCGAAAATGATCGCCACTTTCAAACAGATGTACCCGATGATAGAAATCGTCCTATTTGAGGGGACAGATCATGAAGTTAAAGAATGGATCAATAATCGAGTTATTGACATGGGGTTTATAGCGAAGCTTTGCTGGGACGAAACCATTATTCCTATCACCAGAGACAAGATGGTTGTAGTTATATCCAAAGGTCACCCGCTCACAAACTACCCGGCGATTCCTGTACAGATGCTTGCGGACGTTCCATTCATCATGCCGTCAGGCGGATGCGAACTCATCATTCGAGAGATCTTCGAGCAATACGATTTATCTCCTTCCGTACATTTCCAAGTAATGGAACTGGCTACCATATTAAACATGGTTCAAGAAGGACTTGGCGTTACAGTGCTTCCTCAGTTGGCCTTGCCGGACACGCTTCCGGATGTTGAGGTTAGAGAGTTGGAGCCTGCTGTTTGGAGGCACTTAGGCCTTTACTGCCCTTATATGAACGAAACATCGCCAGCCGCTCAAAGATTCATTTCTATCGGGCAATCTTTATTTACGTAGTTGGCACTCTATAGTTGGAAGCTTATTCCATAAGATACGACTATTTACAGCTCGCCGACAGCGCCCATCATTTGCAGGGCGAAACGCCCTATGGGTGTTTCGGTCTCGAAATTTTCGGAGAAGGAGCGGAAGGTGATGTTATTTTTGTTGAGCAAATCCACGATTTGAAGCAGGTCGATACTTTTTCGGGCCATTCGGTTGATCTTCCAGAGATGGGACATAAACATCGGGCCAAAACAGGGAGCCACAACGGAAAGGTTCCGCTGGGCTATCGTGTGGTCAAAGGATCGACTGAAGGTCGAGGCAAAAATACGGAAGTGGTTGTTGTTGAAGAAGAGGCTTGCTCCATCCGTGACTTGCTCGATAATCCGATATTATCAAAAGAAGCTGATTTATTTAATGTGCTCTTCGCTTCAATCCTACCTAATTGCAACTCATCTCGGACAATCTCTAATAGCTTAATGCCAGTTGTCACGTGGCTTTCGTAATCATCAGAAACATGCTCATTAAAACTCTTCAAGTTGTAGCTATTCTCTTGTAGTGATTCCATAAGACATTGTTGGGACTTTGTTTCCCATGCTTTAAACCAAGAGGAATCAACAACAATTAATCCCATATATCCATCATCTTCCGCTGTTCCCTTCAATCTAGTTCCCTCAATAAGATTTTTATACCAATTAGATATACTACAAGTGTGATGCTTCAAGATGCCTAGACGAAAAATAATGGCCTTTTGCACAACTCAAATTTCGCCCTACAAGAAGCTCATTCTCCTCTGGTGTACGATTAGCTTTCTCCGTGAAAGACCCTGAGTTTTGACTCTGAGCAATCCAATGATCCAGAGCAGATGTGCGATTTGTTAAACGAATCGAAAATGTTTCCGAGGAAGATTTAATGGAAATCACAATGGCTAAGATGGTGAGAAGGATGCGCTGTTCTATTGTATTCCAGACAAAAAACTTGCTCCAATATGTGATTCGCGGCAGATATGTTATAGTTTATGTATTCATATCTAACGTCGGGGTGGTTCGATGGACTGGAAGAGAGCAAGGTCAACGGAGCAAATTGAATCCAGAAAACAAGAAATTCTGGATGCTGCCTATAAACTGTTCGAAGAAAACGAATATAACAATATCACATTAAATGCTATCGCAAGAGAGCTTCAGATCAGCAAACCTAGTATCTACAGGTATTTTAGCAGCCGCGAAGAAATCTTTCTGGACATATACGGTCAAGAGTATGAATGCTTTCATAAGGAACTAATTGAAGCCTTAACGAAATTGAGTATCCATCCGATACCGATGGAAGTGAGCACACTTTGGGTGAAGGTATACCGAAATCATCCCCATCTGTTGAAGCTGATGCCGTTTCTCGGAATTGCTTTGGAAAGGAACAGCTCAGAACCATCCTTGAGAAGCTTTAAGGCAACGAACATTGACTTACAACAACGACTTGCCATTCAACTTACGATCCTCTATCCAAATCTAACGATGCAGGACGGATTTTATATCCAGTACTATGCATTTCTAACCGCCTCTTCGCTGTGGCCCTTATCCAATCCAACAGACACGATGCATCAGGTATTAAGCGGTTTTGAACATTTGAATATCGACTATAGCTTCAACCATGTCTTGTCCCAAGGTATAGAAGCGCATATTAAGGATTTTCTTAATAAAAGAAGAAAGGATGCTTGAATTCTCACGGCATCCTTTATTTATGATTGAAAAGTTACCAGTGGTATGTTATTTTTAAGGTACCGTTGGTAACTTAAAAATCAAGGAGGAGAGCAGCAATGGGTAACCCCAATTGGAGCGAAGAACAGATAAAGGATCTGCATCATGCTGTCGTGATCATTACCGGTGGCAATACGGGACTCGGATTTGAACAAGCTAAGGTACTGGCCCGCAAGGGTGCAACCGTGGTATTAGCTGTAAGGAACACAGATAGAGGCCATGCAGCTGCGCAGGAAATACGGAACGTGTATCCTAACGCATTAGTTAAAGCCATGAAGCTGGATCTCTCGGATTTGGATTCCGTCAGAGACTTTTGCAGCACATTTCAAGAGAAATATAAGCGGCTCGATATTCTGATCAATAATGCAGGCGTAATGGTGCCGCCATTCAGCTTGACAAAGGATGGGTTTGAGCTGCAATTTGGCGTCAATCATCTGGGGCATTATGCACTAACCGGGTTGCTGCTGCCGTTAATCATGCAATCAGAACAAGCCAGAGTGGTAACCATAAGTAGCCTGGCGAACTGCTGGAAGGGGGCGAACATTAATTTTGAGGACCTGCAATGGAATACACACTACGATAAACAACGGGCTTATTCCCAAAGCAAACTGGCTAATATCCTATTCGCCTATGAGCTCGATCGAAGATGCAAAGCAAAGGATGTACCCATCCTATCCTTATGCGCACATCCCGGTTGGTCTGTGACTAATCTCCAGCATAATTTGAATGGTATTGTCAAACGGATCGCTCATTACCTATCGCAGCCGCCGGAGATGGGAGCTCTGCCAATTCTCAGAGCCGCTACAGATCCAAATGTGCTAGGCGGAGAGTATTTCGGCCCCTCGGGCAAGAACGGGCGAAAAGGCTACCCGGTACAAGTTACGTCCAGCAGCCTTACCCATGACCGAATGCTGGCGGAGCGTTTATGGAAGGTGTCCGAGGAATTAACGGGAGTAACCTATCCTGTATGAAGATCGCGCAACTTGGTCATCGATCCTACACTCTCTGCGCCATTCTCAGATGGAATTTTTAGGGTATAATATAGAAAATTATTGAATTGAAGGGCACTGCTTCCCTGGCTTTTCTGGAGACAACCTCGCTGCTTATTGCGGGGTTGTTTTTTTATTGTTATGAAAGGTGGGATTAACATGAGTGAAATACAAGAAACAAGAGCCATCTTAACGAAAGAAGACCTAACCCAGCACTTAAAAGCTGTGGACTGATGAAAGGACAAACCATATTCGTTCACACTTCACTAAGCGTTCGGATTGAACATTAAGGGGTACACACTTGAATCAATCGCGAATTCCTTCTCCGTCATACGGTCTTCGCGGGTAATCAAAAATAACCGCTTGCTGGCTCCCGAGACCGCAAGCAGTTAAGGCCCAATTTCGCCCTACTTGTGATAAGGTTCACCCCGCTGTCTGAAGCGGCAAGTTTTAAGGCCATCCTTTGCGGGATGGCCTTTTTTATGATCTAAGCATCAATTATTCTCATCAGCGCTAAGTTTTTCGAATAAGGCTCGAAATGGAACCATTACGCTTCCGTCTATTATGAAAGGTGCGACATCGAAAGTGACCGACTCCCCATCGAGAGAAACTTGAATCTACTCTGGCTTAGTACCATCGTTATTTCCCAAATCTACAATGACGCCATTGTTCTCTAGTTTTTTGACAACCTGCCTCGCTAGCTCATTCAGCGGGTTGTTTGCCAAAGATACTTCTCTTAAATGCGGTATCGTTTCGAGCACTTCAATATCCCGGATGAGGTTATCGTCCAGATAAAGATACTCCAATGTAGGGTGATTTTTTAATGGCGTCAAATCTTGAATTTTATTTCCGCTCAGCATGATCCATTTTAACTTCAATTTCTGAATGGGCCTTAGATCTGCCACCTGATTGTTGCTGGCAAGAAGATCGGTCAGCTTGTGTAAATTCTTCAACGGCATTAGACTTTTTATCTTGTTATCGTCAACAACCAGTGTTTGCAGAGAACTTAACCCGGAAAGCGGTGAAAGGTCTGTAATCTGATTCCCGTCAACAGCTAAAAACGTCAGTTTTTTCAACTTGCCGAGCGGTGTAATATTCTTTATATTTTGACCAGGCAGAAATAGTCTCTGCATGTTAACGGCATATTCAAGTCCTTGCAAACTGATGATTTTATTCTTGGATTCCATAGGATACAAAGATTTCAACTTCTGCAAATCACTCGCCTTGACCTCTTTATTAGCCGACAGCTTTAATTCCGCTCGAATGGCTTTCGCCAAAGCCGGGTCCGTAATAACGGATGCGGCCCAAATGGATGTTGCCGGTAAGAATACGAGAACCAAACAAAACACGATGATATTTTTTACTAATTGAGTAGGCATATAGACTCTCCTTTTAAGCAACTCGAATGGGTGCCATCCTTACTTTTATCGGATTTTTCATGAACGACCAAGACATCTTTCAACTACCAACTTCTTCTCTTCGTCCTCCGGAAACTTACTTCTAGCGACGATCCCACTCAGCAAGAACAACTTGAGCCTGTATGGAGTATAATTCCATTAAATGATCGTACGTATCCATTGCTTGACTCTGAAACACTTCATCAGCTAAAGGATCAGTATAGATATTTATTACCGCGTGTATCAAATCTCCATTCCGGGTAATCAGTAGCCTGTTCCCACAAAACCGCACCCAAGTTATATCCTCCGTACATCATGGACCTTGATCCGGCATAATCCAGAATTAATGTGTGAATATCTCCACTAAGTTCTTGGTGACTCTTCTTAAGATTGTACAAGAAAAATCCTACCTGTCGCTGAACCTCTTCGTCTTCATCATTCATAAGTCGGTATAAACCATCTTTAAGAATGGGGCAGGGATTATTCAACAAATTGTTCGAAAATATTTCCCCACACCTCCACGATGAGCTAGAGACCCAGTTAGCATTTTTGTTAGTAAAGTCTCCATTTGTCCTTGGATTTGTTGACTTTCGAAGAGATCCTCAGAAATTAAAGATAGGGCAATAAGTTCAGCCCCACGTTGTTGAATACCTTCCTTTTCCTCGCTTATGAGTGCATGTAAATGAGAAAATAGACGCTCAAATGGCTTACCCATCGCCCAGTAACAAAAATCACCTGTATACGGCAATCCTAGTATAAAAACAACCACCTTATAACATTAATTAGCAACTTTCTTAACCTTAACACAAACTTTTTGGCAAATTGAAAACTACTATCTACGACGGTTCACCTTATACGGTATGACGGCTATATTTTTACCATCGCTTGACAATTATTAGGTTTAGAAACTATACTAAATTTATGGATAAAAATAAGTCTAATCAATTAAACGACAACAATACCGGAAGCCGTAATCTGGGACGCTTGATTATGCAGCTTCGGCGACTTGAACGTCAACCCCATACCTTTGGAAGCGCCGGACCTTTAACCCCCAGCGAAATTCATACTATTGAGGCTATCGGTTCCGAGGGAACTGTTCTTATGAGCGAACTCGCCGGGCGCCTGGGAATTACAAAAGGTGCGGTCACGCAGCTTATTGCACGATTGGAAATTAAAGAACTTGTCGTGCGTTCACCCCATCCCAATGATTCGAGAGGGACCATGATTTCACTTACCGAAAAAGGAAAAGAGGCTAATACGGCTCACGAAGAAGTCCAACGCCAATTTTACAATCAATTGCGTGCTCAGTTAAGCGAACAGGAGATCGAAATATTTGAGAAAGGCATTGATAAGTTAAACTCCTTTTTACGAAAATAATTTTTTTTGATTAATTAGTTTAGTAACTATACTAATATCATTACAGGGAGCAGGGGGGAATCTAAATGAAGGAACATATTGTCGTGATTGGTGGTTATGGTCATGTAGGACAAATGATCTGCAGAGAGCTATGCGAGTTATATCCCGGTAAAGTTTTTGCTGCTGGAAGAAGCCTAGAACGTGCGGAACTATTCAGCCGCGCAACCGGTGGAAAGGTCATGCCCTTACAACTCAACATCAACGAACCGGTCAATCCGGATGTTCTAGATAACGTGAAGTTGATCATTATGTGTCTGGATCAAACGGATACCAACTTCGTTCGTTCTTGTTTCGAAAGAGAAATCCTTTATGTAGATATTTCCGCGAATGTTTCGTTTCTTTCTCAGGTGGAAAAATTGCATTCAGAAGCTTATGACCGTCATACAACAGCCGTGTTGAGCATTGGTCTTGCTCCGGGGATGACAAATTTGATGGCTCTCCATGCCACAGGTTTGATGGATCAGACGGATGCTATAGATATATCCATCATGCTTGGATTGGGAGATCAGCATGGCAAAGCCGCCATCGAATGGACGATCGATAACTTAGGCACGCAATTTGGTGTCATTAAAGATGGACGTATGACGGCAGTCTCCAGCTTTAAAGACGGTAAAATAACCGACTTTGGAATAGGTCTGGGACGTAAAAAAGCATATCGATTCAATTTTTCGGATCAACATGTGCTACCGCGAACGCTTGGTGTATCGTCAGTCTCCACACGCCTCTGTTTCGATTCAACACCAGTAACCGAATTATTGGCTTGGCTGAGAACAGCTGGAGTATTCCACTTATTGAGATATAGGCCGATTCGCAATATCGTCGTCCAATTGTTCGGCAGGATACATCTCGGAACCGAGATGTTTGCCGTGAAAATTGATGCACGGGGGAAAAAGAGCCAAGAGAATATGTTGGTAGAATGCTTCCTCCAGGGGAGAAAGGAAGCCGAAATTACCGCCAAAGTCGCCTCAGCTGTAGCGGATGCTGTTTACCGTTCTCCGTACCCCCATGGTGTATATCATATTGATCAGTTATTTGATTTAGAGACCCTATGCCGTCTTATGAATGGCATGGTTTCTATTCAAACCAGGATAAATGGCCAACAATATCCCTAATAACGAATAAAGAAATCATCTCTCATGTCACGAGAGGAAGAACGGAAGCCGAGTCCCGATGTTATGGATGGGATATACCAATTTCCATTAACTGGGTTTTTTAGAGAGAAATTCGAAAAAAAATGAAGTAGACCGGGGAGAGTCCTTTGGCACTGCTCCTTGTTCATTTTATTAAGCTACCCTGCCCTTTCGTCTTGACACATAACAAAGACCTCTCTTCCGAGAGGTCTTTGTTATTAACCTAAAAGATTTGGGAATGAGCTTCACCGGAACACAGTGCTCCCTTACTGTCCCACCTCATATAAAGACGTATCCAGTGCCCGGATATATGGTGTCCATTCCCCTGTCGTGTAGAGCAGAAGCCGATGCATCGCGCGGGTACATGCCGTGTAAAAGAGCTTGCGCTCACTCTCACGTTGATAGGTACGCGAAGAAGCATCGTAGATCAGCACGGCGTCGAATTCTACTCCCTTAGCCAGATATGCGGGAATAACCAACGTCCCTTTCTCAAAGGTGAGCGTCTCCTTCGTAATGAGCCGCAGTGCTTTACAACCCGCTGTCGTCAATGCTTTATAGGCCTCGAGGCTTTCGGCTGCGGTCTTCGTAATGACAGCGATGGTATCGAAGCCTTCTGCCTTAAGCGCTGCGAGATCCTCAACTATTCGCGCCGCCCGCTTCTCGTCGCTGTCAGCTTCGAAGAGGTGCGGCTTCCCGCCGCTTCTTTCAAAGGGGACGATCTCTTCACTTGGCAGCAGCGACTTCGTAAACTCCACAATCTCGCGGGTCGAACGATAGCTCCGCACAAGACGGATCAGGCTCGTGTCAGCTTCGCCGTAAAGCCGGATCAAAGACGAATCCGCCTCGTGCAGATTCGTGGCCTGAGGGAAGATCGCTTGGCTGAAGTCGCCGAGCACGGTCATTCGGGCGCGGGGAAATAGCTGCTTGAGGAACACGTATTGGAACGGCGAATAATCCTGGCCTTCATCAATAAATAAATGCCGCACATCCGTGTTCGTCCGAGTCCCCTCTATTAGTTCTTTTAAATAAAGAAACGGGGTCGCATCCTCATAAAACAATTCGAGCCGGCCCAGCTTCTCCTTCGTTTGCCTGCAGATTTCCGCCCACCGATCAGGCATTTCGGTCTCGTTCGTCATTGTCTGATAGGCGGCCTTTTCACCGAACAGCTGATCATACAGTCCGATCATATCTATGAACAGGAACCGCTTCGCCTCCCGCCTCAGCGGTCTAAAGTACTCCTTCACGATCATCCGGCGCAGTAGTTCTTCTTGCTGCATGGTAAAGTCGAAGACGTTCTCTTCCCCCTGAGACTTCTTGAGCAGTTGGCTGTAGACTTCGGCATACTCCTCATTATCGAGGTAATCGAGTTCATCTTGAACCCAGAGCGCTTCCCGTTCCTGATGCTCCAGCGAAGTCAGTTCCCGAAGCAGCCATTCCTGCAACTGAGCAACGCGGTTTACCAGGCGGATAGAACTGTCATAGCTGTAGAACTGCGATTTCATTTGCTCCGCGCTAATCAGATCGCGGTCACGGAAGCAGATACCGCGGAACAGCATGCCTTCCTCTCCCAGCCACAGTGCATAGTTTTGCATAGCCTGCAGGAAAGCCTCGGAAGCCTTATACTTTATTCCGATCAGCCGTGCTTCATACGCTGGCGAGAAGTTTGACTGCAGTATATATTCGATCTGCTCGAACGGATTCTCTAGTTGGAATGTCGATCCAAGCCAATGCTCAAGATATTCCTGAAAAGTCGTCTGTTGCATGTTCTCCTCGCCGAGCTCTGGAAGAACCGTGGATACATAACTGTTGAACATCGGATTAGGCGAGAAAAGAACGATCTGGTCCGCCTTGAGCCTATCACGGTGTTTGTACAACAAGTATGCCACCCGTTGCAGTGCCGCTGATGTCTTTCCGCTGCCGGCCACACCCTGTACAATAAGCATCCGGCTTTTGTCGTTGCGGATGATGGCGTTTTGTTCCTTTTGGATGGTGGCTACAATGCTCTTCATTTGCGTATCCGCGCCCTTGCCAAGCACCTGCTGAAGCAATTCATCGCCGATTGTTATGCTCGTGTCGAACACATTCTGGAGCTGACCGTCACGGATCTGGTATTGCCGCTTCAGCGTCATCCTGCCCGTAATTTGTCCAACTGGCGTTTCATAGCTGGACACTCCTGGAGAACAGTCGTAGTACATACTTGCGATTGGTGTCCGCCAGTCATACACCAGAAAGCTCAAGCCGTCTCTATCCAGGAAGGATGATACACCGATGTACACGGGTTCGATCAAGCCCGAACCATCTTCCTGATAATCGATGCGCCCGAAGTAGGGAGACGGCAAGAGCCGCTTCATACTTTTATAGCGTTCCACCCACAGTCGGTGGCTGCGCTCCCGTTCGGACAATATTCTCTCCTGCTGCTTTATACTGTAGAAGGTATCTGCGAAATCTTCGTAGCTGCTCGTGTTGACCGTTACTTCCTCCCAAAAACGCTTGCGAATGTCCACCACCTGATCGCGCAGTCCGGTCACCTCCGGTTCCTGTTCGGCGATTTTTGATCGCAGCCTTTCCTTAACCAAATCCAGCCGCTCCTCTTCTTGCTGCAAATCATTTGTGTTAATCATTCTCCTGAACACACTCCTTTTCAGTCTGGTCTGAATGCGAAAAAGAACGTTTGACAAACCGGGAATTCGTATGGTAAGATTAAGATGTAAATAAGATGCGTTAACTTCGAACATTTTTTACAAAAAATCACATTCATTTTTCACTATATCATAATACTGTTATGTACGCAATTACTTTACATAGTTGAACCCGGCAGAGCCTGCCGGGTTCTTTTTTATTCAGCCTTCCAGTCTCTTCAACCAGTCCATAATTGTATCTACCGATTCTCTATATCTCTGCCCTACGAGCACGCCGGTATGCGTTGTGTTCCACAGTCCGTTATATTCAGCACGGAGGTGCTCCGCTGCCGCTCTACCCCGGCGGTCGTCATTATCACAGCTTACTGCACTGATAACCAAACACGGACAAGAAATCGAACTGCTGTCTATGGAAATGCCCGTTGCTCCGAAATGAAAAGAAAACGCGCTAAAGGCCTTTGCTGACTCCATGGTCAGATACTTTTTCTGAAATTCAATGTCATCTGGTGTTTCATCTATGCTTGAAAGCTCTTCACGGGCTGGGGCAGGCAATAGGATGCCAGGTGACACCCGAGCTATGTCTTGGTAAGGTACGACTTCATGAACTTCTTTGCTTATGCTTGAATCGATCAACACCAACCCGGCGATTTCGGCGGTTTCAGCCAACTTCTGGGCCAGGATTCCCCCCATGCTAAATCCGATAAGAATTGGCGGAACACCACATTCAGCGATGACCTCTTTAATATCCTCCAAATAATCCTCGAAGGTTATCTTCGTCATATCCAGCAGTCTGCTTTTGTAGTGACTTCTCAAATTCATCACGTAGCATTTCCACCCTTCACCGATGAAGTGAGGGATGTATTTGCTCCACATCCAGCTGCCTGTAAAGGCACCGTGTACAAAAAGCAAAGGCGGCCTGTTGTTAGCTGCTTTCGGGGGAATTGCCCCTTCGAATATCTCTAGATATAAATCGTTGTCCCCAAGGTATTTCTCCGTATGCTCGGGCAATTCTTTCGTATAATCTCTCACGATTGCATCCTCCTGGTCATTTAGTTTGACATCAAACTATATGCTAAAATTTTTTTAGAAGTTGTGATATATTTTTTCTAAAATGTTAAGCAGATCTTCTTTTTCTTTATCCGAGATATTCAAGTAAAACAAGTCTAACAATTCCGTAGACACGGATTCAAAGACCGGTTCCAGTTCTCTCCCCTTTGGGGATAAAGCCACATATACAACCCTCGTGTCCTCTCTATCCCTTTCCTTTGTCACGTATCCAAGCCGGACCAACTTGTCGACAAGTGCCGTGACCGTAGATTTATCCTTATGAATCCTTTTGGAGATATCCGCCATAGTGAGTCTGGGCTGCTTAAATAACGCATAGATGATATCACCATGCGAAGTGCCAATACCATTTATCCCCTGCTTCACCATTTCTGCAACAATGAACCGATTAACTTTCTCCCTAATTTTGGAGATCAATGAAATGACATCTCTAGTTTCCATATCCGCATTATAGTTTGATATCAAACTAATGTCAAATCGACTGTCCGGGGCGATTCGTTGTTACTCTTGTCTCCAAGAACTCATATGCGGCCATGCCCCCATGGCATTGACAGTAAGTAGTATCCATCAAAAACCGGAAGATTAATATCCAATAGAATGAGGTGTGGACCTGTCTGCTTAAATTCCGTAAGCACCTGGTCAAATCGGGTCACTTCCACCACATCGTACTGCCACTTAATCAAAGTATCAGCGACAATCCGTCTAATTTTTTCATCGTCCTCAATCATCATTATTCTATACATGAAATCCCTCATCATTGTTAAAATGGTCACTACATTTATTTTAGCACAATCTTTGGAGGACTTTCATGCTAGGACTAACCGTTATTCCGACAATAACAGGCAAGTGGTACTCGTAACACTAGTACCGCCGCTTCAAGGTTCAGTTCATCCGTATTGGCCTATCTGCCGGTTGTCACCAGGACCGCGTCGGCCTTCCACTCCTGCGTTTTTTACTGATTATTCTAGAGTAAAGGACTGGCCTGACCAGCCCCTCCTCATCAAACCGTACGTGAGGTTTTCCCTCATACGGCTTTCCGATGTTCGTCATTCATGGGCATGCAGTTTACAATAGCGTTTTAAGTCCATACTGGACGGCAATATATCTAACCTCTGACAGTGAACCCATCCATCTTCTACGTTGTCTTTTCTTGGCATACCACCGTGTTAATCGCTGCAAAATATACCAGTCCAACTTGGCTAATCTCTTTTGGCTGTAGTTCGTGTAGTAATAATTTCTCCATCCTTGGATCTTTGGATTGAGCCATTTTACCTGTTCCGCAAACGATTTCGAGCGTATGCTCGGGGGTGCCAATCTTTCTTTGACCACCTCTCGAATGCGTTCCTCTGCCTTTTTCGTTAGCCACTGTTGTGTGGTGTAGTACACCTTACCTCGGGATGTTTCTGCTTTGGTTTTCCGGTGATGCATCCCTAAGAAGTCGAATCCTTCGTCTCCAATCCATAATCCAACAATGCGGGTTTTGGTCGGGTGTAGGGTTAACTCCAAACGCTCCATAATTTTGCGTATGAGCTCATACGCATGTTCGGCGTCCTTTTTCGTTTTGCAAACCACTACAAAGTCGTCTGCATACCTCGTTAGTTCACCTACTCCTTTTCCGTGTTTCTCCCATAATTGGTCGAAGTAATTTAGATAGATATTCGCCAGTAACGGTGAAATCACTCCTCCTTGTGGAGTCCCTAAATCCGAGCGTCTTACCGTTCCTTCTTCCATAACTCCCGCTTGTAGCCACTTTCTCATTAATTTTAGTATCCGCCTGTCATTGATACGCATTTGCACCAATTTCATAAGCTTCTCTTGATTAATATTGTCAAAGTAGCCTTGGATATCGACGTCGACTACCCAATTTCCTTTGCGGTTGCAGGCTTTACGAATACGTTCCAAAGCTTGTTTAGCACTTCGTTTCGGACGAAAACCGAAGGATACTTCCCCAAAGTCTGCTTCAAAGATGGGCTCAATCACTAGTTTGGTTGCCATCTGTAGGACTCGATCCCGTACGGTGGGTATGCCTAATGGTCTTTGCTTGCCGTCTTTCTTCGGAATATAGTGTCTCGGTACAGGGTGCGGATGGTAGTTGCCTTCTTTAAGCTCTCGCTCACATACCTTGAGAAACGATATTTCTCCTTGTCCCTCAATATCTGCTAGCGTCACGGCATCTACTCCTGCGGCTCCTTTATTGGCTTTCACTCGTTTCCATGCTTCGCATAGAACGTCCCACCTGTAGATCTTGTCGTACAATGCGTGGAATTTACGCTTTTTGTTCTCCTTGGCCGCATGACCTAGCTTTTCTTGGAGTTGTTGAACTTTTTCCTTGGGTGTCGTTATCCGGTTGGCATCCACTCACTCTTACCTCCTCCAAAAGCATAAACAAAGCAGGGCTCCTTCCCTCCCTAAGGTTATGTTGTCCTTAGGTTCTTCGGTACTATGAGCCCCTCGGACTCCCTTCCCACAGACGGTTCACTTCGTCTTTTGGACTTATAGAGCGTCTCTTTACGGGTTCCTAAAAAAAAAACCGTGTGGGGGAGGGTCTCCCCAGTTCACTGCATTATCTTTCAATCCATGCCGTTCCCTATACGCCGGAAGGTTCTTCACTGTTGTTCCAAGTTCTTCACAGCTTCCTTGGCCTTCGTCTATTTTAGCGAGACTCGGCTCCCTCTTTTCCCCTTTGCAGGGCCTTTTTGACGACGCGGCAGGATTCACTTCATGTTGCGGCCTGGATTGTCGCTCGCCCTGTCTCTGACAGGTACTTTTGTCGATGCGCTTTTACACACAGATTTCGCCGTGCGCAAGCATCCTAGCTACAAAGGTGGCTTGGCCCCTCCTTTGGTTGGACTCTCACCAACTAGATAATGCGTGCCTCTGGGCACGCCTCAAACAAAAAAGCACCGGAAGAATGCCTCCGGTACTCTTTGCTATAATCGTGTATGACCGATACTACGAACGATTACTTCGCGCTACGGTTCTGAAGCTTGCGCGGGTCAACCTTGTTGTCCTGCAGGAGCGGGGTTTTCGCGCCCTTGGCAATTTGTTCCCAGGCCACCATTTTGAAATTCTGGTTAAGCCTCTTGCCATTGTTCATGTTGGAATCGTCCTGTGCGATGAACAAGCCATTAGGGTATTGTTCGCCGAGCCCGAAACCGAGCACATCGATCCCATCTGTTACCGAGGTTCCATCGGTCAAGGGGCCGTCTGTGATTTTGAAGCTCGTTATGAAGGCATTCTTACCTTCGCGGTCGTATACAGCATAGCTGTCACTGCCCTGGCTGGATGCGATCAGGTAACCATGGCCGTCCGCACCGTAATAGATCGTCAGCCCCTCAATATCATCCTGCAGCCGGCGCCCGTCCGCAATATCTACCGTAGACAGAGGTTTGGTGCCGCCGTCTGCTTCAGCATCGTATTTGTAGATCGCGTAATCCTCTTCCGCAATGTACATCATGCCATACTCATCATCCGCGACCAGGCCTTCGGATTGCGTTGTCAGCTTAAATTCACGTACAAGCTTGCCTGCAATTTTGCCATTCCCGTTATCCTTCAGCTCATACTGCTCGAACTCGCCGTCCTTGCCCAGGACCAGCGCATAGAACTTGTCCGTTTGCAGGCTGTGGTACAGGCTGAAGCCATACCCTACATTCTCTTCGCCAAAAAATTTAGCCGTCATTTATGATACGGTTCCCCGCGCTGTCTGTAACGGCAAGTTTTTATAGTATCCTAGACATGATGTACTTAAGATACATAATTATCATGAAGGTGTGAAAACTCCGAATGTAAGTATAATAACAGCCAATCATACGAGCAATATTTACCAAAAAGAGGCAAAAAACAGAGGCAGACTCATAAGTGTTCGCCTCTGGCTTATTTTGTTGTCTTATTTGGGGTTATCGTGATTAGTTGGATTAGTCAGAATTTATCAATCTTGTACCAGAATATGGGTAGCGGAAACCATCCTACGGGCGCAGTTACTGCCATATAACGACTGTGTTGTGTAAGCAGAAGTGCCTGAGCCTGCTGCTTATTAAGGACAACTGCATCGGGCTTAGCAGACCGCTCGACAGTCACGCCACTCGCATCCACTCGCGCAGTAATCGGCTGACCGTCCATGACTGCGGAGAATTCCCCCTGGACAATCCCTGTGGTCTTAAACTTAAGCGTCAGATAAGCCTTCAATACATTGGCAAAATCGAGAATATGATACATATCAGATGTCTCGATAACATAGTCTTCAGCAATGCTGCCAAGAGTCGTATTCAGCTGAATGTCATATTCTGGCGTATAAATAGAAATCCGCTCTGCTCTACTATATACCATATAAGCCTTGATAGTCCGCGAAATATCGTCCGTATTTTTCATCGCGAATTCAGATATTTCATCGCCTGCTTCGTTTACGATCAGATACCCGATCAACTTACCTTTATCCAGGACGCCCAGCGCATTTTGAAGGAGGGTGTTGAAAATAAGTGGCAATTGCTGTAAGTTACGTTCAATATAAGCAAGCCGCGAGGTGTTAATGCTATGCGCAAAGGATTCTGCTCCTTCAACCTCGAATAACGGGCAGAAGGATATTCCTGTGTCGTTCACATGTCTTAAGGCATGGCGCACGTTGGCCTTTCCCACGAAATACTTGATCTTTACACCGCCAAGAGTGAAGCCGAAATACTCATATCTCTGCCGCTGGCCATATAATACAACCATATCACACGTATTGCGCAGTTCTGCAAGCCACATGTCCATGAGCGCCTTCATATGCCCTTCGCCACGCGCCCGTGGATGGACAGATACGGTACCCAAATAGCCGGTTTGCAGAGTATAGTCACATACCGTCAGAGGCTCTGGAAAAACGGCCACCTGTGCGCGCAGCCTGCCTTTCTCATCCACAGCAACCTTATGCATGGCTGAAGAATCTACGTTCTTTCCATACGCTTTGGGCATCAGGGTTTCAAAATCTAAGCGAAAAGCATAGTTGGCTAAATCTATGCATTCATCGCGCTCATTCGGAGTTGCCATTCTGTATTCAACCATTTCCCCTATCCTTTCAGTCTAAATAGTAAACTACCTTCCTAGACTATAATTCTAGAAGCATATTCAATATCCTACCGGGCAGCGTAGTAGACCTCTCTAACGGTGAAAATAAAGAGGGGTTATAGAACTCTTTATGCCCCCACCACACTCCCTCATTCATCAATTCTCACCATTGAAAAAGACCCTTCAAAGAAATTTGGACTGACTAGGGAGGGCGCCCTTTTGTTTGAAGGCCCGGGCTCCACCAGAATTACTCGATCATTCTCTCCTTCCACGCCCCGCAGGCTTGTGACCGCGGGCAACGTTTCTGCAATGACGAGGCCATTTCGGAACACGAACCGCGGCGCCAGCCGCTGGCGGATCAGATCGCCAGAGTCCTTCGCGTCGAACAAGAGGAACGAGGCGGGCGTTCCATTACGGAATTCTCCGCCTTGGAAACTGTAAGCCTCCAGATTCATCGCCGCAGCTCCACCTTCCGTGATCATCCCCAGCAGGCTTCGCATTTCGGCACGTCCACTCATATGGGCCAGATGAGCAGCCATGTGGGCGGCGTCTAGTGGATTGCCCGTACCAAGGGGATAGAACGGTGAACGAATATCGTCGTGGGATAGCGCGACGTTGATACCAGCGCTCTGAAATTCCTTAATGCGCGTAATTCCTCTTCCCTTAGGATAGCCCCCATAGCGACCTTGCATAACACTGTTAATTAGCGGGCAAGCGACGATTGAAAGTCCGGACCGTTTGACAAGCCCAACGACTTTCTGGAAATATGATTCGTTATAATACGCCGCAGCATTTGCATGCGCCGCCGTCACCCGAGAGCCAATCCCTGTAGATAGCGCCAAGGAGGCACAGACCTCCAGATACTTGGAATTCTCGTCATCCGTCTCGTCACAGAAAACATGAACATATGCACCGCTGCGATCCGCAAGGTCGAACGCCTTGCGCAAGGACAGCACCCCTTCCTCGCGGGTGTGCTCCAGGTGCGGAACCGCGGACACTCCGTCAGCGCCCATTCGCAGCGCTTCCTCCATCCGCTCCACATTGGCCGGACAACACATGATTCCGTCCTGAGGAAATGCCGTGACTTGGATGTCTATCTGCCCGCGATAGCGCTCTTTAATCTCCATTATGGCTTCCAATGCCATCAGCTTCGGATCCCCAATGTCGACCATCGAACGCAGATGAAGGACACCGTAGCCGAGATAAAAGCGAATCGTGCGCTCCGCTCTTGCGATGATATCCTCCCTTGTGAGCGTCACCTTGCGTGAAGACCAGATTTCGATCCCTTCCGCCAGCGTACCGCTCTCGTTCCAGACGGGATTCCCTGCGGTCAGCGCCGTATCCAGATGGACGTGCGGCTCAACGAATGGAGGCACCAAAAGCCTGCCTTCCGCGTCGAGCGTCTCCGCGGCAGCCGCTTCTTCCAACTGGCCCAATCCCGCAATCAGCCCATCCCGTATTCCAATATCGACACTTGCGCCGCCTTCAGTTAGAAGGACATTTCTCACAATCAAATCATAAGCGTTCATCATCTCATCCCCCGCCATTCATTTAATGCCTTTGGTCGCCTCGTGGCCGGTATGAATAGAACCTGCGCTCGTCATGACTCCAGTCGGCTTGCCCTCCAATTCTCCACTTGCGCAAAGACTGCCTGACATGTCGAGGAACGCTTTGACCTGCGCCGGCATTGAACCGTAATAGGTCGGGAAGCCCCAGACAATGCCGTCAGCCCAGCGCAGATCGTCATGAGTTGCCTCCAGTAATTCCTTCTGCTCCTTTTGGGACGTTTCATACTTATCCCATCTTGCACCGACACGGAACTTGCCGGACAGCGAGTCTTCCCCGCGGTCTTGCCTGCGGCTCGGATGGTCGAGCAGTGCCGTTACGTTGTCAGGGGACCGAAACTCTGGTATGCGCACCAGCCTCACCTCGTGCCCTTCGTCTCGGGCTCCCTTTGCAGCCGCTTCAGACATCCGATGAATATGTCCGTACGCACTGAAATAGACGATCAAGACCCTGGCCATTCTCGCCCCTCCCTTCTGTGAAAAAACGACAGGAGCCGCGGAGTGAACGCGTACGGCCCCTGTCCAGTTCCTATTCTCTTGCCGCGCTCCCTCAGCCAAGACCCACAAGCGGAGCCGCGATTGTCCCGTAAGATTCCTGTACCTTCGTCCGGCCTTCAGCCCTGCGCTGACAACTCATTATTTTCCGGGAAGAAACTCGTTAGTGAACACATCGTCGATCGGCTCAGCTTTCTTAAGAATGCCGATGTCGACCAACTGCTTCTGCAATCCTTCCCAGATGTCCTTGCTCATGTAACCGACTCCGTTTGTCTCCGCGTCCCCGCTGTAGATAAGCGGCTCCTGGGCTTTTGAGGCAAACGCCATCGCTTCCACCTTCAGATCCGGGTTTTTCTCCAGCATTTCCTTGTTGATTTCTTCGGAATTGTCCTTGTAATAATCCCAACCCTTTATGGATGCTTCGATGTAAGCTTTGACGATATCCGGATGATCTTTCATGTAGTCTTCCGTTGTGAAAAGAATGTTGCCGTACTGCTTGTAGCCAAGATCATAATTGAGGAAATAATCGACCTCCACGCCCTCCTCCTTCATCGAGAACGGCTCGGAGGTTACATATATTTGTGTGGCGGAGTCCGGATCAGCAACGAAATTGGCGAGCGAACCGGTATACTTCATCTCCTCCACTTTGTCCAGCTTGTAAGCCTTCTTGAGATATTCCCAGAACGCTACGCCGCTGCCTACGTACACCTTATGGCCGTTCAACTCGGAGATGTCCTTGTATTTACCTTTATGGTACATAATGCCTTGCGGGTTCTTTTGGAATATCGCCGCGACTGCCACGAGTGGAATTCCGTTTTCCCGCGCCATCAAGATCTCGTCCGCCTGCCCCATTCCGAATTCGGCCTTGCCGGAAGCAACGATCTGCGAAGCGGATACCCCTGGGCCGCCCGGCTGGATTGTCATTTCAATCCCTGCGTCCTTGTAAAACCCCTTCGAAAGTGCCGCATACTGCCCACCATGCTCCGGCTGCGCAAACCAGTTCGTCACCTGTGTGACTTTGGTCATCGTGACTTCTGCGGGCTTGTTACTCGGCGATTCACCGCTCTGAGAAGAGTCTCCATTCTTGTCGGACCCACAGGCCGACAGCGCCATGACGGCCATGACCATTAGAGATAGCGCCCCTAACCTAATCTTCTTGCCTCTCATACTTTTTGCGAGCATCGTTTCTTCCTCCCTTATCCTTTGAATATCTATATGCGCATCCGCTTGTTGGGCGGACGAGCATCGAAGTAATACGGCCTTTCTGGTTTAGTAGGGCTGATTATTAGAGACTTACAGTTACAGCGCTTGATAACAGGTCCGTCCACTGACGCTTCAGCTCGGATGCATAAATCCAGCGCGTCTTGTTGTACACCCAACGTGTAGCGGGAAGCTCCTGGAAGAGCTCCTCTCCTGACATACCGTCAAAAACGACGAAGCTCGCCGGATTGCCGGCAGACACACCGTACTCAGGAACACCAGCAATCGTCGCCGGGAGATTCGTCAGCATCTTCAGCAACGTAACAATATCCTCTTCACCGGCTAGATGTGCCGCATAGGCAGTTATAAGACCAATCTGAAGCATGTCTCCCCGACCGAACGGATGGAACGGATCCTGGATATTGTCGGAGGCGGCTGCAACGGGAACCCCGGCTTTCATCAGCTCCTTGACCCGCGTCAGACCGCGTCTCACGTTGCCCTGATCACCGCGGCCCTGAAGGTACAGGTTGACCGCAGGAAGCGTGACTGCCCCAATCCCCGCCTCTGCCATCTTGGCAATCAGCCGGTCCGCCTCCTTTTGAGCCATCGCGGATAGAGAACATAGATGGCCCGCAGTCGCCCTTCCTGAATACCCATGAAGTTGGACTTGGTCGCAGTAGACATCAATCGTTTTGAGCTCAGGATCGTCGGATTCATCGCAGTGAAGATCGATCTGCCGGTCAAACCCCGTCGCGAGTTGAAACGCCCAACGAATTCCTGCTTCTGGATCGGGTGCCAGATGCGGTGCTCCGCCGATGCCATCGATGCCCATCCGCAGCGTCTCCTCGGCGAAGTCAGTGAGCCTTCGTTCTTGGGCGGGATCGTAAAAATACATCGGAAAGTACTGGATGTCGACGAAATCCTTCACCATCTCCCTCGCCTCCAAAGCTGCCTCTACCGTACGCATTGCAACCTCACGGCCAAGATGGAAGGGAACATCGAGATGACTGCGAAGTGTAAGACTGCCGAAGGAAGCTGCTCTAAGTGCCGCCTTAACAATCCGTTCCCTGATTGATTCCTTGCTGAAGGTCGGAGTGACGGAACGGTAATTTTCGATCGCTTCCAGAAGGGTTCCCGAGCGATTTCGCACATGAGTGATCGAATAGGCTTTGTCCAGATGCATATGGACGTCTACAAATCCGGGCAGCAGCACCCGCCCCTGCAGATCGATCTCCCGGGCTGTCCGAAGTTCCTCGAAGTTTAGTTTGGAGATCGGCACGTGCCCATCCGATACCACAATCTCTTCCTGAGCTTCAACAGTAGACCATTTCCCATCCTTGATTGTTAGCTTGAACAAACCACCACCCTGGGCAAGGGGCAATCTAGCGTTTATAGCTTCCAGATCAGCCAGCATGGCTGACACCATCCTTTCGAGCTGTCATTCTCTACCCGTCTGACGACTTCATCTCTGATTCGTGCCAGGAGCTGAGCATCCACTTGGAGAAGGCGTTGACCAGGAGGAAAAAAGCAATTCCGAGCACCGACGCCGATAATCCACAGGCGAACAAATAAGCGGTTTGAAGACGGGAGGCGGCTACGGTGATCGCATAACCCAAGCCCCCCTGGCCGCCTCCGATTCCAGCGATGTATTCGCCCACGATGGCTCCGATAACGGCAAGTGTACAGGAAATTTTGAGTCCGGCGACAATGTAAGGTAGCGCAGACGGCAAGCGCAGGCGGAACATGGATTGCAAAGGCGAGGCATTGTAAAGATAGAAAAGGTTCTTCATGTTCTGGTCAGTTGAGTGGAGCCCGACAAGTGTATTGGACAGCATTGGGAAAAAGCCAATTAGGAAGGCTATAATAACGATCGCATTGATTCCGGCACCGAACCAGATCACGATGATGGGTGCGATGGCGACGATCGGTATAGTTTGCATAATAATGGCGTAAGGGTATACGATTCTCTCGACAAACTTGGAACTTGCCAAGATGATCGCAAATCCAACCCCTAGCACGACGCTGAGTAAAAATCCTAGCACGGCTTCCATAATTGTCGTATACACGGATACCCATAGATTAGCGCCGTTCTCTATTACAGCCTGAACGATATCGGAGGGTTTGGGCAGCAGAAAAGGCTTAATATCAGCCAACCGGCAGACAAGTTCCCATCCACCAATAAATATCACAAACGCTACGAGGGGAGGCAGCGCTGTTTTCAACCATGCCGGCCTGGAGTTGTACGATTTTCTCTCCGATACCACTCTTGGTTTTGTTTCCGATAGATAACGGCTGGGGTTAGCGGCACCCTTAACGATCTCTTCCCTCATCTCTCATCACTCCCTATCGTTTCCTGTGCAGCGGGAATCTGCAGCTTGCCTGGGTTTAACAGGGAACGCGGGTCGTTCGTTCGCTTGGCAGCAAGCATCGCCTCTATTTGTCCGTGTCCACCCATTTCGAGCATCCACGTGTGAGGATCGTTGATTCCGACGCCTATCGAACGGAAGAACGCGATGATCTCGTATAACCGTTCGTGAGTCGTATATCGGAGGATAGGCAGTGCGGCTGGGACGATGACGCCCGCCGAACGCATGAATTCGAAGTGCAAAAGTACTTCATCGCCAAACTCAGCCTTGATTTGACCGATTTGCCGAGGGAAATCGACCGGATGGAAGCCTGCCTGGAGATAAGTGAGAGAAGGATCTGTCTTTAGAGCCCATAAGGTGGTGTGGTTCCATGTGAAATCGGATAGGCCAATGGTTTTATGGTATTGATCGGAGGGGATGACATAGCCGATGCGTCCGCCAAACAAGGCAGCATGGTCCGCAAGCGCATTTTCGGTGCCTTCCTCAGTCTCCAGCAAGCACGCGCTTGCCCCTGGCTCGAGGTGCTTCCCGATCGGTTTGAAGAACGAAGGAATAGGCCATTCGATGGAAGTGACCAGCCGCTTGCGGATCGAGTCGTCGGATGCCACTGCATGAGAGAAACGGTAAGCCGCTTCAAAATCGTCAAATTGCACGACCGTCTGTCCCCAGGAAACCTTCGTTGAGATCGGGATCTTCAGCTCCGTCAGGATACCATTGGTTCCGTAATTATGAATGTAAGCTGCGAGCTCTGGCCCGTTGATGGTAAGCCTCCGGGGCGTCTCCTCTAACGTGTACACGACGGCCTCCAGCACGTTGCCGTCCCACAGATCCCCCCAAGTGATGGAGCCAATGCCACCGGAGCCGCCGCAGACGAAACCGCCTACCGTCGCCTTCATGAACGTGCTTGGATAAATCCGAAGCTCCTTGCCTTGCATACGAAGAAGCTTCTCCAGCGCTCCCAGACGAACTCCTGCCTGAACTCGGGCATATTCTTCTGTCACCTCCTGCACGGCATTTAGTCGACTCAAGTCCAGCACAATGCCGCCTTCCAGCGGTACTGCCTGCCCGTAATTCCCAGTTCCCGATCCACGGGTAGTAATCGGAATGCCGTGGTGATAAGCAAAGGAGAGCACCGAGGCGACCTGCTCCTCCGTCTCCGGAATAACGATTGCGTCCGCTCTCTTGTCCCGCAGCAGCGGCTCAAGCACGGGTGAATACCAGTAATAATCCTTCGATAATTTGTCAACTTGGTCGAAACCGAGGAGCAGCCTTTCTTCCCCGACTAAATCCGCTAATTCCTTTGTCCATACATCCGTCATCAGTTGATCCTCCTCTTCATGCTTGTATTATGAGTCAGTGCTTCAGAGCATCCGATACGGTGCGGACAATCTGCCCGAATTCCGGGGTGGTACGGAAAGATTCGTTGCGTGGAAAAGGGACCGGAACGTCAATTACAGCGGCTATCTTGCCGGGGCTAGGGGTCATTACAGCCACACGGGTGGACAAAAATACGGCTTCGAAAACGTTATGCGTGACGAACAGTACGGTCATTTCCTGGTCTCTGCTCCAAAGGTCGAGCAGCTCGAACTGAAGCGTCTGCCTAGTAATCTCGTCCAGTGCACCGAACGGTTCATCCATCAGGAGCAGCTTGGGCTTGGATACGAGCGCCCTGGCAATCGAGGCCCTCATCTTCATCCCCCCGGACAGTTGTCTGGGCATTGACTTCATATAATCCTTCAGCCCCACCAACTCGAGCACGCGTTCTGCCTCCAGCAGGCGCTCCTTGCGGGATACGCCGCGAAGCGCTAACGGGAGGGCCACGTTGTCAATGACGGAACTCCAGGGCAGTAACGTGTGATCCTGAAAGACGAAGGCGGTATCACTCTGCTTGCGGGCCTGCTTGGGAGTAGTCCCCATTACATCAAGCGTCCCTCCCGTGGGTTCAGACAGGCCGGTAATCATTTTAAAGATCGTTGACTTGCCGCAGCCGGACGGACCGACAAAGCAGAGAAACTCGCCTTCGTTAATAGAGAGATCCACATCCTGAACGGCGACAGTTCCGTTCGGATACACTTTGGACAGCCCCCCCATTCGTACCCTTTCTTTTCTGACCGCAGTCGTTTCCATAGTTGTCGCAGCTCCTCTCCTTATTCCTTCATAGATCCCATGTCAAATGTCGCAATCTCCAGCAGAGCTTCCGCAAGAAGCGGTCCCGCCTTCTTCAGCATCGCCTCTCCCCGCTCAGGATTCGCTTTGGTTGCGTCGCCGGCGATTCCACTGTTGGAGATATCTTTCATAACCCAAGCAAACGATCTGGAACGGAAGGAGAAGGAATCCGACTGGGGAAACTTCGGCAGTTCCCTTAGAGCCAGCTCGGGATGGACCCAGTCCGGACAGACCGCCATTACTAGAGAGGTCTCCACATCTCCTGCGTGAATGCCGCTCGCCTTCTCCTCTTCATCGGTGAACGAATCGCTGTAACGGACCGCACCCGGATCAAGGCGGTAGACGTCAAGTCCAGTTGAGAGACGAATCTCCCTCAACATCATGCCGAGCAGAT
This sequence comes from Paenibacillus wynnii, assembly GCF_030812855.1. Classification (GTDB taxonomy): domain Bacteria; phylum Bacillota; class Bacilli; order Paenibacillales; family Paenibacillaceae; genus Paenibacillus_AQ; species Paenibacillus_AQ wynnii_A. Next base: position 83,187 of record NZ_JAUSTK010000007.1, read on the forward strand.
CGGCGTTGCCCCCGTGGGTGTTGAACAGCAGCAGCTTCTTAAATCCGCTTCTGGCGACAGATGCAGCGATGTCCTGAAGCACCATCATCAAAGTCTGGGCAGACAATGTAAACGTCCCAGGGAATTCTGCGTGCTCGGTACTTTTTCCGTAGCTGATAGAGGGGATCAGCCAGATTGGGGCGTCTTCGGGAAGGTGCTTGAATGCTTCCGCGATCAACGCCTCCCCCAGCAGAGTATCCGTGTAGACAGGCATGTGGGGCCCATGCTGCTCGATGGCACCCACAGGAAGGACGATCAGCACATCCTCCTTCGGCATCGCTTCGATCTCCTTCGTCGTTAGCCGAGGCAGAAAGCGGCGATTAAAGGCGTTTCCGTTATATCTGAACATCAACCTCTCACCTCGTATTCCAAATTTTTTTAATGTAATATATCATTACACAATATGAGAGCATAACCCCCTATTTACAGTGAATCAAGACATTTAAAGATGGTTTTAGAACATCGAGTTAGTTAACATCACACTAAAATAACATTTGTATAGTATATATATCACATAAACGAAAGTTTGTATAGCATAAATTCACATCAAACGAACATATGAGTAACATTTCCTTACTGACAAAAAAACTCTGGAAGGGTATAATTGCAAAAAAAACACCGGTAAAACCCGGTCATGCAGATTTCGGGGAGGATTCATCATATGCTCATGGGAACAAGACAATATGAAATCATGAAGCTGCTTGAGCTCAAGCAGCAGGCAACCATCATGGAACTCGCTGAGAAGTTTAAAGTCTCACAGATGACCATACGGCGCGATCTGGACCAGTTGCAGTCCGAAGGAAAAATTCAGCGGTCCCACGGCGGGGCTGTTAAGGTTAAAAGATTCATGGGCTCCGATTACGATCAGCGAGCGAACGAAAACAAAGCTGAGAAGATTGCCATCGCGAGGGAAGCCGTGAACCATATCAAGGACGGGATGAGCATTATTCTGGATGCAGGGACGACTGTCGCGGCCATGGTAGAAGAGTTGGAAAAGTTTAAGGATCTGAAAATCATCACCCGTGATTTGCACACGGCGCTGCTTCTCTCGAACGAACAGAGATTCGGCAGTTTCGACGTCTACTGTACAGGAGGCCGGCTAAGCAAGTGGGCTTACAGCCTAGACGGTATCTATACGGAAAAGATGCTCGCCTCACTGACGGTGGATGTGGCATTCCTTACTTGTGAAGCCGTCTCTCATGCCAAGGGTGCCATGGCCTGGTCGCCCGTGCTCGTGGGTGCCAGACAGACTGCCATGAACGCGGCGGATAAAAACATTCTGCTTGTCGATTCGACCAAGTTCAGTTATAATTCGCTCGCGATCTTTGCCAGTCTTGACTCGTTCGACGAGATCATCACCGAGAATGGACTCGATGAAGACGAAGCCGATGTTTATAGGACTGCCGGCTATCCGATTCGCATCGTACCCGTCACGTAATCGCTTCCACAATAGTATTAATTTTTCTCTAATTCAAGAATCGTACACCAGTCAATTCCTTTTCCTATTTAGACGTGCTATAGTCGAAATGATCTTGTTTGGAGGGGATAATTATGAATAACTATATCATCGGACCCATTTTAGAGGGATAACGCCTGCGGCTTGTTCGCCGATCAGCTGGCTGCTACGATTCGCAGATACGCCTGAGGATCGGTATAAACAATAGAATGGCGGCACAGGATTTCATCCCTGTGCCGCCATTTTTCATGCTGCTTTTTTCTCGTCTTTCACCTTTTTGCTCCCAATTGAATAAAGCACAAATAATAGAATAAACCATAGCGGTGTAAACAATAAAGCAGGACGTGTATCTTTAGCGAACAGCATAATAATGAGAATTCCGGCAAACAACGTTAAGACAACAACGTTAATAAATGGCGTAAAAGGGGCTTTGAATTTCGATTTAGCCTGTAATTCCGGCCGGGTCTTCTTATACTTAATGTGGCACACGAGAACGACACCCCAAACCCAGATAAAACAAATTGCACTTATGGTTGTCACTATGCTAAAAGCCTGCCCCGGAATGATTTTACTCAAGAGAGCTCCCACGGATATGACCAGTGTAGAAATGTATAAGGAGTTCCCTGGTACATGATTTTTGTTCAGTTTGGCAAAATGAGAAGACTCCTGATCTTTCTTGCTTAAGCTATAGAGAATCCGGCTTGTTGAGAACATCCCGCTGTTACAAGCGGAAGCAGCAGAAGTTAATACGACAAAATTAATAATCCCTGCGGCGATCGGAATCCCCACTAAACTAAATGTCTTCACAAAAGGACTCTCTGACGGATTGAGCTCCGTCCATGGGTTAATGCATAGCAGAACAAAAAGCGCACCAACGTAGAAAAATAGAATCCTTAGAGGAATTTTATTAATAGCCGATGGAATACTTTTTTCAGGATTCGCTGTTTCCGCTGCCGATACACCCACTAATTCCACACCGACGTAGGCGAATACAACCATTTGAAAGGAAAGTAAAAAGCCTGTAACTCCGTTCGGAAAAACTCCCCCATGCTCCCAAAGGTTTTTGACCGTCACAGTTCCTGCATCCGTCTTTAATCCCATAACCAGCAAAACAACCCCGGTGCCAATTAATGCGAGAATCGTGAGTCCGTTATTCTCCCAATTTAACCTTTTCAAAGCAAATAAGTGCTTTGGTGTCCGTAGCTCCTCCTATCCTTCCACTCCGCACATGATTCCTTTACACCTTGTCTTTTCGGCCAAGCACTAGTATTGGTTTTGAGCCTATAAAACTGCAACCAATATAACCCTGATTTTCTAATTTTCTATAACAATTTCTCCTTCATCACTTGGTTCTTCAAACCCATTGAGAAAAGTTGTTAACAACTCCTCTGTAATCGTAAAGGCAGCATTTGCATCAAAACGTTGGCTGCGAATCTTTAGGCGCTTCCGCAATTCATCAGGATGTACTTTCAAATAAATGAGTTTCCATTTCCCTCCCGCGTTTTCAATAAGCCGCTTATATTCATTTCTTTCCGACCTGCTCCAAAAACTAGAGTCAACCACAACCTGTTTTTTATCTAGAATGAACTGCACGATCTTATTACGTAATCTTAGATGTGCTTCATTTAAATAGTCCCTATACTTTTCAATGGGATAATCAATTCCATATCGTCCGTTGGCCGACCATACCTCCTCATCAATAGAAAGGCGTATATAGCCATACTCCTCCATTTTTTGAGAAAAGGTAGTTTTCCCCGAGCCCGCTATTCCGCACATTAAAACAACTAAAGATTTATCAGGATCTCGTTCTGAATCCATCAATAGCTCCATGTCCAATTTGTCTAACATCATGTATTCCTCCTAATCTCCCCTCAGCCATTTCATCCAGTTTACCCTTGGAGCGTGCTGCCAGCAATAAAAAAGAGTCGCGCCAACATTCTGGGCAACTCTTTGTCCGTAATTAGTGTTCAAGCTCAGTATAAATTTGAAAGGTCACGCCGAATTTATCCGTTACATCACCAAATCCAGGGCTGAAAGGTTCCTCTCTAAACGGCATATTGACTTGCCCTTCTTGCCGCAAGGCTTCATAAATTCGTTTTGATTTTTCTACGTCGTTCGTTGTAATGCAAATGGTTACCCGCTTCCCGTTTTCAATAGGCGAACCGCCTGGAGCATCCGAAAACATGAGTTCCGTTACACCGACTTTTAACTTGGCGTGCGCTACAAGACTCCTCAGATCGTCAGTGAACGTATTGGGCATGTCCGGCATTTCACCGTAAGTAACCATGGAGAGGATTTCTGCATCTATGGCTTGTTCATAAAACTGAATGGCTTCCTTTACGCGTCCCTCCAAAGTAATATAAGGGGTAAGTTTTACCGTCATAAGATTGTTCCTCCTCGAGTTTTGATTCGATTGTGATTCATAAGTATAGACGATCCGGCCACCGTAAAATCATCGGTATATGGAAAAAAATCCTGATTCGCGTCCAAACTTGTCGGCAATCCAAATCGAACAAATAAATCGGAGTCGATGAAATAATGGATATGAGCGATTTTACCCTGTTTTATCTCGAGGATATGAATGCTCCAAGGAGTCAGTAACCCATCTCGTCCGGTAGGTACATACTGAGCAAAAGCGGGACTATTCCCGTTAGCCCGGATCGGCAGTAACCGGGAACCCAAACAATGGCTGCGTGTTGTATTGTAGAATGACGACAGATTTGAGCTGCCACGAACCCACATCGTAAATGGCGGCATCGACAAGCTGCCGTTCTCGTGGAATAATGCTATCAAAGCATCGATGTCGTACTGCTCGAAAGCTTCCATATATCGTGCAAGCAGTTGTTGATCGGCCTGGACATCTCCCCCTTGTAATACATCGGACTGAAGATTCGATTGAGCGATCGTCGCCCGTGCTCGTTGCAAAGCGCTGTTGACGGCTGCCGCGGTCATCCCCATCGCATCCGCTACCTCATTAGCCGACCACCGGAAGACATCAAGCAAGATCAGCACGGCGCGTTGCCGGGGCGGCAATATTTGCATGATCGCAATAAAAGATAATCGAATGGTTTCTCTGCTAATCACGATATTGACCGGGTCGCCAACGGTATCGGGAGCCGGCCATACCCAAGAACTTCGAGGCATGCTGTCCCTTGGTTCCATAATAATAGCAGCTGGTTCTGAGAGATCCATCGGAAGTGCCCGGCGCTTTGCATTCCTTAGCCTATCCAAACAAACATTGGTGGCAATCCGATACATCCAAGCTTTACGGGAAGAATGCTGCCGAATCTGGTCCCAGTTCTGCCAGACGCGGAGCATGGTATCCTGCACCGCATCTTCCGCCTCAAAAATGGATCCCATCATTCGATAACAATAACCGATTAGTTCAGAACGCAACTCCTCGATCAGGTCTATTTCTCCATGCTTTTGGCTCATCTTACTTCCCCCCTTTTTGGGCGCTCAAAAAGCTTAAGTCTTATTATCCATTTTAACACTTCATAATCGAGGAAATTTACCATTATTTGTGATACGGTTCACCGCGCTGTCTATAACGGCAAGCTTAAAAGCCATCCTTTGCGGGATGGCCCATTGTGCGAATGTTCTCTCAAAATAGTATCTACCTGTACGGTCGGGTACAATGAGGCGTCAAAGTACTTATACTCCCCCCTCAATTTGGGTTTGAACTGTTTTTTTCTTACGGTATAAGCTCCATTTTTTCAGATAATAGGCTACAATGACGAACACGCCCATGATGCCGGTATAAGTCAAAATAACGGCAGCGACGTTCACGTTACCTCCCTTTTCCCCTCGATTGAAGCCAGGTTGACCTTCTCCGCCGGAAGGCCTCCCTTCTCTCATTCCGCCTCGTTCTCCGCTTTCGAAGGCCTCCTTGCCTTCGAAGCCTGTTTGCTGCGTGTTCACACCGAATGCCGAAACCGAGCTTGCTAGACGAGTGACGTAAGATGTCTGATTGATTTGGTATAGACCGAACAGCAGAATGATCAGAGTCAAGCCTTGAGCAACATACCGCATCCAAGCTCGGCTCTTCTTTACGCGGGTCATTTTCTTACACATGTTCACGACCCACTGCCAATGAAGCCCGACATGGATCCCGATTAGCGCCAGCACCAAGAAAGATACCGAGATATGAGTCATTTTAAACCAACCCTCATTGCCCACGTTAATATTTGGAAATACCACATGGGAAATCATGATCCCGCTTACGATGATGAACGTCATGGAAACCATCAACAAGAAATTTAACGCATAACTACCGCGCACTCTCCAGGACAAGCTGCGATCGAACATTTTTAAAGTGACCCTCTTCACCCAACCCCAATTCAGAAGAATATGAGTGATGTAGGCGCCGGCAAAAAAGAGGCCCGAAATTTCATGAAACGCTAACCCACCTAACACATTTTTGTTGAAAAATAAGACGAACAATAAGCCTATGACAACATCAAGCGCAAACTTAACATAATTGATTTTTTTCATCCCGTTCAACCCTCCATTTCTGCTTCTGCTCAGTATGAGGCTTGAACCTTTAATGAATCTTAAGTTTGCGAATTCCGATTTTCATCAATATTAACGGCAAGTTTAAAGGCCCTCCTTCACGGATGGCCCCGGACTTAATAAGCTTATAATTTATAAATGCTATCATTCAAGATCTCTTTAGGATGAACAGCTATTAATTCAGTGAACGAGACTTGTGGATTTGACCTTAGATAACTGTTAACTATTAAATTACCAAATGTGTAACCAATACACCATGGGAGTCCGCTCTTTTTATCTCCAAACATATATTTTTCAAAATCGTTTCGATCTATGCTAAAGAGGAATGGCTTCATTTTATCCCACAAATCTGTTTCTTCGCTTCTGCTTAAAGTACTAAGCCATTGTGGCTGTAAGTCAGAAAATAGACTTTTTGCAAAGACATCCGCTTGTCCCTCATTGGCCTTCCACTCCTACGTTTTTTACTGATTATTTTCAAACAAAAAGCACCGGAAGAATGGCCTCCGGTACTCTTTGCTATAATCGTGTATGACCGATACTACGAACGATTACTTCGCGCTACGGTTCTGAAGCTTGCGCGGATCAACCTTGTTGTCCTGCAGGAGCGGGGTTTTCGCGCCCTTGGCGATTTGTTCCCAGGCCACCATTTTGAAATTCTGGTTAAGCCTCTTGCCATTGTTCATGTTGGAATCGTCCTGTGCGATGAACAAGCCATTAGGGTATTGTTCGCCGAGCCCGAAACCGAGCACATCGATCCCATCTGTTACCGAGGTTCCATCGGTCAAGGGGCCGTCTGTGATTTTGAAGCTCGTTATGAAGGCATTCTTACCTTCGCGGTCGTATACAGCATAGCTGTCACTGCCCTGGCTGGATGCGATCAGGTAACCATGGCCGTCCGCACCGTAAAAGATCGTCAGCCCCTCAATATCATCCTGCAGCCGGCGCCCGTCCGCAATATCCACCGTAGATAAAGGTTTGGTGCCGCCGTCTGCTTCAGCATCGTATTTGTAGATCGCGTAATCCTCTTCCGCAATGTACATCATGCCATACTCATCATCCGCGACCAGGCCTTCGGATTGCGTTGCCAGCTTAAATTCACGTACTAGCTTGCCTGCAATTTTGCCCTTCCCGTTATCCTTCAACTCATACTGCTCGAACTCGCCGTCCTTGCCCAGAACCAGCGCATAGAACTTGTCCGTTCGCAGGCTGTGGTACAGGCTGAAGCCATACACTTCCTCCATTTTGGCCTTGATCGGTTCTGCCACAATGTCTGTCAGCTTGCCGGTTCCGCCATCCATGGCAAAGATATCAATCGTGTTCGTCGAACGGTTCGTGGCACCAACGATATCGACTTTCTGATCACCCAGCTGGAAATCATATCGAACATCAATATTGTTCATTTTGCCTATCTTATAGTTCTGCAGCTCTTTGCCGTTCAGATCGTAGACAAGGATGCCCCCGCCTTTATTGGTTGCAATGATCTTGGAATGGGCTGCGTTCTTAGGATCGAGCCAGATGGCCGGGTCGTCGGCTGCATCCTCGCCATCTTCTACAGCCGCTGTCTCCGCCTTAGCGGTTACCGAATAAGGAATGATAACATCCGCCGGATTCGTGAACTTTGCATTCTCTGCCATAATCGATTGCAGCAGCTTGGAAGGAATGTACATTTTGCCATCGATGATCTTGACCTCTGTTGCCAGTTCACCCGCTTTGCCCGCCAGACGATACTCCTTCTCGCCTGCTGTAAAGGTACCCGCGAGTCCGTTCTTCAGCTTAACCAGTGCGGACTTATCATCACTGTCCCAAGTAATTGATGCGCCGATCTTCTCCATCTGCTTGCGCAGCGGCTCATAACCTTCTAAGTCTGGGACAGATGCGGCGTTCGCCGTTGTTGCGGCAGGGAACAGCGCGCCTGCGACGAGCAGCGTAGATAATGCCATTTTCCAGGTTCTCATCATTGATCCATGTTCCTCTCCATCGTTAGTAATTGGTTAACTATATAAGATGGATGTAAAAGTAGGATTAAATTGAGAAACGCCTTTTGTAAAAGGATTGATCTTCTGTGGATCTCCCAAGGAGAATTCTCCAGCATGCTGCCTTTCTTTTGTGAAAGGAAAATGTATGCATCTACATAAAAAAACTCCAACATGATGTTGAAGTTCCGATTGGTTAAGTTTGATTTATCTATATATTCGTATCATGCTTTACTCGTTCGATCTCCTCAGTTACCCATACTATTTCCGCTTTAGAAATGGCTTTTCGATGACTGAACATGCGTAGAACTTGAGTGCGTTTTCGTTCAGGTATTTCTTGTTTTACAGCAACTTGCGACTCCATATCTGTAATATAACTGAGGTTATATTGCAAATACTCTAGATATTGCTTAAGAGTTGCGCTCTGAACGTTAACTGGAGAATATAGAAAAAAGTTCATTTTAAAATGGAACATAAGCTCGATATCAGTATTGTACTCAAGCGGAGCAGCCATAAGATCAATAAAGCGTTGTCGTCCATTTTCCGTTAACTCATAGATTTTACGGGGTCTTCCACCTTCTTGTAGCTCGTCACGTTGACTAATATAACCACTTTTTACAAGTCGAGAAATAAGAGGGTACAAGGTTCCGGAACTGATCTGACGGATGGGTCCGACACTACTCTTTAACATAAATTGAAGCTCATATCCATGTTTGGCTTGGATCGACAATTCTCCTAAAACAAACAATTCGTACATGGTTACAGCCTCCATACGCGTAAGTACCCTATAAATAGGCACTTCCTATTATGCTCCATTGCGCACTGTCGTGCAAGAAGCCGGCTGAGGTTGAGCTTCCATTCGATTATTCTCTGGCACCCATTGTGATTTTCTTTGATTTTAAAAGCGGTTTGTACATCTCACGATTAACAAACAGAAGATATATATTTATTGACCCAATCATCAGTGCGGGAAGAATTCCTTGGAAATTAAGAAAAGCATGAAATAAAATCATATTGACTGAGATCGGCATGAATAGGATCAATGCTAATGGTACGAAGCGATTGGATAACATCGATAATCCTACAATAACTTTCAGCAAACTGACGATTACCATTATATATCCCGAGGTTATAAATGAGTTCATAAGAGTATTCGCAGGTTCAGGATATTGCATGGCAGGCATCATACCAGATAAATTAACCAGACCGATCCCTAACAGTATTATTCCAAAAACAATTCGCACAAACATCGCAAGTTTTTGTTTCATTATATTCATTCCTTTTAACCCCTTTTTATTTCAGTTCTGCTAACCGTTCTTCATAACGTAGTTCATACTTTTTCTTCATTCTTCAGAGGCCTTGGTTTACGAAGAGTCAAGGAAAGCATCAGGCAGAGAAAGGCCATACAAGTTAAAAGAAAGAACGTATCACCAAATCCCCGAACACCCGCATGCATCCGATCAAGTGTAGCTCCATGACTTTCGACTCGAGAAGTTAAATAACCGGTTAAGGCCACAACTGCGAAGGATATAACGATTTGCTGCGAAGATGTCGTCAGTGGTGTTACGCGGCTCACCAGCCTTTGCTGCACTGAATTGAGAATATGAGTATTGAGTGGCATCATCGATAACCCCGTACCGAGCCCCAATAGAATCAAGCAAGCAATCATCAGACCTAGAGAAGTTTCCGTCGTAATGCTAGATAAGAAGAACAATGACCCAAAAATAATGCATAATCCGATGAGAACAAGCGGGCGTGCACCGAATTTATCGAACAATCGTCCACCTAGCGGCACTGTAATCCCAGAAGCAAGTGCATGTGATAGTAATATGACACCCGTTTCATACGGTGTTAACTCTACTATGTTCTGTAAGTACATTGGAATTAGCAGCATCGAACTGAACAATATGACCTGAATAATCCATAATAAAATTATACTGCGGGTGAAGTCTGAAGATTTGAATACACTTAGCTCTAGAAGCGGATTCTTATGCCTAAGCTCCACAATAATGAAAAGAAGCAGCGTGGTAAGTCCAATAACAATTACAGTAACTGCGGTAGAGGACCCGTTTACTCCTCCTTCATTGACCCCATATACAAGCAAAACGAACGAAACAGGTGCCAGAATCATTCCGAGAATATCTAATTGTGATGACTGCTGGCGAGTACTATGGGGAAAATATTTGATCCCAAACAGAATGGTTATGACCCCGATGGGAACATTTATCAGGAATATCCAATGCCAACTAACATTCTGAACGAGCCACCCGGACATTATGGGTCCAAGAGCCGGAGCTAGTAACATCGGGATGCCCAACATTCCCATAACACTACCTCTACGTTCCGGCGGAGCCAACTTAAACACCATAGCTATACCAATTGGAGTCACCATTCCACCTCCAAGACCTTGTATTACCCTGAAGAGGATAAGCTGTTCCGTAGTTTGAGCCATCGAACAAAGCGCTGAACCAAGTGTAAACATCCCGATAGTACTCAAAAAAATTCGCTTTGCACCATAGGTATCCGTCATCCAACCGGCAAGTGGTATGACGGCAGATAATGCAAGTAAATAGCCTGTAATAGTCCATTGAAATATCCGAAGGTTTGTTCCGAAGAGCTCCACAAGCCTGGGAACCGCGACATTGACAATCGTACTATCCAGGATAACCATCATCATACCAGCGATAATAACCAACAAGGGTGCATAACTCATTTTGATTGAACCTGTCTCGGATTCACCCAATTTCATTCCTCCAGTCAAATACAATTTTTATATATCGTTACGACACATTATATGTCGTTACGATATATAATGCAATGGACTTTCGAATAAAAAAAGAACCGCCATTTCTGACGATTCCCTCTTGTATAAGAATTTGATTTATGTGAAGCGGATCATTTTTGCAAAATTCAGCGCCTAAGTAAGATTACTTTCAACTTCTATTGTGCCATTGTGGGATAGAACAAATTGTTTTTCAATCGCTAGACCTAAGCCTGTCCCACCGCTAAGGATGGAGCTGCCGCGCGGGGCATTTCTCCATCCTTGATAGGTAAGCCTGTCACTTTAATCCCCTTCACGATTCATATATTCTGAGTTGTATTTTACATAATTGATTGACAATCCACCAAAAGAGAACTTATATTAATGATAATGATAATTATTATCAAATAAATTCGTAGTGAGGACTGGTACACAAATGAATACAAAAAGAAAAATCTCAATAATCACAACACTAATCATTGCAATGCTCATGCTTGCACTGGTTGGTTGCTCAAATCAGCAATCAAGTTCTGAATCAGCCGCAAACGAAGGGTCAAAAACAGAGGTTACGGATTCCAAAGAGGCAGTAACTAAATATCCAATCAAGATCAAGCACGCATTAGGGGAAACCGTAATTGAAAAGAAACCAGAACGTGTGGTTACTATTTCATGGGCAAACCATGATGTTGTTCTTGCACTTGGCGTTGTGCCTGTAGGTTTCTCAGCTGCAAACTACGGTGTTCAAGATGAGAGCGGAATGTTGCCTTGGACTGCTGAGAAATTAAAAGAACTGGGTGGAGAAACACCAACTATATTCCAAGATACTGACGGCTTAGATCTTGAAGCCATTTCAGATGCTAATCCGGATGTAATTCTTGCAGCGTATTCAGGAATCACTCAAGAAGAATATAATACTTTAAGTGAAATCGCTCCGGTTGTAGCTTATCAGACTAGCCCTTGGCTAGCTTCATGGCGCGAACAAATTAAATACAATTCCATGGGTATGGGAATGGAAGCAGAAGGTACACAACTTATTGCCGATACAGAAAAGTTAATTCAAGATAAAGCAAATGAACACCCTGAACTTAAAGGTAAAAAAGCTGCATTTGTTAGCTTTACAGCTACAGACTTATCTAAATTTTACGTTTACACACCAGCCGATTCTCGTGGTGAGTTCCTTACGGAGTTAGGAATGGAATACCCTGAAAGTATTACGAGTAAAGTTACGGATCCAAGCAGTTTCTATTTAGAATTAAGTGCTGAAAATGCTGATATTCTCAACGATCTTGATATCTTCGTATCTTATGGAGATGATGCTACATTAAAAGCATTGCAAGCTGATCCAATTCTCGGAAAAATCCCAGCAGTTCAAAGAGGATCTGTTGTTATTATTGGAGATAACACTCCACTTGCGGCGGCCGGAAATCCAAACCCGCTTGCCATTGACTATTCCATTGATGAATACTTAAAGTTACTCTCAGAAGCTGTTGGCAAGTTGAAATAAATGATGAACACTTCCGTTTCAGAAAATAAGCAGTTAAACGTTCCGAAGAATTTCATAAAAGTACTTATACTCCTTGTTATTTTACTCGGTATAAGTGTTTTGGCGTCGCTTGCCTTTGGCTCTCGTACCATTGGGTGGACACAACTTATGGATGGTTTGCTCCACCCTGATGTACAGTCCCATGAAGCAAATGTTGTTCGCCAAAGAATTTCTAGAACTATATTTAGTTTAATGTGCGGTGCTGCATTAGGAGTTTCCGGGGCTCTAATGCAATCCGTCACTCGTAATCCTATTGCAGATCCTAGTATATTGGGAGTCAACACCGGGGCCGCTCTATTTGTAGTTTGTGGAATTTCTTTCTTGAATATCAGTACTGCTAGTCAATATATATGGCTTGCACTACTCGGAGCGATCATAACTGCCATTTTTGTGTTCGGAATTGGGTCTATGGGGAGTGGTGGTGCCACCCCCCTTAAACTCGTTTTAGCGGGTGCTGCTACCAGTGCTGCATTATCGTCTCTAGTCATCGCAATTATGATCCCCCGTACAAACGTTATGGATCAATTTAGATTTTGGCAAGTAGGCAGTGTTGGATCAGGAAACTGGAGTTCTATCTCTACTTTTATTCCTTTTCTAATTGTTGGAATACTAATAGCATTGTTCACAGCACCGGCACTAAATGCATTGGCTTTAGGTGATGAGGTGGCTACAGGGTTGGGAGTACGCACTGGAATGATTAGACTAATTGCTGCTTTTGCCGGTATTCTATTATGCGGTGCAGCAACAGCACTAGCAGGTCCTATTGGCTTTATTGGTCTTTTAGCCACCCACGTAGTACGACTCGTTATTGGACCTGATTTACGCTTTGTTATCCCGATGTCAGCTCTTTCAGGGGCAATCATTCTAACGATATCAGATATATTCGGAAGGCTTATCGGTAGTCCCGGGGAACTAGAAGTGGGTATAGTTACAGCATTTATTGGGGCTCCTATTCTCATCCTATTAACTATGAAAGCGAAAATGCGGACGTTATGATGAATGAAAACTTGAACCTTATTATATTAGGTAGAGCAAAAAGACGTCGTCGTTTTATACTCATGACTTCCTTATTTGCAAGCATCGCTTTCGCACTGTGCTGCATGATGCTTATGCTAGGAAATACAATTTATCCTGTTCAGGATGTAGTTCGTGTTCTACTGGGTGGGGATGTAAAAGGTGCAACATTTGCAGTGGGTACGATACGTTTTCCGAGGATGATCGCAGGTGTTTTTTCTGGATTTGCTTTCGGTGTTGGCGGATATATATTCCAGACCATGTTGCGAAATCCTTTAGCAAACCCAAATGTTATAGGAATAACAGCTGGTTCAAGTGCATCCGCTGTTTTTTGTATCATTGTTCTACACGCAAGTAATATGGTTGTTTCTATTGCTTCTGTTGTTGGTGGACTTGCGACCGTGTTCGTAATTTTTCTATTGTCAAAAGGGACCTCTTTTTCGATTGGTAGACTCATATTAATCGGAATTGGAATTCAAGCTATGCTAAACGCTGTAATATCCTACTTATTACTTATTGGTAAGCAACAAGATGTCCCTACTGCCATGAGATGGCTAAGCGGTAGTCTAAATGGTGCCAAGATGGATAATCTTTATCCTCTTATCATTACAGTTCTTATCTTCACACCTATCATCATGGCACTTAGGAAACAATTAGATATGTTAGAACTTGGAGAGCAAGCAGCAACTTCACTTGGAGTCGATACGGATAAGACAAGAATTGCACTTATTATCAGTTCTGTACTTATCATTGCATTAGCTACAGCTACAACAGGACCCATTGCATTTGTCGCATTCCTTGCTGGACCTATCGCAAAAAGACTTGTTGGTGTAGGTTTTTCAAGCATTATCCCAGCTGGTCTTGTTGGAATCATTTTAGTTTTAGCATCAGATCTTATTGGGCAATTCGCATTCGTTACTAGATACCCTGTAGGGGTTATTACAGGAATTCTAGGTGCGCCTTACTTGATCTACTTGCTGATCCGAATCAATCGAAAGGGTGATTTATAATGAACCCAACACATACTTTTCAAGCTGAAACCATCACCGCTGGATACGATAATAAAACCATTCTGCATGATGTGAGTATTTCCATTCCAAGTAATAAAATAAGCATTATTATTGGAGCCAACGGCTGTGGTAAATCTACACTGCTTAAAACGATGGCGCGGCTTATTAAACCTACTTCCGGGCAAGTTACCTTGGATGGAGTACCCATTCACAAAATCCCTCCAAAACAATTGGCACGTGTGTTAGGGCTTTTGCCTCAATCTCCTATTGTTCCAGAGGGAATAACGGTTGCAGATTTAGTTGGACGAGGAAGATACCCACACCAAACGTTTCTTAAAGGTTGGACAAAAAAGGATTATGAAGCTGTTGCTGAGGCCATGGAAATTATGAATATTACTGAATTTGCCGATCGGAATATCGATGAGCTCTCTGGTGGTCAAAGACAGCGTGTCTGGATTGCGATGGCTCTGGCACAACAAACAGACATATTGTTTCTGGATGAACCAACCACCTACTTAGATATCACCTATCAAGTCGAGATTCTTGATCTGCTGACAGATCTGAACCAAAAACGTGGTACAACCATTGTAATGGTTCTTCATGATATCAATTTGTCCGCACGCTATGCAGACCATATTTTTGCTCTTCATGAGGGAAAGCTTGTAACCGAAGGCGAGCCCTCAAAGGTTATTACAAGTAATTTGATTAAAGACATTTTTTGTCTCCAATGCGCTGTAATCAAAGACTCCGTTTCGGGCTCTCCTTCTGTGGTACCGATTGGACGACATCATAATAAAATGAAAATGTACTCTTAATAAAAGATTTTAAAAGAAGGATAGTCCATGAATCTATAGGACTATCCTTCTTTTTATTCTTGCGAGCCTACTTACAATAGATATAAAAATATCTACGGGATCCTCACTATCCACTGCAAACCCGAACCGTTGACTCTTGGATGATAGCGACTTAGAAGCACGTGAACGAGCGAATCCGATTCAAATCGATACCGAAGTATCCCCAGAAGAAACCGAACCATCTGAACCCTGCAACAGAATTACGCCCGACGAATACCGGGAAGAACCAGAATTGCTCGCCGTTGTTCAGCCAAATGTATGTGTTGCGGAACAGGCAGCGTCTGATCCCGCCGGGGTCGATGGCAAATGTGGCGGCCTGCATTTGCGGTACGAATTGCGGTGGAGGAGCCGTCGGCGCTTGAACGCCTCCCGGTGCACCTCCCGGAGTCCCCGGAAATCCCCCTGGTCCTCCCGGCACGCCAGGTCCGCCCGGGAATCCCGGAAATCCTCCGCCGGTTCCCGGCGTTGGAAAAAATCCCATATGTGATCACTCCTTTCAATGAGTAGGCATAATCATCATATGCATTCGCGGAAAGAGCGCCTGGGCGAATGAAAAAAAAATCCCCGCCCAGCCGCGATTATGGAATTTTTTCTCAATTCTTTCGTCGATAGATAAACTAATCCGAGAATCTAAGGCTGCAAAAAGCTTGCCCTTATTTGTGATACGGTTCACCGCGCTGTCTGTAACGGCAAGTTTTAGGGCCATCCTATTATGGATGGCCCTTTCTTTTTTCCCGCTTTATTGCTAACCGTTAGCACAATCGTTACTTTTTCTTTACTGGTATCCAGATCTCACCCTGTGTATGCCCTGGCATTCCATAATACATTTCGAAACCAGGTGCCTCAACCTGTTCGTATTCAGAGGTCGGAAACCACTCGGAATATATTCGTACCCATAATTTTTGCAAATCACATTGCGGGTCTGAAAAAATAGCCCAAGTTAATTCCGGGACAGAAAGTTTTGTAAAAACATATCATGCACTTGAAAGATTCTCTAGTGTGATCATATAAGGCAGCATGCAATACGGTGTTACCAAAACGTCCCAGCAACTCGTTCATAAGGTCAACACTGCCATCCTCATCACATTTTTTACGGAATTGAGGAACTTCAGAAAAAGCTATTTGCTGGTTAAAATTCCGCGAGCTGCTAAATCCTCTTTTGAGAAATAACTTATGCGGCTTTGCCCGAGTGTGTATCCGTCCGATTGCGCCGAAAGAACGGCTTGCCCTTCGACCAATTGATGAACGGCTGCTCTATGACATAATAAGAGATCGTCGCCGCCGCATACGAGATTGCGACGACGGATACACTGATGCCTAACCATCGCCACACGTCCTCGACCCCGAAATAGCGATAATCCTTTATGACGTACATTTCGATTAACGTAATGAACAAATAGTGCCAAATATACAAGCCGAACGAAATTCTCGCGGTAAATCGGAAAAAGGGATTTTCAAGTAAGCGTCCTAACATCAGGCTGAACGGTGCCGACAACAGCACGACTCCGAACAAAATCGCGTAGGTCGGGAAGTAGTACGGCTGTTGCTGGAAGCTGAAGTCAAATTCACCAAGGTGGCGCATGCGCCAGAGCAGCAAGCCGGCAAGCACCAAAGCTACTGCCCCGACGGCGTCGAACAGCCCGAGCTTGCGCAACCGCTCGATGGCGGGGCCGCGCTGCATAATCGCGACCGTTACGCCCGCCGCCAGGATGCCGATAGCGAAGTGGCCGAAAAATCCGATCGGGTTGTAATTTGGCATCCAGTATTTTGCGCCGCCGATCAGACCAAATTCCCAACCTCGGCCATTCTCGCTTGGCGTAAACCACTGATGTATGAGCGAGTTGGCGACAAACACCAATCCAAACGCGACGACCCAGAACAAGATCGCCTTTCCGAATGAACGCCGCTTGCTGAGCATAAACAATAAAGCCATAAACAAAGGCATAAGCATGTAGCAAAACACCTCGAAGCTGATCGACCAGAATGGCCCATTCAAGTCGGACGGAAATAACGTTGTATAGTGGAAGCCCGTCGTGAACGTGAAACCCGTTATGATTCGCCGCCACAAGAACTCCGTATGAATGTCCAGCCCCCATACGAGCAACAGACAAACCAAGAACGAAACATAGAAGCCGGGCATAATTCTTGCAGCGCGACGCACTGCATACGTTCGGATACTCGGATACGCCTCATTTTCCAAATAAGCACTCCAAAAGGGGAAAGACAACAAAAATCCGCTTAACACGAAAAACAAGCTGACCCCGCTGTTCCCAAGCAAGACAAACGACTGCACTTCTTGAAGCCAATGCTTTTGTGCGGGCATCGCTAGACGTTGTGATAAATGATGTAGGATGACGGACAGGCAAGCGATCGCACGAACGCCATCCGCTCCTGTTAATCGGGTACTGTCTAACCGAATCTTTGACATCAGCTTAATTTCCTCTTTTCCGAATTGACTTCCCGAACGGATGATCGCCCGCGTAGACAACGAAATGGCCCTCGAACTGAACAGGATGACTGAAGCCTAGAACACCGCATCCGTTTGCCCACTACTCCCATTCCCAATGGCGCTGTACATCGATTTCAGGTACTCCTATCTTCCAATAAATTACAGGAAAATCCTTCAATGATTTCATTATTCAGCAAATTTTTACGGGGCTAACGGCGAATAATTTTCATTAACCACCTCATCGCCGTTTCAATATTGGCGGACTCCTTTCATGTTCCACAGTTTCTATTATGGCAAAGCAATAAAGATATTCAGAATCTCATTTTTATCATGAATAATAAATAGTATATCACTGGTAATCCCACGATAGCAGATAGTACTGTGATTACAGTTTGTACTTTCTTCTCATTTCGTAATATAAATAGTAAAGACTTATACCCTAAAATACCAATCCATCCACCTAAACCATTTAGAATGATATCATCAATATCTGCTGTCCCTATTCCTAAAAGCCCCTGAATGATTTCAACAAATAAACTCACAATAAATATAAACAACAGATTGATTATTACTCTTTTATTCTTCTTAAATAATGACAAATATACACCAAGGGGAATAAAAATAAGTATATTGCCAACCACATTACCAAAAGCAAATTTTTTCAAATTAGCAGAACTGCCAGATATGTATTCACTTATACTATTAAAGGGAATGAGATTGATTGACCTAACGAAAGTCCTTTGGCTATCAAACAGCTCCAAAATCGAAACTCTCGATAAGAACAATATTTTAATTAACAAAAGTATGTAACAGATAAAAACACCATATAAAAAGACTGTTACTATTCGTTCTCGTTTATTCATAATATCTCCTTTCCAAACTAGTCTTGAATGGCTTTGTTTTCGTCGTCTGAAAGGGCGGTCAGCATGATGTCGAGAATGACAAGCTGGTAAAGATTTGCTTAGCCCAGTTCTCACCGCCATTAGATGTTTTATATATCCATGGGGTTTGACTTGTTTCTAAATTAACCCCTATCCAACCCTGCAATGAATCGGTAAAGGATATCGTTTCTTTGTTTCCGATAGAATTCCGTTGATGCTACTTCGGCCTGGGGAACCTGCTGTTCTGCTAAGCAAGCCCCAGGAGAACTCATAAACACATAAGGTTATCCATATCTAGTTAACTAAAAAAGCACCTCGTGTAAGGTGCCAGCCAACAAATAATTAATACATATGTAAAAACCAGGCCTTTGAGAAAACGGCATTAAAGGAGTCGTCCTTCTTGTTAAGCACCACTTCATAAATCTTTGTAAGGTGTTTATAATAATAGCGGCTCCAATAAATAAGGTTCACAAGAACAAAAACCGTTGCTATGGCAAAATTATACCCTTCAAAAGGGATCAGCATATAAGTCGCAATCCATAGGACCAGCGAAAACATTAGTACCATTACATTATAAAGTATCGTTTCTGCACTATTTTGAATTTTTCGGAAGGTTTTAAAGAAGTTCACTTCTTTTCTCTCTTCAGTACCCTGTAACACGAGAACCGTATTCGAGTTTATAACTATGTTTTTATAGTAGAGATGCTGAATTAAATCTTTGTTAATCTGATCTTCCTTATACTGGAATAGTTGGGTAATCGTACGACAGGTTATCCAATACACCTCTTTGTATATACGATATCTCATAACTACTTGGACAAGCATGACTCCCAGTACATACAGTGCCAGAAACCCCGAACCCTTTGCGTACAGAGAAGCTTTCATATTGATTATAGCGGGAATAACAAAACTAATCACGGCGATATAAAAGGCAATCGTCTGATCCCTTTTTTTCTGCTGTAGACCTAATTCATTGACGCTCAGTTCATAAAGATTTTCTAGGCGGAGGCTTTTACTCTCAGCAACCATCCCCCGGTGAATATTAAAGTTCTGATATTGGAAATCTCCGTTCACAATATGCCCCCTCTATTTACTCTCGATAAGGAATTAACGGTATTTCATCCGTTACTACTTTCCTTAGATATTCGTAATTCTCCTTCGTGTTAGCCGCAAGTAGCGGAATTGGGCGGTTGAATACCGTTCTATCGTATTCAATGGTTCCCAAGAAACCTCCTGCTTCACGAATAATAACATCTGATGCTGCAAAATCCCAAGGAAACACCCGAATCTCAAAATATAATTCAACCCGCCCGCAAGCTAAATTAGTTAGCTCGATTGCTGCAGAGCCCAGCCGACGTATATCCTCGCAATCGCTATAAACTTTCTCTATAATATTAAAACATGGCTTCGCATAGTTTTTGTTGTACAGACTCATGGCTGTGCAAAACATGGAATGCTCGATGTCCCGATCGGAAACTTTAATTCTCTTGCCATTTAAAAAGGCACCTTTTCCCTTCTCAGCGTAAAACATTTCATCTCGGAAAGGGTTATACACCACGCCTAAAATAGCCTCGTTATCCTTGATTAGCCCTACTGATATAGCGCTGCAGCCCAAATTTCTGATAAAATTCGATGTTCCATCGATTGGATCCACAATCCACAGATAATCATAATGATACTCATGATCTTCGCTTTCCTCACCGATAAATCCGCTTGAGTCTAATAAAGGCTCTAGGCGCTCTTTTATTAAAGCCTGCACGGACAAATCCACCGATGTTACATTATTTGTAGCATCCCCCTTGCTTTTAATAACGAATTTTTGTTCCTCAAACAGTCGACTTGCTTCTCTTACAATATCAATCACTTTTTCAATCAAAGGAACACCTCTTCCTTATTCGGCTATAATGTTTTATCCATCAAAATGAATTATACCCTTTTAATTATTTCTAGATTAAGAACGGTGTTTTCGCCTAAATTGCATACAAAACTCCATAATCGCCGTACGCGGTACTATCCTGAAGGATACTATTTTGAACGCCTGCCTGTTTAATTTTATACCAAAGAAGTGTGTCTCTTCAATTATGTTTTTACGAATCGAGTGTTCCGATTTTCCGCGAACCATTATATCAAAGGCTTAGGAGCGCAGAATCATATTATCCGCTGTCCTGCCTCGTAAGATCCCAGTTTCTTGGCTACTTCATACCCGGTACCTCCACCCGCGAATACCTCCAGGAACGTCCGAGGAAATAAAAACACAATTCCATTAATCCAACCTCCAATAAGAGATGGGTCGTTTATTTCATTAGGGGTTGACCTAGAGTTCTTGTCGAACCAAAAAAAGAGAACCCGTGCGTAAACGGACAGAGAAAACCTTATTGGAGTAAAACCGGACGATTGGGGATTTTTATGGACACCAGGGACGCTACCTGAGCAGTGGTTCTTTCCAAAAGAGGCTGTTTTTGATTGAATAGCGTCTCCTGAGTCCGCTTGGGATTCGCATGACCCTTTGAGACTTAAATAGCGGCTATACAGTCCGCACAGAGGTGTAGGGTATTCCGTCAACCAGATGGTTCTTCTTACCGTTTATTTGGATAATAAATGGTTTGCTAACTTGCGTTAAAATAACAAGTTGTTGCCCAATCGAAGGAATCCATTTTTCTAGCACGCTTAGTGCCTGATATTGTAATCCCCTTTATCCAATTCAAGAGCAGCCTGAATCAATGGTAATCCCACGCCTTCATGCTCGTGTAAATCTTGAACAATATACCGCAAACAATCTTTTTCCTCATTTGACGGGCTTGATAACGATAAGTGATTTCCTGCGAATGCGCAGAGGTCTCTGACTATGTACAAGCATAAATTGGAGGATATTCAATAGCCATGTGCAGCGGTTCGTAGGTCTGTTCCGTTGGTTCCTTCCAAAATCAAGAATGAGACGCATTTGTTACTTACAATGAAATTACCATTAATAGATACTTTGTACAGCTAACAATAGGAATTACACAAAAAAATTTCGCCTTACTTATGGTATGGTTCACCGTATCACTCTGAAGGCGAATTTTTTAGGGCACCGCCGAGGGTGCCCTAATCTTTTTGAATAAGGTGTTCAAGTTGATGAGCCGTGATGAATCAACTAAGAGGATTTTACCCCAAGCACTCCTGACACGATCACTAAAATACTGCCGACCTTTTGCACAGTAATAGAACGAACTGTAGCGAATAAGCCATGCCCCATCCTCCCCTTAGAATGCAGCCCAATAGATAACGCTAATAAACTACTCAGCAAATATCCTTTCATCTTCCTGCTCTTCGGTTCTCTCTTAGTTGCATCAGGGTCAGGACTTCATTGCTGGTAATGGAGTGTACCCCCATGTCCAAATACTTATCCATCACATGGGTCTCATCAACCGTCCAGACTAAAACAGGCAAACAACGGCGTCCGGCATAATCCAATAATTGTTCCCGGCAGAAGCGATAATTGATGTTGACTCCGCTGCACGAAGCAGAAATGGCATGTCCGCACGTCTCCCTGACAAAGGTATCATAATCTGCTCCGCAGGTTTCAAACAGGCGTGCGCTTGCATTTAGCACTACTTGATACAGACGATGATTTTCCTTGACATAAGCTGCCCGTTCTTTTTCACATCCGCTGATAATCGCATAATCCCTCATATTATATTTTTCGACGGTTTCGATCATCGGGCCAACAGCGCTATCTTCCTTCACATCGAGATTGATGATCCGATTGGCTTCACGGATCAGCGGTAAAACGTCTTCCAACAGGGTTATCTCTTCGTTCACTGCCAGACTCTTCAATTCCTCAAAGGTCAAATCCCGTACCCTCCTGCTTCCGTAAGCTGTAGTAAATACATGTTCATCATGGAGCAAAATAACAATCCCATCTTTCGTTGCTCTTACATCGACTTCAATTAGGTCTGCTCCCGCCTTCAAACCTGCAAGCACAGAGGGTATGGAATTCGGAGGAGTATTCAAGCAGCCCGTGTGGGCTGTGATCAAAGGCCATCTCATGTATTTACCACCGTACCTTCAATATTATTCACTTGTGATACTCTTCCTCGTATCATTACTATCGGCGGCTTAGAACAGTTTACGATATCTTTACGTAGAATTAATTTTCATCAAATAATTCATCATTAAAATAACCTTATAAACAATTTTAAAAAAGTAAATCGATCGGCGTGGGAACCTTCCCACATATAGGAAGGGTGATTTATTGATTGAATTACACGATCATTGACATTGCAAATATTTCGGGGGTATCGAAGTCAACGGTTTCGCGCGTGATTTCCAATTCAGGCTATGTAAGTCCGGCGGCCCGTGAAAAAGTACTTACTGCAATTGAGAAACTGCAGTACAAACCCAATGCTGTAGCCCGCGCTATGGTTTCCCGCCACACCAAAAATATTGGCGTTATCATTTACCGCCAGCATCATCCGATTGCCTCCCATCCATTCTACGGGAAAATATTGGACGCAATTCTGGAAAAGGCTTCGGAATTAGGGTACTCGATATTCGTCATGACGGATAAAGAAATAACCAGCAAGTCAGCGGATTTCTTGCTAGAGAAACGGGTGGACGGGCTTATACTGATAAGCCGGCTCAATCAAGAATTGATCGATTATTTTAAGAGCTCTCAAATTCCGTTTGTCATGGTTAACGGAACATCCGATGACAGTAACGTGATTCACCTCGTCAATGACGATGAGCGGGGCGGAGAGCTGGCGGCCGAACATATGCTGTCTCTCGGATTGACAAGAATTGCCGTCTTCGCCGGGCCCCAGGAGCACCGCAGTCACTTTTTAAGGTTAAAAGGGTTTCGGAAGACATACAGCCAAAACGGTTACGAAGTAGATGAAAATCATATTTACTATGCTGATTCTTCGCAATTTGAAGAAGGCTATAAAGCTTTTCAATCCATATGGGAACGATCCCATAATTTACAAGCCATTTTTGCAACTAACGATATGATTGCACTGGGAGTCATCAAAGCCATTTATGAAAAAGGAATGCAGGTTCCCAAAGACATTGCAGTCGTCGGGTTTGACGATATTGATTATGCCGCGATGTCCAATCCATCTTTAACTACCGTGCACAGCGCCAAAACAAGAATGGGCCATGAGGCGGTATTGATGCTTGACGAATGGATACATGGAAATACCAGACAGACCAAAATGCAGATGTTTACTCCTGAACTTAAGATTAGA
The DNA here is from genome assembly GCF_030812855.1 of Paenibacillus wynnii. Taxonomy (GTDB): domain Bacteria; phylum Bacillota; class Bacilli; order Paenibacillales; family Paenibacillaceae; genus Paenibacillus_AQ; species Paenibacillus_AQ wynnii_A. The sequence goes on from NZ_JAUSTK010000007.1 coordinate 106,904, forward strand.
AATTCTACAAAAATAGAAATAATGGAGGGTTTATCATGAAAAAAACAATGACAGGTGTTTTAGCGACAGTGTTGGTTTGCTCCAGCGTTCTTGCCGGTTGCGGGAAAGCGGAAGAGAAAAAAACTGCCGGTACAGGTGTGAGCGCAACATCTACTCCTGAGGTCGTAACTTTAACCGCACAGACGGCTGGCATTGAAAAGACTCGTGTGGACAACCTGGTTCAGGCATCACTGAAATTAAATGAAGAATTAAAATCCCAAGGGAAAAATATCGAAGTCAAAGTGGAAACCAAGTCTTTTGACGGCAGCTGGCCGGATTATGTGAAGCAGTTCATGCTGGCTTCGCAATCGAATAAAGCACCTGACATTTATGCAATCGGCCATGAGTATGTCGGCATGCTGGCGGATGGCAACTATATTATGCCGCTTGATAGCTTGAAGCAATCCAAAGCTTACTCGGATCTTTTCCCTGTACTTTGGGAATCCGTGACCTACAAAGGCAAAATATGGGCTGCTCCGCAGGATACGGAAGCCCGCCCTGTTTTCTATAACAAAGGTATTTTGAAGAAACTGGGCTGGTCTGACCAACAAATCAATGATTTGCCGGAAAAGGTCAAAAAAGGGGAGTTTACTCTTGATGATATGACCCAATTGGCCCAAGAAGCTAAAACTAAAGGAGCGGCGGAGTTTGGCATCGTGCACCGTCCAGTCGACGGACCGGATTTCCAAGCGCTTGCTTATAACTTCGGTGCCAAGCTTTATGACCCGGCTGACAATAAGCTAGTATTGGATAAGAAAGCAGTCGCCAAACAAATTCAATACTACTATGATCTCGCTCAGAAAAAATTGATCCCCGATAGCCTGACGACCATGGAATGGAAAAACGTCCATCAGACTGTTGTAAACGAGAAAAACCTCTTCTATTTCGGCGGGGTTTGGAATGTGAATAACTGGGTTTCCGACGCCTTCCATGATCAGTTGGGTAAGGTCGATGTGAAATGGGTGAATGAGCATATGGGCATGATGCTGATCCCTGCTGCGGAAAAAGGCGGTAAGCCGGTTACCTTGTCCCACCCATTCGTTTATACCGTTTCCGCGCAAACCAAGCAGTCTGAGCTGGTAACACGACTGCTGGAACTTGTTGCTGATCCTAAGCTTCAAACCGAACATAACGTAAAAACTTATCACCTGCCGATTACTAAAGGCGGAGCAGACGATGCAACTTTCAAAGCAGACATCACATTAGGCAAAGTCGCTTATATGTCCGAATATACAACCTTCCTGCCTAACCACGAAGGATTCAGCAAATACAGCAGTGCCGTATTCAAAGCCATTCAAGCCGTAGAGCTTGGAAAACAGACGCCTGATGCAGCCATGAAGGATCTCGAAGCTCAATTAAAGAACGATCTTGGCGATCAATTGAAAATCGTACAATAAATAGCCTTAGCGTTGTACCCGGTAGAGCAACTGCCGGGTACAACTTTTCAAAGGGGGAACAACATGGAAAAATCGAATCGTATGACCATGATTTTGCGCAGATGGGGTTTGCCTTCAGTGATGCTGGGACCTTTCGTCCTGCTCATCTCTATTTTCTTTTTTTTGCCTGTTGTGTTAATCACAATTCTAGCTTTTACAAATATGGATTCTGCGATGCGCTGGAATTATAATGGATTGTCGAATTTCAAAAAAATGTTATCAGACCCTCATATTTTTGAAATTATTAATAATACGGTTATTTATGTGTTTTTTACACTCTTAATTAATGTGTTTTTGGGTTTGGCTCTCGCACTCTTGACAACGTACTTTATTAAAAAAGAAACGGTAGGGCTAGCCGTCCGGACAATTTGGATGCTGCCGAGGATTTCACCGCCGGTCGTTTATGTATTGATCTGGCTGTGGTTTTTCGATCCGAGTGAATACGGGGTATTGAACAGTTTAAGATCGCTTTTCGATCTGCCTCCGGGAAAATTTCTGGCGGAAAACCCGATGACGGCCGTTATCTTGGCAAATGGCCTCATAGGAGCTTCCTACGGGATGATTATTTTTTCATCCGCAATTAAATCCATCCCTGGAGACTTGTTTATGGCGGCTAGAGTAGACGGCGCATCTCACCGCTCTATCATTGCAGATCTCATTATTCCTGCTGTTCGCTGGCCTCTTATGTTTGTCACTTTATGGCAAATCATGTCCCTGCTGACTTCTTATGAATATATTTTATTGCTGACCAAAGGCGGCCCATTATTTGAAACCGAAGTCTTGGCCTTGTATTCCTACCATACAGCCTTCCAAAACTTCGAATACGGCTATGGCTCGGCTGTTGCTCTGGTGCTTGTACTCGTTGCTCTGCTCTTCTCTTTCATTTTCTGGAAAGTATTCGGAATGAGCAAGATGATTAAGGCATCGCGGATTGAATAACGGAAAGGAGGCCTAAAATTGAGTACTCAAAAAAGACGTTTACCTTCTATCGCCGCTTACGGGGTTTTGGGGATTGTCACCCTGCCTATTATCTTGATGTATATATGGCTATTGTTAAATTCCTTCGCACAAAAGATGAAATACGGCGTTATTCCGGTTGAATTTACTTTGGAGAACTGGAAATTCATTTGGTCTGATGTAGTGATAAACGGCTCCGCTTTACCTAGTATCTGGACAGCTACTTTCAATTCCTTGCTATTTGCAGGCACGCTGACTGTTTTGGAAGTCGTGATCGGGATTATGGCGGGGTATGCCCTTTCCCGTTTGAACTTTCCAGGCCGCCAAGGACTGCTGAAAACAACAATGATGCTTCATGCTTTTCCTAGTGTGGCGCTATTAATTGCTGTCTATTATATTTTGAATTTCTTAGGTTTATTTGACTCTCTCTCGGGGGTCATACTTGTCAAAACGGCTCTCCAAATTCCGATGACAGCTTGGATTATTAAAGGATTTTTCGATGATGTTTCCTGGGATGTCGAATGGGCGGGTTTAATCGATGGCTGCAACCGTTTTAAAGTATGGTACACCATTGTAATTCCGTTAATTAAGCCTGGGATTGCTGCGGTCAGTATATTCTCTTTTTTATCCGGCTGGTCGGAGTTCCTGCTCCTGTACACCTTTATTTTAAGCGATGAAAATATAACGCTGGCGGCCTATCTGCAAAAATTGATGAGCAATCCTAATATGATCGATTATGGGCTTCTTAGTGCCGTATCCCTCTTCTATATGGTTCCGGTTCTACTGTTCTTCGTCCTTACACAACAATCTTTAATGCAAATAAGCACAGGAGGAGGGAAACGCGTATGAAAATCGAGATGAAAAATGTAATGAAATCTTTTAATAAACAAACCAATGCGGTTGATGATCTGAATATGACCATTGAAGACGGGGAATTCGTTGCTCTGCTGGGTCCAAGCGGCTGCGGGAAATCCACCACCATGCTGATGCTGGCGGGAATCTACCAGCCAACCGGCGGGACGATTTATTTTGATAACGAGCCAGTGAATATGGTAGATCCGAAGGACCGGAATATCGGGATGGTCTTTCAAAGCTATGCGCTATACCCTCATATGACTGTGCTTGAGAATATTATGTTTCCGTTAAAGCAGATGAAGGTTGCCAAAGCCGAACGAATCGTCCGTGCGAAGGAAGCTGCGGAGCAGGTGCAGCTAGGCCATTTATTAGCCCGCAAGCCGAGCGAACTATCGGGCGGTCAGCAGCAGCGCGTAGCGCTTGCCAGGGCTATTGTGAAAAAGCCCCGGTTGCTTTTGCTGGACGAACCGCTGTCTAACCTCGATGCCCGTATGAAAATTGAGATGCGCGAGGAAATCCGCCAGCTTCAAAAGGAAATCGGCATTACTACCGTTATGGTTACGCATGATCAGGAAGAAGCAATGACAATTGCAGACCGTGTTGCCGTCATGAAAGACGGGCGGCTTATCCAGTTCAGTACGCCTATGGAGCTGTACAACCACGCAACCAATCTTTTTGTAGCTCAATTTATTGGGACGCCGCCCATGAACTTCTTGGAAGGAAACCTGATTAAAAACGGGGATAACTATCATTTTATGGAACAAAAACAAACCAGCTGCATAGGGATTCGTCCCTATGATCTCAAACTTGGCGATAGTGGGAATCTCGTGTTCAACGGTATGATCAGCTTGGTAGAACCTCTTGGACACTCTTCCCTTGTCAGTTTGAAAATCGGGGATGCCCTGGTCCGCTTATTTGCAGAGCCTAATTATCAAGCAGAACGGGGAACGCCCATTGTATGTTCGACCGATATCGAATCCATCGCCGTATTCGATAAATCTACCGGACAGAGCCTGAACCGAGACATATGCGTAAAGGATGTATGAATAATGAATCATGCAAATGAAGAAACCTTACTACAGTCAGCCATAGCGTATGCCAAACAAGCTGGGGATCTCATTCGCAGGCGAGTGGGCAACTTAGGAGACATTCAAGAGAAAAAGAACGGCTCAGATTTAGTAACGGAAGTTGATCTGCTCAGCGAAACATTTTTGCGGAATAACATTTTACAAGATTACAGCGAACATTGGATTTTGTCGGAAGAAGATAACGGTAAGCTGAATTCTTATGAGACCTTGCTTAAAAAGGGATCCGGTCTCGGTTGGATTATTGATCCGATCGACGGAACGACAAATTTCATCCATGGGATTCCACATTTTGCCGTATCAATAGGCATTGTTAGGGATCGGGAGCCAATCATCGGTGTAGTTTATAACCCGTTGACAAACGAATTGTTCCACGCCAGAAAACATTTTGGAGCTTTCCGCAATGGTGAACCTATCCAGGCGGGAAAAGAAAAGCAATTGAGCGAAGCTTTGCTTGCCGCAGGCTTTCAAGCGGAAGAGTGGGGACCTAATTCCAATGTTTTGCATCAGATGGATAAGCTGGCGGGAACCTGCCGCAATCTACGCATGAACGGAGCAGCCAGTCTCGATCTATGCTGGGTCGCCATGGGGAGGCTGACCGGATTTTGGCATAATGGGCTGCATCCATGGGATACGGCAGCGGGTGTGTTGATTGTTCGTGAAGCAGGAGGTCAAGTAACCGATCATCACGGTAATGCTTATCAACTTCATCATGACACACTGGTTGCTTCGAACGGAAATATTCATTCTGAATTTCTATCCGGGATACAATAAACCCCAGTCTAACTGTGAAAGGACAAGCACATATGGATAACCAGAAACTCATCGCTCAGTTCCAAAATCTTACACGCAACACGAAATGGGAGCAAAAAGATAAGATTGATTTACAATTCAACAACTACCACTCACAAGGAATGGTTCGAATCGGGGACCTCTTTTATATGTCCTCGGTTGAACTTATCGAAAAGCCAGTTAAAGATGACCAACCCCAGCATGGTTATGATCGTACTCCTGGAAAGGGAATCGGTCACCTGTTTGTCTTTGATATACAGGGGAATCTTTTGAATGATATGCTCTTGGGTGAAGGGGACATCTATCATCCAGGCGGCATTGATTTCGATGGTAATAATATTTGGGTACCTGTCGCCGAATACAGACCCAACAGCCAATCTATTGTTTACAAAGTTGATCCGAAGACTATGAAAGCAGAAGAATCGTTTCGAGTCCATGATCATATCGGAGGATTGGTCCGTGACAATCAAAATGGAAAGCTAATCGGTAACAGCTGGGGTTCACGTAAGTTCTATGAATGGAACCAAAAGGGGCTGCTGCTGCTTGTTAAAGAAAACTCGAGTCACTTTGTGGATTATCAAGACGGTCATTATGTAGGCCAGGGAAAAATGATTTTGAGCGGTATCTCTGAGCTGCCCAATCCTGCAGGCCACAATTCTAAACCGTACGAGTTGGGTGGATTAGCCCTGATAGACATGAAAACGTTGGATACGATTCATGAAGCACCCATTACTGAGTATTCTCCGCAAGGACACGTGATTACCCGTAATCCGGTATTCGTGGAGAACGCTGGGCAAGAGATACGGCTTTATGCTGTACCAGATGACGATCACGGGTCTATGCTGATATATGAAACAAGCAATTTGAATAATAAAATATAATCTTGCAGTATGACACATGGCCAGCAAGTACGTGGCCGATTTTTTTGAATTGTTTCTTTTTATGCTTATGGGTAGCGCCGATACCTTCATGTTAAGCGGGGTTTCAGACCATACGGTCTCCGCACCATCCCTTGCTCAATGAATATGAAAAAAACGAGTATAAAAAAATGGGGCTCATTTGGTGAATAGCCATCTTGAGTGTGATTGTGAAGATGATTAAAATGACTAGATGACGGGTCGCCTAAACGGTGATCTCCCCGTGAGTAGCCTCATCCCACCCTCCCCCTCTGAGGCAAGTTTCCACGTCCCTTGCGCGGTTAAGGCCAAAAATTTCGCCTCACTTGTGATACGGTTCACCGTATCACTCTAACGACGAAAAATTCAGGTCAACGAAATAATGGGGCCCCTGAATTCATGGAAGGAAACCGTGATAGATGAGCTGTGAACACCGATTCCCCGTTGACTATATGAAGTATGCTTTTTCCTCCCTTAGAACCCCTTTGCGCTGCAGATCAAGCACAATGGCTAACAGACGGTCCGTTTTGTTCATGCCTGCTTGCATCCCCTCACAGTAGATTAAATCCTACTATACCATTATAAAAACATTAGGTAGCTTTCGCTCAGGATCTGGGATTGATATTAGAACATGCGGGTCAAAAGCGGATGTTGGACTCTTTAATATGAATTTTCTGATTGGTGAAATGAAAAACCAGGTATATCAAGAGAAGTATGGTAACGGCAAAGAGATTACAGCATTGTATTTCGGAACACGGGAAGACAACATCCTGGTTTGGAAAAAAGGAACGGATTTGCCGTCGGCAAGCGATCAGGTCGAAGCAGAGTTTGATGTGAACCGTTAGGAGATTGAGGATATAGAAAGTTCTGAATATGAGGCTTATTAAAGACAACTAGTTAAGACAACAGCGAGCCGGTATCGGCTTGCTGTTGTCTTATATTCATGCTAACTGACATTTTATTGAGCTATCGTATCCCGTCGTATTATGAGGTTAGCCAGTTTTTACTGGTTGACCTCTTTTTATTAAGTAGGTGTAATAAACTGTAGCCGGGGTCGAACGTTCGTGTCCCTGGGAACACATCCCGTCGCTAAAACTGTTCGCCCCCTACTTGTAGAAACCATGTTTTGGCTGGTTGAGACCTAGATCTCTTATCACGTGCGATGCTGTGGAACTGCAAGCAGATGTCATAGGGGTTACTACCGGCAACCATATCATCAGAGAGGGTGAGAATAGGATGAATCCAGTCATTGGTCTAGATATTTCAAAAGGTCAAAGTGAAGGTCAAGCATTCTTAAATAAAAGGCAACCTTGCGGTTCAAGCCCAAGTACTAAATTAGTAGAACCGTGAATTATAAAATCCGTATTTTGAACTGCCATCATCATGGCGCCTTCTGCTGTAGGAATTGAATTGAAAATGGCCACATCATCCCTAGCAAAATTTGCCAGAACGCCTCAAAGTTATGGACCGGATCATTGGTGAATTTATCGATTTTGACCTTCGACAGCTCATCTATTTTAGTAAAGTGTTTGACATATCCGATGTCGTCTGTTAGCGCGCCATTCTGAAAATGACCCAACGACATCGCGGGGTTGCCATGAATTTTATCGATGTATAGGTGCCGTCTTTGTCCATTCGACCGTATGCGAAAGGAAGCAAGCTATCCTTCGTATAATTGTTAAGAACGACATCCTTATTATCCGTTTCGATAATATAGTCGTAGGCTTCCGATTTCCATAGTCCACGCTTGGAAGCCTCTATGCTCGGACGGGCTCCCTTATTGATTTGCAAAAGAATAAATACTGCTGCAATTCCCAGAACAACTAACGCCGCTACAGAAATTCCTATTTTTCTCTTATGATTCTCTCCTTTTCGATCCATTGACTAAGGACGCTGAACGGCGACACTCTATCATGAACTGCTAGAGGGAAAAGAAACCCCAATTGTACATATAAATGACGAAGATCGCTGTGGCCGCCGCATAAGCAAATTGAGGTCCGGTTACGTTCCGTTTAAGCGCGAAACTTATCCCCAATCGGGCAAGCAAGACCAACAGCAGGAGGACCGGCAAATAGAGAAGCAGATAGGACCATGATGGTATTTCATTGACCAACAGATTCGCGATCGAAACGACAAACAGAAAATACACGATAAAGAGCATGGACACGATGGTGCTCAGCCAATCGAATGCGCCCCTCCTTCTTCGGATCAGACCGATCAGCCATCTCAAAGCCGAAACGACAATTTGCAGAGGATAGATCAATGCCAAGCCAAGTAAGACGGCAAGATGGAAGTAAGGGTAATAGAGTGCCGATTGGTGCTCATATGCCATCGTCGGGATGGAGCTGGAGGTAAAGGTGCCGTTCTTCACATCCAGATAAAGCAGATCTTGGGCATTTTCTTTTCGAAAAAGATAGGGCTCCGATTCCACATAACGATCGTTTTGGAAGGTGACGATGCCGTCTTCCACCGCCTTCAATTTGGAGGCGGATAAATTTTGCCCGAAGTTGATCGGCCCCTTGAGTTGCGCGCGGTTGGGGATGTAGTACCCTTCCATTTTGCGCAGTTCGTTTACAGGAGTCGGGTTCGCGACAGGCGCAGAAGTCTGTTTCATGGGATAAAACCGATCCAGATACGCACCTATAAATTGTTCCGTCAGCTTGCCTCCCCCGCCGGAATTAGTAGAGATGAAAATGCCCGTTTTTTCCGTCGGGATCAGATACAGGTACGAAACAAATCCGTCGATGCCTCCGTCATGTTCGATCAGCCGCAGACCGTTCTGATAACGTTCGAAGAAACCGTAAGCCATGCCCGGCATTTTCCGGTTAACAGTGAATTGCGTGCGATGCATCAGGTCGGCCGTTTGTTCGGAGAAAAGGCGGGTGTCGTCATATCGTCCTTGCTGCAGGTGGGTGATCATGAAGCGGGTCATGTCTTCGGCGGTCGAGTTGAAAGCGCCGGCAGGCGCATGATGGATATATGAGTAAGGCAGAAGTCGATAATTATCCTTGGCATATGAATAATTTTTGGCCAGATAGGGATCGGACTCCTGCAGCCGGAAGCTGGAGTGATTCATATGAAGCGGTTTGAAAATGCTGTCTTCCACCGTTTTCTCATATGGCTGATTGGTGACCTTTTCGACCAAATAACCGGCCAACGACGACCCTTGGTTGCTGTAAGCGATCTGTTCGCCGGGTTTGCGGACAAGATCGGGCAGACCGTTCTTTATCGCTTCGGCCAGCGGCAACTGCTTCTCCCGATCCCCGCCGACCCCGAAAATCGATTCGTAAAAACCTGCCGTATGCGTCAGCAAATGATGCGCCGTTATCGGCTTGCCATCGATGTAAGAAAGCTTGAGGTCCGGGATATATCGCTTGATATCTTCGTGAAGATCCAGGCGACCCGCTTCATATTGCTGCATGACGGCCGTAGCAGTAATCAGCTTGGAGATCGATCCGAGGCGGAAGACGGTTTTGTAAGGATCGGCGGGGACCTGTCGATCGAGATCCGCATAGCCGTACCCTTTGATAAATGTAGTCCGGCCGTCTCTAACAATGGAAACGACCGCGCCGGGCACATGATGCTCCTGCATGCTGCGCTTCATAAAAACGTCGGTGAAAGTCTCCAATTCATGCTTTTCCGGAACGGACGCGAAAGCGGAAACGGGAAATAACGTACAGATCAACACGATCCATAAGGACCGTCGGACCCATTGAAACCGATTGTTTAACAACAGAAGCCCTCCCTAAAAGATGATATTTATGATTTCTTCGATTAACGGAAGCGATTCGGAAAACGGTACGATCCGGATCGACTGCGAGGCCGGAATTTCTGTTTGTCCGACAATCTGAGACGGGGATGATGGAGATTGCGCAAAGACGGTTCCCCCCATGATGAATGTGAGCAGCATTACGCAGTCAGAATCATTTTACTCATTACGTTTAAGCGAATGACTTGCTAAGTTTTCATCCTCCTTAGTTCGCTTAAAGCTAATTGTAGAAGAAGAAAGATTGAAAGAAACCCGAGAGGGAACGGTTTTTCCATAATTTTACCCCGACTGAAGTCGGGGGATTGCAAGCATTATGGCTTCAAAATCTCGATCGCTCTCTCCAGAACAGGGTCTTACCCGCTATCGATATCCTCTTGTCATTTGACCTCAAAATGCACGCAGGAGCCCTATAACGAAACTTTCATTGTGAGTTTGTCCTGTTCCTGATCCATACCATCGAGCTTTCCAAGTACCCTGCGAGATCACCCCAAAACAACTAGCCGTCACTTAGAATACGGTTCACCGCACCCTCGCAAGGCGAAATTTACTGGTGGATGCAACGAGCCTTTTTAGCTTCAGAGCCTCCTCTGGACATTTGCCCCCATATCCTCGGACTTTATGTACAACGTAGCCGGTAGAATCAAAGGAACGTACAGCAAAAGGAGAATGAACAAGTAATGAAGGCCTGCAATTCCGAAGCCAATAAATAACAACCGCAAGATAGGATACAGAATCAGCGTTAACGGTACGGCTGCGATCAAAGACAAGATCATGCATGCTGTCATAAACCGGCGCATCAACATAAATCCCAACAAGCTGAATGAGCTAACCATCAACGGAATTGCAACCAAATAATGACTTCCCGGCATGCTGAACATGGTCCAGACGGCCAGTACCGCCATGATAAGCATAGCTCCAATGATGATATCTATGACGGACAACCCCTGGATCAGTTTCTTTAATCGAGTGAAGACATTTAACTTACGCAGAATCCAGTAGATCAGAATACAAAGGATGATAACTATCGTCGAAGCAATAAGAAACACCGAAGAAAACCCTTTGAATTCATAGATGGAGTAAACCAAGGAAAATAAGTTTCCGTAAAGGAACAGCAGTAGGATGGCAGCTAGCGCAAAAATTACCCATCGGCTGCTCCTACGAAGCACGATATCCCCTTTCCTCCATCCATACAGAATAGCCGTAGTAACGAGAAGCAATGCGATGACTGTTAGAAGAGCGTTCCATGATTCAGGGAAAACTACAAGATGGTAACCAAATACGTTAAAGAAAACATGATTTTCCTCATCCCCCAAAGTCGTCAAATCCATGGAACCGAGCGCCTTCATCATCGATAACGCATTTTGTCCGCTGTGTTGAACCGTTGGCAAATAGATGTGCTCCAGATCGTCTTCCTTGCTATGGTAAACTTTGGCCCCCTCCACATATGCGAAATTCACCCCGTATACGCCTGCTTTCTTGAACGGGGAAAGATCCGAATCATTAGGCAAATAGCGGTATATATCATTCATGAAAGAAAATGCGTATGGATTGGCCACATGGTCGTTAAATAGTTGAATGGCACGACCGTTCGGTCCGCTTGTCTGAAAGAGGATGACGGGCCCTTTGTAACCGCGGGCTTCCAGATTCATGACGAAACCGATCTGTTCGGGGGGATGCTTCTTTAGGTAATCCTTTGCGCCATAGAGCCCCAATTCCTCCCCGTCCGTGAACAGGAACACTATCGTATTCCTCATAGGCTTCTCTTGTTTCAATATTCGCATCATTTCCAGCATCACGGAGACATTCGCCCCGTCGTCATTCGCTCCCGGTCCCTCAGGCACAGAGTCATAGTGCGACATCACAATCACCGGTTTACCCGGTTGCGTACCTTCCAATGTGGCAACAATATTGTGAATTGGCAATTCCTTCTTGTCATAAATGACTGTGGATCGTTCAATAGCGACCGGGATGTCCATCTCCCTAATGGTATCAGAGATGTATCCCTTTGCCTGGTCATGGTAAGCCGAGCCTGCTGGTCTTGGTTGCTGTGCAATTCTCTTCAGATGATCATACACTCGTTCTGCAGAAAACTTCTCTGAGGTATCCTCTTTCGATACGACTTCGACGGACGTTGTGGCCCGCATATTAGCCAATATGAGTGAAATAATGACCACTACATAGAGAATGACAGCAACCTTTTGATAACAATAATTCGTCGTATGCTTTTGAATATCCCCATCCCCCTAGTTTTTAGAATCCTGGTCTTAGTCTTACTCAAGAGGCAAATTTCAATTAAAAATCGTTATTGATTTCCAAAAAGACCTGCTCCATACAATAGAATTTGATTAAAATTTTTCTAAAAGCAAGTCTATATCAGAGTTACTTTATATACACTTACATCCTTTAAATTGCAAATCTATTCTACAACTATTCCACACCTTCCTTTATCCTTGAATGTATAGGAAGTTTACTTATGTTCCAAAAGCGCCTCTGGATAGGGTTGAGAAATTCCATTGAGCAAGGAAGACGGCTTATTCTGTAAAAATTGGTCAAAGAACGCGACTGTATAGGCATTAATGATTTGGTGCTCGTGCTTCGGACTTATTCCTTCCATCCATTGCAGAAGTGGTGAATACATATAAAAGTCAGAATAACTGAAGTGTTGGGTATGTCGAATCGTTAATTGGTATCCACCATCGGCGAGCGAGTTTTGTTTTCGTGCCACAAAATCCTTGGTTATGCTGTTGAAGCCCTCTAATGTCAATCCGAATTTATCCAACATCTCCTGCGGGGGCTGTTTCTCCGTTTCTGTTGCAGCGGGTAATTCAGAGTTCATAAGCATAAATGGCTTTTTAAATCCCGATTCGGGAATAGGCTCGCCGAAGAACGTGCCGTCCATATTGATTCCCGCTTTTACACGCGGGTCAAGCAGCAACATTTGGGCTGCAGCGGCGCCGCCAATGGAATGACCCATGATTCCGATTCGATCCAGATCGAACCTCCCTTTGAACCGTCCCGTAGAGTCATCCCGATTCAAGCTTTCGATTTGATCGAGCACAAACTGAATATCTTTCACCATGATCTCACTTGTCATTTTGTCCGATGCCGATAAGTCCATTAAATTCATCTTGCGAAATCCAGTCGTATGCCCATCGGGAAATACAGTAGCAACGGTGTGGTACGGATGCTCCATACCCACCACAATGTACCCATGACTAGCAAGCTCTTCCACTTGAAACATATTTTGAAATCGCGTTCCTCCTAAACCAGGCGAAAATAAGACAATCGGGTATTTAGTGGCTGCTTCCGATAGCTTCGATTGCACCGTGGAATGCGTTTTTACCAGATGCAAATAGTCGAATAGAAAAGCCGGTATTCCAAATTGTTTGCTAATTTCTTGGCTGAACTGCGGGAGATACGGTACGTAACTATTCTTCTCCCCTTGTTCCCCCTCAGGTGACGGATACCAAACCTGCACCATCAATTCTCGATGATCCTTCGGATTGTCGGAATAGGCTTCTCCCCGCTTCGGATCAATCCAATGATAAGATACCGTGCCTACCGCATAGGATCCAGTCAGGGATTCAAAAGAAAATACTGGCATAAATACCGGCAGCATGCCTGCGATCAACGCATAAATTACAGCTAACAGCCCCAACAAGGTCTTTTTCCATCCACTTCTTTGGTATTTCCTTTCCTTTGCATTTTGGGCTTTCGCTCTACCTTTAACTGCAATTCCCCATAAAAAAAGTGTCAATAGATAGGTTGTTACCATCTGCCAACGATATCCTTCCACCAGAGGCTGCAACAAAGTAAGTAACGTAGAGAAGGCTAAGCTTACAACCATGTACCGTTTTGTAAGCCAATCGGGTTTAAAGACAATCCACAAGAGCAAGCCTACATTCGTCAAATAAGCCAATAATTCCAGTATTCGCATAGACATTCCCCTTTGTTTGGTTCATTTCCTCATAATTATCATAACTTACCACTCTTTCTCTCACCTTTCATTTACCTTAAATTAACCTTACACAGCAGGATTATCTAAACCAGAATGGAATCTTATTAATACGAAATCCGTAGGGGGAGGCAGGCTACTTGTGTCCAAAACTATATTAATTGTTGACGATGAACCGGAAATTGTTGAATTGTTGAGAATTTTTCTGGAGCGGGAACAGATTGAGATCATCGAGGCCTTTAACGGGGCTGAAGCTTGGCAGCAAATGGAGAAAAACACAATTGACCTAGCGGTTATTGACATAATGATGCCGCAACTTGACGGTTATCAGCTGCTTAAAAAGATACGTGAGAAATATAAGCTGCCTGTTATTATTTTATCCGCCAAAAATCAAGATTCTGACAAAATTTTGGGGCTTGGGCTCGGCGCAGACGATTTCGTCGCCAAGCCGTTTAATCCATTAGAGGTCGTTGCACGTATTCAGGCTCAGCTGCGGCGATCCTATGAATTTACTCCCCCTATTACCTCAGATCCAAAATCGAATCAACAAACCAGCTTGGGCGACTTGGTTCTCGATCACCATTCCTGCGAACTGCAGAAGCGGGGAATATCCATAGCTTTAAGCTCGACAGAATACTTGCTGTTAAAGTTATTTATGGAAGCACCTGGTCGAATTTTCACCAAAAAACAAATTTTCGAGAATGTTTGGTCGCAGCCTTATATGAACGATGATAATACGATAATGGTGCATATCAGCAGATTGCGAGAAAAAATCGAGGATGATCCAAGGCAGCCCGTCTACTTACAGACAATCCGCGGGTTGGGGTATAAATTTGCAAAGAGAGTCGCTTCAATATGAAGAAAAACAAAATATTTACTTCCTTGATCAAAAATTATATGTTATTTTCGATTACCTTGGGGATTATGCTATGCTTCATTTTCCCTATTTTTAATAGTCAGATCCAATCCCGACTGGCAGAACCTACGATCTTGAAAGTAAAAGCAAATGAGATTGTCCGTAAGGACTATACACAAATCCCATTCGAAGTTATCGAAGCATTTGGAGGATGGATCGAGATTCTCGATGAAAATCTGTTCGTCGTTTACACCAAAGGAAACCCTGCCGGTCATCGTACTTCATATACCCAAGCTGAGCTCATTTCTCTCTTTAATGAACATTCAGGTGCAACCGAATACGTTTCTATGGCTCCCTTCCAAACGGATGAAGGACGGATATACCGCTGTCTTGTTCATATCCCGCAAGGTTATATCACAAACGAAATCGAATTTCATAAAACGCCCGCCGCCTTAATGCGGACCTTTATTATGCTGGTTATTTCGACTGTTGCTCTTTTTCTGGGATTATTCGGCCTTAATGTCTACATATACAGTCGATGGACCGCCCTCAAAATTACAAACCCACTAGAGGCCATTGCAAGCGGCATGCAAAACATGGCGAACGGTCGTTTTCGGACAAGACTTGCGTTCAAGGCCGATTATGAGTTGGCGCAAATTCAGGATACTTTCAACAATATGGCGGAACAGTTAGAACAATATGAAGCAGAGAAACGAATGCTGGAAGAAAGCAAACAGCGTATGCTCGTTGAGATTTCGCATGATCTCAAAACACCAATTACAACCATTCAGGGCTATGCCAAAGCTTTACAGCTGGGAATTGTCGACGATGAAGGACAAAGACAGAAATACTTGGACTATATTTTAAACAAATCGAACCTCCTTACCGCATTGATCGACGATATATTTGAATTGGCCAAACTGGACAGTCCGGACTACATCCTTGAAACCGAGCTCGCAGATGTTGCTGAATTTGTCAGAGAAATCGCCACCCAATTCTATGATCAATTCGAGGAAAAACAACTCTTCCTTCAAGTCCAAATTCCGTCAAGTGAAATCCGAATCCGTTTTAATGCGAAAATGCTGTACCGCGCTTTTTCCAATTTATTGGCCAACGCGCTTAAGTATTGCCCTGCACGAAGCGAAGTCCTGATTCAATTGTTAGAAACGGAGTCGAATATTCAACTAAATGTTATCGATAACGGACCCGGTATTCCCGATACTATGAATGAGATCATATTTGATCCATTTACACGGGGCGATCAGGCCCGAACAAGCGACGGCGGCACAGGATTGGGCTTAGCCATTGCCAAACATGTGATGGAGAAACACAATGGCGAGCTGCAGCTCGATACAAGGGATGGCCAAACCGCGTTCCGCATGATTTTTCAAAAGATTAATGGACTAGGAGAACACATAACATGATAAAATATTCCAACAAGCAGAAAAAGACCATATAGCTTCGTAAACAAAAACCCCATAGCTATCAAAGCCGTATAAGAACGTTTCTAAGGAGAACGTATAAGAAATTCGCCTTACTTATGGTACGGTTCACCCCGCTGTCTGTAACGGCAAGTTTTGTATAAGGACCAACCCGATAAAAGGCTGGCCTTTAGGATTGCTAATCTATTCTAATGCCTCGATACAAAGCTCGATTCTCACTTCAATTCCGACGACAGTTCCACCCGTTTTCAGAGCGGCAAGTTAAATGTCAAACCAAGTTTGTTGTATTCAATCCTAGCTGGTGAATGAAATCCTGCACGTTAATAAATCTTGTTCAGCAGCCCAATCACTTCATCAAGGGTGAGGCCAAAGGATTTG
This sequence comes from Paenibacillus wynnii, assembly GCF_030812855.1. Classification (GTDB taxonomy): domain Bacteria; phylum Bacillota; class Bacilli; order Paenibacillales; family Paenibacillaceae; genus Paenibacillus_AQ; species Paenibacillus_AQ wynnii_A. The sequence goes on from NZ_JAUSTK010000007.1 coordinate 123,364, forward strand.
TAGTAGGCTGTGTCGCTCTCCATTTGCTTCAGGACCGTCTCATTGCGTATCCGCAGCATCTCATCGGGCGAGAATTCGGCTACAAAACATCCTTTACCTGTTACCGTATTGATCAAACCGCTCCGCTCAAGTTCCTCCCAAGCTTTCTTAACGGTGATGACACTAACATGCAGTTCCAGGGCGGCCTGCCGGATGGGCGGTAGACAATAGCCGCTTTCCAGCTCGCCCTTCAGGATTTGTGCGCTAATCTGTTCGTACAGCTGCTGATAAATCGGTTTCTCGGATGTGTTTGAAATCGTTACAATCATAATATCTCCACTTTCATGAATCTCTTTACGGCAATCCGATAGGCAATTAAGGTGAATGCTATAAAAATTACGATACCTGCGATCAGAATGGATAGCTGCAGTGCAGTATTATCCGTCCCTGAGCCATAAAAAATGTCGTTTACCCAAGGACTTTGGATTCCGGCCCATTGGGCCACTCCGGCAAAAAGGATAGCGGCTGTAGTAGATGCGGTGGTTGCCGCTCCATACTTATATGCCGTCTTGTAATACATGGATATAAATATGATGTTGAAGATCGCCAGCATGATGAAACATAATCCCCAAAAACCCATATGCGGTGGATAGAAGATGTAAGTCAGATGAGGGTACAAGCGAAACGTAAATATGCTGAAGATCATGGCAGCGAGAAGATGAATAAGTTCAAGAATGACAACAACGGTTATCCTGGACTTCACGATGTCTGTTTTGGTCACGGGCATCATCGTACTAAACATCAAATCATTCTGGCTTTTAAATCCGCCAAACATATTCGGTATCGTTATGAAGCAGAAATATAGCGGTACGATAAAGTAGACCCAACCGGGAATAAGCATTAAGCCCCCCATAATTAAGGGTAATACGAAGAACCAGGGGTTTACGCCTAATTTTAAATCCTTCATGACCAAATTATACATATACATCCTCCTTTTTCGCGAAGTAGATCATGATTTCATCTAGGCTTGGCGTGGTTGCCCTCAGGCTGGAAGATGGATCGATGTCTTTGGCATGAATCAGTCCGGTAAAGCCGAAAGAGTTGATTTTATAAGAAATCAAATGTTCCCTCACTTCGTTTAATTGGGCTTCGCTGCCGCTGAGTAAACGGTAGGACTCCTTTAATTCGTTTTTCTCGGAGCTGGCAATGATTTGACCGTGTTCAATGAAGGTTATATAGTCCGCACATCTTTCTAAGTCGGAGGTAATATGAGTAGAGAAAAGAATGCTAATCTCGCCGCCAATGATGAGCTCCTGAAAGATATCGAGCAGATCGTCTCTTGAGACAGGATCGAGTCCGCTGGTCGGTTCATCCAGGATGAGCAGCTTTGCGCCATGCGATAAAGCAAGGGCCAAGCTGTACTTTACCTTCATTCCTCTAGACAGCTCCGCTATTTTTTTGTTCTCATCCAGCTTGAATCTCTTAAGATAATTGTAGTAAGTTTCATCATTCCAATTCTTATAGAACTTCTTTGTAATATCGGTCAGCGTCTTGATCTTGCTGCGTGTATAGAAGTCGATATCACCGAATGCGCATCCGATTTCCTGCTTCAATTCAATTTCGTGATCAGCGATGTTCTTGCCAAGAATGTATATCTCGCCGCTATCGACTTGAACCATGTTCAAGATCGATTTTATCGTGGTCGTTTTTCCGGCGCCATTGGCCCCGATGAACCCCATAATGTAGCCCTTCTCCAATTGAAAAGATACATCTTTGATCTGAAAGTGCGGATATTTTTTATTTAAATTTCTAATATCTAGTGCCAGCATACCATACCTCCCCAATAAATTGTGTATTCCGTGTATACACAATGTATCACAAGGCTTCGACAAAAGTCAATTGGTACAACAACGCAGTACAGCATAAGAGCTGACTTATGAGGCATTAACCGATGCTTCCTTCCGCTTCCACCGGAAGAAAGGCTTGCCTTTCGACCAATGGATGAACGGCTGCTCTATGACATAATAAGGGACAGCCGCCGCCGAATACGAAATTACGACGACGGATACTGATGCCGAGCCAGCGCCACACATCCCTGATACCCGAATAGTGATAATCCTTGATGCCGTACTTTTGGATTAACGTAATGAACAAATAGTGCGAAATATACAGGCCAAACGAAATCTTCGCTCTAAACCGAAAAAAACGGTTATCAAGTAAGCGCCCTAATATTACGCTGAACGGTGCCGACAGCAGGATGACTCCGAATAAAATGGCATAAGTCGGGAAGTAGTATGGCTGCTGCTATAGTCCACGTGATGCAAATACAGGCTCCTACGAGTTTTCCTTCAAAAAACTTGCCCCTACTTGTGATACGGTTCACCGCGCTGTCTGTAACGGCAAGTTTTAGGGCCATCCTTTGTGGGATGGCCCTTTCTTTGAAATATTCAACCAACCCAAGATAACCCAATCTCGCTTGGTGAAGAAACCTTTCAATCTTCTCTTGATCCTGGCATTCCCTGATCTTGTAACGAACCGAATTCATATCGAATCTCTCCTTTTACTCATAAGATATTCATTCCACTCCAATTGTCTTAACTCCGTTAGTCTTCTAGAGTGCGGCAACGACAAGATTCCATTTTATGATTGGAGCTTCTATTTGGAGGTGTGAACGATGATGAAAGTAATTCGTAATGATAAGAGACCGATCTGGCAGCAATTGCTTGATCAAGCAATTTATAATATTACTAGCGGAGTCTGGGCGCCAGGAGAATTACTGATTCCTACTCGCGAACTTGCTCACATCGTAGGTGTCTCCCGCTCAACTATACAGATCGTCTACGAGGAATTGCTAAGTCGAGGTTATACGGTTACCTCTCGCCGAGGAGGAACGCGAGTTACGGCCTTATGTAGCAATTGTTGCCGGCGGGGCTCCAACATAACGCCCCCTACTGCGCACTGGTGTGAAGGGGTGGCAAAGACCCGTTTGGATTGCGGGTGAATATGCTCAACCACTAGACCATACTCATCAACGGGAACGGGTACCACATTCATACGGCAATATTCCATCGCCATCCAAGCAGCTGGGAAACCTGGATCTTCTACTGAGACAGTGTCCCCATCAGCTAAAAGTGACTGTGCGATTAAGTCAATACTATGCTGAGCTCCTGAGGTCAACAGAATCTAAAGATCGTTTAAAGATTTACTGAATTTTCAGAGGAACTCAAATACAAGGGGTAATAATCATCCAGCCCCCCCTAGATTACCCGTAACTTCATATTGCCGTTCGCCAGCAAAGACGCAGCTGGTGCTTGAAACGTAATGGTTGGATACTTGGCAGTAAACAACTGAATATTTAAAAATCAATGCAAAAAGCACTACCTTGAGGCAGTGCTTTTTGCATTATTAAGTGAAGAGATGTCCAATTTAGGGGAAGGTTAATACTCCACATCGATCCAATCAGGTCGTATGTTACATCGCCTTTTCAGCCAAATCGCTAACTAAATTTCTCATCCACTTGCGTGAGTAAATCCGGGCGTATCCGAAGCCAAAGCGGACAACCTCCTCCAGGGAGATTACGAGATACACAAGGTAGACAGGCTGCTTCCAGATGTATGACAGCAGCAGCCCGGATGGGACACCTATCAGCCACGTTGCGGTCGATTCCATGCTGAACACGAACTTACTGTCTCCCCCACTGTTTAGAATTCCGCCAGCTATAATCATATTGGATACTTTGACCCAAAGAAATCCAGCAAACACGATAACGATATACATGCTCATTTGTTTAGCATCCTCGGAGATATTGAACGCAGAGACATACAGCTTCGAGCCTGCCGCAATGATAACCCCGACAATCAAAGAGATAATGATGCCAAGGCGAATGAACTTTTTCGCGTGATCGAGTGCGATATCAGTTTCGTTCGCACCCAAACGGTTGCCAACCATTACCCCTGCTGCACTAGCCAGACCCGATAATAAGCCGATGCAAAGACCCTGCAGTGGGAAGGTAATGGTCATCGAGGTCATTTCCGTCGTCCCCATACGGCTATAAATGATCGCATATGCCGTCTCGCCCAATACCCAGATCAATTCAGTCAGTAGCAGCGGATAGGTCGTTCCAAAAAACTTGCGAATGAGCGGTTTAGGAACGATGAACAAGTTCTTTAACCCGACAGCTCCTGGTAAACGATATCGGTACACGGCACCAATGATCAACAAGCATTCGAAGACCCTAGAAATAAGGGTAGCAATGGCCGCGCCCTTCAGACCAAGCGCAGGAGCGCCGAAATGGCCGTAAATAAGCACGTAATTCAGTATAATATTCAAACCAACTGCAATTAAACTTACATACATCGGCCATTTGGCATGGCCAGTACTGCGCAAAATCGCGGAATACATCATCGTGAGCATGACAGGCACAAAGCCAATCGACATTATCTGAAGGAAAATGTACCCATCATCTATTACATTCACGTCTGTAGTGAACAGGCTCAAAAAGAGCGGGGAATCGATGAAGACAGCCGCAGAGAACAGGAACGAGAACGCGAAGCCGACGATCAGTCCGAGACCCAGCACTTGGGAGACGCTTTTGGAATCTTTGTTCCCCCAAAACTGGGCAGCATAAATGGATACACCCGTCGATAAACCGGCCAAGACAACCGCGATGATCCCGTATATTTTGGTGGACATCCCCACCGAGGCAATTGCCACATCTCCAAGCTGCCCGATCATCAATTGATCCGTCAAATTGAGCAACGCCATCAGCAAGCTTTGAAGCGTAACGGGCACAGCGATTTTATACACACTTTTGTAGAAATCTTCTTTTTCTGACATGTATCGTTCACAACCCCCATATTCTCGATTTTTCTAGAACCCATAGCCATTCGCAGTCTATGACTTAGTGTGAGGTCATATCACCTTTTTGTAGCGCATGAGCGTGTAATTATCTTTTGGCTGAATTTCTACAACCTTGAACTTTTTCGCAAAGCTCAATTGCTGATACCCCTCTCCATCCACTAAAGTAATGTTCGTGGAGCCGCCTATGATGATCGGGAGCTGCATCAGAATAATTTCATCGACGATATCCTGATTGAAAATATGCCAGTTCAAAAATCCGCCGCCTTCGACTATCAGGCTGGTAATCCCGTAGTTTTCCTCCAACTGACGTTCAAGCTCCACAAAATCGACTTTATCCTCTCCGCAGATGAGGCACTCCTTCCCTCTTTCCCGGATCTGCTTGATCTTACCTTCATCCCGTCCTTTCTCGGTCGTGACAATAATCGTCTTACCCTGATCCGAAAGCACATTGCAGTCCAGCGGAATATCCAAGGTGGTCGTCGGTATGATACGGATTGGATTTTTGTTCTCCTCATACCGATTAGTAAGGAATGGATTGTCGGTCAGGATTGTATTTTTACCAACCATAATACCCTGCACTTTCCCCCGGAATAGATGGATGAATTCCATATCCTCACTGGAAAACAAAGAAAAAAGCTCTTTACTCGAATTACCGGCTCCCATAGTGAGCTTTCCGTCAATCGAAATTTGGCTGAATATCGTTGTTTTCATTTCTCTTCTCCCCTTATCTTATCAGCTTTTAAATGCGCCCCAAGATGCTTGGATGGTCTGTTCCATTTTTTTCAAGGCTTGTTCGGGATTGCTCAAGGGCAACTCGATCAGACCCGCATTTAGCGCCTCCCATACATGGATCATGAGGGGGTAAGTCGGCATCGGCCGTGTGTGGTCCAAAAGCGACAAAATCATTCTTTTGTTAGGCGCAGCAGAGGCAGCCAGGCGGCTTAGCACCTTCTCCTGAGCCGGAATTCGCTGCACGCCCAGCGTCCACATGGTTTGGCATTCGTCACTCAGCATAAAACGCGTGAATGACAAGATATCTTCCCGCTCCTCCGTGGTTAATGAAAGATTCGGGTAGATCAGGCCGATGGAAGAAGACATGGATAGCGATTGCTGGCCTTCTATGACCGGAAGCTGGCAAACCGCAAGCCTATTGTTCATATGCTTGTCCAGATGGTTATAAATCCACTCGCCACAAATAATAGCGCCGATCTTACCGTCAATGAACTGCTCTAGCAGTCCTGTGGAACCGTCGAGACTGACGAGCACGCCTTGATCCATCTTATCGCGGATGAACTCAAGCGCCTGCTTCATTTCAGGGCTGACGATATTCGACTTTCCATTCTGTACAGGCCAACCGCCGAAAGCTGTAAGGAACGACATAAACCAATAGCCCTGCTGTAAATCCGCCCCAATGGGTACGATACCTTGAGCGGACAGCCTCTCTGCTGCCTCTTCAAACACGTCCCATGTCGTCGGTGCACTGGCGTAAATCTCCGGATTGTAATATACAACCAGATGATTGCCTCGCAAGACCGGGATACCATACTGAACACCATCCATTTGCATCGTTGAAAGGACCTCTTCAGTCAGCACATCTTCAAACAACCCGCCCGGAACTTCGGAGTAAAGACCATTCTCGACATAGGAGGACATATCGGCAGGAACCATCGCCAGATGCGGACCTTGATGGGTATCTTTAATTTCGTTCAAGCGCGCAGTCAGTTCCGATATGTTCATCACTTGTGGCGTAATTTGTACGTTGAAGCGCTCCGTATACAGCTTGCAAATTCCCTCCAGCACTTCAATCGAGGTATCTCCCGGACCGTCAAACTCATGCCATAGCACGATTTCCTTGTTGTTCTTTTCCATCGCAGCCTCTCTCCCTTAACTAAATTGTCTATGATTGTTTACGAGCACTAGAGCCTGATTAGGCGCAAGCAGCAAGCAGTCGAACGCCTGACCTACGCTGCTACCCGTTAAGGAACTATCCAGTGTTACGGTCATTGGGCATCGGCCAGGTACGGCTGCCTTCAAATCGATTTGGCAGAAAGCATCAGCACTCAAGTTAAAGCAGCACAGCATCGTCTTATCCCCTTTCATATACCCGTATAGAACAGTACCTTCCGGGGATTGAGCCACGAAAAAGTTTTCCGGCTTCACTAGGTGGCGCCAATCTTTCTTGAATTCACTTAGCTCCGCCAGCAGCGGCAGCATCGGTGCAGGATTGGTCCAATTAATTTGCATGACGTTAAAAAAAGCTCGGGAAACCTCCTCTCCGTTCGTGTTGTCTCCAAGACCGCAGTTGAGGGGCTGCTCTTCATTCATTTCATAGCCCGTCGTCACGTATGGAATTGCGTTCGGAAGAAATTGATTGAATACCGCGATCATACGGGCCAACTCAACACCGCCACGGCTCATGATCCGGGGAGTATCGCCCGTTTCTGCACAGGCAAACACATGAATATCCAACTCAGGCAGCTCCTCTAAGAATGAAACTAGATTCTCCTTAGTAATCTGCGTCATGACGTTCCATCCGCTGCCAAGCATAATGTTATAGCCGGCGCTCGCTGCCTTCTTGTGGTTGCGGTTGAACAAGTCTTCGCTGATCAAGATCGCATTCGGATTCATCTCTTTAATCGTGTCAAAAATACGAGTCAACAATGGAATAGGAAGCACATGTCCGATGTCGATGCGGAAGCCATCAATCCCGTACCTTTCGAGATTGAACCGTACTGCCTGCTCCAGAACGTCCCACAACTCCAAATTCGGCTCTTTTCCTGGGTAGTCATTGCATTTAATCGTATCAAAAAGGACATATGGCGCCTGATCCGGGCTTATGAGATGTCTCACCTGCGGAGAGAAATCTTTATAGAGGCGCAAGAACGTAATGTCTGTCCAAATCGGTTGCACATCATTAATCCAATCCGAATGCGCTGGAGCAGTCGTTATCCCCATCTCTTGCTCCACCAAAGTTAATAGTTCTCCCCCCGTTTTAGCAGCCTTCTCCTTCAACTGCTGCCAAAGGATCGGATGAATTTCATTGGGAGGCGGTGAAAACTTCCGCAGAAACGCTGCAGTCTCCTGACTGCTGTAAACCTTCTCCAATTTGTCAGGCGTACACTCCTCAAAAAATCCAAGCTCGGGAATCGAGGGCGGTGCAAATCCTTCCAGTTCCTCAATTTTGATCCAATACACCCAATCAGGGTGTTCGGTAATGAGCGCACTGTTTTTCGCCGTTACGCGAGGAATGAAATCGACAACAGTCTTAATATCAAGCAAATGACAAGCTTCTACCAAAGCGCTGAGCTCATCGTGGATCGTGAACTCCTCCATGCCGTCCAACAGGCTATCGTGCAAGTTCTGGTCCAAGTGGAATAACGATTGCACCGCGTAAGGTGATCCGATATCCCCCTTCAGATTCAACTTGCTGTACTGGTTAACTGGAAGCATGTACAGAATATTGATGCCCATTTTTTTTAGCAGGGGCAGAAGAATAAAGAATCTCAAAAAAGTACCCGATTCAATTTTTCCGTCATGGTTGTAATCCCAGGCCGTTGAATAGCGAATAAGCGAGGAATAGATCGCGCTGTCGTCCAGATTCGTGCGTTCCTTGAGCAGATACCTCCACGAAAGCCTGTCCACATACTTCAAATGATCCGTCAAAAAATCATACGGATGTACACAAATTTCACCCTCTTTTTCTAAGAGAACATGCTCATATTGGCACTCGTTCCACACAGCAGGTATCCAAATTGGCTCTACGTCTTCATCTTTGTGTGTAGACAAGTACTCTTGAACAAGTCTAAATTTACTGTCTTTGCTCATTAGCAGACGCCACCTCTCGTTGATTGTAGTTCTCGTTTAGGGAACAAAAACCGTCTTTACGGTTTCACTCCCAACCACCTTCAAAGAGTTCAATTCATAGCCGATCAACTCGTTTATCGCTACTTCGTACTGATTGAGCTTAACTTTTCTGGTCACGAGTTTCTCGAGTTCAGATGTTTCAGCGGCAAACCGTAAAGCCTCCTCGAACATGTAGCGGTATTCGCCTGCTGCAATAATTTTGATTGCATGCTGTACGAATTTGGTAGGAGAAAAGGTGTACCGATATTTCGCATTAATACCAAAAGGAACGATGCGACCTCCACGCTCAATCCATTTCTCCGCCATTTCGAGCTGAGTGCCCACCGTGTCGATAATCAGATCAAACTTATTTCCCGAGCAGATCTCGTCTACGGTAGCTTGATTTAATTGAGATGGTGTCAGAGCAAAATCTGAAATTTCTCTGGCAAAAGCCAACCGATAAGGATTAATTTCCGTCGCAACGGTAAGCGCCGACTTGGATTTGCTCACAATTTGACATAACAATCCCATCGGACCCGATCCAAGAATGAGCACCTTATCCTCTGCTGAAACGTTAGCCTCTTTGAAATTATGCAGTACACAGGCAAGCGGCTCGATCAAAACCCCCGTCTCCCAGCTCATATGGTCGGGAAGACGGTGCGCAAACGTTTGCGCGGTAGAGTAAAAAAAAGTGAATGTCCCATTTCGATTCAAACCCGCAATAGGCATCCCATTTCCATCGGTGCCCGTACAGAGGTGCGGCTGTCTCTTCAAGCAAAAATAGCATTCATCGCAGCTTTGATTCGGATCGATAACTACGCGGTCGCCTACCTTAACACGGTCAACGTTGCTGCCGATTTCGATTACGGTCCCTACAGCCTCATGACCGCGAATGACCCCTGGAACCCCCTCCTCTTTCCCAGTTATGACTGCTAAATCTGTTCCACATACACCTGTCATCTCAATCCGGATCTTGACTTCATCCGGTGCTGCAATCTGCGGCTCTTCCCATTCGCAGAGCTCCAGCTTATGATTTGATGTCCACACCAGCGCTTCCATACGCATTCCCCTTTCATTTTCTGCGTTATCCATATTCGCCCATAATATATCATAACTACCATGTAAAAGTAAGGTGATTGTTGTCGAAAAATGTTAATACTCACATTTTTTATAAACACTTTGTAAGTAAGCGCTTTAAATTATACAAATTTCATACTCGCACTACCTTTACTAGGTCATTTAATTGGTTAGACAACGATATTCCCATTCGCTTTTATAGAGAATACAATGCGTAAAAGCCCCATCGAAGTAAATCGATCAATAGGGCTCTTAATGATTATTTTGTTATTTTAATTTTTTATTCTCGTCAATTGGTAATAATCAAACGTATCCATTCCCAAAATCCTCGGTTATCAGGTTTCCCCTTAGATCAACTGTACCGTTTTTAATCATTCTTTCATGCCGAGTATCGCTAGAAAAAGGGTTAGCTAGTTGATATCGGGACTTAATTTTGCTTTTTAATACAATTTTGTCCATTTTCGACACAACCTCCTTTTAAAAGTTATCGACACTCAGAACTTCACTTTTTTGGGTTTTCATATTCATAAATAAAATTGGTTACCTTTTTGAAAGCTTCTTGAGTACTATTATAACCAGTTGAGTTCCACTTTGAAACATTTGTTGTTTTTTGTGTTGCTCTACTGTATTGCTTACCTTCAATCTTCCACTTACCCTTGATTGCATCTACTTGTATATATTTTATTGTCTTTTCCTCTTCAAGGGCCCAAACATACGTTCCACCACTTGTGTCCTCAGTGTATTTCCAATCAAGGTTTTTGTCAATCTTACTCAAATCATTGAGCAGAGCTAGAACGGTATCATACCTGTCTTTTGGATTGACTGCCAAAGCCTTTTTTATAACATTTTGTATGGATCTCGGAATATGAGGTAAGTATTTATTGCGGTCAGGAAAAACTCCAGCAAGAACATCACTTGATTTGGCTGTGCTTAATTGAGTAGCGAATTCCGCAGAGATTTTTGATCCTCAATTGAGACAGTTAGCACGACCTTGGATCTGTTTCATTGCAGTCTGAACAAGCTTGAAATTGACTGAACTTCGGTTACTATCGCCAAGCTTAGAAGTTGTTTCAGTAAGTGAGTGGCGTAGCTCACTCTGCTGATCTCTCAATTTATTTAACCTCTGCATCAAGTCATCCTGAGCGAAATGGCCTTGCTCGAACATCTCAAAGCAGCGTTCCTGGCGCTTATTTATAGAGGCTAAGACATATTGGTCTGGCGGCGGAGTTCTATACTCATTTCACTTCACCGATTCGCCGGTATACGGATTTGGTGATCCACCGTGTGATTCGAGAGGTGAATGAAATCGGCGAGGCACTCAGTGAAGCTCCGGAAGCGCAGGCCAGAGTGCGCCTCCGGGAAGGGCAAGGGTGGCACTGGAAGCAACCGCCGCCTTCGTGAGAAAGAAGAACTAGCAGCCCGCTGGTCCCCGTCAGGAATGTAACTTGTTAGCCGACATATAAGCGGTAATCCGAGCGATCCTACCCGCACGCGGAAGCTGCTTATGCATAAATCTCAAATCCATAAGCTGCTCGGCTTGTCCAAGCAAGAAGGCTATTCGATTGTACCGCTGAAGATTTAATCCGCAATGGTTATGCGAAGCTGCTGATCTGGCTAGGTAAAGGGAAGAAGCAGTATGACAAGTGTTTAGCGGCCGCAAAGCGCGATGCTCAGCGTGACATTCAGCGTTTGCTGCGGGAGAAGCAGAAGGTGGCAAGGTAGTTAATCGTTATTTGTGAAGATAGATGGGAACTTATATAGTGAGCACGAATACAGAGACCTCAAATTTTCGACAATGGGAATGAATTAATCGTTGGAAATTTGAGTTTTTTTACATAACGCTGAGGGATATTACATATAAATAACACTCACTTAATACTTGTCTTCTATATTAAGTGGGACAAAGAGATAGGAGTGGTGAAATGAAAGGTTTAAGAAGACGGGTTTATCCGGTTGTGCTAACGTTTGCACTATGTATCCAAGTTGATTTGCAGGCGTGGTTCCGCTAACCTCTTATGCTGCTGAGGCAGTGGAAGATGGAGCGTTGGTTACATCGCTTACGTCAGTTACAGAGCAGACCGATCAAGGACTCGCAGAGACAGAACAGGTAGAATCTGTGACGGATGTGGTGTACACCATTGGATGGACAGGGAACCTCAGTAAGGTAACAGGCACTCAATTAGTCCATGTGCCGACACGCAGTATTTATGCAGAGATTTGGATTGATCAAATGACGGGAAAAGAAGGTCAAGTCGCAAGTATCCGAAGTCCGTACGTTAGAAAGTTAGCTGAACACAAAAAGAGGTTATCCAAAGCCATTTCCATTGGCTAAGAGATAACCTCTTTCTTTTGAATACGGATATTACTTACTCCCCCTGCGAACCATACAGTAAATCCGTACCGTGTACAATTTCAAGCGGAGGGGAGGCAGGATCGACAGGACTGTCATGCTCAATATCATCGGCATCCGGTACATCCTCCAAAGGGAGGTCCACGTCATCCTGTTCGTCCATTTCCATATCTATATCTGCAAAATCTATTGTGCTGTCGGTCAACCCTGCATTTCCAGCGGCTAGAATAGCATCAGACTCCAGTAGTTAATCCCTCGTTAACCCGGTCTCCCGGTCTCCCGATCTCCATTAGGTTGCTCATAGCTTTCAGACTCTTCTTTAAGGATTGCATGATTCCTGGCTTCTTTTTGATCTTTGTCACGCAAAGCCTCTGGGAAGCTGTCTTCCTGAAATAGGCCAAATTCGTCATCGATATCTCGCTCGGTAATCAAAGAGTCTTCCTCGTGTAGTTGTGCTTTGTTCATTTTAGTATCACTCATGTTGTTTCCTCCTAATTACGTAAGGATCAGTTCCTGTATATATCTCCTTTACCCTTCTACACGCCGCCGGATCCGCGTAAAGGCTAAATTCTCTAATCCTTAATATATTCAGTTAAGATTTATAATAACCATGAGGTTTGAAAAATCGACTTTTTTCCTGGAAATTTGAGTATCGGTGTCGATATCGTCATTCTTAAACAATGCAACAACCAGAATAACGGATAGCGCAATAATTGCGGTTATGATAACAGTCTCCGTTATGCCGACAGCCGTAATGCTCCGGCCGACACTACTACCGGAGTCTTCTCCAATTAACACCTCTTATTATTAGTTAGTCATACTCAATTTGATAGTTTTTAAATATTATTTTCATTCCTAAAATTCAATAATTTTACAATCCTTATTTACTATAACATAAAATTATATGTTTTAGAGTTAGACTATGGACCATGCTCAAGTGAATACTCAAAGTAAAAATTTAGCCGTCACTTATGGTACGGTTCACCGCGCTGTCTGTAACGGCAAGTTTTTGAAAACACCTCCACTGACGCGCAGCGCGAAAAACACTTCAAACGGTACGAGAGATTGACGTTATAAACGAAAGCCCGGTGAACAGGTCCAGCGAATTCCAGGTCAATTCCACTTGCCTCCGCACTCTTCGCCTCCTGAGATGCTCTGAATCGGCAACTGGCTACTATTCGAGTACTGCACTTATTTATTTGCCTTCAAATTATGATTTAAATAACTCACCGTAAAGGAAATGAACTCAGAAAACTCGTCAACGAAATCAAGAGATTTATAATCAATCTCCAACTGCTCCATGGCCTCTTTTTGGATCGGTGTTGGAGATGTATACGGAAATAGTCCAATTAAATAGTGCGTTTGCATCTGAAAAAATTTATCGATCATTTTATCATCCCATTCAGGGAAAACGTATTTAATTACATGATTTAAATCAACCGTTTCAATGGAAAATTGTTTTTTAAAGCTAACAAGCTTCTCCAGAGTCACATTCCTCTCAATCATTGTAAAAAGCATCGAAATTAACTTCAGGAACCGTTGATGTCGATACGCTACCTCTGCCCATCTTTGTGAAAAAGCCTGGATTTCATGGGTCATTTCAATAGTAAAGTTTTTTTTGAGGTCACTAATCCAATCCTTGAATTCATCCAGAACGACAAGAAGAAAAATCTCTTCTTTTGAAGAAATATACTTATATAAATTGCCACGCGTAAACGTGGTTTCTTTTGCGATTTTAGCTAAATCAATTTCATGAAATTGCTCTGTATCAAAGAGCTTAATAGCTGCATTTTTAATTTGCTCCACTCTGATCTTTCGCTGTGTATCATTTCGTACCCGATCAAATTCCATTAGTTTAGTCTCCCTTCCAAAAAAATTATAGCATAAAAATCTTGCGTAACCATAAAGAATACACTATAATAGCCCTTAAGTAACGTGACGTAACGTCAATAACGGGTGTTTGTTTGAGAAGAAACGAGGAGGAATGCGCATTGAAAACGCAAGGTGTTGTTTTAGTCACTGGTGCATCGGCAGGAATAGGTAAAGCTACCGTAAAGTTGCTTTTACAGGAAGGGTTCATTGTATATGGGGCAGCCAGACGTGTGGAGCAGATGCGGGACATTGAATCCAAAGGCGCACATATTATGAAAATGGACGTCACAGATGAAACATCCATGAAAAATGGCGTTAATCGCATCATACAGGAACAGGGTAGAATCGACATTTTGTTCAATAATGCGGGATACGGTTCCTACGGTGCAGTCGAAGATGTGCCGATGGAAGAAGCACGGCGCCAATTCGAAGTTAACCTTTTTGGATTAAGCCGTTTGACACAATTGGTGCTCCCTCAGATGAGAAAACAAAAATCAGGAAAAATCATCAATACTTCATCTGCCGGCGGGAAAATCTACACTCCGCTCGGCGCATGGTACCACGCTGCAAAACACGCCCTGGAAGGATTCTCCGATTGCCTTCGTCTGGAAGTCAAACCCTTCGGTATCGATGTGGTCATTATCCAGCCGGGAGCAACGGAAAGTGAATGGTTAGGGGTTGCGTTTGAGCATGTGGAGAAGACCTCAGGGAATACAGCCTACAGTAAAATGGCCGCCGCCTTTATAAAAACATTTGAGAATCCAAGTAGTAAATTTTCCCCTGATGTTATTGCCCGATTGGTTTTAAAAGCGATTCAATCCAAAAAACCGAAAACAAGATATGTGGCGGCCAATGCCAAACTAGCTTTGTTCATGCGGAAAATCTTGTCCGATAGAATGTTTGACCGTTTGGTTTATCGAATGTTTAAAATAAGATAAGTTAGCCCGCTCCGTCTGTAACGGGAAAGCTTTAAGGTTGAGGTTTAAAAAAAGAGGCGAGCCTGTCTCCTTCAAGATAGCACAAATAAACCCGCAGAAGCCCGTTTACGCATCATTCCGACCGGAGTTTTCTTTCAAAAAACTTGCCCCTACTTATGGTACGGTTCACCGTATCACTCTAACGGCGAAATGTAAGGGCACCCACTTGGATGCCCTTCGTAGATTTGATATTTATCTCCCACAATTCGTTGGTGTGTGATGCGGGCTTAAGTCATTTACTGCGCAGTCCAACCCCCGTCAACCATTAGAGTGGTACCCGTTACCATATCACTTGCTGGTGAAGCAAGATAGATGACAGCGCCTGCGACATCACTAATCTCAGCTAAACGTCGATTGGGTACTCTCGCCAGTACCCCTTCTAAATAAGCGGGATCATCCAGACGATCTGAATTTCCTGGCGTGTATGTAAAGGTTGGCCCGACTGCGTTCACATTCACACCCTTAGCAGACCATTCCAATGCCAGAACTTTCGTCAACTGATTAACCCCGCCCTTGGAGGCGCAATATACAGCGTGATCTACGATGCCAACGACACTAGCCTGTGAGCTCATATTTATGATCTTGCCATATCCCTGAGCAAGCATAATCTTCCCTGCCGACTGACAACAGAAAAACAAACCTTTGAGATTAACATCCATCATGTTGTCCCAATCTTCTTCTGTAACATCAACTGCTGGATGATTGTCGCCCAGTCCGGCATTGTTAACTAAAATATCCAATCTTCCAAAGTGCATTTTTACCTGATGTATTACTAGATCGATCTCCTTAACATCCCGAACATCCAGTGTAAAAGCTACAGCGTCGCCTCCGTTAGCCCGGATTTCCGATACTAATTGATCCAGTTCTTCCCCGTTCCTTGCTGCAACAGCAACCTTCGCGCCAGCGTGAGCCATTGCTTTTGCAAGCCCAAACCCGATCCCTCTACTAGCTCCTGTTATCACGGCAATCTTGTCAGTCAAATCAAATTGCGGGTACATCTTAGAGAGCACCCTCTTCCTTGCATTCATCTATTTTATATATTATTGTTTCATAGCTATCCGCCCATAATGCCGAAGAATCTTTCTCGGTGTGAAGATCGTCCCTTCCAGTGCGATAGAGCATATTTCTCCTATCTTTGATAAATTCGTCTACATGGGCTTTCTCATCAAAATGAACGAGCACAGCATCCTCTGACAAATTAACGATAACCAAAAACTTGACGCCTTCGTGCTGCCTAATATAGGATAACACCATTTTTTCCGAGTTACGTACGAACTCTAATTCACCCGCCCAAAATGCCGGCTCATTTGTTCGAAGATGGATCAGGAATTTATAGTGCTCGAACATCCATATATCAAACGAATCCCAATTGAGTTTATACTCATCGAATAAGGACGTCCATGTTTCCATCGTATTCTCATTAAATTCCTGTCCCATCATGACGAGGGGAACGCCTTCGAGCGTCAGTAAGATCGAAGCAGCTGGTCCGGCATGCTCCACGCCTAAATACTCGTAGATTCTGGACTGTTCTTTCTCCTCAAGCCAATTCATCCTCAGAGCATTCTTGGGAAAGCTATACTTGTAAGAGTTATAAATCGTTACAAAATCAGTCTGAGTAATCGTTCTGTCGATCATCTGACGAATAAGAATTCGTGGATTTCCGTTATAGGTCAAATCACACGCTTCAATATGATGATATTCATCGTAGGACTGCGAGATCAGGATGAGATCCGCTTTTACTTCCTGCAGAGCTTGCTTGATCTCGGTGAGGAAATCATAGGGAGTAATGTCCGAATCATCCAATCGAATTCCGTCAAAATCAAACTCCGTAATCCAGTATTTCATAGCTTCAATGACATATTTCCTCATGTCGCGACTGCTAAATTCCAGACCGGCAAAATATACGCGATTAGGCACATCATAGTAGATCTCACCTTGTTCATTATGTGTAAAATATTCCGGATGACTTTCTGTCAGAATATGATCCACACTGGTACGGTTCAAGACCCAATCCAAAATGACCCTGATCCCGTTCTCATGGGCTTTGCGCATAAATAACAATAGATCATCTTTGGTTCCGAATTGTGGATCTATCGAATAAAAATCTTTTACCGCGTAGGGATCACCGTATTTACCAATCCTACGTTCATGTCCCACTTCGTTAAACGGCATCAGCCAAAGCGTATTGATTCCCGTTTCTTTAAAATAGTTTATCTTATCAACCAGTCCTCGGAAACCGGTGTCCGTGTACGCACGAAGATGAAGCTCATAAATGACCGATTTTTTAATCCATTCAGGACTAGAAAGGGCTGTAAAGTTCTCATACATATATCCCGGATGGTTTTTCGAAATCTCATTTGTTCTTATTAGTACATCACCATGTTCAGTTACCGTAATCGCAGAGTTATTCTGCCCATCTTCCGAAATACTCGGATTTAACGGGTCTACTATCCACGCTTCCCCATTCACCACAAATTTATAGAGATGTCTTCCCTTAAGAATAGGTAATTCAATCTCCCAACCTGTCGCATCTTCCATTCTGTTCATGTAATTTCTATCGCCATTCCAATTATTAAAGGTCCCTGCTAGAGCAACACTATCAACGGGAGTATCCGTATAATAAACAAATCGTATACCCTTAGATCCCTTTGTTGGAAATTTAGTCAGCATGGTAAGACCTCCCTTAAATAGATTCTTGACTCATAGGGCTGAAGACGACCATTAGCTAATGTTTCATCCGCATCTGACTCTACATTGGATAGCAGCAATTCAAAAGATTTGTCTGCTAGCGCCTCAGGGATTTCCAGGTGAGTCGAGGTGTCGGAGAAGTTCATAACAACGACCAATTGTTCATTTCCTAAAGTCCTTGTAAAGGCTAGAATGGATGAATGATCAAGGAGAATGGGTTCATATTTGCCATAAACTGCAACGAGATGTTGTTTGCGAAGAGAAATTAATTTCTTGTAATAGTTTAATATGGAATTTGGATCTTTCTCAGCAGACTCCACATTAATCCAGCTCGCATTGGGATTAGCTTGAATCCATGGCGTTCCGGTTGTGAACCCGCCATGAGAATGATCATTCCATTGCATGGGCGTTCGGGCGTTGTCTCTACTTGATTGGTGAATGGCCCTCATGATCCGATTCTCCGTCCAACCTTCCTTCTGTGCCAGGCGATAAAAATGATGGGTAACGCTATCTCGATAGTCATCAATAGAATCTAACTTTATATTCGTCATGCCGACTTCTTCCCCTTGGTAGATATAGGGGGTACCTTCCAGCATAAACATCAGTGTTGCCAATAGCTTGGCCGACTCTATACGGAACTCTTGATCATTACCAAAACGAGAAATGGCCCGCGGTTGATCATGATTGCTCCAAAAATTGGCGTTCCAACCTTTGCCATGAAGTTTAGTTTGCCATTGATTTAGAATCTCTTTTAGCTGAGACAATTGCCAAGGCTTCTTTTCCCAGCTTTCAAGACCTTTATTGTTATTGTCCATGCTAATATGCTCAAAGTGAAAGACCATATTAAGCTCGTCCCGCTTTTCATCTACATATAACAAAGCCTCTTCTGGGCCCGTGTTAGCAGCTTCCCCGACGGTCATAATGTCATAGTGACGAAACACTTCTCGATTGAGGTTTTGAATATGATCGTGTACTTTTGGAAGATTTGAAAATAAATGATGTGCGGATACGATTTTCTCATGAGCTGGCGCTTCTGCATCCGGATAATTTTCCATCTTGACGATATGATTTATAGCATCGATACGAAATCCATCCAAGCCTTTATCAAGCCACCATCGTACTATTCGATGAAGCTCCTCAATTAAAAGCGGATTCTCCCAATTCAGATCCGGTTGCTTTCGGTTGAAAATGTGTAAATAATACTCCCCTGACTGTTCATCAAATTCCCATGCAGAACCGCCGAAGAATGATCCCCAGTTCGTTGGAGGCTCATTGTTTTCTTTCGCTTTCTTCCATATATAATAATCTCGTTTAGGACTGTCTTTGGATTGACGGGATTCAACGAACCATGGATGCTCATCAGAAGTATGGTTTAAGACGAGATCGGCGATAACTTTAATTCCTTTGCGATGAGCTTCTGACAATAACTGTTCAAAATCTGCCATTGTTCCGAATTCTTCAGACACGGCATAATAATCACTAATATCATAACCGTTATCATCGTTTGGAGATTTGTAGAAGGGACAGATCCAAATCACGTCAACACCCAAATCATGTAGATAATCAAGCTTCGAAGTAATCCCTTTAAGATCTCCAATGCCGTCTCCATTGGTATCCATGAAACTTCTCGGGTAAATTTGATACACTACACTTTCTTTCCACCATTTCCTTTTATAATCTACTTCTTGCACCATATGAAGTCACCTCGAAGATTTTTTATTTAATCTCTTCTTCTATCGTATCTGTATTGAAACAGGCTTCCAATATCCGATACCACTCCATAATGATGCTATTCTGTTGTGATCATCCGCCCCTACCATGAATGGTTTCGTTAGCTCTGGCTATGATGGTGTCTTTAAAGCTTTTAGGGGAACAATGATGGACTCGTTTAAACAACTTGTAGAAATGTGATATGTTCGGCAAGCCGACCTGCTCAGCAATCTGAGCAATGCTGAGATCTTCGGTCAGAAGCAGGCGTTCTGCATATTTGATTCTGCGATGAATGACATAGTCAGTGAAAGTAATGCCCATGGTCTGTTTAAAATATTTAAGGAAATAGCTATAGCTGAAACTGACGAGAAGACAAGCCTGCTCAACAGTTACTTTATCGGATAAATGAGCTTCCACATAATCGAAAACTAACTTTAGCTTGGCATAGTTCATCGATCGGTTGTGTTCTAACAATCCCTCATTGTCATGACGTAATAATAAAAAAATACATTTTTTTACCAAATAGTTAATGGCCATCTCATAGCCTCTTTGCATCTGTTCATATTCCTGTTGCAATTCTATTACGGTGCTGAAGAATTGTTGCCGCAATTCCGAATTCTCCCTAAACAATGTGTTTAACCTTACTAAAGGGAGCAATGATTCCTGAAACAAATAAAGGAAAGGAAGCATGTTGGAATCTAAGAATGCCTCCAGCTCAAAATGGAGCACAACATAATCAACCACTTCGTTTTGTTTTCTCAGATCGAGATGGGGTTGGCAAGAACCCAAAATTAACACATCCCCCGCTCGTAAGTGATAAACTTCAGCTGGTGTATGGATTTCCATTCTTCCAGATCGTACAGCAATAATCTCTAGCTGTGGATGGAAATGCCACCCATGCTGACATATTTGCATACTGTGAAAGCTGAGCACTTGAATACGAAGTAGCGGGTCGTTATAAACAATTGGCTCTTTATATAATTCCATAAGATAGATACCTCCGGAGCAGAGTTAATTCATAGATTAAGAAATTCGCCGTTATTTATGATACGGTTCAGCATATCATCTATGGAGCGAAATCGAAAGGCACTCGATTGTGTGCCTTTCGCATGTTCCATCTTTCCTTGTAACGCGAAACTGATGATCATCTTAGTGCAACATGCTGTGGGCCGCCAAAAACTACGGATGACTCCCCAATCTCGGGCTTATAGCCTTTAATTGCTGTCGCGCAGTTCCTGCATTGTCCCTTCCCTTCCGCTTCCAATTTAAATTGACTTCTTCCCAAATCCCCAACAAATTCGATCTATTTTGCTTAGTTAAGCCAGAATAAAAGCGCTTGCATTACTTTTTACTTAAGATTATAATACCTGTATACAAGTATACTTGAACTCTTTTATAAGGTGATCTTAGCAAGTTCTATATCCCGAACAATGGCTTTCTAAAGCATCCGTTGGAGACCGTGTACCCAATACACTCAGTATGAGAATTATTTTGGGCTTAATTGAAAGCGGTACCGACACCATTTTATCAGCGCATAAGTTGGCAACTGAATTTACGGTGAGTCGCTTCCTGATGATTTGAATTCAAAACTTCGATGATGTGCAGGATAAAGTTAATGGCCTCTGGATGTTCCAACAATTGCACTCAAAAGGAGAAATGCCAAAAATGACTGACTATATGTTAGGAATAGACATCGGTACAACAAGTACCAAAGCAGTATTATTCTCTGAAAAGGGCAAAGTCATCCAAATAGAGAATATTGGTTACCCTCTTCACACACCTGATATTTCGACAGCCGAACAAGATCCTGAAGAGATTTATCAGGCCGTTTTACAAGCGATTACAAATATAACAAAACATCATCCTGATAAAAAGCCATCTTTCGTTTCATTCAGCAGTGCCATGCATAGTGTCATAGTAATGGATGAACATGACCAGCCTCTGACAGCGTGTATCACATGGGCGGATAACCGCAGTGAAGCCTGGGCTCATAAGATAAAAGATGAATTTAATGGACATGAAATCTATAGGCGAACAGGAACCCCCATTCACCCAATGTCACCCTTAAGCAAAATTGCCTGGATTGTCAACGAATATCCTGAAATTGCTAACAAAGGGAAAAAGTATATCGGGATCAAGGAATTTATCTTTAAAAAATTCTTTGATCGGTATGTAGTTGATCATTCCTTGGCTTCAAGCATGGGGCTGATGAATCTCCAAAAGCTCACTTGGGATGAAGAAGCATTGGAAATTGCCGGCATCACCGCTGACCAGTTATCTGAGCTTGTACCAACAACACGGATATTTAGCAACTGTAATCCAGACCTGGCTAAACAGATTGGCATCGATTCACAAACTCCATTTGTCATCGGCGCCAGTGACGGGGTGCTTTCAAATCTCGGGGTAAATGCCATTCGAAAAGGCGAAATTGCTGTGACCATCGGTACAAGTGGAGCGATCCGCACCATTATTGATAAACCGCAGACAGACGAAAAGGGAAGAATCTTCTGTTATGCATTAACGGAAAAGCACTGGGTCATTGGCGGTCCGGTCAATAATGGCGGTATGGTCCTTCGCTGGATTCGGGATGAGCTTGCTTCATCTGAAGTAGAAACAGCTAAAAGACTTGGAGTAGATCCGTACGATGTATTGACCAAAATTGCGGAACGTGTAAGACCAGGATCAGATGGACTGCTATTTCATCCATACCTTGCAGGTGAGCGTGCCCCCTTATGGAATCCGGACGTACGCGGCTCATTCTTTGGTTTAACCCTTTCACATAAGAAAGAACATATGATTCGAGCAGCCCTGGAAGGAGTGATTTACAATCTTTATACCGTATTCTTAGCTCTATCGGAATGCTTGGAAGGTTCTGTGACCCGGATTCAGGCAACAGGCGGATTTGCCAGATCAGAAATTTGGCGGCAAATGATGTCAGACATCTTCGCATCAGAAGTAGTTGTTCCAGAAAGCTACGAAAGCTCATGTCTTGGCGCATGTATTTTAGGTCTCTATGCCACAGGAAAAATCGACTCGTTTGAAATCGTTTCTGAAATGGTAGGCCATTCACACACACACACACCGAAAGAAGAAAATACAAAAGAATACAGACAGTTGCTGCCGATCTTTATAAGCTTATCCAGACTATTAAAAGATGATTATACCCGTTTAGCCAATTACCAAAGAAATTTAACAAAATACAACTAAATTTAGGAGGAATACAAAATGCCCTTAGTTATTGTCGCATTTGGAATTGTTGCATTATTAGTATTAATCATGGGTTTAAAATTGAATACCTTTGTTTCCTTGATCATTGTATCATTTGTCGTTGCTTTAGCCCTTGGAATGCCAATAGGGGACGTTGTCAAAACGATTGAAACAGGATTAGGCGGGACACTTGGTCACTTAGCGCTAATCTTTGGACTTGGAGCGATGTTAGGTAAGTTGATTGCTGATTCAGGGGGTGCCCAGCGAATTGCCATGACCCTCGTTGATAAATTTGGAGAAAAGAATATCCAGTGGGCGGTCGTTGTCGCATCCTTTATTATTGGTGTCGCGTTATTTTTCGAGGTAGGACTGGTATTATTAATTCCAATCGTGTTTGCGATTTCTAGACAACTAAAAGTTTCTATTTTGTATCTTGGAATTCCGATGGTAGCTGCTTTATCTGTGACTCACGGTTTCTTGCCGCCGCACCCAGGACCAACGGTAATTGCAGGTGAATATGGCGCAAACATTGGTGAAGTATTACTATACGGTTTCATTGTTGCGATTCCAACGGTGATTTTAGCAGGACCGGTATTCACAAAAATCGCTAAAAAATTAGTACCGAATTCATTTACAAAGTCTGGTGATATTGCTTCTTTAGGGAAACTAAAAGAATTTAAGCTAGAAGAAACACCTGGATTTGGAATTAGTGTATTTACCGCATTACTGCCCGTTATCTTAATGTCAATCGCTACCATTATTACTCTTCTTCAAAAGACAATGGGATTCGAAGATACTAGCTTTCTAGCTGCTATCCGTTTTATTGGTGAAGCTGGTACTTCCATGTTGATATCGTTATTAGTTGCAATCTATACCATGGGATTGGCAAGAAAGATTCCAATCAAAAACGTAATGGAATCTTGTTCAACAGCTATCTCACATATCGGAATGATGCTGTTAATCATAGGTGGCGGCGGCGCCTTCAAGCAAGTATTAATCAACGGCGGTGTAGGTGACTATGTAGCCGAATTGTTCAATGGAACATCATTGTCTCCGATCCTGCTTGCCTGGATCATTGCAGCAATTCTACGCATTTCCTTAGGGTCTGCTACCGTTGCCGCTTTAACCACAGCCGGGTTAGTGATTCCAATGTTAGGGCAAACAGATGTTAACCTTGCACTTGTTGTGCTTGCAACAGGCGCCGGTAGTTTAATTGCCTCTCATGTAAACGATGCTGGTTTCTGGATGTTTAAAGAGTACTTTGGATTAAGCATGAAAGAAACATTTGCAACATGGACTTTGTTGGAGACGATTATTTCAGTAGCTGGATTAGGATTTATTTTAGCATTAAGCTTATTTGTATAAACCAACCTTGATAAGCAGCTGAAGTGCTTCAGGAAGCTAATGAGTGGTATCATCAGCATGCGTTCAAAATAAATGAAAAAGCACCCTGGATTGATATTATCCCCTCTGAGTAGACAGTTCTTAAGAAGAGCACTACAGTCTACTTGGAGGGGATTTTTCATGGGCGAAAAACGTAAGACCTATTCAACTGAGTTTAAGCGAAAAGCTGTAGATATGTATCTGAAGTGAGGCATGGGGTATAAAAGCATTGCAAAAGAGCTTGGTATCAGGCATTCCAGGGTACAGCTTTGGGATTGTATACAGAGCATCAGCTCAAACACATGCTTAAAAAGCTATATATGAAATCTAAAACCCCCATCAGTGAATGGTCAGAGATGCTCCTGAATGCTCAGTGGACGTATGCCAGCGAGGAAGACTACGAAGAAAAAAGGCGACTGTTGGCAATTGATAGTGTGTCCTCAAACGAATGATCTCTTCTTAGAGAAAAGGCAGACAGGCCTTTTCTCTTTTTATTTTGTCTTACTGCTTATTTCTACCCTCTCTCTCCTGCTACCTCATCCCTTCTCCGCCTCCTTAGCGCTCGAGCCACCAATCTGTCCATCTGTGAAGCACCTTCATTTTCAGCGTTCCATTCCCTATATACGCTTGCCAGCTTCAAAATCCGCATCATCCCATCTCATCTTAGCTCTTTAAGCCATTTGTTTTCTTGCTTAATCCAAATATAAGCTGTTTTAGCTAAATAAGTAATATGGAAATTGATAATTTTTATGTGGCTAGTAAAGATGTGTTTTATCAGGTAAATCTCACTCCTATCCCCATACAACGGGCACTTTCCCGCGCCCCATAAGCATGCAAGGCCAAAAATTTCGCCCTACTTGTGATACGGTTCACCGCGCTGGCTGAAGCGGCAAGTATTTCTCTTCACCTCTTGCAGTTTAGCACTGAAAAATAATTGAATATTAATTCATATTAATGCATAATTATTAATATAATGAAGACTGGAGGAATCACAATGTCGGCTTTTGTACGGATCGCTGAGCCTGAAGATATAACGAATTTGACGGAATTAATGTATGAATATATCGTCGGATTTTATCAAAACCCTGGCCCGCCTATCAATAACGTTCATCATTTGATTCGAACCCTTTTTGACAAACAACAGGGTATACAATTCGTTGTAGAAGAAAATGGAAGACTAGTCGGTTTTGCTACGCTCTACTTTACATTTAGCACGATGAAAGCAGATAAAATTGCTGTAATGAACGACCTCTTCGTCACAGAACCCTATAGAGATACAGAACTGGAATCCCAACTCTTTTTGGCATGTAAAAATTACTGCATCAATCAGGGATACGCCAATATGACTTGGATAACTTCTATTAATAACACACGGGCTCAATCATTCTTCAATACAATGAACGCATTCCAAGGGAAAGATTGGGTGCACTTCTCCATCAACTAACTGCAACGATTATATCTTCATCTTGAGGAATTTCTCCAACAACAGAAGATAAATGGTCAAGCCAAACATTCTTGATAGGTTGATCGTTGTATGGAAAGTCAGGAAAACGAACTTATCCACCTTACTTCCCCTGCTCTTGTTGCAACCCTATTTGCCAATGATCGGGGCCACTGCCCCCGACTCCATACAAAGAGGCTACAGTCAGCCACTAACGGGTTGCCGCTCTACATTTATTGAACATCAAATTTTATCGAACATCAAATAAAGTCTCGACGATTCTGAATAAGGACATCGAGACTTTATGAAAAAATTATAGTTACCTTATTGGAAAACAGCTAGGCAAAATTAATTCTGCATAAAATTATTCGACGCAGATCCATATTGGGTAAAGCTTGTCGGTCGTTAAAATTCTAAAAATACTTCAGATTACTTTACTTAAGCAAAAGCTTGCCGCTACTTATGGTAGGGTTCACCGCGCTGTCTGTAACGGCAAGTTCTAAGGCTATCCTCTTTGCAGGAGACCCTTTTTGAAAATCAATAAACAGAACTGTGGTCCTGCTCTAGAACAAATTGAATAACATCCATTGCAAATCTATCTGGTTCTTCAAAATGAGGTAAATGACCACTCTCATCATAAATCTTTAAAAACCCGTTCCTAACATCTCTTACAAATGTTTGTGTCTGCACTTCACAAATAACGGGGTCATGTCTGCCTTTAATCAAAAGAGCGGGCACTGATAATTCTTTAAGCATGGGAAGGACTGAGTCAAAAATACGTCCTTCGTCAATTAATTTGGACAAGTGTATATTACTGCGTCTTCCATACTCCTCTATCTGACTGTCTGAATACTGCATCTCCGTGTAGTTGTTACCGTCATTTGGTGTATATACTTTCATTCTCCGTTCGCCTAGTCCTTGACCTAATTCAAAAAACGCATCTAAGACTTCAAACGGCGGTTGAGACCCGTTTGCTACCGCAAGACATGCTCTCGCTTGGTCGACGTTTCCGATTGACTCGTACAGGCTTGCTGCTTTTCGCAGCCAATTTCGAAGGGATTTAGCCAAGTCCAAAGAGGGTCCCTCCAGGATTAGGCTTTCAACTGAGTTGGGATAATGGCTTGCATAGAGCACCCCTAAGAAGCCACCAAATGAATGACCAAGCACAGACTATTTTTGAAAACCTAGATGTTTACGAAGTTGCTCACAATCCTCTACCAAATCCTGAAGATTGAATGGCTCTTCTTCCTTAATTGCATCAGAACGCCATACTCCACGTTGGTCAATACTTATTAGACGGAGTTTGTCTGAAAGCCGTTTTTTTTGATGTAACATGAATTCATAACAACTTTCTCCCGGTCCACCATGCAGGTATAAAAGCGGTTTAGCATTTTCGTTACCGTGAATTTCCATATATAAACGTTTTCCACGAACTTCTATTAGAACGCCCTCCATATATACCTTCCTTTCTTGTGGAATATATGCATTTCTACAACTGATATAGAATTCTACAAGTTTCTAATAACCCCTTTTTATAAAAAAATTTCAACTTAAAAGCAGTAAAACAAAAACTTAAACGCTCAACCTCACTATTCCACATGCTCCACAGCATTCCCCAATAAACTTGCCCCTACTTATGATACGGTTCCCCCCGATTTATCTTCACGGCGCGATAAATCTGCTCCACCAGAACCAGGCGCATGAGCTGATGGGGCAGCGTCATGCGCCCGAAGCTCATGCGCTGCTGCGCGCGGCGCATGACGTCATCGGAGAGCCCGTGGCTCCCTCCGATGACGAAGACGACATGGCTCGTCCCGTAGGTGCCGAGCCTGTCGATCTCTCCGGCAAGCTCTTCCGAGCTCCAGAGCTTGCCGTCGATCGCGAGCGCAATGACATGCGCCTCGCTCTTAATCTGCGCGAGGATACGTTCGCCCTCGCGCGCTTTCACCATCCCGACCTCAGCTTCGCTGAGAGAGTCGGGTGCTTTTTCATCCGCCACCTCAATCACTTGGAACTTGAGGTATGGCGTAAGCCGTTTGGCATACTCAGCGATGCCGTCCATCAAATACTTTTCCTTCAATTTGCCTACGCCGATAATTTGAATAAGCATAAATTCCTCCAACTGTTTCTCTTATATTAAATAGTTATTTTCCATCACTTCGCGAACTCCCCGCTCCTCGCCAACCTATCCAAAATCCTTCTCTTACGATACAGCATACGCGCGGCTTCCGCTACTTCCTCAAGCGTTTTCCGATTGGTGTAAGCACCGAAAAACATCCCCGCAACCGGAATGGTCTGCAGCAATTTCTTCAAGCCCCAATTATCGCGGTACACGGTAATAACCTCTCTCCAGCCTTGAATTTTGGAGATGGCTGCATGGGCGCCGGCCGTGATATCACCGTCTCCACCTGTCTGCAAGTTTAACTCTTCAAGGATAGCCTTTTTACCTACGATGTCCGATAGAGCAAACTGCATAACCTTCACTGTGAATATTCGTTCTGTCTTCTCTGTAGGATCATAACCATAACACAGACCGATCTCTTGAATAACCTTTAGGGATAACCCTAGTGAGGCTGGAATGTCAGCAGCAAGTGTGAATAGACCGCCAAATCCGGTAGTTGCTCCTTGTGCAGTGGCGAAATTGCGGCGGCTATTCGATAACTGCAGGGAAGCGGCATTCATAACAGACAGAGAGTATGGCCCCGTCTCCAGACCTCCAGAGGCTACACTTTGAGCAGCCATTATCGTGCCTACCTTGCGACCAGCGACCAAGTAATTTCCGCCGTTTTGGATATAGCTGCCCAGCTCGTCCAATACCAGACCTATTTTATCGCTAATGATCTTGGGTGTAATCTTATCCAGCAGCTTGAACGGGAGGCGCATGACGCGATCCCATATCATCAACTGGTTCTGTGAATTCTCCCATCTTGTTACTTCGGCAAGTGCCGCCTGCAGTTGATCCGGTGTCTCCAAATGTGTAGATATATTAATCGTTTCTGTCATATAAATACCTCCCGGTGAGTTTCTTTAGTTTAACATACGATAGGCCAACGAAAAAAAGCGATGCTCCGAGTTCTGATTCGGAACAATCGCTTTTCATCTCACAGGATTAATCAAATCTCAATACATTGTCTGATTTCCTCAGAAGCTACTTGGAATCCAACGGAAGTATATAAGGATAAGGCCGATTCATTCGTTGTGAGTACCATTAACTGCGCACGGGCGAGATTCTGCTCTTTCAAATAAGATAAGGCTTGAACAAGCAAATACTTGGCCATTCCGCGTTTTCTCCACGGCTCTCTTACAAATACATCTTCGACAACCCCGATTCCTGCAATGCCTTCGGTTCCTTCAACTTCTACCGTTTCTCCACTCTCTTCGCTTTTCCAGGCCATCGTGCAGCCTACAATTTCTTCTCCCTGACGAATCACCATTGACGTCCATAGTGGGTTTTGCTTGTACTGAGTCAGCCTGCCAATTCCCAGCGCACTATCCGGCCACACCTCAGCCTCTAATTCCAAATACTCCTGCTCCATACGGGCTGTCTCTATTGACCAATAGGTAAAGTCATAGCCTTCCTCCAGTACAAGGGGCTGTATAGATTCGGTGAGGTCACGCTCCATGGAATACAAGTTCTTGTAATGGCTGAACCCTCGATGCTTCGCAAAATACTGGTTATTCAGGTTATCTGAAGGATCATTCCCTACACACATAAGTGTAGAGTATTCACTGGGAAAAGATTCTTTGAGCTGCTGGGCGCGGGAGAACAGATACTCATACACACTGTCCATCAATTCATAATCCTTTTCCCTCTCCGGGATGGTCCTCAGATTGATGAAAATCTTATGTTTGTTGTCAGTGGTACGGCCGGGAGGAACAATATCAAATACTTCTACCTGTCCCTTAGCCACCATTTTCCCACCTTCAAAAGCACAGTAAACATTCACATAGTTGTCTTCTTCCCCTACCCACCAAAAAGTAACCTTCTCTCTGGTATTTACTGCATTGTACAGCCCACCTAATAACGGCAAGTCCCCCACTTGATAATTCCGGATCTCGATTTCAGCCAATGGTAATCACTGCTCGCTTTCCTTTTTTTATCAAGCATACCATTACATTTTATGGATTAGCAGGTACTATTTATATATAATTATTTGTGACGCAAAAAAAGGACGTGATTCACGCCCTTCATCCTACATTTTCTATATGTCAGACCACCAAATACTCCGCATTCTTATCGCATTCTGCGCATTTTGCCGGTGGATCCCAATCCGAGAATTCCGTATCCTTCAAATCCACAATATCAGGCGCATCCTCATATTCGTCCACAAACATATCAATAGCTAATTCCACATGTTCCTTACATACTACATACATCAACCAAGCATCCCTTTCTGTGCCGCTACGGTGTAATACTATTACTACTACTGTTCTACCATAATTCTAGGGAAAAGGGAACTCCCTTTCCGTCCGGATCACAAACTTTAAGCTCTGTTAACGAAATCTTCGATCTCTTCCGCAATAAGCGCTAAAGCATCTTTCCAAAATTGCAGCGAGTGAACATCAATCTCCATGAGTTTTGCAGCATCAACAATATTATTTTTGCTCGTAGCGCTTAAGAACGTATGGTATCGGGCAACGAAATCTCTTCCCTGTTTTTTATATTGCGCATAAAGACCTTTGGAGAACAATAACCCGAACGAATAGGGGAAATTCAAAAACTCGTTACCCGACATATAATATCCCACTTTATTAATCCACATATAAGGATGGATTGTTGCAGGGTCAATACTCTGCCCGTAAGCTTCCTGCATACAAGCAAGCATTAGCTCATTCAGTTCCTCAACGGACAAGGTGCCGTGCTTTCTTTTTTCGTATAGCTGATTCTCGAATAAATACCTTCCATAGAAATCAACAACAAAATATCCAGCATCCGAAATACTTCGCTCCAGGAGGGAAACACCGTCTTCTCTTGGTGCGAGCCTAAGTAATTCATGATTGACTATGGTTTCACAGAAGATCGAAGCGGTCTCCGCAATAGGAGTAGGGTAATCTGTGTTTATCATCTTTTCGTCGGAAAGACAGGAACTATGGTAGGCGTGTCCAATTTCATGAGCGAGCACCCCTACATCCGTGTAACTCCCGGTAAAGGTGGTCATGATACGGCTTTCTTTTAGCGGAAAAATGTCGACACACATCCCGTAATTTCCTTTTCCCGGTCTAGGCTCGGCATCAATCCAGTGATTATCAAAGACCCTTTGGGCAAAATCGGCAAGCTCATCACTAAAGGTTCGGAAGCTGTCGACAATACAATCCCTAGCCTCTGCATAAGTTAGGACTTTAATACCTTCATTTATTGGGGCGAAAATATCATAAAAGGGAAGGCTCCCGGGATGCCCTAACCTTTGAGCTTTCTTCAAATAATAGGTATGAAATACAGGCAGGTTTTCTTTTATAGCGGATAACATGACCTCTAAGGTTTCACGGTCCATTCTCGAGGCAGTAAGAACCTTTGCTAAAGGAGATTCATACCCTCTCATCCCATATATCGTAAGGGCCTCACCGCTGATTCCATTAATACTGGCCGCGCTTACCTCTGCTATGCTCCTATAGGCTTCCCATTCGGCATAATATGCTGCTTTTCTCAACGTAGAGTTTGTGTCGTAGGCCATATTCCGCAGTTCGGAGAGTGACAATCGACGGGATTCTCCTTCAACCTCAACATCCACAAGTACATTGGAGACACTATTCATATACAACCTTTGCCATGCCTTGGACCCTGTGCTTTGCAGCCTTGCAATAACCGCCTCTACCTCTTCACTTAATACATATTTGGATTGCCTCAGAAGTTCATTCAGATAAAACCGGTGCTCTATAAGATAGGGTGAACAGTCTACAATCTCACCTAAGCCGTCTACGGCAGTAAGCCATTTGCTGAAGCCTACACAGGCATTCACTACCTCTGCACCTTCACCCTCAATATCATCCAGCATATCCATTGCTTCCGTATTTCGGCTATCTGCACTTAGGATTAGTTCCAAATAACAAGACAAACAAGCGAATACGCTTTTGAATGCATTATTCCTCTTTAAAAACTCCTCTATGAGAGTAGAAGGCTCATTCCTATCGTTAGAACTTAGAACTGTCCATTCTTTTAAAGCTTGTATATGATGCTTGAGTCGTTCACGATCTGCTTTCCATTCCTCTGAATAAAAAGAAGTATATAGGCTGTCTAGATTCCAGGTTAGATTCATTGGTAAACATCCCCCTAGCTTATAATATGGAAAGTTAATAATTCCCATAATAATTAAACCCTACCATGATCTTTTTGTTTTTTCAATTTATTTCTCCCTACAAAAAAAGATCCCCTCCACCCCGCTCAGGAGTCAGAAGGAATCTTATCGTCATCTATACACTCAAAAACTCCGCCGGTCGATCCAGCTCATACAATCGGCGATACCTCGGCTCCCGTTCCATCAGTTCCGCATGCGTGCCGCGCATTTCCACAGAACCATTTTCCATGAAAATGACTTCGTCCATCTGCTCCGCACCCACCAGATGATGCGTCACCCAAACCAACGTTTTCCCAGCCATCGCCTCAAAAATCGTAGCCAGCAGCTCGCGCTCCGTCCGCGGATCCAGTCCAACAGTCGGCTCATCGAGTACAACAACAGGTGTATTCTGCAGCAAAATACGCGCGAGTGCTATCCGCTGTCTTTCCCCGCCGGAAAAGCGTTGTCCTGCCTCACGCACAGGTGTATTATAGCCCTCTGGCAGTGAAGAGATTAATGTATCCAGCTTCGCAAGTGCTCCAGCTTCCTTAATCGCCTCGTCAGACGCCTTCGGGTCTCCCAAACGGATATTATTAGCTACCGTAGTATCGAACAGATGCGGACTCTGATTCAGCACTGAAATAATCGAAGGAATTCTATCTCCATAAGCTGCAGCATCCATTCCGTTAATCACAGCCGACCCAACGGAAGGCTTAATCACGCCTTGAATGACCTTTAGCAATGTTGATTTACCAACTCCACTACGACCGATAATTGCGATCTTTTTACCTTGTGGAATGTCGAGATTCAGATCGCGTATCGACCATTCTTCACTTTCACTGGCTCCATAGCGGTATCCGGCATTTTTCAGCTGAATGTGAACAGATTGTACATCCATAGCCGCCGCAGCAGTATTGTCCAGCGTCAACCCAGCAGCCACTGCATGTTCCTCATCGACTTCCACTCCGGCTAACCGCTCCAGAGAGTTGCGGTATTGCGGAATCTTCTCTACCGCTTCGGATACAGGCAGAAACGCATCTGCCACAGGGAATACCACCAATACAAAAGCAGCAATTAGCGTACCCGCAATCGCACCACTAGCGTATTGTCCCGCTGCCCAGAACAGCAAGGAGACAACGCCAACACCAACAATCGCCTGCCCAATGAACATTCGAAGTCGAGCCCACCCCCGCAGGGCAGCATCGGTACGGGCAACTCTTTTCTCATCCGCTTCATAGGTATCTACGAACTGAGCCTGCCGTCCGCTGATCACCCAATCACCCATGCCCAGTACGGCATCGGTCAGCTTCTGATAAAGACTATTGCGCTCCTGCTTGACTTCCCGCTGACGCTTTTGTGTGAACAGCAGCGAAATGAGTGGAAGCACTACAACCAATACCAGAATATACAACGCCATCAGCAGCGCAAAGGCGATATCAAACGTTCCCAGTGAAATGACCACAGCCGCATAGAGCAACAAAGCGATTACACTAGGAAATACCGTACGTAGATATACATTTTGCAAATACTCAATGTCGTCAGCCAGCATGCCCAGAATGTCACCTGTACGGAAACGCGAGGACAGAAACAGCGCTTGCGGTTCCAGAATATTGTAGAGACGAATACGCATTTTGGACAGAATCCGCAGAATCGTATCATGCCCTAACAGACGTTCTATATAGTGAATCACTGCCCGGCTGGTCCCGAAAGTGCGAACACCAACAATCGGCACATAGATCATTAAGATATTTTCAATAGGGGTGGACGCTTTCGAAATCAGAAATCCTGACGTATACATCAGAGAAGAGGCTGAAAAAACCGTCAGCGCTCCAAGCAGGATTATAAGTACAAAACGCCAGAAATACGGCGATATATAGGGAGCAAACCATCCTTCACGTTTCAATGGATTCCCTCCAATTGCGATTGAATAAGCTCATAATATACACCCTTGCGGGCAATCAATTCCCTGTGAGTACCCACCTCAGCTACTTGGCCTTGGTGCATCACAATAATAACGTCCATATCGATCATCCAATGCAGGCGGTGCGTAGCCAAGAATACCAGCTTCCCTGCGAACAGCGGCAGCATCGTTTCCTTCAGCTCATACTCCGTCTCGATGTCCAGATGGGCAGTCGGCTCGTCTAACAGCATAATTGGACGGCTGCTAAGCAGGGCACGGGCCAAGGCAACACGCTGCTCCTGTCCTCCGCTAAGTGAGCGGCCGCCGCCGCCGATCATTTCGCCCAGTCCGTTTGGCAGTGAGGACACAAGCTTTGATAATCCGGCTGCATCTACTACTCTGCTTACTTCATCCATGGATGCATCAGGATAATAGAACCGCACATTGTCCGCCAAAGTACCACTGAAGATATAAGGCCTTTGCGGAATATAGGAGGTCTGTTTCCGCCACTCCTCATCCGTCAATGCACTGACATGAGTTCCATTGACGGTAATATTCCCGGAGGTAGGATGCAGGAACCCTCCCAATATATCGACTAACGTGGACTTACCGGCGCCGCTCTCTCCGATAATCCCCACTTTACGGGCACCTGTAACCTTAAGGTTAATCCCTGCGAGCGAAGAATGTCCACCTTCCTCATAATCCACACCCACGTCATTCAGTATTAATTCACTATCTTTATGCCAATCAAATACCGAGCCTGTAGAGGAAACGGAACGATCTAGAACCTCTGCCTTAACCGTATCTCTATCAATGATGCTCTTCATAGCTTCGCCGGCTTCCTTCCCATCCAAGGTGGCATGGAAATCTGCACCTACCAGTCGAACGGGCAGGAAATATTCAGGTGCAAGGATTAGAATCGTAAGACCCGTAACTAGCGTCATCTGATCATTGACCAAACGCAGCCCCAAGCTTACAGCTACCGAAGCGACCGACAGCATCGTGAAAAAGTCGAGTGCGAACGAGGACAAAAAGGCGACGCGCAGTGTGCGCATAGTAGCCGACCGATAACGGTCACTTACCGCTGCAATGCTCTCGCTGTGGCTGCGGCTGCGTCCCAGAAATTTCAGCGTCTCCAATCCGCGCAGCGAATCCACGAAATGATTGGACAGAGTACGGTAAGACTTTAACTGGCGATCCATCTGTTTACGGGCCGTCAACCCGATCAAAATCATAAAAACGATAATAATAGGCATCGTTACCGTGAGGATAATGCCGCTCGTCGTATCCTGCGTAAAGATATACAACAGCAGCAGAACAGGTGTAACAGACATTCCTACCATCCGTGGAATGATAAGCTCCAGGTATGTACGGAACTTCGTGACTCCTTCCAATACAAGTGTAACCAGATTCCCGGTTCCACGGTCACCGACCATTCGAGGCCCCAACTGGAACAGCTTATCCATCATTTCCTTGCGCATACTGCTTCCGGTCGCTTCTGCAAAGCGGTAAGAGACATGGCTCATCAGCATGGCACACGCATGTCTTACAAGAAATGCAAGAAGGAACAATAGCGCAATGCCCCATTGTTCCTTCAGCGGTTCTCCCGCAAACAGCGCAGAGATGACTTCTGCCAGCCATTTAGCCAGCAGAAGAATAGACAAGCTTTGCACCAGGGTAAGGAAGCCCACGATCAGAAAGACCGGCTTAACTCCTTTGTACCCAAGCAAATTTTTATCCATTAGTATTCAAGATGCTCCTTCTCGTGAACCCGTTTGTGAAAGATAAAGTAACTCCAAATTTGATATCCCAGAACGAACGGCAGCAGCGTCAGCGCAACAATCGTCATTACTTTCAGAGAGTAATGTCCCGAAGCAGCATTGGTAATCGTCAGGTTGAAGGCTTGATCAATGGAGCTGATCATTACTCTTGGGAACAACCCGATAAAAATCGAAGCTACCGACAAGGCCATTACAGCCCCCGTCATCCCAAAAGCCCAGCCGTCTTTCTTGTTCGTCATGAAGTATCCGCCGAGTACATAAGCAATAATACCCAATATCACTACAATTAGAAGCAGCGTTCCACGCACTTCAAATACATCGGTCATGAAATAGGTCATAATTACAAACGTAAGGAGTAGCGCGCCCAATGGAAGCAGTAACTTCTGGGCCAGTTTACGCGCCCGAACTTGCAGGTCGCCGACCGTGCGAAGGGTGGTGAACATCAGTCCATGCACCAAGCACAGCATAACTACTGTAATTCCGGCTACTACGGTATACACATTAACAATATCCGTAAATCCCGCGTACATCTGCATATCTGCATCAATTGGCAAGCCCTTAATGAAGCTTGCGAACACTACCGCCAGTAGGAACGGTGGGAGGAAGCTGCCAAAGAAGATACAGGCATCCCAAGTTCTTCTCCACGCCAGCGAATCCCGTTTGCCTCTGAATTCAAAGGCGACACCGCGGGCAATCAAGGCTAGTAATGCGAAGACAAAAGGAATATAGAAGCCGCTGAATAATGTAGCATACCATTCTGGAAAAGCAGCGAACATCGCACCGGCACCAGTTAGCAGCCACACTTCATTCGCATCCCAGAAAGGACCAATAGAGTTAATCAAAACTCGGCGCTCCGTATCATTCTTAGCCAGGAACTGCGTTTCCATCCCTACGCCGAAATCAAAGCCCTCCAGAAAGAAAAATCCTATAAAAAGTACTGCAATCAGCACAAACCACAGTTCATTAAGAGAAAGCATGGGATCCCTCCTTGTTATATGGGTCATGCGAAGAGCCGTGATCGTGATCGTTATCCATGTTATAAGGGCCTTTTTTGATCACCTTAATGAATAAGCCCACTAGTATTGCTCCGAGTATTGCATAAATAACTGTAAATGAAATTACTGAGAACAGCACCTGTCCACTCGTAATATTAGGTGATACGCTATCTTTAGTCTGCATAAGCCCGAACACAGTCCAAGGTTGACGTCCAAACTCTGTCATTACCCAACCCGCTGTATTGGCGATCGGAGGCAGCAGTAACCCCCAGAACATAAACCGCATAAACCAGGTGTTCGGTTGGTCCATCTTTTTACGCCACATAAGGAACATTGCATACATGCCCAGGAAGATCATAGCTGTACCTGCCGCAACCATGATGCGGAAACTCCAGAACGTTGTACGCACCGGAGGAATGTAATTTCCGGGGCCATATTTTTGCTCATACTCCGCTTGCAGCTCGTTCATCCCTTTAACCTCACCGGAAAACTTGCTGTAAGAGAGAAAGCTGAGTAAGTAAGGGATTTTGAATTCGCCGCTGCTTACCTTGTTCTCAGGATCAATATTTGCCCATACAGTCCAAGGTGCCGGATCGCCACTTTTGCCCCATAATCCTTCAGAGGCTGCCATCTTCATCGGCTGAGTCTCAACCAAGTATTGAGCCTGTGCATGTCCTGCCACAGCTACACCAATGGATGAAATAATACCTACAATAGCTGCAATCTTGAACGATTTCTTGAAAAAAGATACATCCTGCTTCTTCAACAGTTTATATGCACTGATTCCCGTAATAAGAAATGCACCGGTTGCATAAGCAGCCAGCACGGTGTGCGGGAACTCAACAATCAATTGTCCGTTGGTAATCAAGGCAAAAAAGTCATTCATCTCTGCTCGGCCATTATTAATAGCGAAGCCTACAGGGTGCTGCATAAAGGAGTTAGCCGCCAGAATCCAGAAGGCGGATAACATCGTTCCGATTGCTACCATCCATATGGACAGCAGATGAATTCTTTTGGATACCTTATCCCAGCCAAAAATCCACAAACCGATAAACGTAGATTCCAGAAAAAAGGCCAACAGTGCTTCAATAGCAAGCGGAGCACCGAATACGTCCCCGACAAAGCGCGAATAATCGGACCAGTTCATGCCGAACTGAAACTCCTGTAATATCCCTGTAACTACACCAACAGCAAAGTTGATGAGGAACAGCTTGCCCCAGAACTGTGCCATTCTTTTGTACTCTTCATCGCCTTTTCTTACATACATAGTCTCCATAATTGCGATTATTAGTGCTAAACCGATCGATACTGGCACAAAGAAATAGTGAAAAATCGTCGTTGAAGCAAATTGCAAACGCGACAGCGCTACTATATCCATAATTCTCCCCTTCCTTTTTTCCCAATTCAGTATTTATATTTTGTCAAAAATCGAACGAACAAAGTGTGATATTAATCACATTATACACCCTGTTTCGGGCTTAAAAAGTATAAATTTGTGACAAATATCACAATTTATCGATAAAAAGCAAAAAAAATAAGACGGTTTTACCGTCTCGGAGTTGGAATTCGATCTATAAAAATCTTGGCCCATAAAGGCGTTGGTTAGGTAATGGAAATACCCTTCTTCAGCGATTTGAGATCGCCATTCGAATTAAGCAATATTGGAAGCATCTTCATGCTGCGTTCCATTGGGGAGTCACAGAGACGGCAAGAAGGCGCATGTTCAAATGCAAAATTATCTCTCATCCATCCATTACAGCCCTCACTGGTACAGGCCCATATTGCAGTATTTTCTTCCGGTATTTCCTCCAAAGGCTTCTTCCGGTAGTTCATTGCCGTTCCTCCCTTCCTTTATGTCACAAGTTGGTTAAACGAAATAAAAAAAGACCGTCCCAACTTTCACAAGCGGGGACGGTGCCTTCTATATTACAGTTTTACAACGTTTTCGGCTTGTGGTCCACGGTTGCCTTGAACAACGTTGAATTCAACGCGTTGGCCTTCGTCCAAAGTTTTGAAGCCGTCGCCAGTGATTGCGCTGAAGTGAACGAATACGTCGCTTCCGCCTTCAACCTCGATGAATCCGAAACCTTTTTCTGCGTTGAACCATTTAACTGTACCTGTTTGCATGTGTGTTACCTCCACAAATTTAAATTAATATGTTCTTTTTATCTTCAAACAAAGAAAAAATTAACACATTGAAAAGGGTTTTATTTGAAATAACAGCCCTTTTCAATAAGAAAATTATTCATCAGCTGTATGAGTATTATCATATTACCACACCTAAGAACCAAAGGCAAGATGTCCTATCCGTATTTCTCCGTTTCTCCCCATATAAGGCTGACTTCCCAATGTAAGGGTTATCAGCCCAATTATATTACTGCTATATCAGTATATGCTGCCCTGATTTATTTTATTCCTGTGGTTTTTCTTGGAGAGTTACGGAGACTTCTTTCATGATTCCATTACGGTAAAACGTAATCTTCAGCTGGGCCCCAATCTCCGTATTATCATATAAATATTTACGCAGAGATAGTGTTGATGTAATCGGCTCGCTATTGAACTTGGTAATTACATCATTGAACTTCAGGCCTGCCTCTTTAGCCGGCCCAACCACATCCAGTACAACCGCTCCGTCCTTAATGCTATCCGGAAGGTTTAATTTCTCCAGTTGTTCTTCAGCTAGTGGTATATAGGGATTATTCAAATCAACCGAATATACACCCAGATAGGATCGGGCAATCCGCCCTTTCTCCGCTAGCTCATTTGCCGTTTTGAGCACATGGTTGGCCGGAATAGCAAATCCCAATCCCTCTACACCAGTATCTGAAATTTTCATTGTATTTATACCGATGACCTGACCGTTC
The DNA here is from genome assembly GCF_030812855.1 of Paenibacillus wynnii. GTDB lineage: Bacteria > Bacillota > Bacilli > Paenibacillales > Paenibacillaceae > Paenibacillus_AQ > Paenibacillus_AQ wynnii_A. The sequence goes on from NZ_JAUSTK010000007.1 coordinate 162,563, forward strand.
AAATCCACTAGAGCACCGCCGCTATTACCTTCATTGATAGCTGCATCTGTCTGAATGACTTCTTGCTCCCAGTCATAAACACCATCCTGGTTCAGGGATACCGGGATCTTTCGCTCAGTATAACTGACAATGCCGGACGTAAGCGTGTCGCCCAGACCCAAGGGATTGCCAATAGCTATGACCGTCTCTCCCAGGCGAAGCTTGGAGGAGTCGCCGATCTGTGCCACCGTATGGATACCTTCGGCATCAATGGAAAGCACCGCGATATCACTTACCCGATCTGTACCCACAAGGGTGGCCGGTCGAGTCTCACCGTCAACCGTAACGACTTCAAGCTTGCCCGCGCCGTCAATAACATGGTTATTCGTAATAATGAATGCCTTGGCATCTGTTTTTTTATAGATAACACCGGACCCGAGTGCCGACTCATTAAGGATATTAAGCTCCTTATTATCCTCTTTGTGATTAATTATGCTGACCACTGCCGGGCGAACCATTGCAGCTGCCTGAATAATTCGATCATACGGATCACCGCTGCTCGGTGTAACATTCTGTATCATTGCAGGCGTAGCTGTGGTTTCGTGCCCCAGTTGACCTGATACTAAACTGAATAAGAGCACTGCAACTACTGCACTGATCAAAGAGCTGATCGCAGAAATTTGAAGAGTTGACAGACTCAGGCGCGGTTTCCTTACCGGCCAGCCGCGGGTTGAAGATGGCTTCAATGCTTTACGCTCTCTGCGCCGAGATACTTTGGTTGAATAGAAATCATCATCAAACAGTCCCACCTTGAAATCCTCTCCCCTCTATCACTCTTTTAGACTCCTCAAAGTACTAAAAGGTTTCACTCCGCAACTCTCATATTCTTTCAATATAGTGGAATATTTAATGTCTTATAAGACTACAATAGTAGAAATCAAATAATTCTTAAGCGTCGATGTGCCTACCGTTAAAAGTCAGGTTTCTCTTATGATTGTATCACAGGCCGAAGCCGGGACGTTGGTTTTCTAATGTAAAATCTCTGCATATTTATGGAAAGCTTTTGATAAACATTTTAAGGGAGGATATTCTATGGATTCATTTTCAACAAGCATGGATCTGGTCCAATTTATTGGCAAGCTAGGTGACTTAAAAGACGAACACTACCACATAATGCTTACTGTCAGCGCCCTGGTTGAACTGCTTATCGAGAAAGAAATGATCTCCCGTCAAGAACTTGAGCGTAAGGCTGCCGAGTTGGACGAGCTTATGACTCGCTCACCTTATCCCATGGCGTAGGACGGTCATAATACGTATCGCACAATTTAAATTCACTGTCTTTGAAGAAGCACCCTAAATCCTCCATAGCACCGCGAACCGACATTCTAGCCAAATCCATCATATTGTGATCTCTGCTTAAATGGGCCAAATAGGTCCTTTTTGTACGTCCGGTAAGAATCTCACTTAGAGCAGCTCCCGCAGCATCATTCGATAAATGCCCCATATCTCCCAGGATACGCCGTTTGGTATTCCATGGATATCTCCCCATTCGCAGCAGCTCAATATCATGATTAGCCTCTAATACAAGTACATCTGCATCGGATATAGCCAGCTTCACCTTTTCACTCACATAACCCAAGTCCGTAGCTACGCACAGCTTCTCCTTACCATCATAAAAATTATAACCAACCGGCTCTGCAGCATCATGAGAAATGGCAAAAGACTCTACACGCATACTGCCAAAGTCACGGTGCTGACCGGTCTCCAGAATGATTTTATTGTGCTCCTGTATCTTTCCGATTCCTTTTTCAATAGCCCCCCAAGTATTGGTGTTGGCATAGATCGGAAGGTCGTACTTGCGCGCCATTGCGCCCAGTCCTTTAATATGGTCTGAGTGCTCATGTGTTACCAAAATGCCGTCAATTTCCTCGCCTGTTACCTCTCGCATGCTAAGCAATTCATCAATTCTTTTCGCGCTAAGTCCTGCATCTATCATTAGAGTAGTCTCGCCATTGCGTACTACAGTAACGTTGCCGGTAGATCCGCTGGACAGTACTGTAAATGAAATCCCCATAAAGCCCCTACTCCTTCTACTCTGTTGTCTTCGGACTGATTATGTCCGCACTGATGCCATGTACATAATACGACTTTCCATTCTCCAGCACGAAGCGCCACATCGGGGCCGCCACTTGGCTCTCGGAGTTGAACAATTCACCGTAATAACCGAGCTCAATATCTTTCACTACCGTATCCGGTGCAAAATACTTTTCTATTAAACTGCTGAGCGCCTGGGAAGCCGGAAGCACCTTCTGAACCTCTTGGTTGCTGCTCGGCCCAATTTCGATCTGGGGTCTTCGGTAAGCCACAATCTTCTGATTGCTGCTCATCAACTCCAGACTTACTCGGAACAACGGCCACTGTTTCTGGACAAGCGGGTGGAGAACAAATTTCCCGACCTCGGTTTCCTGAGCATCAAGTTCATAGCTCGCGATGTCCGGAATCTCGCTCTCGAGCAGATTGCTTAACTCCGAGAAAGAGGAATACATAAGCTTGCTGTCTATCGGCTGTTTCAGCTCCACAGGCTTCTGATCCTGCTCCCCTCCTGAATAACGATAGGTAATATCGGGCAGTTGAGGAGTGGCCGCCGGGATGGGACAAAGTACGCGAATCCCTTTTTGCTCCATAATTTGTTGAGTTTCTTCAGAGAGGGAGGTGAAATCTAGATTGGCACTGACCTGATCCCGCAGATCCATCCACAGCTGATAGCACAGCAGCAGATTTAGCAGCAAGAAAGCGTAGATCAGCACATTTTTAGCTCTTCCCCAATCCATACCCCATCCCCCTCATATTGAATATCCTAATTCAGTGTAAGTACCGTCCCATCACTGAGCGTAACCTTCCATACCGGATGTAGTTGCAGCTTGTCACCCTGTATCCCGGGGACATAGGCTGGTGCCAAATCCTTCACGGAGGACGCCTTTCCGATTTGAACCAGCTGGTTCTTCAACACTTCTCCGCCTGATAGCTCGACGATTTTTTTGATAGCCTTGGATTCATCCACATACATCAAAGATCTTTCATAAGAAGATACCGTTCCTTGCTGCAGATCCAGATTTATAACCCCGTACTGAAGCAGCGGCTTGTTCATGATGGGATAGGAGCCGTAAGGGTAGGAACCATAATACTGCTGAAAGGAAATCAGCCTTTCTTGGGTCCCCTCTTCAGCTGCCGCCAACTGATCCATTGAGGTTTCTTTAGCAGCCGCAAGCCGGTAACTCCCGCTCCAACCACCATGCTTGTTAACGAAATCTACAGCTTCAAGGACATCCTTGGCAGGTGTGCTCTCCCCCACAGGCAGAGCGGTAGGATCACTGTAGCTCATCCATTTTTGTTCCTGATCCACCTGCAGGCTTCGCTTGCTATCTGTATATATTTCCGAGCCGTCTTTTTCACGGATATACCGGGTGCTCCCTGCATCGAAGAAAAGGTTTCTCTGCATTTGTTCGATGGTATACATATCCGAAGGGATTTCCGCTTCCACTATGGATACATTACTGTCTGGTACATAGTAATCACCGTTAACTGTCGTATAAGGTGTCCAATTCTTGCCGAAGTCTACATGCTGCTGTACATCCTGTACGGTAAGATCCGCTTTTGCCGCTTCATACACGATATCTCCTCTGGTACTAAAAAAGAGGGCATGCGCCTTCGAGTCATTCTTAAGGTTATAGATCCATATCCGGTCAATACTTTCCCCAGCGAACAGAGAATCGGGTGACAGCTGCATTACCCTTTGCAGCAACGTCACCGGAATACCTGCGCCGTAGCTCAGCTCAATGCCGGGATTCTCGCTCCGAAGCTTGGACCAATCAAAGTCCTGCACGGATCGCCGTTGGAAGCTTTCAAATCCGCGCCCCTTCAGCCGATTCAGAATTAGGTTATAGAAAGTCGAGCTGGGGTAAAAAAGAGTGTGCTTGCTGTCCCCCAAATGAATAATCATTTTGTCAGGGTATAGCAAATTTTCGACTTTCTCTTCCGGGCCCATATTATCGGTCTTCACATACAAATTCTTCGAGAGTACTGCTGTATCACTGCCCGGCAGACGATAGATCAAATAATAACTCTCAATAAGACTGCTAAGCACCAGCAGGGCAAGGATCCATGATTTTATTCTTTCCTTCACGCTTGCCCCCTCCTTTGCTCGTCCAGAGGCAGGGTAAAGGTTACCTTAGAGCCTTGGTCCAATTCAGATTGCAGAGAAATCGAACCTCCGTGCGCCTTCACAATTTCCCGGGCAATGGACAGCCCAAGTCCGGTTCCGCCCATATTCCGTGAACGTGCCTTATCGACACGGTAGAAGCGTTCAAATATTCGTTCAATGTCCTTCTTAGGGATTCCTATTCCGGAGTCCCGGACGGAAATGGCCAGCATGCCTTCCTCATTGCGGCAGGCTTCAAGCTCTATCGTACCGCCTTCCGGTGTGTACTTCAGCGCATTGGAGACTAGATTGCCGAGCACTTGGTCGATTTGATCACGGTCAAGCCATGCATTGGAGATTCCGCGGCGGACTCTCGTGCTGATATCAATACGTTTCTGACGAATTTGAAAAGAGAAGCGGTCTGCCACATCCTCCAGCATCTCTGCAATATCAGTATGCTGCATCCGCAGCCTTGCTTCCTTGGAATCGAGCCGCGACAGATGCAGAAGATCCGTAACCAGACGTATCATCCGTTCTGTTTCATTGCGGATAACTCCTACAAAACGTGCAGCCAGCTGCGGATCATCCAGTGCCCCGTCATCCAGCGCCTCTGCATAGCTTTTGATAGTCGTTAGCGGTGTGCGTAGTTCATGGGAAACGTTAGCAACGAACTCACGGCGCGATTCCTCCAGATTCTCCTGATCAGTAACGTCCTGGAGTACGGCAATGGTACCCGCTATTCCGCCTTCCCGGCGGTGTATCGGTGTGAAAGTCACACGTACAATATTGGGATCCTCATGATCCTGATGAGAAAGTCTCAGTAACGACGATTGGGCACTGACTCCGGACAAAGCTCCGGCTTGCTCAGCATCTAGTCCAAGCAGCACTTCCAGCGGTGCCCCTTCCGGTAACGGCCCTTCTTCCCCCAGCATAAGCGCAGCACGGCGGTTCATTAGAATAACAATACCCCGTTCATCTGTCGCTACAACACCGTCGCTCATATTCGTCAGAATAGAAGCCAATTTCTCCTTCTCTTCCTCGTTCTGCGAGAGCGCCTCGCGCAGTCTTCCGGTCATATAATTGAACGCCTGGCTTAGCTGACCGATTTCATCATTGCCGAACACCGGCATTTTGCGATTAAAACGTCCTTCTGCAACTGCCGTGGCGTGGCGGGTCATTTCTTTGATAGGTTGGGTGATCGTATGCGCCAGAATAACCCCTAGTACAGCCGTAAGTACTAGTGCCAGCAGCAGCCCGGAAATAAACACACTATTAATCCGGCTCATCGTAGCATACAGGTCCTTCATGTCGGCAGCGATATAAATAGCGCCTACTATTTTGCCACCAGAGACTACAGGCTTGGCTACAACCTTCTTCCGTACATTATCGTCGCCGATAATATACTCCTCATTATCACTGATACCCTGCAGTGCACGGCTGACCACCGTTTGTGTATTGCGTTGTCCCACATAGTCGCTCTGCGAGGGAACGGAGGTTGTAATGATTTTGCCGCTGGCATCCAGTACTTGAATCTCGGCACCGTTAATATACAAATTGTTAACCATTCCGCGCAGGCTGTCTACAGAACTCTCATCATCGGACGTTACTGTGTCACTACTGAACTTGTCTGCCGTCAGAATAGAGAGCATCTCGGCCCTTGCTTTCAAATCCTTCGTGAAATTCTCCGTTAAAGAGTTCTTCATGGAGCTAACAAAATAAACGCCAATCAACTGCATGGCAATCAGAATAAGCAGCACGTAAATAATAATAAGCTTGGCCTGAATCGTCCGAAAAAAGGACAACCGTTTCATCACAGCCCTCCGCTTTTGGGACTATGCATCAAATACCCGAGTCCGCGCCGCGTAAAAATATATTCAGGCTTGCTCGGATTCTCCTCGATTTTCTCCCGCAACCGCCGAATCGTTACATCCACGGTCCGCACATCACCGAAATATTCAAATCCCCATACAGCCTGCAGCAAATGCTCCCGAGTCATTACCTTGCCCGCATGTCGAATCATATAATAAAGCAGCTCATACTCACGATGCGTCAGATCCAGAGGTTCCCCGTCTTTGTATACCATGTACATATCCGTATCTATAAATAAGTCGAAATGATGAGTTCCCTGTTTACTCTCCGCAGGTTCGCTTTGGGTTTCCGCAGGGGACGGCTTATGCTGCCGCCGCATCTGTGCTTTTACCCGGGCAAGCAGCTCCCGCGTACTGAACGGCTTGGTTACGTAATCATCAGCACCCAGCTCCAGTCCCAGCACCTTATCAATTTCTCCATCCTTAGCAGTAAGCATAATAATAGGAATATCCAGATGAGCTGCACGTACCTCGCGGCATACATCCATCCCGTCCTTACCCGGCAGCATCAGATCAAGCAGCATTAGGTCGGGCCGTTTGGACAGAGCAAGCTCTACCGCGCTATTCCCATCAAACGCGCAGATCACCTCGTAGCCCTCTTTTTCCAAATTGAATTTTAAAATATCGGCAATAGGCTGTTCATCGTCCACTACCAAAATGGTCCCCATCTGCATGTCTTTGCTTCACCTTTCTATCTTTACTAGTTCATTGTTCCTTTTATTTTACCATACCTATCAGGGTGTCACACCCTAGTTCGGAAGTTTCCAAAAAAAGAAACCGCCCAGATAGGATCCGGACGGTAGTAGGTATAAAAAATGAATTATCGCAAGTATTTCATTGGATTGGCTGCCGAGCCATTCTTACGGATTTCAAAATGAAGATGGGTCCCGGTAGATCGTCCGGTGTTGCCCATTACCCCAATCTTTGCCCCTTGCTCCAGCCTTTGACCCTGACTCACAGAGATTTTGCTCAAGTGACCGTAATACGTCTCGTATCCATTACGATGATTAATGATGACTACGTTGCCGTAGCCGCTCTGAACACCTGCGAAAGACACTGTGCCGGCATCAGCAGCCATAATCGTACGATTGCCTGATACTAAATCCACACCTTTATGTGCCCGACCCCAACGTTCGCCGAAGCTGCTTGAGATCCTAGCGCCAGATACGGGCCAGTTGAACATACCCGAACCTTCACCTACAATTTTAGTTCCCCGATAGACGACTTCCGGAAGCGAAGCCTTCACAACCGTTTGACCCAGCCATTCCTCTTGAACGACCAGACCATTCTCCTTTGTAAGACGGTATTGCATTTCTTTTACACCGGTCTGACCTGGACGGACAACCTTGCTCTTACCGGCTGCCAACTGGTCACTTTTACGTACAATTACTTCCGGTTCAGTAATGACCTTCTCTGATACCTGCTCCACCGTTACTACGGTAATTGCAGGCTGGGGTACGGATAGCTGAAGCTGGTCCCCGATTTGCAGCGTCAATTCTTTCACAGTTGGGTTGTTTTTGAATATTTCCTTCTGTGTGATCTCGAAACGATTGGCAATCCCGGAAATGGTATCACCCTCCTGAACAGTATAGAGCAGAGGAGCCTCTACGCCTTCTGTCAGCAGCTTGACGGCTTCATTTAAATCTAATATTTTGTTTGGATCCGCCTTTATGGGCAGAAGGGATACATCTTCACGAATGTTGGCCGCCTCTACCTTTTGGGATAACGGTGTCGCAATTGCTACACTCTTGGTGCTTGCTGCAGTTTTCATTAGTTTAGCCCCGGCGACCTCAGCGGTCTGTCCAGGTATGTAATGCTGCTTCACCTTATTTAATACTGCAGTGGCCGTCTCCTGATCCTTTACAACACCTACTACTTTACCGTCTACCATCAGTTGTACGCCAACAGCATAAGCTTTCAGCATACCATCCAGCTTAGCTAACGTGGCTTCGTTGTTAATCTCTGGTTTGTAGGCTTTTTCAACCTCAGTAGTAATGCCTTCCGTCTGGAGGATCATCTCAGTGCCAGGGTATTTCGCCTGATACTCCTGCTGTTTTTTTGCGAATAACTGATCCAGTGTGGTCTTGTCGCTCAACGTCCCAATCTCTTGCCCTTGCACCAATACTCGATAATAGGGTTCTGTATTCGCCCCTACATACTGTTTCCCTGCGCCTACTAAAAAGGTGGTGATAAGTACGATCCCTGCTGTTGCCAAAAGCCAGTTCCGCCGCAAGCCTAAGTTTCCTGCAATCCCGTCCACCTTTGCGGTCACACTGTCCTGCTGATCTTTCACGCTGGATTCTGCCACCGCCGTTTGGCTGTTCCGCAGTTTCCCCATCCCGCGCGTAAACTTAAATCCCTTCATGAAACTCTCCCTTTCAGCTTGCTTATTCGCCAGTTGCACCGGATAAGCTTGTATTACGACCCCGTATATATAGTCTGCTGCAAATAAATTCTGTATCAATTAGTATAAGAATCTGTGCTGTCATAGATAACAAAAAGGTTACAAAATTTTAACCCATTGCGATCCTTGTTTACTTTAACATACTTGAGCGAAAAGTTTCAACTTTGTTAATGGAAAAAAACCCGCTAAAAATGCGGGTTTTTTTCCATTTTGTATCAATTTTTTCCACCCAAGGTGTCAAAAGTATGACTCTTTTTAATTTCAGGGATTCGTGCTGGGCGTAGGTGTAAGCATTTTCATAAGGTCTTCGTATTCCTCTTTATCTACATACTTGGAGATGACCTCCTGGATCTCTGTCACTTCATCCTCCGTTAATCCATTCTCCATCGCTGTAGAAATTTTTTGCATTTCCTCCTGAGGCACCTTAGTCATAAGAATATTAAATATATTCACCTTTTCTCCAGAGGGCAAATTGTTCTTTAGGTCATTCATAGCTTCTGGCGTCATAACCAGCTGTTGATCAAGTGCATCTTCACTCTCGCTCCCCGATGTCTCCGAATCCTGCTGAACCTGCCCCATAACAGGGAGTGCATCCTCTGGTGTTGGGATATCATCCTCGGCGGTCTTTGATACGCTTCCGTCCTTCGGATCCGATGTATCTGTTGGGGTCGATCCGCTGCCCGCCTGATTGCCTTCTGTATTCTCAGTCTCATTACTATTGTTGTTCATCCCTGCGAGGCTCTTAACCATCTCGCTAATTCCAGATACCGGGTTATCTAGCTTAATATCGAAGCTTCTCAGCACCGACTGAATATATGCATTCACTACTATCCCTGTCGTTAATACTGAAAGACTGCTCGCCAATACGGTAATTAGGAGCACCCCAAGCGCACGTTTTAGGACCTTCATCTTCATCTCTCCCTTGCGTCGGTTCTTGTCCATAGATAAGAGCAGCGAATACCGTTGCTATCCACTATCCTAGTATTGACCGTTACTGACTCCGGGAAACCTCTGAATATAGTAAGTCTGCTTATTTATGCAAAAAAAAGAGACCCCGATGGGCCTCTTCAATCATCCAAAAGATATTATACGTACATTGGCATTACTTGATTTGTCTGTTCACGGTTACGTCCTACGGAGAAAATAGCGATTGGAATGCCTGTTAACTCGGATACACGTTCTACGTATTTACGAGTGTTCTCCGGTAGATCCTCCAAAGTTTTTGCGGATGTGATATCCTCGCTCCAACCTGGCAGCTCCTCATATACCGCTTCACATTCAGCCAGCTTTTTAAGGCTTGCCGGGTAAGTAGTGATGATCTCTCCGCGGAATTTATAGCCTGTGCAAATCTTCACGGTTTCCAATCCGCTCAGTACATCCAGAGAGTTCAGGGATAGACCGGTAATACCGCTGACACGGCGGGCATGACGCACAACAACACTGTCGAACCAGCCTACACGACGGGCACGTCCTGTTACAGTACCATACTCATGTCCTGTCTCACGAATGTAATCACCAATCTCATCATTCAATTCTGTAGGGAAAGGACCGTCACCCACGCGGGTGGTGTAGGCCTTAGCTACTCCGATAACCTGTTTGATCTTGGAAGGACCCACACCAGATCCGATGCACACACCGCCGGCAGATGGGTTGGATGAAGTTACGAACGGGTATGTTCCTTGGTCAATATCCAGCATAACCCCTTGCGCACCTTCAAACAATACTCTTGCGTCTGCATCAATTGCGTCATTCAATACAACCGATGTATCTGTCACATAATCACGCAATACTTCTGCATATTCCAGATACTGCGTAAGAATTTCCTCAACATCCAGCGCTTCCGCACCATACACCTGAGTAATTACTTGATTCTTCTCTTCCATCAGATGACGAAGTCTAAGTTCGAACTCTTCTGCATCCATCAGATCCGAAATACGGATACCGTTACGTGCAGCTTTATCCATATAACAAGGGCCAATACCTTTACGTGTCGTACCAATCTTGTTCGGACCTTTACGATCCTCTTCCAGAGCATCAAGCAGCATATGATAAGGCATAATGACATGAGCTCGGTCGCTGATTACCAGGTTCTTCGTATCAAATCCATTCTCATGGATATAATTGATTTCTTGGATTAGGGCAGCCGGATTAATAACCATACCATTACCGATTACACAGGTTTTCTCTTTATAAAATACGCCTGATGGAATCAGGCTGAGCTTATACTTCTTACCGTCAATCAGAATCGTGTGACCGGCATTGTTCCCCCCTTGATAACGGGCGACCACATCTGCGCTCTCTGCCAGAAAGTCAGTGATTTTACCTTTGCCTTCGTCTCCCCATTGTGTTCCCACCACGACAACCGTTGACATATTATTCATTCCTCCGTAGGTGCTAGCTAAAGCACCATTATTTTTCATAATATGGGCTCTTTACGTCACACTTATGTACGCAGCCCCCCGGACGCCAGCAAGTTTTACCCCGCTAAAGCACAATTACCAGTGTAACAGCCGTTATTTTCAAAGTCAAATAAAAACGAACGATTACACAGTCAAATGTGCAATCGTTCGGAAATCGTCATTTATTAGCTTAACCAGCAAATGGTTCGGCATGTGCCCGCTCGTAGTTAACGAACTTGTTGAAATTTTTCAAAAACACCAACTCGACCGTCCCCACGGGACCGTTACGTTGTTTAGCAAGGATAATTTCAATAATATTTTTCTTTTCAGATTCCTTATCGTAGTAATCATCCCGATACAGGAAGGCTACGATATCGGCATCCTGCTCAATCGAACCCGATTCACGCAAGTCACTCATCATTGGACGTTTATCCTGACGCTGCTCAACTCCACGGCTAAGCTGTGACAAGGCAATAACCGGGACATCAAGCTCACGGGCAATCTGCTTAAGCGTACGGGAGATTTCAGAAACCTCCTGCTGACGGTTCTCTCCACCTTTGCCTCGGCCCTGAATGAGCTGCAAATAGTCAATGACGATCATGCCTAGCCCTTTCTCTTTCTTAAGCCGGCGGCATTTGGCCCGAATATCTGTAACGGTAATACCAGGCGTATCGTCAATGTAAATCTCCGATTCAGATAAGGATTGAATGCCCATCGTTAGTTTTGACCAATCATCATCACTTTTGAAATCGCCGGTACGCATAATGTTAGCGTCCAGATTAGCTTCGGCACAAATCATCCGCTGTACTAGCTGAGGAGCGGACATTTCCAGACTGAATATAGCTACGGTTTCCTTGGCTCTCACCCCTACATTCTGAGCGATATTGAGCGCAAAGGCCGTTTTACCCACCGAAGGACGCGCTGCTACAATGATAAGATCATTGCGTTGAAAACCATTCGTCATCTTATCCAAATCTGCAAAGCCCGTAGGGATCCCGGAGGTTCCCCCTTTGTTCTGATGAAGCAGCTCCACACGATCAAATACCTGCATTAATACATCACGGATGTTAATAAATCCACTACCGCTTCTCCGGTTAGATATTTCCAAAATCCGGCGTTCAGCATCACTCAGCATATTCCCGACATCTTCGCCGCCTGTGTAACCTTCGCTTACAATCTGTGTTGCTGTGCGGATCAGCCTCCGCAGCATGGCTTTTTCCTCAATAATCTGCGCGTAATATTCTACATTTGCTGCTGTAGGCACTGCATGCGCCAGCTTCGCTAAATAGCTCACTCCACCAATTTCTTCCAACTGACCTTTATCCTGCAGTCTGGACGTCAGCGTAACCAGATCTATCGGCTGGCTCTCTTCTCCGAGCTGAACCATCGCCTCAAAAATCAGTTGATGCGGCTTATCGTAGAAGTCTTCGGTATTCACACGCTCCATGGCGGTGATTAACGCTTCGTCCTGCAAAAGAACTGCACCGATTACCGCCTGCTCTGCCTCCAGATTTTGCGGTGGAACCCGATCGAAAAAGAGATCCCCACCCATACTACTCCTCCGTTACCTGAACCTTAAGCGTAGCCTTTACTTCGGTATGCAGCTTCACAATGACTTGAATTACACCCAGATGGCGAATCGGCTCACTTAGTTCAATTTTTCTTTTATCAATAACAATTCCTTGTACTGAAGCCAAGGTCTCAGCAATTTGTTTGCTCGTAATAGCTCCAAATAAACGGCCGCCCTCACCGGCTTTTGCCTTCATGCTCAGGGTTAGCTCGTTCAATTGGTTAGCAAGCTTCTGTGCTTCTTCCTTCTCGTTATCCTTTTTACGTTGTTCGGCTGCAGCCTGATTCTCCAACGTCTTTACATTACCGTCAGTTGCTGGACGTACCAAACCTCGCGGCAGTAGGAAATTAGCTGCATATCCTTCAGATACCTCTTTAACCTGACCTTTCTTGCCTTGCCCTTTAACATCTTTCATAAAAATGACCTTCATTCGAATAGCCCCTCTTTCGATTCAATTTCGGCCAGCACACTCAGCAGTCTGGCTTCTGCTTCCTTGCCAGTTCCCTCCAGCTGCACCGCCGCGTTTGACAAATGCCCTCCGCCGCCCAGCTTCTCCATAACCACCTGGACATTCATTCGCCCCAGGGACCTAGCACTAATACCTATCAAGCCATCCGGCCGCTCACTGATCACAAACGAAGCAAAAACATTCGTCATTCCCAGCAGCGTGTCTGCGGTCTGTGCAATCAACAGCTGCGGAATTTTCATTCCGGGGGCCGTAACACACAGTGCAATATGATCATATACCATACGGGCATGCTTGATAATTTCAGCTTTGGAGAGATACTCCTGTAAATCCTCCTTCAACATCCGCTGAATTAAAATCGTATCCGCACCAATCCGCCGTAGAAAGCCGGCTGCTTCAAACGTTCTTGATCCGGTGTGCAGCGCGAACTGCTTCGTATCTACAGTAATGCCGGCGAGCAGCATTGTCGCCTCCAACGGAGTGAGCTTTACCTTCTCGTGAATATATTGCAGCAGCTCCGTAACAAGCTCACAGGTGGATGATGCATAAGGCTCCAGATAGACCAATACGGCATCGTTGATGAATTCCTCGCCTCTGCGATGATGATCCACCACTACAATCCGACTGGCGTATTGAACAAGCCGAGGCTCCATAGTCATAGAGGCCTTATGAGTGTCCACAACAATCAGGAGAGTATGCTCGGTCATAATTTGCAGGGCTTGCTCCGTCGGAATGAAGGACTTGTACAGTTCATCATCCTTTCGGATCTCGTCAATCATCCGGGTGATGGAAGGATTAGGACCTTCCATCACGATATTTGCTTCTACATTGTACATTTGTGCAGCTTTTAATAATCCGATTGCAGCACCCACCGAATCAATATCGGGAGTCCGATGCCCCATAATAAGCACCCGATCACTCTCCTGCATTAAATCGCGAAGTGCATGTGCAATAACGCGTGCTCTAACCCGGGTTCGCTTCTCCGCAGCATTGCTCTTGCCGCCGTAGAAGGACAGCCGCTGACCGGCTTTAACTGCCGCCTGATCGCCGCCACGGCCAAGAGCCATATCTAGACTCGACTGTGCCAAAGCACCCAGCTCACTAGCAGATTCGGCCCCAAATGCCAGTCCAATACTCAGCGTCATTGGAACTTTAAGGTTGGCGGTCATCTCCCGCACTTCATCGAGAATAACAAAGCGGCTCTCTTCCAGAGCCTGTAAATTGCGGTGGTTGAGCATCATTAGGTAGCGCTCCGAGGATAACCGGCGTAAGTAAACATCGAATTGCTTGGCCCAATCAGTAATCTCACTCGTTACTTTGGCAATTAGCGAAGTGCGCTGCTGATCATCCATCCCCTGGGCCGATTCATCGAGATTGTCCATTAGAAGAATACCCAGAGCCAGCTTCTCTTCCTCGTACCGTTCACGCAGCACCACAAGCTCTGTAATATCATACAGATATAGGAGTCGTTCACTGGGAATCACTACAGCTTGATAGTGGCGCTCATCTACTGTAATTTCTACCCTTTGATCCTTTAAAGAAAGGTCCTTTACGGAATCCTTATTTAATTCCCTTTTCGTCGGTGCAGTCCCTTGGAAGGAGGAGATCACTTCGGGCAGTATTTCCTGGAGTGATTCACCTACCAGTGATTTCCGAGAGAAGATATCACCTGCATGACGATTATTCCATTCGACCGTTCGATCCTCACTGTAGAGGATAATGCCTAGCGGCAGCATACTAACCGCTTCGCCCTCTACCCGTTTGATACGAAAAGACAGGCCATTTATATATTCCACAAGGCTGCGCCGGAAGGAAATTTCCGTTTTCAACATAGTGAAGCAGAAGGTACCTGCTAGAAACAAGCTGGTCACGCCAAGAACCCAGTTATAAATGCTGATAACTATAATAAGCACAAGCAACAGCATAAACGCCCATACGGTGTGATAGCCGTGCCAGCGCCTTTGTAGAAATTTAGGCATGAACTCTCACCCTATCGTTTCGATTTCGTGACACGCGCGCGCAGCGGAAATACCAGATCAATAATACCGATAATCCATAGCGATGGCAGTAAGACAATCGGAATCGCCAGCAAGATCGGGAATACCTTGTTCCATTTCCGTTCATGCGCTACAAAAAAGAAAAATCCAATTGCTTGAATCTTGAATCCAAGCTGTAATAACGGCAGCAGGTTAGCAGAAATCATTAACATGTAGCTGTTATCTGAGCCGGAGAAGATCATAAGAACAATAAAACCGACCAGATAGTACCAAATAAATGATCTTGGAAGTCTCCAGTCCCGTAATGGTTTCATCTTCGGCACCGCATAGTTCATACTGTTCAGAATTGGACGGACAATAGAGTGAGTTATAACAGCAATCATAGCTGAACTAATGATCAGCGTCATTGGAATCATCTGGATGGTCATGACACTAAGCTTCTGAATTTCCTCTGAAGTCCAGCCTAAGTCTCCCATGCCCATACCAATCAAGGGAGTTACCTCTAATACTTCATTCACATAATTGTAAAGATCGAAATTAAATACAGTCTTACCGAGGAGTAGCAACAGCAGAAATTGGCAGAGGATGGCCAGCATACCCGCGATTACAGTGGATTGCGCCGAATCACGTTTTCTGTACCATCGGCCCATCACCAGCGCCGGAACCAACAGATACACTGCCATCAATACGTACACAGGCGAAATAAGGCCAACAATGAGCCATACCGGAAGGATATGCAAAATGAATTGCCGTGTGTTCAAGGTTGTAAACAGCACTACCGGTGGAATGACCAGAAACAGAGTTGTGATAATAAGCAATGGGGTTGACAAGGATAGAAGCAGGAGCAGGTAAGCAACACTCCATACCACGGACGTCCAACGAAATTTCAACAGTATTCACCTCTTACGCATATGTTCTTCTAACGCAGATATATCTTTGTATGATTCTTCCAATTGGTGGCCTTCCTGCTTGTGTTTTCTAAGCTTCTCTAGCAGTAAATCGTCAAGCTCACGATAGGGAATCCCAAGTCTTCTCCCAAGAATATAAGAGCTCATCATCAAACTGGCCAAGCTGTCACCCACTCGGGCGGTACTGCCCTCCCATAAAGCCTTAAATAATCGGGATACTTGATCAATAACTTCCGTTTTCAGCCACTCAATAACCTTGGCTCGTTTGGCAACATCTAGTTCCTTCGGCACATTTGACACGGTTCTCTACCTCCGGCAAAAAGCTTTATTCTCCATTATAGCATAAAATTTTTGCTCAGGTGCAAGCGCCCCCCGACAGCATAGAGCCCCTCTTTTTTTCAAAAAAGACCCGCATTCCGTTATTGCCGGAAATACAGGCCTGGGTTTGCTTTACTTCTGTTTCCATCATCAAAATAATTATATTGATTCCATGGATTGCCGTGAAACAAATCTCTCACAATATTCAATGATTTGACTCCGGCGCACAATACCTATGAACCGATTCATATCATCAACGACAGGGACAAAGTTTTGGACCTTTGCCAAATTAATCAAATCTTCCATATCCGCATCAATCGATACCGGCTTATTATTCATTCTCAGCGGCACATCCTTTAGCAGAAACTTAGAAGCGGTCTCAAAAGTAACCTTCCCATTTGAGTCTTTCATATACCAGAGTAAATCGCCCTCAGTTACTGTACCTGCATACTCACCATTCCGATTAAGAATTGGAACCGCGGTGTAACGATGATACTCCATCCGCTCCAGCGTCTGCCGCAGCGTTGAATCGAGGGTAACACAGGTTACTTCCTGTTTAGGAAGTAGAAAAAATGCAATATTCATGTCTTGATCCTCCCCAAAGAGTTACGAAGGAATTTCCGTTCCTTACCTTACTCTAACCATAAGAGCCTTTGTTGTTATACGTAGAGATTAATAAACAGTTCCAGAATATTATACCATACAGACAACAAGCAGCAGCGGTAACATTCCCCACGCTGCTGCAGATGGCATTCTTTATTATACGATTGAACCGTACTATTGTGCCAACGGCGTTGATGTAGGCTCTAGTGCGTCGCCTGCTTTTCCGGGCTCAATAAGCTGATCGATAGGTGTTCCTGCGTTCATCCAGTTATCAATCAACAGCTTGGCATTACTCAAATCCTCTTCATTAACGATATCATAGAATACCCCGTCAATACGGGTGCCATCTCCCATTACCGTAAAGCTGGAGATATCCATCTCTTTACCACCCATGATTTTTTTGGCCAGACTAATAATCATAGAAGGCTGCATGTCTGTCTTGAAGTTTTCACCCATGATATCTAGCAGTGATGAGATATTTCCAATTTGATTGAATGATAACATCTTATTCGCGGCTACATCAAGAAATACCTGTTGTCGCTTCGTGCGGTTGAAATCGCTATCCTCACGGTATCTTACGTAGTTTAAAGCATCTACACCGTTATAGCTTGATTTCCCGCCGATAATCGTAAACTTTTCGTGATCCTTGCCCTTATTGACTATGTCTTTCTTAATAGGTAGCGGAACACCGCCAATCGCATCTACTACATCCTTCAACCCTTGAAAATTAATGGTGGCGTAATACTCAATATCATGACCGAGAAGGGCTTCGAGCGTATCTTTAGCCATTTGTTGGCCGCCGAAGGCATAGGCATGAGTGATTTTATCCTTCTTATTGTCATCATGTCCGATAATCTCTGTGTACGTATCCCGCGGAATCGAGATCAGCAGGACCTTAGCATCCTCTGGACGGACAACAGCATAAATCATTGTATCCGAACGCGCCGTTTCTTTATCACGCTGATCCGTACCCAACAACATTAGAGAAAAGGGCTCATTTTTGTAAACAATCGGTTCGGGTTTAATTGAATTGTTCTCGTTGACCAGCGGCACGTAAGATTCCTTTTCCAGCGTCGCCTTGACTTGGTCTGACAAGAACAAATCAAAGGCCAGCACAGTCAGCGGCTTGCGGAATAGAAAAGCTCCTGCTGCAATCAGCAGAACAACTATAAGGGCAATGTATCTTTTTTTCATTTTTTTCATTGGATTAATTCCTTCTTTATTCTAAAATAAAAAATAATGGCTGGCGACGATAAACAATATTTATATTGTAATCACTAAAATAAAAAGAAACAACAAAAATCGACAGCGGAGATTGCTACATATCTATTCATAATTACAATTTGTACAGTATGTGTTTGATTCTTGATTCCCAAGACATACTTAAATAAAATCCGTAATCGAACAGCCTGGCTGTCTCTTGAAACCGCTCCTGGCTAGTTTCCGCGCCCATCACTACTGCTATCAAGCGTTGCCCGTCCCGGTGTGCAGTTCCTGCAAAGCAGTAGCCGGTTCGGCTGTCAAATCCTGTTTTTAACCCGTCATTTCCTTCATAGGCATACGCACCGCCCATCTCAGGAAGCATAGAATTCATATTGCTTACATACAGGCCTTTGCCCGTTAGTTTCATTTGAGTCAGACTGGAGGTGTTGAGGACTTCGGGATGGGTTCGGATTAGAGACATTGCGAGCGTAGCTGTGTCCTTAGCCGTCAGCATAGTTTCTCCGTTACCATACCCTGGTGGGCGATTCGGACCTAAATCTTTACCCGAAAGTCCCGAAGCATTCGCGAATACAGACCTTGGGGACAAGCCCAGACTACGGGCTTTATTATTCATCATTACTACAAAAGAGTTCTCCGAACCGGCTATGTGCTCTGCCAGGGCTACAGCAGCATCATTCGCTGAATATACAGCTATTCCTTGAAAGAGTTCACGCAACGTGTACGATTCGCCGCGATTGAGAGACAGCGTTACACCGCCAACACTGCTGGCATATAAACTAATTGGAACTCTCTCTTCCCAGCGGCTTTTACCCTCGGATATACGGTCGAGTACAATTAACTCGGTCATCATCTTAGACATACTGGCTGGAGGCATAGAGGCATCCCCATTCACATCCATCCAAATATGACCGGTATTCATATCCATCAGAACTGCAGCGCTAGACTTAATATTAGGTTTAAAATCAAATACGCCCGACTTGTAAACTATGAACAGGGTTGCGATCAACAGTGCTGCTGAACCCCAAATTACATTCCGTCTATTCATCAAATAATTCCCCCATATTATATATGACGAATGAAACAGCGTTTTGATTTCATTTTCCGAAAAATTAAATTATTTTTCCCTTATATAAGTCCTATCACCATAAAAGGTACTGAAGAAACCTCTTCTAATCCACATCCTTAATCCACCATTTTGCAGGTTCAATAATAGCACTCATAGAATTAACATGAACCCCTTGAAGACGTTTATTCACAGGGATGATAGACTCGCGCTCAGCAACAAAAATCATCGGCACTTCCTCGTTAATATATTTCTGCCAGTCATAATATACTTGCTTGCGGTATTCCTTATCGTATGACTTCATGCTCACACCGGCTCGAATCAACTCTTCATTTCTTTCAGAGGACCAACGCGGGTAATTCCACGGATCGTCCTTTCTCCAGAGTCCGGATGGATCGGGGTCGCTTGCTAATCCCCATACTCCGTTAAACAACTCTATAGTGGGATCGTCGCTCTCCACAGCATCATAGAAAGGATTTAGTTCCTTCAAGGTTCCTCCATTCAGTCTTACATCCAGCCCCACTTCTCGCCAGTTCTGTAGAATAGCCTCTGTACGTGACTCTGCCATGGTGCTGCCTATCATACCGTCATAGTTAATCACGAAGGGCTTCCCTTTAGGATCTTCGCGAAAACCGTCTTTGTCGATATCGATATAGCCCGCTTCATTGAGCAATTCTTTAGCTTTATCTGGATTATAAGGGTATTGATTAATTTGGTCTTCAGGAATCTTCGCCCAGCTTGTCCCGGGGATCGGGGTCTCTACAAGTTTACCCAAGCCGTAAGAGTAATTTTTAATTAGACTGGCCCGGTCAAGCGCATAATACATCGCCTGGCGTAATCTTTTATCGGCAAATTTGGGGTTGTCCATCTTAATTACTTCCTCTTTATTATTCCAAGATCCGAATTTGAAGCCTATATATTCATATGACAACTCGGGGGTCTGCAGCAGGTTCACATTATCAAGATTCTTAAGCTGCTTATAGGCATCACGGGGAGCATCCTCTATATCAATCACGCCTTGTTTAAAGAGCTCTACGATTTGTTTATCATCGAACACCTTGTAGAGTACTCCGTCAAGCAGAGGCTTCCCCTTGTAATAATCGTCAAAACGCTTCATCTCAACGTATTCACCAGGCTTGATGCTAGTGATCTTAAAAGGCCCGATCCCGATAGGATTGACCCTCATCTGGTTGCTGTCTTCCATTTCTTTAACGGGTATGCCCGTATAATATTTTTTGTTCATTGGGTAAGACCATAGGTTATCAATGGTATTCACGCGCGCTGAAGTTACTGTAATTCTTAAGGTATAAGGATCAATTACGGTTAACCCGCTAATGGTTGTAGCTTTCCCTGTATGGTAAGCCTCTACGCCCTGAATCATTTCCACACTATAATAACGCGGCCCGGTATAATCAGGACTTGCGATCACTTCAAGGGCAAATTTCCAATCCTCCACCGTCAATTCATCCCCATTATGCCAACGAACACCCGGTTTGATTTTGAAAGTGAATGTTATGTGATCCTCGGATTCCTGCCAAGTCGCAATGTTAGGTACTGTGGTTAGATCATCTTTTACAGCAAACATAGATTCCGTAGTGAATTCCAGTGCGTAAAGATCATCATCCCCTTCGTAAAAAGCAGGCTCGAACAATCCCTGAAACGGGGAGGAGTAACCATAAGTAATGATTCCGCCAGCCTTCGGTTGAGCGTTTCCCTCAGAATCTGTCATTCCGGGAGCCCCGTCTCCACCTGCCGAATTCCCAGGGGTTGCAGCTCCGGAACATGCCGACAGCAGCAGCGCCCAGAGTAACATCAGCATGGCTCCACTTCTTATCTTATTGTTCATGTGTTCCTTCCCTTCCGTTACTGATCAATCTAACTAGTGATACTTCCTATAGTTACTATAATAAACCAATGGTAAATTGAATATATTTTTTATCCTATGAGTGGAATAAATATTAACCTTAACAAAAATTTTGACATCCTACAATTTGTAAAATATTGCATATCCTAAAAAAGAGCCTGCCACATGGACAGACTCTCCTGAATATTATTTGGGTTGTTCAGCTGTTATCTCCATCATAAACAATACTTAGTCCCTCTACATATTTCCGCTGCATCAGCTTCTTTTTCTTCCGATTCTCCTTGCTCTCAAAAATAATATCGAAATCATAATCGTCCGGGTACAGCTCATCTTTGGAAATATACGGTTTAAGGCGCTTATGGTTGATGGACATTTTTTGCTTCTGAATCATGACACCCACCATACCCAGACTGTTTCTTTTCTCAAAAACAATTCCGGTTCTCCCCAATGAGCTGACGTATACAGCATCCCCAATCTCAAAAGACTGCGGCAGCGCCTTCCCATCCTGCTCTTTCTCATCGACATGATCGGCTTGAACTTCAACATCAATTCCTATATCTGTTGGGTCTCTTTGCACTTTCAGTTGTTGTCGCTGCATATGAGCATCCCGATACCCCTGCTCCACACGCTGTTCCTTTACAATTTGCTTCGAGCGCTCAATAACTGACAGATCAATACCCAGCTTCTCAGCAATTTGCAGTGCGTAGCTCTCTCCCGCTTCACCAATGGTCAACCGGTATAAAGGCTGCAGAGTATCCTTATCAAACTCCATTCGAGCATTTTGAAATCCCGGTGTGCCAGCCGCGAAGGCTTTTAACTCATTAAAATGCGTAGTGACAATAATATTCGCACCTCTGCGGCTGAGTTCCTCCAGAAGAGCGGTAGATAGGGCTATACCTTCACCAGGGTCCGTCCCGGCGGCCAATTCATCAATGAGCAGCAGCACACCCTTGCCGGCGCCGCGCAGCATTTCCTCAATACTCTTCATCTGTGCTGAAAAAGTACTCAGTGACTGAGTTAAGCTCTGACCGTCACCGATAACACTCATTACATCAGAGAAAACGGTAAATTCACTGCCTTCCTCCACGGGAATAAGCATTCCAGATTGAGCCATCAGGGTCAGGATACCGAGTGTTTTGAGGACCACAGTCTTTCCACCGGTGTTAGGCCCGGTTACAATGAGGGATTTATATCCTTTTCCAAATTCCAGACTGATCGGTATCATTCCTTGCAGCATGGGGTGTCTCCCCCCAATCATCCGCATAAATCCCCTTTCATTTAACTTAACCGCTGTGGCACCAAGAGTACGGGCATACTTCGCTTTGGCAAATATAAAATCATACGTACCCGTCACCTCGATGTTAAGCCGCAGGGATACCCCTTCCTGCTCGACCAGATCGGTTAGTCGGCCTAAGATGATCGCTTCCTCCCGGGCTTCATCAGCCAGCAACAAATCCAATTCTCCTTGTAAGGCAGCAACCTCATCCGGCTCTATGAACACCGTTTGCCCACTTGTAGATTGATCGAGCACCGAACCCTTGACCTGCTTATGATATTCCCGTTTCACAGGAATTACGTAGCGTCCATTCCGCATGCTGTAGATATTCTCCTGTAGAATGGACTGATGCCGCGACATGACACCTTCAATCTTCTTATGGAGCCGCTCTTTGGCTACGTTCAGCCTCTTGCGAACCTTCTCCAACCCCTTACTGGCCCCGTCATCAATAGATCCGAAGCGAATACAGCGGGTAATCTCATCTTTCACATGACTCAGCTCCAGTAGTGAGGAAGCATAGGCCCCGATCCGTGGCGCGGTTTGTTCCTTGGAGGCCATGTATTTACGGAGCTGGGTGCAGCTATTTAGAAAAGTACCCACTGCCGTGAAATCCTGCTCATTATAGAGATATCCTGTTCCCATCAGCGACATGATCCATTCAATCCCTTCCAGGGAAGGGAGCGGGATACTGGATCCCTTTTCAAGCAGTTCCTTAGCCTCCGCCGTCTCTTCCATTGCTCTGTGTATGGATGTCAGGTATGTCATAGGTTGTAAATTGCTAATATGCTCTTTCCCGGCATAAGATACGGCATAACGCGCCAAGTCCTCTTTAATTTGTTCGTATTCAAGGGTACGTAAACTTTGTGAATTCATCATTATTTCCTCCTTTAGCTCTCTTCCTGTAATCAACAACCGCAATCTCCCGATAGCACAAAAAAAGGGCAAAGAACGCCACTATGGCAGTCTTCGCCCTCATTTGTTAGGTGTTTCTCTTGTCTTTTCAAGTCTTCCCTGAACGTTTGCCCCCGGGTACCTGAAAACAGAAAAAACCGTGCTGCAAGAGCACGGTTTATCACAAAGAGAAACAGCCGTAAAGAGGCCATTTGACGCTTCGCGTGTTCTTAACTAATCATCCACCCTTCAAGTAATTAGACTTCGTAGTGAAACAGACTCAAACAAGGCATATATTGTCGCCCAAAAAAATGAGTCCTCTACAATTACTTTAAGGTGATATGAAATTGCTTAGTTAAGAACGGCCACCAACATCAAAATTTCCCCTTCAGTTATAGGATACTTGTAATTTACTACATTCCTATGCTGACGTCAAACAGATACAAAGCAATTCAGCACCCATATTATACCGTTCATTTGATCCGCAACTTGTCCATGCAGAGCCCCGAAGAATGTATTCTGCAGTTCAATGATCACCTGACCGCCGTCCGCAATCAGTTGTTCATAGATCTTTTTGGTTTCTTCCTCGTTATCCAATTGCATAATAAGCCTTACATTCTCACCCTTGGGTGTTCTGCCGAACGGATCGGCAAAGTGAATCAGCGTCTGTCCAATATGTAACTCAGCATTAAGCAATTTCCCGTTATGTTCATTTAATATCTTAATTTCTCCACCAAAAACACTTTGGTAATATTCAATGGATTCCTGTACTTGATCTACAACAATATAGGGACTTGCACTTAACATCCTTACGCCTCCTAGTAGTCTAATACTAACATCATCAACGTACACCCCGTTATTATATTAAATTTACTCCGGACGTGCAAAAGAACCCCATTGGGGCATTTCGATGCTTATTTGAGCAAATAAAAAGACAGCCGGCTTCCCGGCTGTCTTGACGAGCATCCTATTCCGTTGTGTAAGGCAGCAGCGCGATTTGACGCGAGCGCTTAACAGCGATTGTCAGAGCACGTTGATATTTTGCACTAGTTCCTGTTACACGACGCGGCAAAATCTTTCCGCGTTCGCTGATGAACTTCTTAAGAAGCTCAGTATCTTTATAATCAATGTGAGTAATTTTGTTCACAGTGAAAAAGCAAACTTTCTTACGCTTGTTGCGTCCACCACGACGTGCCGGTCTTTTGTCGTTGTCAGCGCCTTCTCTTGGTTTAAAAGCCATGTTCTGTTCAGTCCTTCCTTATTAAAATGGCAAATCATCGTCCGATATATCGATCGGTTTTCCATCGCCCGAAAAAGGATCTTGATTATTGTTGGTGTTACGTGAGAAATTGTTGTTGCTATTTCCACGTCCACTGTTGCCGCCGCCACCACCGAAGGAAGGCTCTTCTGGAGCACTACCACCACTTGAAGCATTTCCACCTTCACGGTTCTGCGTAGATTCCAGGAAACGGACATTATCAGCAATAACTTCAGTGACGTATACACGTTTACCTTCGTTATTCTCGTAATTCCGAACTTGGATACGTCCTTCTACTGCTGTCAGTCGGCCTTTGCGCAAATAATTGGCACAGGTTTCCGCCAGCTGTCTCCAGGTAACTACCGGGATGAAGTCCGCCTCGCGTTCGCCGCCTTGAGTTGCGAACTGACGGTCTACGGCAAGCGTAAACTGCGTTACAGCCACACCTTGAGGTGTATAGCGAAGTTCCGGGTCACGGGTCAACCGACCAATCAGAATGATACGGTTCAACAATAGGGTCTCCTCCTTTTGAGCGTTTTGGTTACAAAGCGTTACAAGATCTTAAGCTACATCGTTCGTAATGAGATAACGAATAACTTCGTCAGAAATCTTCATGAGACGTTCTAATTCAGTAACTACTGCAGGTTCTGCAGTAAAGTTAACCAAAACGTAGAATCCATCACGGAATTTCTTGATCTCATACGCAAGACGGCGTTTACCTTGCACATCGTGCTTTGTAATTTCCCCGCCATTGGAGATGATGCCTTGGAATTTTTCGACTGCTGCTTGAACGACTTCTTGCTCAATGTCAGGACGAATAATGTACATCACTTCATATTTGCGCATAATTTTCACCTCCTTATGGTCTGAGGCCCCTAAACACGTTAGGAGCAAGGAACGAGCACAAACACAAACTCGCACCATATTAATATACCAAAAAGTACAAGCCAATGCAAGTTATATTATACAGTCTTTAATATCCACCCGGTTTAGTACATGAAGATCACTCTGGGAACACACAATATAGGGGGTATCATTTTCTACAGAAAGGAGGGATATCATGGGCGAAAAAACTGAATATGAAGCAGGCGATAAGGCACCAAATCCCGGAATTTATACGGAAGTGGGAGAAGCACGAAGCTTCCATACTCAAATCACACATCCAAACCGTATTGAAATGGAAAAGGGCGACACCTTTCCTCATACAACTAACAAGAACCGCAAGTGGAAAAAGGCTGAGAAGGCTCGGGTGCACTAATTTAGGTGTTCATGTATAAACTTTAGCAGTTCGACCCATACTATTCTCAGGCAGTACAAAAGAGAGGTGTGGTTCCGTTGGACGTTTTAGTCGAACACGAACACAGGAATTCTGATTTGGCACCTATTGTCAGCAAGGAAGTGTAATAAGAGTATTGTCTTAAAAAAGCAATACTCCTGAGCAGTCCTGTAACATTAGCGGCTTATACAGAGAAATTCCAACATCATTAATGTACTGCCTCTAAGGAGGGTCCCGAAAGGGGCCCTCCTTTTGTTGTATTAACTTCAACAGTGCTATAAACATCAAAAAATCCCCCACCTTAGAGACGAAGGATTGATTATTTGTTATTTAGAGTAAAGATGGCGGAGAGGGTGGGATTCAAACCCACGCACGCTGTGACAGACCTAACTTATTTCGAGTCAGCCCCCTTGAGCCTTGAGCACCTCTCCGCAGGACCCTTTGAAATCATTTGCATTTGCTCATATCATTCTACGTATTATCTAGTATTTGCTTGTTTAGGTTCATCGCGCAATAGGTTTCTTGCCGGAATACCTACAGCAGAAGCATTGTTAGGCACATCTTTAACAACTACGGACATGGCACCAATGTTTACGTCATCGCCAATGAATACGGGACCAAGGATCTTGGAACCCACACCAATAAAGGCTCTATCACCGATAACGGGTTCACCTAAGCTATTTCTGCCGCCAATAGTGACTTGATGAAAGATAGTAGCATTTCTGCCGATCACCGCTTTATGGCTAATGATGATACCGTTTAGGCCATGCGGCAGATGAAGCGCGTCACCGATCTTTGCTTGTGCATGTAATTCTCCATTAGAAAGGATTCGGACAAAAGCTAAGTCCATCAGCTTATAGAGCATCCATAGCGGCTTCTTTACTACTTTGCTTTTTAACTGGTAATGTACCCAGTTACCAAAGCGATACGTAAACAGAACCATAATCGTTTGTGGATTCTTGCGATTGGCTTTCAAGTCCGTTTTGAATGATCTAATCATTTTGTCGTCCTCCTCCTCTTTTAGAATCTACTTCCATTGTATGACAATAACCTCTATAAAGCCTGGTTTACATATACAATATCACCATTTTGCTGAATACAATAAATAATTTATTTTATTTTTAAACAATAATCAACCATACATTACCACTTATTTGTATAATCATGCCTGAGTAGTCTATTAATTTAATGATGAGTTGCTCTTTCACCTGTTCGCTTGTCCATTTTCCTTGCATTCATAAGAAAAACCTCCTACATGAATTTCATGTAGAAGGTTAATTAGTTAGGTATCAGGAATCATCTAGGTACGCACCATCGACGATTATGTATAATAACTAGAGATGGCGGAGAGGGTGGGATTCGAACCCACGCACGCTGTGACACGCCTAACTGATTTCGAGTCAGCCCCCTTGGGCCTCTTGGGTACCTCTCCGCAGCAAGAATTATTGTATCATGGAGCATGTTCATTTGCAAGTTAATTATTGCCCTAACGGACCTTCTGCCGATCGTAGAACCTTCTTCATATTTTTCTCAAATTTTGCCCGGGGAATCAAGACGCTATGCTGACACCCTGTACATTTTATCCGGATATCCATTCCCATACGGATAATTTCCATCTCATTCGTGCCGCATGGATGCTGCTTTTTCATCTGCACGACATCACCTAACTGGAAGGTCTTCCGCTCCACCACATTAATCGCCCCTTCTCCTGATCTCTTTCCCATACTTACGGCTTACAGACCATGCCTAGGTCAATGAGCTGTATTGCCCCTAGGAGTCTGTATGCGCCCTTTTCTAACCAAGCAGATAAATGGTCATACCTGCCCTGTCTCTAAGCCACCCTGCCGCTCCAGCGCTTGCTTGATATCGCTTTGGATTTGACGTTCAGCTACATCACGAGCATTTGGCATACAGCTAACGGCCACCCGTATAACATATTCTGAAGTACTCATGGACTGTATCCCCAGCACACTTGGATAAGCTAATATACTCTCATTGCGCTCTTCAATCCCCCTGAGAGCCTCACCTATTATTCCCAGAGTAGCCTCCAGGCCCCGTTCTATTTTTACAGGAACATCAACCACTGCCAGTGCATTAGCTAGCGAATAATTCGTCACATTGATAATGGTACCATTCGGGATTATATGTACTTCACCAGTACTGCTAAGCAGCCGGGTCGTGCGCAAACCGATCATTTCTACAGTTCCCTTGTAAGTACCCGTCTGAATGACATCCCCAACGGCGAATTGATCCTCCAGGATAATAAAGAATCCGGTAATAACATCCTTAACGAGACTTTGTGCACCGAAACCTACGGCTAATCCTAATACACCAGCTCCAGCCACTAAAGGCCCGAGATTAAAGTTAAACTCTGATAATATAAGAAAAACCACAACAAAATTACAAATGATCGACACTACATTCTTCAGCAGTTCACCTACGGTTTGAAACCTTCGGCTATTAGTTAACAACCGCGTACTAGCCTTACGCTGTAGAGAACGGTCAATCATATTATCGACTACTCTTATAATTATTCTGGATAGTATGAGTATGATTATGATCCGTATTCCTGAAAAGAGTACATGCATCCACATATCGACATCGGTTAGCCAGTTCCAAAGCTTGTCCTTGAACTGGAGAGCTTGCTTCACTGCCTGCTCAGGCGAAGTGTTTTCGAGCAACCGCATATTCATTAACTCCTCTCCTCCTTATTCCCAAACCAATGTGTAACCCTCCATTACATTTTTGCTGAAGATCCCACGGATTTCAATGTCCTGCTCTACCACTATTTTTTTCACTTCTTCAAGTCCTGACTGGAAAAATTGAATCGACATCGCACATCCAGCCGTGATCTCTTTGGGTGTCGGAAAGATATCAATCTCGATCTCTGCATATTCAAGCAGCATTTCAGCGCGAAGCGCCTGCTGGGTAGAGTCAAAAGCAATTAACATCTCATTATCCATTACAACGCCCCCATTAGGTTTCTTGTCCTATCTCTATTCGACCCAAGTATAAAATGGCTCTTTCATCCATATACTAGATATTAGAAGGAAACATATATCAACGAAATAGAATTAGCCTGGAAAGGAAGATGACATGACTTATTCTTCAAATACCTCACCTTTGGAAGAACCTTCTGGTTTAAAAATATCACATGCTGATCCCGAAATCTATTCAGCGATCATCCACAGATTACTTTTCCATTTTTCACGCACTCGTCCAGGGACTCAAATTGTTATTGTTTGTATCGGTACAGACCGTTCTACAGGCGACTCTCTCGGCCCTTTGGTCGGGACGGCTTTGTCTCGTTTCCATAGTCCGTTGTTTCATTTGTATGGAACTCTGGAAGAGCCTGTCCATGCCGTTAATCTTGAAGAGACTTTAGCTCTTATTAACCAGAAATATATTAACCCTTTCATAATAGGTATTGATGCTTGCCTTGGACATTCAACCAGCGTTGGGTGTATCCAGGTAGTTGAAGGTCCGCTGAAACCCGGTGCAGGTGTAAACAAACAATTGCCGCCGGTCGGCAATATCCACTTAACGGGAATCGTCAATGTCGGCGGCTTTATGGAATACTTTGTACTTCAAAACACCAGATTAAGCTTAGTTATGCGTTTATCGGACATTATTGCTTCCAGCCTCTATTCAGCATTGAAGCAATGGCACCAACATTCTTCTAAACCCGCTGCAGCGCGAGAGCTATAACCTCTTTTTCTTCAGGAGAAAGAGAGTACTGTGACTCTCCCGCTAATAAGGGTTTCGAATATATATATGAGTTCTCACGGTTATGCAAACTTGTAAGCACTACTCCATTACGGTTATCGTCAATGATTGCCATTGAAAAGCTGAGGTCATTTCCGCGTTCTCCAAATGCATTGTAACGTTTCATCGCGACATTTGATTTCATTCCACGAATTTTTTCCTGTGCCGATTGCAGAATGTCTTTATGCTTCCGTTGTTCTTCCTCCAGCATATCACCTTGATTTCTCAGTTGTACAAGTAGGCCTTCCAGATCCTCTACTCCGCTCTCAGTCATCATAGCCTCATACCTGCGCTTCATCTTACGGAGCTTACTTCCTTGGAGAAGCACGATGATTAGCAACAAAGCAATAAAACCGGAAAAACCTATAATAAACCACGACAATTGCTCATTTATGAATTGATTCAGTTCAGACATGGGTTGACCATCCTTCTATATTATCTGTAACTACCTTTACCATATAAATCATCCATAGCGGCCAGCATTCTACTAATATCCCCCTTAGTCGAACTTACACCCACACTAGCTCTTACAGCACCACTTTCGAGCGTGTTAACAGCTTTATGTGCCAAAGGGGTACAATGCAGTCCTGCACGAACTGCTATTTGATATTCTCTATCCAATCGGTGAGCAATTTGTGCAGACTCCTGCCCTTGAATTACAAATGAAACAATACCGGTCCGGGGACTTCCAAGTGCCGGGCCAAGTAATCTTATCCCTGGAATACCAGCCAGTCCCTCCATCAACATTTGCGTCAGCTCCCATTCCCGTTCATGAATAGGATCTAGTCCAATTGCCTTCACCTTTTGCACACCTGCCAAAAGACCAGCAATCCCTACCGTGTTTTGAGTGCCTGCTTCATATCTGTCCGGGCGCACGGATGGTTGTTCACTATTCTCCGACTGGCTCCCTGTACCCCCATGTACTAATGGTTCCAGGTCTACTCGCGGAGAAATATAAAGCCCCCCTGTTCCTTGCGGGCCAAGCAGCCCTTTATGTCCGGGAAAAGCAAGAAGATCGATATTCATTGTTCCCACATTGATATCCAAAGATCCTGCACTCTGAGCTGCATCCACCAAAAAAATTGCCCCATGAGATTTCGATATATCACCTATATCTCCTATAGGCAAAATACTTCCAAGAAGATTTGAACTATGGCTGCAAATAACCATTTTTGTGTTTGGTTTAAAAGCTTGCTGCAACTCCCGTAAATCAAGACGTCCTTCTTCATCAACTTGTAAATAATCAATGGTGATCCCTATGGTTCTACGTAAATATTCCAGTGGTCTACGAACAGAGTTGTGTTCAGACATTGTGGAAATGACATGATCTCCTCTGCCTAAACTTCCTTTAATAGCCATATTTAAAGCTACCGTTGTATTATGTGTGAAGGCGATATCCTGTGCATTTGCAATTGCAAAAAGTTCAGCGAGCACACTCCGCGCTCTTACAAGCACTCTTCCCGCCCCCATCGCTAGGGTATGATTCCCTCTACCAGCATTTGCTCCGGATACATTTAGGGCATTCAACATCGCCTCTGCTACCTCCGGTGGTTTAGGCCATGAAGTAGCTGCATGATCCAAGTACAGGAGTTCTGTCAACTCGATCCCCCCTCTGTATACTTTTTCAACACTTTTCGTTTAAAAAACATATCCTTCGCTATCCGGTACGGATATCTCAGGATATGTTCTAAGTTCATCCATTTATTAATTCCCCAATAACTCCAAAAGTCTTTCTAAGTCTTGAGAACTGTAATAATTAAGTTCGATTTTACCTTTTTCTTTGCCCTGTTTTATTTTGACCGTAGTTTTGAATCTTTCACGTAATGTTTCTTCAACATTATCAATGTAAGGATCACGTTTTACGATCTTGGCTTTTATTCCATTAGCAGGTTTACGATCAAGGTTCTTTACCGTTTCTTCAAGTTCTCTAACACTCCACTGTTGTTCAACACATTGGTCTGCAAGTTGCTTCACTAATTCTACATCTTTCAAAGCCACTATTGCGCGGGCGTGACCCATCGAAATTGTTCCACGTGAAACATAATCTTTAACCTCTTCGGGTAAAGTAAGTAGTCGCAGAAAGTTAGCGATATGTGGTCTCGATTTCCCCACCTTAAGTGAAAGCTCTTCTTGTGTAAGTGAGAACTGATCCATTAAGCCTTGATAGGCTACTGCAATTTCCATTGCATTTAGGTTCTCACGCTGTAAATTCTCAATGAGTGCAATCTCCATAACCTGCTGGTCACTGAGACTTCTTACAACTGCCGGGATCGTCGCTTTCCCACAATATTGGGAAGCTCGGAATCTGCGTTCACCAGCAATGATTTCATAACCTTTCAGTACACTTCTTACGATGATAGGCTGTATTACGCCATGCTGACGGATAGATTCAGCTAACTCTTGAATCGCCTCTTCATTAAAATCCTTACGGGGCTGATAGGGATTGGCGCGAAGTTGTCCAAGTGGAATCTCCACTACCTTATCATCTTCGTTAATGGATAAGGATGGAATAAGTGCATCAAGTCCTTTTCCCAAACGTTTACTCATAAGATATCACTTCCTTCGCCAACTCTAGATATACTTCCGCTCCTTTGGAACGGGGGTCATAGGTGATGATCGACTGTCCATGAGAGGGTGCCTCACTTAGACGGATATTACGAGGAATAATCGTCCGATATACCTTTTCTTGAAAATACTTCTTTACCTCTTCTATTACTTGAATCCCTAGATTGGTACGGGCATCAAGCATGGTTAATAATACCCCTTCTATCATTAGATGAGGGTTTAGATTTTTCTGGACTAATCGAACGGTGTTTAGTAACTGGCTAAGTCCTTCCAGCGCGTAGTACTCACACTGTATTGGAATAATTACGGAGTCTGCTGCTGTAAGTGAGTTAATGGTTAAAATTCCCAGAGAAGGTGGACAATCAATGATTACGTAATCATAATTCCCTTTAACCGCATTCAAGGCCTTTTTTAGACGTAATTCTCTAGATATAGTGGATACTAATTCAATTTCCGCCCCTGCCAGCTGTATTGTGGCTGGAATGATATGCAATCCATCAATCATGGTTTCTAAAATCGTTTCTGCTGGATCCACTTCATTAATTAAAATGTCATATATGCAGTTTGCTACATCCGCTTTATTGACGCCAACCCCACTGGTCGTGTTGCCTTGTGGATCGATATCAACAAGAAGAACTCTCTTCCCTAGAGTTGCCATACCGGCACCTAGATTTACAGAGGTCGTTGTTTTACCGACACCGCCTTTTTGATTTGCTATGGCAATAATCTTGGACACTTCATTCACCTCGAATAGTTAGGAACAATCTTCTGTAGGTCGTTATATCTGCTTATATTTTTTGAGTGTAAGTATAACAGGAGCCAAGCCATGAAAAAAGCGGCCGTTCACCTCAGGGCCGCCTTCAGCTTTGATAACATTTATCTTTTTGGGATTTGAATGACTATCTCGTAATGATCTCCGCGGTCATTCTCTGATGTCTTAATTTCCAGACCCGAGCCTGAGACCATATCAATGGATTGACGAATTGTATTCAGAGCTAGACGAACATCCTTGGTAAAGGAGATCCGTTTTGATTTTTTGTTTTTGGTAACTTCTTTGTAAAATGCTATTCGAGCTTCTGTTTGTTTTACATTTAGTTCTTTTGTGATGATTTCTGCCAAGACCTTTAATTGCATTTCTTCACTGTCCAAAGATAAAAGCGATCTCGCATGTCTCTCTGTGATCTTACGTTCCATCAATGCTGTCTTTACTTGTTCAGGCAGTTGAAGTAGACGAATCTTATTGGCAATGGTTGACTGACTTTTCCCAAGTCTTTGTGCCAAGCTTTCCTGAGTAAGGTTATGAAGATCTATCAGCTTCTGATAAGCGAAGGCTTCTTCAATAGAGGTCAAGCCCTCTCGCTGCAGATTTTCAATGAGTGCAATAGACGCAGCCTGTGAATTATTGAATTCACGAACAATCGCGGGAATCGTCTCCATGCCCAGCTTTTTAACCGCACGCCAGCGTCGTTCCCCGGCAATAATCTCATACTGTGAGTCACGCATACGCACAACTATAGGCTGAATTACTCCATGCGTTTTAATAGTCTGGCATAGCTCATCTATCTTATCATCATCAAAAATGGTCCGAGGCTGATATGGACTGCTGATAACTTCATGAACTGGGATCTGTTTGATTTCTTCTCCGCTGCTCCGCTCAGTGAATCCAAAAAGTTTGGTGAATTGATCTTTCATTCCGTTCATAACCACCTAATTTCGTTATAGTACGATCTTCTTGACCTTCAACCCGGGAAAAGCACATCGTACGGCTTCAGAACAGTCTGCTACTCTATGTAAATTTCCAAAGAGCAGCGGATCTACGCATTTCTTGACCTACTCTATCATTCTATCACTTTTCTACTCATAATCCTATTCTCCATGAGGACCATTTTTTCCTGCCTGAGCACAAACCGTTTTATTCAAAAAAAGAGCACCTCATCCATGAAGAACCATGGTAGAAGTGCTCTTTCAACCTTTTTCATATGCAAATATTGTTTCACGTGAAACATTTAGATCAAGGGTGATTTGGCTGGTAAGCCAGCTTTACGCGGATATTTTGCCGGTGTTACTCCCGTTTTTTGAATCAAAATAATATGACGAGCCGACTCTTCGACAGGCAGACTAAAAGACTCCACTTTCTCTAAGCGTCCACGTAATTCTTTAAGGCTGTATTTTGCTTCTGCCAATTCCTCTGATGGATCACTGCCTTTCATAGCTGCAAACCATCCATCCTTGCGAACAAATGGAAGACAAAACTCATTCAACAGTGCAAGTCTGGCTACAGCGCGGGCGGTAACCAAATCATAGGCATCTCGATGTCCGGATTGGCGAGCCACATCTTCAGCCCGGCCGTGTATCAATTGTACTTCATCCAGCTTAAGCTCATTAGATACATGCTGGAGGAAAGATATTCTTTTGCTCAGAGAATCAACAATGGTTAACTTAAGATGCGGGAAACATATCTTTAGAGGAATCCCCGGGAATCCAGCACCTGAGCCGATATCCGCCATACTCTTTATATCGTTGAACTTAAAGTGAAAAGCTAAGGATATAGAATCATAAAAATGTTTTGTATATACCTGATCCCTCTCAGTTATCCCCGTAAGATTCATCTTTTCATTCCAAGATACTAATTCCTTATAATAGGTCTCAAATTGTTCCAGTTGTAAAGGTGTAAGGGTAATTCCTTTGTCTTGCAAAAGCTGTGTGAATTGTATTACTGTAGCATCCATTATTTATCCTTTCGCCGCCGTAACCCGATTATAGTGTTCCAAGTAAACGAGAAGAATGGATACATCTGCGGGTGTTACCCCAGAGATCCGTGAGGCTTGACCGATAGATATCGGACGGATTTTGGTGAGCTTTTGTTTTGCTTCAATAGCCAGTCCGTGTATATCCGTATAATCGATATCATCCGGTATTTTCTTCTTCTCCATCTTTTGCAAACGCTCAACATGCTGCAGTTGCTTTTCAATGTAACCCGCATACTTGATTTGAATGCCTACCTGTTCTTTCATTTCCTCGTCCAATTCAACCGGTGAAGGTGACACTGCATCAACGAAGCTATAGTCTAACTCCGGACGACGCATTAGTGTAAGCAAGTTGCTTCCATCTACAATAGATGCAGATTGCATTCCTTCTAATATGGAGTTAACCTCAACAGGCTTCACTTTTGTTTCTTGTAGTCTTTTCACTTCTTGATCTACCCGTTCCTTTTTCTCGCTAAAGATATCATAACGTTGCTGAGGGATCAGACCAATGTCATAACCAATAGGAGTTAAGCGCAAGTCTGCATTGTCATGACGCAGCAATAGACGATATTCCGCACGGGAAGTGAGTAAGCGGTAAGGTTCATTAGTTCCTTTTGTAACTAGGTCATCTATTAATACACCAATATATCCTTGTGAACGATCAAGAACGATTGGTTCTTTATCTTGTACTTTACGGGCTGCATTAATACCAGCCATAACACCCTGTCCCGCTGCTTCCTCATAACCGGAGGTGCCATTAATTTGCCCGGCTGTAAACAAGCCTGGGAGACGTTTGGTTTCTAGTGAAGGCCATAGCTGAGTTGGAACCATAGCATCATACTCAATAGCGTAACCATTACGCATCATTTCTACCTTCTCCATCCCCGGGATAGACCGAAGAATGGCTAGCTGCACATCTTCAGGAAGACTGGTGGACAACCCTTGTACATAGTATTCCGATGTGTTTTTTCCTTCTGGCTCCAGAAAGATTTGATGCTTGGATTTATCACTAAAACGCACTACTTTATCTTCAATAGAAGGGCAGTAACGCGGACCGGTTCCTTCAATAATTCCTGTGAACATAGGTGCTCGGTGCAGGTTATCATTAATGATCTGGTGTGTGACTTCAGATGTATAGGTTAACCAGCATGGGAGCTGTTCATTCTGGGAAGACTTCGTCTCAAAGGAGAAAAATTTAGGCTTGTCGTCTCCCGGTTGAATTTCAGTTTTAGTAAAATCAATGGTGTCTCTATGCACGCGAGGTGGCGTACCGGTCTTAAATCGAACCAGATCAAAACCTAATTCACGCAAATTTTCAGCCAATCGAACGGAAGGCTGTTGGTTGTTTGGTCCGCTCTCGTAGGTCAGTTCACCCATGATAACCTTGCCCCGTAGATAAGTTCCGGTGGTTAAAATAACCGTTTTACTATGATAGGAAGTTCCGGTTTTGGTGACAACACCGGCACAACGTCCATCTTCTACAATCAGCGTTTCAACCATTCCTTGGCGTAAAGTTAGGTTTGGTGTTTTTTCCATCGTTTCTTTCATCGCATGCTGATAGAGAAACTTATCGGCTTGTGCACGCAGAGCATGAACTGCCGGGCCTTTTCCTGTGTTCAGCATACGTAGTTGAATGAAGGTCTTATCTATATTGCGACCCATTTCTCCACCGAGCGCATCAATTTCGCGCACTACATGACCTTTGGCAGGTCCGCCTATGGATGGATTGCAGGGCATAAATGCAACCATATCCAGGTTAATTGTAATCATCAGCGTATTGCAGCCCATCCGAGCTGCTGCCAGTGCTGCTTCGCAGCCGGCATGACCGGCGCCAATGACGATTACGTCATAGTTGCCTCCATCATAACTCATGTCCTGTCTCCTCCTAAATGTGGTTTATGAAGCAATGCTTCTAATTAATGTTATTTACCTAAACAAAATTGTGAGAAAATCTGATCAAGCAGTGAATCCGCAGCAGTATCCCCTACAATCTCACCAAGTTGCTCCCAGGCTAGGCGTACATCTATCTGTATCATATCAATAGGGACAAGCAGATCAGCAGCTTCATATGCATCTTGAAGAGATTGATACGCTTTTTTAAGCAAAGCAATATGTCTAACGTTACTAACATATGTCAAGTCGCCCGATTCAAGCTTGCCGCCGAAAAAGAGTGTAGAAATGGCGTCCTCCAGTTTATCGAGACCTTCCTCTTCAATAACAGACATAGGCACTATATTTGTAGATTCAAAATATCGAAGCAGAACTTCCTGGTCCAGTTTGGACGGTAAGTCCATTTTATTCATGATCACTAAGACTTGTCTACCGCTGATTTGTTCCATTAAAGCCAATTCATCCTCATGAAGAGGTTCATTAGCATTTAGTACTAGCAGAATTAGGTCCGCCTCACTAAAAGCAGCTCTTGAGCGTTCAACACCAATTTTCTCAACCACGTCCATCGTTTCCCGTATCCCGGCAGTATCAAGCAGCTTAAGCGGTATATTATTAATGGTAACGTACTCTTCAATAACATCTCTGGTCGTTCCTGGAATATCGGTCACGATGGCTTTATTGTCACGGGCAAGAGCATTTAGCAATGAGGATTTACCTACATTGGGTCGGCCAATAATAGCTGTTGTGATACCCTCACGTAGAATTTTACCTTCATTTGCTGTCTTAAGCAGCTTATTAATGCCATCCATTCCTTCACGGCTTTTGGTTTTAATGAACTCTGAAGTAAGGGATTCCACATCATGCTCCGGGTAATCAATATTCACTTCAATATGAGCCAAGGTCTCAATTAGACTATGTCTTAAAGCATGGATTCGTTGTGACAAAGAGCCGCTTACCTGCTTCAATGCAATAGAAAAGGCCCGATCCGACTTAGAGCGAATCAGATCAATAACAGCTTCCGCCTGTGACAAATCGATACGTCCATTTAAAAATGCCCGTTTGGTAAACTCTCCTGGTTCCGCGAGTCGAATATCCTGCTGAAGTAACAGATCCATGACTCTTCTAACGGATATAACCCCACCATGAGCACTAATCTCTACAACATCTTCTGTGGTAAAGGACCGTGGAGCTTTCATAACAGTTACCAATACTTCTTCTATATTTTCTCCATCACCGGGGCTAACAATATGCCCATAATGAACCGTGTGAGACTCTACCTCAATCAGTGGAATCCGGCTGCGGAACAAAGGTGCTACTTGGGATATAGCCTCGGGACCGCTCACGCGGATGATGGCTATCCCTCCTTCACCTAACGCCGTAGATACAGCAGCAATAGTGTCACTAAGCATGATATCATTCACCCCTATCTCTATCTGTAACTTATTAGTTGTTAAATCTTTTGCCTATTCTAAAAAAACAATGACCCCTTAGAGTGGTCAAGGAGTCATTGCAGCAATATTAGTCTTACTTCAAGGTTATTACGACACGACGATTTGGATCTTCACCTTTACTCAGGGTATTCACTTGCCGGTGATCCTGAAGTCTAGAGTGAATAATCTTGCGCTCTTGTGGTGACATAGGTTCAAGAACAACCTCCTTACGTGTCCGAACAACGCGACCAGCCAATCGATCAGCCAGTTCTTCCAACGTTTTCTTACGCCGATCCCGGAAATTTTCTGCATCTAACACTAAGCGGATGAAGCTGTCCGAATATCTATTGGCTACGATATTAGCCAAGTATTGCAAAGCATCGAGAGTTTGTCCTCTTCTGCCAATCAGTAATCCCAAATCGGGGCCTGATATTTGCAGAGTAGTTGATTCCTTAGTATGGACGATTTCTACTTCTACGATAAGTCCCATGCTCTTCGCAACATCAACAATGAAGTTGATTGCTTCTTGATAAGCTTCCTCTGCCGGATGTCCGGAATCTTGCCGCGGCACACCGCCGACCTCTTGTTTGCTCTCTCTAGTTGACTGCTGAGGCAGTGACGGAGAACTCGCCGCTGAGAGCGGTGCAATTTCAGGCAGTAAGGTCAGTTCCACCTTTGCTGCCTTCACACCGATCAATCCCAGGAATCCTCTTGACGGTTGCTCTAGTACGTTGACCGTTACCCGGTCCTTGTTCACTTTAAGTTCAGTAAGTCCACGTTCTACAGCTTCTTCAATGGTTTTCCCTGTCGCGACGGCTTTGCTCATTTTGACTTTTTGGCCTCCTTGGGTCCTTTGCCGCTGCTATTCTTAGCAGCACCTGCAGTACCTTTGTTGGAATTATTCTTGCTCTTCACTAGATTTGGACCGTCTTGGACGGTTCCAACTCCTGCAACAGCCAATTGGATCTTGTCGTTATTGCGGTATAAGAAATAGTTCTGAACAATGGTATAGATATTACTGAATACCCAGTACAAAGGTAACGCTGCTGGGAAATTGTAAGACATAACGAAAATCAGAACAGGGTATATCATCATCATGAACTGCATCGGACCCTGTTGTTGCATCGGGTTCATTTTGGTCATCATTTTAGTTTGGATAAATGTTGTCAGAGCAGCAAGTACCGGCAGTATAAACAACTTATCCGGTTCACCAAGCTGCAACCACAGGAAAGTATGTTCCCGCAGGTCTGGATTGTAATAAATAGAGTTGTAGAGAGCGATAAAAATCGGCATTTGAACAATTAAAGGAAGACAGCCGGCCATAGGATTAACTTTGTTCTCCTGGAACAATCTCATGGTTTCTTGCTGTACCTTCTCAGGTGTGTCTTTATATTTTTTCTGGATCTTCTGGAGTTCCGGCTGAATGGCTTGCATCGCACGCGAGCTTTTTACTTGTTTCATTGTAAGCGGCAAAATCAGCGTGCGGACAATGATAACCATCACGAGTACGGCTAATCCATATTGCCCATTAAACCACTTAGCGAACGTATCAAGAGCCAACGCAAAATAGTAAACTACATTACTTTGCCAGAAGCTCCCTGTCTTCAAATCCTCCGTTGTGTGCGTCACAGTAGTCGCCGACGAGCATCCTGACAAGACAAGCAACGACAACATTAACACAGCAATGACGAGGATCCATTTTCCCCGTCTAGTCTTCATTACAGACACTTTAAAACCCCTCTCATAAACATTCCTTTGCACCGTAAATCATACCATAATAATCACTACAAATAAACAAGCCTATTAAGCTCTACTTATTTACGTGAAGCCTTTAACAGCTTGGCTTTGCGCAGCACATGCAGCGCACTTTTTTCGAGCTCTTTATATTCCATTGCCAGAGCTCCTTTCCTTACTATAAAAACCATATCCAATCCATCAGCGATTTCAGTTTCATGATGACGGACAATTTCCTTCACCAATCTCCTCATTCGGTTCCGGACCACTGCATTTCCGACCTTCTTACTGACCGACACGCCCAGCCGGAATCGCTCCACCTCTTTTTTGCTGAACCAATAAACTACAAATTGATGATTCGCAAATGACTTCCCATGGCGGTATACGCGGCTGAAGTCGGAACGGTTTCGTAATCGTAAACTTTTGCGCACGAGAATCTCCTTATTTAAAAGCCGAATTACAGCTCTCCGGAATTTTTCCTTCTAATTAGTATAGTCATTCAAGGTTAGGGATAAACGCTTCAGACGATGGATCATCTTCCTACCTCTTTTTTAATGAAGAATACTGAAATTCCTATTCTTAAATGAAATATCCCCACAAAGTGGCGCAAACGCTGGAAGCGTAAACCAAACTCTGCGGGGAATTTTCAACCTTATACAGTAAAAAAGACCACCGTAGTGGTCCTTTAGTGGCCTAACTTACGCACTCAAAGATTTTCTGCCTTTCAAGCGGCGGGCTGCCAGCACTTTACGGCCGTTTTTCGTGCTCATTCTTTTGCGAAAACCATGCACCTTTTTGCGCTTGCTAACATTCGGTCTGAACGTCGGTCTCATGTATTGCACCTCCCTTACAGGAACTAATTTACTTTACTGTCTTATAAGCAAAAACGGGCTATGCCGTCCTTTAGTAGGGACAGTATCTACAGTATCATCATTTCATTTGGAGACAAATCACCACAGAAAACACCTTTATATATTAAAACATATTTTATTGAGAAAAGTCAACCATACAGACAGAGACTCTCCTTCTATATAGAGAAACAATTATCCACAGCCTTTAGAAATAAAAAACTAATCCACAGGGTTTTACAGTTATCCACCTGTTACTAAAAAATAAAGTCGACTATCCGCACATGAGCACAACCTGTGTATAAAAAAATCGACAACTTGACGCATGCTGTCGAACCATGAACATATTATCAACAATATGTAGTGTTGTTCCTAATATTTATACACAAGTGATTGAATTTGTGGATAAAATGTCCTCAGTCATTGAAAAACAGGGGTTGTTTTGCTATGATGGTATTACTTTTGAATGTGAATAGATTTGTTTGTTCGCTATATTATCAACAAGCTGTGGATAACGTTGTGAACAATTCAAATTTATCCATGTTTTTTTGTCTCTGCATATTGCGTACTGGGGATAAAGTTCACCATCAATTTATTTTCTTCGACATTTCCACTTCATGGCTGATGCCACATTTGGAAGATTTAAAGGAGTGACAGTCTGTGGACAGCCATACTTCCGAATTATGGCAGCAAATTTTATCAATTATTCAAACCAAATTAAGCAAACCGAGCTTTGATACCTGGTTTAAAGCCACGAAAGCTATGACTTTCGGCTCACAGGTTCTCATAATTTCGGCCCCTACAACGTTTGCTGTGGAATGGCTTGAGAGCCGTTACACCAAGCTGGTAGGCGCTACGGTTTTCGAAGTCACCGGAAAACAGGTTGACGTCAAATTTGTTATTGAAGAAAGCAAGCCCTCCGAGCCTGTAGTGCAACTATCCGCCCCGCAGCCTCCTGTATCGCGAGAAGAAGCACAGACTCATTTGCTCAATCCAAAATATACGTTTGATACGTTCGTAATTGGTTCCGGCAACCGTTTTGCGCATGCGGCATCCCTTGCTGTAGCTGAAGCGCCAGCCAAAGCCTATAATCCCTTGTTTTTATACGGGGGTGTTGGTCTGGGAAAAACCCATTTAATGCATGCCATCGGCCATTACGTTTTGGAGCATAACCCTAGTAATAAGGTGATTTATATCTCTTCCGAGAAATTCACCAACGAATTTATTAACTCCATCCGTGATAACCGCGGTGAAAGCTTTCGTAACAAATATCGCAACGTTGATATCTTGCTTATTGACGATATTCAATTTCTGGCCGGCAAAGAGTCGACGCAGGAGGAATTTTTTCATACGTTCAATGCACTACACGAAGAACGCAAGCAAATTATTATCTCCAGTGACCGCCCGCCTAAAGAAATTCCAACCCTGGAAGAACGGCTGCGTTCCCGGTTTGAATGGGGTCTTATAACCGATATTCAACCGCCAGATTTGGAGACACGGATTGCCATTTTGCGTAAGAAAGCCAAAGCGGAGAACCTGGATATCCCTAATGAGGCAATGATGTACATTGCCAGTCAGATTGATTCCAACATCCGGGAGCTTGAAGGGGCACTGATAAGGGTTGTAGCCTACTCTTCCCTGACAAATCAGGATGTCACTACTCATTTGGCTTCAGAAGCGCTTAAGGATATTATTCCTTCCAGTCGTCCTAAGATGATTACGATCGGGGATATTCAAGCTAAAGTTGGCGAATATTACAACCTTCGCATGGAAGATTTCAAAGCACGAAAACGTACCAAAGCCGTTGCTTTTCCGCGTCAGATCGCGATGTATCTATCCAGGGAATTAACCGACTATTCCTTGCCTAAGATTGGAGAAGC
The DNA here is from genome assembly GCF_030812855.1 of Paenibacillus wynnii. Taxonomy (GTDB): domain Bacteria; phylum Bacillota; class Bacilli; order Paenibacillales; family Paenibacillaceae; genus Paenibacillus_AQ; species Paenibacillus_AQ wynnii_A. The sequence goes on from NZ_JAUSTK010000007.1 coordinate 204,984, forward strand.
CTTCGGGGGACGCGACCATACAACGGTCATTCACGCCCATGACAAGATCACACAGTCATTAAAGGTCGATCAGGAGCTGTACAAAGTGGTTAATAATCTTGCCGAAAAAATTAAAAATCCTTCCTAAGGATGTAAAGAGCCTATGCACAATCTATACACATGTGAATAGGCTTAATTTTATGCGGGTTCAAGGGGTTATCCACATATTCAGTGCCCCTACTACTAATACTATTAAATAACTATAATAATTCATCATCTATAAGCACGTCCCAAAGCAACTCGACAAATACAGGTTCCCCCAATTTTTCAGCTAGGAGTGAAGTTATGAAAATCAGCATTCTTAAAAATGAACTTAACGAATCCATCCAACACGTATCAAAGGCTATATCCAGCAGAACAACGATCCCTATCCTTACCGGTATTAAACTGGAAGTCAGTCATCAGGGCGTTACACTAACTGCAAGCGATACTGATATATCCATCCAATCGTTTATTCCTGCGGAGAATGACAGCCATACTATTGTGAAGGTGGAGCAGCCGGGAAGCGTTGTCCTGCCGGCTAAATTTTTCGTTGAAATCATCAAGAAGCTGCCCTCCAAAGAAATTCACATGGAAGTCAAAGATGGCTTCCAAACTTATATTTCTTCCGGAGCTACTGAAATTCAGATTGTGGGCCTTGATCCTGAAGAATTTCCGGTATTACCAAATATTGAAGAGAACGAGACGATTTCCCTACCGGGAGACCTGCTCAAAAATATGATCAAACAAACCGCATTCTCCATTTCAACTCAAGAAACGACACCGATTCTGACAGGAATTCTGTGGAATCTGGCCGATGGTGAATTCAAGTTCACGGCTACTGACCGTCACCGCCTGGCTACTAGAGCTGCACATCTCGAAGGAACAGAAAATGTACGTTTTGGAAATGTCGTTATTGCCGGTAAAACGCTTAATGAGCTTAGTAAAATCATTCCGGATCAAAATATGCTCGTAGATATTGTGGTTGCGGATAACCAGGTATTGTTCAAAATCGACAAGGTCTTATTTTATTCGCGTATATTGGACGGAATTTATCCGGATACTTCTAGGATTATTCCTACTGCCTACAAAACAGAACTAACTTTAGACACCAAAAAATTAAGTGAATCCATAGATCGGGCTTATTTGCTGTCCCGAGAAGAAAAAACGAATATTGTTCGTCTGCAAACGCTCGAAAATGGGGGGATTGAAATTTCCTCCAGTTCCTCTGAGCTGGGCAAGGTTCGTGAAGAACTTGAAGTTATCGATTTCAAAGGTGAGCCTCTGAAAATTTCTTTCAACTCCAAATATATGCTTGATGTCTTAAAAGTTGTGGAAAGCGAGCAGCTTGTTATCGCATTTACCGGAATGATGAGTCCTATTATTCTTAAGCCCCTCGATGAAAGCCAAAGCATGTACGTAATTTTGCCTTACCGAACTACAAATTAATTCCCCATTCACGTGGCTGTGGATAAGTGGGCGAAAGGACAAAAAGTCATGAATCAAATTGTTATCCACAGTGGATATATCAAACTCGATCAGTTTCTAAAGCTTTCTGAATGTGTATCCACAGGCGGAATGGCCAAGGCTTTGCTGCAGGAAGGATATGTCCGCGTCAACGGAGAAAAAGAAGAGCGCCGGGGTAGAAAGTTATACCCTGGGGATAAGATTGATGTGCAGGATGCCGGATCCTTTGAAGTTGTCGGCGGTGGAGTTAAGGAATAGGTATGGGCTTTAAATAGCGTCAGGAGGAACCATTACGTGTTTGTTAAAAATATCGGTCTGCAGCATTATCGAAATTATGGGCAGCTGCGTCTGGAAAGCCTCGGTGACGTGAATCTAATTTTGGGTCAGAATGCCCAGGGTAAAACAAACCTCATGGAGGCTTTGTTCGTTCTAGCCATGACCAAAAGCCACCGTACCTCTAAAGACCGGGAGTTGATCTCCTTTGAGGCCCCGCAAGGGGCTGCTCAGATTTATGCTGAAGTGAAACGGAAATACGGAGATTTGAAGCTGGAGCTTACGTTATCAAGCCAAGGCAAAAAAGCCAAGATTAACGGTCTAGAACAACGCCGGTTAAGCGAATTTGTGGGCTCCCTAAATGTTGTCATGTTTGCACCAGAAGACTTAGAAATTGTCAAAGGAACCCCCGGTATAAGACGGAGGTTCCTTGATATGGAGATAGGACAGGTACAACCCAGTTACTTATTCCATCTCCAGCAGTACCAAAAGATATTGCTTCAAAGAGGCAACCTGCTGAAACAATTATGGGGTAAGGACTCCTCGGCAAAAGATCTGCTGGAAGTATGGGATGCGCAACTTATAGAGCATGGTGTTAAAATCGTCAAAAAAAGGAAACAATTCATAAAGAAGCTGCAGATATGGGCAGAAAGCATCCACCGGGGTATTACAAATGGCGGAGAAGAGCTTAAATTGCTGTATGTCCCCTCTTTTGGAGATAGGGATGAGGAAGATGAAGCTGTCTTATTAAACAATTTTATGTTAAAGTTATCACAAACCAGAGATCAGGAAATACGGCGCGGCATGACGCTGACGGGTCCCCATAGGGATGATCTGTCCTTTTTTATCAACGGAAGAGAGGCACAGGTCTATGGTTCCCAAGGTCAGCAGCGCACGACAGCCCTATCCCTGAAGCTGGCTGAAATCGAGCTTATTCATGAGGAAATAGGGGAGTATCCCGTTCTGCTTCTTGATGATGTATTGTCCGAGCTTGATCCCTATCGTCAAACCCAGCTTATAGAAACCTTTCAAAGCAAAGTACAAACTTTCATAACAGCTACAGGGATTGAAACTCTCAAAGCTGATAAATTAAAAGGTGCGAACCTATATCATGTCCACGATGGAAGAGTGGATGTTTAACAGAGCGGAGGACGTGCATGTATATTCATTTGGGCGGGGAGAAGATTATTCGTTCTTCAGAATTGATTGCCATATTTGATATTTCAATTGAGAAATCCTCCAAGATATCCAAGCAATTTGTCGTTCATGCTCAAGAAAGCAAACTGCTGGAGCGGATTGGCGAAGAGGAAGCAAAATCGATTGTAGTGACAAAAAATATCGTATACTACTCCCCCATCTCCTCCTCCACTCTTAAAAAAAGAGCCAAAATATTATTAGAAATTTAAAGTCATACCCTGTAAAAGAGATAATCAGAAAGAAGTAGGTGAAGGCATGTCAATGAATCAACCGACATATGATGAGAGCCAGATTCAGGTGCTGGAAGGGCTCGAAGCGGTCCGAAAGCGTCCCGGCATGTATATTGGTTCCACTAGCGCTAAAGGTCTGCACCATTTGGTGTGGGAAGTAGTAGATAATAGTATCGATGAAGCTCTAGCCGGTCATTGTGACCGTATCCAAGTGATTATCCACGAGAATAATAGTGTAACTGTTATTGATAATGGACGCGGTATCCCTGTAGGGGAGAATGCTAAGCTTAAAAAATCGACACTCGAAGTGGTTATGACTGTCCTGCACGCAGGAGGTAAGTTCGGTGGCGGTGGATATAAAGTATCTGGTGGTCTGCATGGCGTAGGTATATCGGTTGTCAACGCTTTGTCCGAGAAGGTTGTCGTTACAGTCAAGCGTGACGGACATGTATACCAGCAGGAGTACAGACGTGGAGCACCGCAGTATGACATCAAGGTTGTCGGTGATACGGATGAGACAGGAACGACTACAACATTCCACCCGGATCCAGAGATTTTTACCGAAACTACAATTTTTGAATATTCAACACTGCTTACCCGTATCCGTGAGTTAGCTTTTCTTAACAAAGGGATCGAGCTTTCGCTTCATGATGAACGGACAGATGTATCCAATACGTTCAAATATGAGGGCGGAATTGTTGAGTATGTGAAATATTTGAATGAAAAAAGAGAAGCTCTACATGAAGAACCTATCTACGTTGAAGGCTCACGGGATATGATTCATGTCGAAGTGGCTCTCCAATATAATGACTCCTACACAGAGAATATTTATTCTTTTGCTAATAATATTAATACGCATGAAGGCGGAACACATGAATCCGGCTTTAAGAGTGCACTAACACGTATAATCAACGATTATGCTCGTAAAGCAGGAGTAATCAAGGACAGCAGTTCTAACTTAACGGGGGATGACGTGCGTGAAGGTTTGACGGCGATTATTTCCGTGAAAATACCTGAGCCGCAGTTCGAAGGTCAAACGAAGACTAAGCTAGGTAACAGTGAAGTTCGGGGGATTGTGGAATCACTCTTCGGAGAGAAACTGCAAGAGTTCCTTGAGGAGAATCCAGCTGTCTCACGCCGTGTTCTTGAGAAGTCTTTGCAAGCTTCCCGGGCACGTGAGGCTGCTCGTAAAGCACGGGAACTAACACGTCGTAAGAGTGCTCTTGAAGTAAGTGCCCTGCCGGGTAAACTTGCTGACTGCTCTTCCAAGGATGCCTCTATCAGCGAATTGTTCATCGTCGAAGGTGACTCTGCCGGTGGATCGGCCAAGCAGGGCCGTGACCGTCATTTCCAAGCCATTCTTCCGTTGCGCGGCAAGATCCTGAACGTTGAGAAAGCACGTTTGGATCGTATTTTGTCCAATGCCGAGATTCGGGCTATTATTACAGCTTTGGGTACCAGTATCAGTGATGACTTTGATCTGTCGAAGGCTCGTTATCACAAAGTAGTTATTATGACGGATGCTGACGTCGATGGAGCTCATATTAGAACTCTGTTACTGACATTCTTCTATCGCTACATGAGAAAACTGGTCGATGCCGGGTATATTTATATCGCTCAGCCCCCACTATTCAAAGTGGAACGCAATAAAGTAATTCGTTATGCGAATTCCGAGAAGGAGCGTGACGAAATTATTGCCGGATTCGGCGAGAATGTTAAAGTCAACGTTCAACGCTATAAAGGTCTCGGCGAAATGAATGCGACACAATTATGGGACACTACAATGGATCCTGAGAGCCGCATGATGCTTCAGGTAACGATTGAGGATGCCATGCTGGCCGATAGTATTTTTGACACACTTATGGGTGATAACGTTGAACCACGACGCGAATTCATTCAGGAGCATGCAAAAATGGTCAAGAATCTTGACGTGTAAAAGTATACAACATATACAAACCTCTGGATTACTTCCCTTACGGGATAGTAATACCGGAGGTTTTTTTGTTGAATAGAATGCTTTTAGTGGTTTTTCTTAACACGGCCGTAGGCTGCAGCATACCGATGGATTCTTCGATAAATAGATCTGTCAGGAAATAATTTAAAGACAACAATGGAAGGCAGCGTATTGATCTCCAGCAACCACAAATCATGCTGAGGATCAATGGCCACATCCAGTCCGATCTCCTTTATTCCTGGATATGTTCTCTCCAATTGTCTCGCCATAATCACGCCAAGTGCTTTTAACTGGTTTATGGTTGAATCAACCTCAAAGGTATTCATATGTTCTTCAAGGACTGCTTTTACTGACTTGATACGACCACCGCTATGGTAATTAGTGACAATTTTTTGAGGAGCGGCAATTCTGCTTAACATCCCGGTAGTCTCCCAAAGGCCGTCTAAATTTTTCTGTGTAAGCACCCGTAGATCAAAAGGTCGCTGCTTGTGTGTTAGTAGATCAATCCCTTTCTGTATGAGATAGGACTGATTATGGATTACCTTGATTAAAGCCCTATCAAGTTCCTCCGGGGAAGAGTATACCTCTGCTGACTTGCGATATCTTAGAATATACATGAGCTTCGTATTCTCAACCTTTACTTCTAGATTCTCTGGAGGCTCTTCTAGATTCTCTTGATCCCCTTGATCACTTGCGCTTAAAGTGACGCCTCGTTGTTCTACTCTCATTACCCCAGTGCCGTAAGTACCCCTATCTGGTTTAATGTACACCATGTCGTACAAGAGAAGCATTTCTTTAAGAGTATCAAGTGCATATTTACGGGTATCGGGGATGTAAATAGAGAGATCACGATTTCGCAGGATAGCCTTCGTTTTGGCCCACTTACTGGAGACCCGTTGAATCCTCATCGTTATTTCCTCCTTTTGCTGCTGAAATTTCAGGACAACCAATCTAAACAATGGTATAATAAGAGGATATGGGATTAAGCCCTTTTTGATTGATATAGGACGATTCCATTCGTATAACAGCTGATATAGCCATTTGTTCTTGCCTATACAGTCTATGTACTGAAGCCAAGTGCGGAAAGGGCAAATACCCTTATCTGGACAAAAAAGAAATTAAATTTAGACGATATAAGGCTATCACGTTTAATTGTGCTACTTTTAAGAAAGTAATATAATAAAGGGTAGCGATTTTTTCAAAATATGAGAAAGTATAGAGTTTCTGTCTACACTTTTCCCTTATATTTTTTACAAGAAGCGGATCCCGTTCTTAAAGGACGATGAAGCCGTTTCTTCTTAAATGAAGGAGGTCCAGCAACTCATGGCTGAACAAAATAACTCGCAAATTAAAGATCGGGACATTAGTGTTGAAATGCGTGATTCCTTTATGGATTATGCAATGAGCATCATTGTTAGCCGAGCTTTACCGGATGTGCGAGACGGACTAAAACCGGTTCACCGACGCATTTTGTTTGCGATGTCTGAACTTGGAATGTCTCCGGATAAGCCTCACAAGAAATCGGCGAGAATCGTCGGTGAAGTTATTGGTAAGTATCATCCCCACGGCGACTCAGCTGTTTATGAGACCATGGTACGTATGGCTCAAGACTTTTCTATGCGCTATATGCTTGTTGATGGACATGGTAACTTCGGTTCTGTGGACGGTGATATGGCAGCAGCGATGCGGTACACGGAAGCACGTCTTTCCAAGATCGCAATGGAAATGCTACGGGATCTTAATAAAGAGACAGTAGACTTTGCACCCAACTACGACGGTGAAGAGAATGAGCCGGTTGTATTACCATCTCGTTATCCGAACTTGCTTGTAAATGGTGTATCGGGTATTGCTGTTGGTATGGCGACTAATATTCCGCCACATAATTTGGGTGAGGTTATTGATGGAGTGCAAGCGATGATTCGCAACCCTGATATCACACCTATGGAATTAATGGAATTTATTCAAGGTCCTGATTTCCCAACGTCTGGATTCATTCTCGGTCGAGAAGGTATTCGTCAGGCTTATCGCACAGGACGTGGTTCTGTTACTATGCGAGCCAAGGCTACTATCGAGGAGAATAACGGGAAAGCTCGTATTATTGTTCATGAACTTCCATATCAAGTGAACAAAGCCCGTCTGGTGGAGAAGATTGCTGAATTGGTTCGTGAGAAGCGGATTGACGGCATCACTGATCTTCGTGATGAATCCGACCGTAACGGTATGCGTGTTGTAGTTGAGATGAGACGGGATGTTAACCCTAGTGTGGTCCTGAATAATCTTTACAAGCACACTTCGATGCAGTCGACATTTGGTATCAATATGCTTGCTATCGTGAACAATGAGCCTAAGGTGCTTAACCTGCGTGATGTGTTGTATCACTATTTGCAGCATCAAATGGTTGTTATTCGCCGCCGGACTGAATTTGATCTGAAAAAGGCGGAAGCACGCGCTCATATCTTGGAAGGTCTTCGTATCGCACTCGATAATCTGGATGAGGTTATCGCCTTGATTCGTGCATCCCGTACAACGGATATTGCCCGTGAAGGCTTAATGAGTACTTTTAGTCTCAGTATTGAGCAGTCCCAGGCTATCCTCGACATGCGTATGCAGCGCCTTACAGGTCTGGAACGTGAAAAGATCGAGAACGAGTATAATGAGCTCTTGGCTAAAATCGCAGAATATAAGGCGATATTAGCGAATGAATCCCTTGTACTGGAAATTATCAGTAATGAATTGCAGGAGATCCGCGATAAATTTGCTGATGAGCGCCGTACGGAGATTACTGTAGGTGAAGAGAGTATTTTGGATGAGGACCTTATTCCACGTGAAGAGGTTATAGTTACGATTACTCATACCGGATATATCAAACGGCTGCCAGTAAGCACCTACCGCAGTCAGAAGCGGGGAGGACGCGGCGTTATCGGTATGGATACGAAGGACACGGATTTTGTGGAGCATTTATTCGTAAGCAACTCCCATAATTACTTGATGTTCTTTACCGATAAGGGTAAGGTCTACCGGATTAAAGCCTATGAGATTCCGGAGCTTGGACGAACTGCACGCGGAACACCGATTATCAATCTGCTTCAGATTGAACAAGGTGAGAAGATTAGTGCTGTGATCCAGGTCGAGGATAGCGATATCGATAAATATCTGTTCTTCTCTACCCGTCAGGGTATCGTGAAGAAAACGCCGCTTGAAGACTATAACAACATTCGCAAAGGCGGACTAATTGCTATTAATCTACGTGAGGATGACTCTCTAATTGAGGTCAAGCTTACAGACGGACAGCAGAATTTAATTATCGGTACGGCACGAGGCATGTCGATCACATTCTCCGAGAACGACGTAAGATCTATGGGTCGGAGTGCTACCGGTGTCAAAGGTATAACTCTTACTGGAAATGACCAAGTAATCGGGATGGATTGTGTGGATGAAGATCTTGAGGTTCTAATCGTTACTTCCAAGGGTTATGGTAAGCGGACACCAGCAGGTGACTACCGTTCCCAAACCCGTGGTGGTAAAGGAATCAAGACAATCAACCTTACCGAGAAGAATGGTCCTGTAGTGGGCTTAAAAGTTGTTAAGAGTGACGAAGACCTTATGATTATTACAACCAGCGGAACCTTAATCCGTACCAGCATGGATGGGATTTCGACAATGGGACGTTATGCTCAGGGGGTTAAACTGATTAACATCCGTGAGGATGATGCGGTGGCTACCCTTTGTCGAGCTGACAAGAATGAGGAAGAAGAACTGTCCGATATCGAAGAGGGCGGAGTAGCAGTAGAAGAGATAAGCGAATCACCTGAACCAGAAACAGATGTTGAAGGCGAAGTAGATACGCTGGAATAGTATTCGTAGGAAGAGCATGGATTTCTTTATTAGAAATCTGTGCTCTTTTTTTTGCGAATAATTAAATTGGTGAATGCACTACTCCACACTAGTCGCTTGTATCTATCCATACTATAATTAGAGGAATAGAGTTACCTGATTCTTATAGATTGATTGGGTGCGCTGTTACATAAACGTTCTTATATAAGAAGAGCGTCCCTAAAGCTTATAGTGTTAAAGAAATTAAGGGGCTGAGTATATATGCCGAGTTTATCCGTTGCGGATGTGAAACCAGGTTCAAAGATCATTAAAGATGTCATTACACCTCTGGGGGGAGTTCTGTTCGCCAAGGGAAAAGTTTTATTACCGCGGGATATGGAAATCCTTCAGGCTTTCATGATAGAACTGGTAGAGATTGAAGGTAGCGACGCAGATCATAAAACAGCTGATTCTAATAAGGGTTCTGCCAAAACAGCATCTACAAAAGCTGTTGCAATAGTTAAAGATAAAAACAGCACACCTCTTCATGATGAATACGACAAGATGCTGGCTCTCATAAAGAACAGCTATCGCTCAGTTCCTGCAGTAACTCTACCCATCTATGAGCTGCGCAGTCAGTTAGAAGCTCTGGTAGTACATATTAAAGATTATCATGTTTTGAAGTTCGTTCCCCGTATGCTAAATGAACAGGATTATAACTACCATAACGCGGTGTTGTCTGCTTTGACGTCATATAAGATTGCCCAATGGTGCAATTATCCTCAGAAGGACTGGATGCAGGCTGCTATAGCGGGGCTACTTCACGATATTGGTAATGCCAAGGTTGATCCTTCTCTTCTTCATAAAGCTGAGCCTCTGAACAGTGCTGAGAGGGAAGAGGTGCGAATGCACACAACCTACGGGTATCAATTTTTACGTAATGTAACCGCGATTAATGAAGGTGTCAGACTGACTGCATTACAGCATCATGAAAAAATAGACGGTTCGGGATATCCACTCCGGCTGGAAGGGAGCCAAATTCACTTCTATGCTAAGATTGTAGCGGTTGCTGACATTTACCATGCTATGACTCGAGAGCGAGCCTACAGAAAAGCTGAGTCTCCTTATTTGGTTTTGGAACAGATTCTTAAGGAAAGCTTCGGTAAGCTGGACCCGGTGATTGTTCAAACCTTCCTCCAAAAAACAACGGAGCTTTACACCGGAACTAAAATAAGATTAAGTGATGGGTCTATTGGGGAGATTATATTTACGGACCGGAGTAACCCAACGCGCCCAATGGTGCAGGTTGCAGGTGGTAGGATAGTCAATCTGGCAATGGAGCGCGAGTTGAACATTCAGGAGATTATTTCATAGTTATTATTCAAGGATGTTGTAGGATGCTGGACTACCTCATATAGCCGATCTGGAAACAGTGGAGGTAGTCTCGCATTAAAAGATATGTAACTAATAAAAAAAGCTTGCAATTGATTTCTATACATGATATATTCTTATTCCGGCCAAGAAATGTTGATGCCGAGCTCGAAAAAGAAGTTGAAAAAAAGAGCTTGCATTACACGGTTGGATATGATATATTATAAGAGTTGCTGGTGAGACATTAACCGCCGACAACGAGAACTTGATCTTTGAAAACTGAACAACGAGTGAGTGGGATTTTACGAAAGTGAAATCCAAAATAGATGAGTTTCACAGCGTGTTTCACGCTTTTGAAATTTCATCAAGAGAATGAAAATTCTCGTCAGATGTTTCAAAATGAGCAATCGCTCTTTCTGAATACCAATTTGGAGAGTTTGATCCTGGCTCAGGACGAACGCTGGCGGCATGCCTAATACATGCAAGTCGAGCGGATTTACTTTGGAAGCTTGCTTCCAAAGTAGGTTAGCGGCGGACGGGTGAGTAACACGTAGGCAACCTGCCCCTTAGACTGGGATAACTACCGGAAACGGTAGCTAATACCGGATAATTTCTTTCCTCACCTGAGGAGAGAATGAAAGACGGAGTAATCTGTCACTGAGGGATGGGCCTGCGGCGCATTAGCTAGTTGGTGGGGTAACGGCTCACCAAGGCGACGATGCGTAGCCGACCTGAGAGGGTGAACGGCCACACTGGGACTGAGACACGGCCCAGACTCCTACGGGAGGCAGCAGTAGGGAATCTTCCGCAATGGGCGAAAGCCTGACGGAGCAATGCCGCGTGAGTGATGAAGGTTTTCGGATCGTAAAGCTCTGTTGCCAGGGAAGAACGTCCGGTAGAGTAACTGCTACCGGAGTGACGGTACCTGAGAAGAAAGCCCCGGCTAACTACGTGCCAGCAGCCGCGGTAATACGTAGGGGGCAAGCGTTGTCCGGAATTATTGGGCGTAAAGCGCGCGCAGGCGGCTATTTAAGTCTGGTGTTTAAACCTTGGGCTCAACCTGAGGTCGCACTGGAAACTGGGTGGCTTGAGTACAGAAGAGGAAAGTGGAATTCCACGTGTAGCGGTGAAATGCGTAGATATGTGGAGGAACACCAGTGGCGAAGGCGACTTTCTGGGCTGTAACTGACGCTGAGGCGCGAAAGCGTGGGGAGCAAACAGGATTAGATACCCTGGTAGTCCACGCCGTAAACGATGAGTGCTAGGTGTTAGGGGTTTCGATACCCTTGGTGCCGAAGTTAACACAGTAAGCACTCCGCCTGGGGAGTACGGTCGCAAGACTGAAACTCAAAGGAATTGACGGGGACCCGCACAAGCAGTGGAGTATGTGGTTTAATTCGAAGCAACGCGAAGAACCTTACCAGGTCTTGACATCCCGATGTAAGCATTAGAGATAGTGCCCCTCTTCGGAGCAT